>JAEZEQ010000043.1 GCA_023432985.1 Bacteroidota bacterium | reverse complement strand
TATACTGTGAAAAATATAAAATCCACATTAAGCATAGCGAAAGGACAAAAGCGGCATAACAAATCTTTTTCATTTTTGCCAAACCCAGCAACCCATACCATGTTTTAATATCTCTTTCTTTATCCTGTTTGGCATCGCGTATGTCGAATATCAGGGTCAGGGTCCATATATATAAGGCAATAACAAGAAAATACACCAGCGTATACAGGTCAAAAATCCGGCTTTCATCGGTGAGGATTAAGGGAAATATAAGTAAGAAATAGGCCCAGTTCAACGCCACGAGTAAGGCCTTTAGATAGGCTTTGTTTTTGAGTTGAACGAATTGATATTTCCCGATTTGAGGTGAAAAATAAAGCAGGGTTACCAAGGCGGGCGGAATGGCGGCCAGGAAGAGGCGGCCGGGCATGAAGAATAGGCATAAAAGTGCAGTGCCAATAGCTATAATCGCGGATTGTTGAAGTGCGTCTTTATGTTTGCGTATAAATTGGGATTTTTCATCTTTGGGCGAAACTTCAAATGTTTTACTTTGCCAAATGCGCAATAAGGTGTAGGCTGCAAAAAGACATGCAAATATGAAGAGTGCTCCTATAGGAGGCAATTCTTTTCCGATTGCATTTTGCAAAAACCAGGCTAGGGAAAGTCCGGCTCCTGCAATCCAGACATTGCTGTATAGAATGCCTTTTATTATGTTCATTATTTTGCTTTCATGTATTCCAGTACGCCAAATCCCACTATAAATCCGCTCAGTCCCCCCAGGCCCGACATCAATGCTTTTCGTTTTTTTACTTTATTGATAAAGCCTTGTCGATAATAGGAGTCCGTTTGCAATCGTCCTTTGGTATAAGCTTCTACTTTTTTCCCTTTTAAATAGAGGGGTATAGCACCTTCTACACCCGTGTATACTCCCGGTGCAATAATGCCGTATGGTCCCAGAAAATATCCCCCGGCTGCACCAACAAAGAAATTGGCAATGGCTCCGTAGGGCTTTCGATAATACCGTGTTGCGTCTAATCCGCCCTCGGCGTATGCACGAGCAGCTTCAACAGAAAGGGAGTCTTCGGCTGTAATATAGGTTCTGAAAACAATTTGTTCTTTCCCATTTTTACGGTATGAAAAAATCCGACCTCTGTCCCATTTTTTTATTTTACCGGAGGGCCTTTTAAAGGCGAATTTCAAACTATCGTCTGTACCTGCGAATTGTCCTTTTTTCAATTTCCCGTTTAGAAAAAAAGCATAATCGTTGGGATAATATGTTTGTGTGCCTATTTGATATTTCTCTATACGCGAAAGGGCTATTTTTTTACTTTTCCCTTTTTTGTTTTCGTAATGAAGAAAATCGTCTTTTACTTCCATTTTTTCGGATGCAATAAATGGTTTTTTCCATGGTTGTATGCCGGACTGACTAAAGCTGAATGGAGAGAGCGTCAGCAGGGTAAATGCGATAAGGTGTTTTCGTTTTAGCATAAAGTCAAAGGAACAAAATCCCCGTTGAAAATGAAAATATGAATTTAAAAAAGGGCAAATTTGGAGCGAAGGTAAATTCTGATACGAATTTAGGAATGAGGTTAAATTTAAGTACATTTGCCTGTTTTTTTAAAGCAAATTAATGAAAAAGGAATTGTTTGCCTCTAGGCATGTAGGTCCGTCTGCTGCAGAAACAGCAGAAATGCTGGAAGTCATCGGAGCTTCTGATATGAACCAATTAATTTCGGAAGTAGTCCCCGCTTCTATTCGCCTTCAGAAAGGATTGAATTTGAAGCAGGCTCTCAGTGAAAGAGAATACCTGGATATGATTCAGGAAAAGGCTTCTAAAAATAAGGTATTTAGCTCTTTTGTAGGTCAAGGTTATTATGGCACTTTTGTGCCCTCTGTAATCATGCGTAATGTATTCGAGAGTCCCTATTGGTACACCGCATACACTCCTTATCAGGCCGAGATTTCTCAGGGTCGTATGGAGAGCTTACTCAATTTTCAGACTATTGCTATTGACCTTACGGGATTGCCCCTGGCCAATGCCTCTTTGCTCGACGAAGCAACGGCTGCTGCCGAGGCAATGAATGTTTTTTTTAATAACCGCTCCGGAGCAAATCAGAATGCCCGCCGCTTTTTCGTTGCCGATACGGTATATGCACAAACGCTTTCGGTATTGCTTACCCGCGCCGAACCTTTGGATATTGAAATTGTATGCGGAGATCCGGAAACTTTTGTTTTTGATTCCGATTTCTTCGGTGCTTTGGTGCAGTATCCTAATGCTATGGGTACGGTTGAAGATTATCGTTTATTTGTAGAAAAATGTCACGCCCAGGGAATTAAAGTAGCCGTAGCTACGGATTTAATGGCGCTAACTTTGCTGACTCCTCCCGGAGAATGGGGGGCTGATATCGCATTTGGTTCGGCTCAACGTTTTGGCGTACCGATGGGATTTGGAGGTCCGCATGCTGCTTTTTTCTGTACCAAAGAGGAATTCAAAAGACAATTGCCCGGTCGTATTATCGGTGTTACCGTAGATGCACACGGAAATCCGGCTTTACGTATGGCCTTGCAAACCCGCGAGCAACATATCAAACGCGATAAAGCAACTTCAAATATTTGTACAGCCCAAGCCCTTTTGGCCAATATGGCAGCTATGTATGCCGTTTATCACGGTCCGCAACGATTGAAAGACATTGCTTCGAATATTCATGAAACCGCATCTGTTATTTTTGTCGGACTACGTGCTCTGGGTGCCGAAGTGCTCGATAAAGCTTTCTTCGATACCGTTTTTGTGAAAGCCGATACGGCATTGCGCGATAAATTGAGAAAAGAAGCCGAAAAACAAGGCTGTAACTTCTTTTATGGTAAAGAAAATTGGGTTGGGATAAGCTGTGACGAACTCACCACTATGGAAGATGCACATAAGGTAATCGGAATTTTTGCCGAAGTGCTGAATAAAGAGGCGGTGAAACCGGAAGTTTTATCCGATTTTTATCCCGAAAAATTAAAACGTAAAAGTGCATTTTTGCAACAAAAAGTATTCAATAGTTTCCATAGCGAAACCGAATTGATGCGTTATATCAACCGCCTGGAAAGAAAGGATATTGGGTTGAATTATAGTATGATTGCTTTAGGCTCTTGTACGATGAAACTGAATGCCGCAACCGAATTGATTCCACTTTCGCGTCCGGAATTTGCCGGCATACATCCATTTGCGCCCAAAGATCAGGTGCAAGGCTATATGGAAATTATTGAGGAATTATCGGCCGATTTATGCGAAATAACCGGATTTGATGCCGTTTCTCTTCAACCCAATTCGGGTGCACAAGGCGAGTATGCGGGCTTGATGGCTATACGAAATTATTTCAAAGCCAAAGGAGAAACCCAACGCAGTATAGCTCTTATTCCTTCATCAGCTCATGGTACCAATCCGGCTTCGGCTGTGATGGCCGGACTCTCGGTAGTGGTTGTGAAATGCGATCAATTGGGAAATATTGACGTGGATGACCTGAAAAGAAATTGCGATTTATATGGCGATAAGGTCGCTTGTTTGATGGTTACTTATCCTTCTACGCACGGTGTATATGAAGAACGTATACGGGAAATTACCGATATGATACATGCCGTGGGCGGACAAGTATATATGGATGGTGCGAATATGAATGCACAGGTGGGATTAACCTCTCCCGGTAATATTGGCGCCGATGTTTGTCACCTCAATTTGCATAAAACCTTCGCTATTCCACACGGAGGCGGTGGCCCGGGCATGGGTCCCATCGGTGTGCGCAAACACCTCGCTCCGCATTTGCCCGGACATGCCTATGTCAACAACGGAGATGGCGAAACCGCCGTTTCAGCAGCTGCTTATGGAAGTGCGTTGATTTTGCTTATTTCCTATGCCTATATTAAAATGTTGGGTGCCGAAGGTCTGAAAGAAAGTACCCAATATGCGATATTGAATGCCAATTATTTGAAAGAAAAATTAAAGGATTTTTATCCGGCTCTTTATACAGCCGATAACGGTCGTGTTGCACATGAGTTTATTGCCGATTGCCGCGAATTTAAACGCAGCGCCGGTATTGAAGTGGCCGATATTGCCAAAAGATTGATGGACTACGGATATCATGCGCCTACCGTTTCTTTCCCTGTTGCCGGAACTTTGATGATTGAGCCAACAGAAAGTGAAAGTAAGACCGAATTGGATCGCTTTATTGAAACGATGATTGCTATCCGTGAAGAAATTCGCGAAATTGAAATGGAGAAAGCCGATAAAGTACAAAACGTACTTAAAAATGCACCGCATACTTGCGCAACTGTTGTGTCGGATGCGTGGGATAAACCTTATTCCCGGGAAAAGGCTGCTTTCCCTGTGAAACGCCTGCGTACCGATAAGTTTTGGCCTTCCGTTGCCCGTGTCAACGAAGCCTATGGCGACCGTAATCTGATTTGTACCTGCGTGCCGCTCGAGGCTTATATCGCCGATATGGTCGAGGCATAATCAGCAGAATTATATTTTTTCTAAAGCTGTCTCTAAGAGTAGGGACAGCTTTTTTCTTTTCAGGCTAAAATAAATGCCGATTTTTCTCGTTTTTCAGCCTGCCTCCCAAATGGAGATTTATGTTACATTTGTACCCGTCATGCGCAAGAGCTTTATTTGTATAGTTTTACTAAGCTGGGTGTTTAATCTCCCTGCACAGGTGTATAACGCCCGTCCTGCAGCATTTTTCCCATTTTACGAGAAGACTGAAACGCTTAACAAATCGGGATTTGACGAGTTTGTTGTGGATTTAGACCGGGAAAATGAACAACTGGTGGGCAGTGCACAATACACAAGAGCATTTTGGCCATTGAACGATACGGCTTCGGGAGCATTTGCCTATGCGGTAATTCGCCCCGATACTTTTCCCATTTTTGGCTCGAATCAGGCTTATGCCATTTCTTATATCAATGGGGTTAGGCTCGATAGTATAGACCTTTTGGCAGCCCATAAAAATCTCTCGGGAACGGAAAATAAAATCATACTCGAGTTCGCACATACCGACGCTTCCTGGCATCCTACGAGTTCGGTTTTTTCCAGGGATACGCTTTCTTTTACCGGTCCTTTATTTCCGGGCAACACTCTCGATACGGCCTATAGGGTGCGCCTCAGGCCGGGGACATGGTATACGGGTGGTGTGCCGGTTGCCATACGCATACGATTTGTAGGGGCAGTAAACGATACCCTTTTGTTGGGCGCCGGATATCCGACCCAGGGCTTATGCGGAACCGATGACAAGATTGCACAAAGTCCTTTTTATCCCAATTCATACGCCTTTTATAATATGTATAACGAATTGCTGCCAACTTCAGCCGGTGGTGATATTTTTCAGGAATGTGATGCTTTGCCCGGACAAGATAGTCTGGCAGACGGATTTAGTCCCATTCAAAATTGGAGCGCATCTCTCTATGTCAGCGTTGGTACGCTCGATCAGCCCATATTTGAGGATGCCAAATCTCTGTTGTTTTACCCGAATCCGGTTCGGGAAGGCGGATTTATACAAGCTGCTTTTCCGGTTGAAAAATGGGAATTATACGACGCTACGGGACGTCTGCAATCGGCTGGTAAGGGCTTATATGTAGATATGCATCAAGTTCCGGTTGGGATTTATTTTCTTAAAGTGAAAAACCTTCATACTTTTGACCTAATTAAAATCAGTAAATTTTAAATGAAATATTTTTTCTCCAGTATTTTCGTAAGCCTGTGTTTGCTTCAGATCAACGCACAGAAAAATCCGGGTTCCGTGCATATTAGCGGAAATCCGATCGGTCCCATACAAAAAGCATTATACGACACTGTATACAATGGCTTCGAAAATTACAATCCGGTTATCTACAGTGTACCCGACGATACAGGCGGATATGTTACGGGCAGTAACGGATACGGAGATAAAGCCAAAGCGCAGCAATTTACGCCGGGGGCTTCCTCGTATCTGACCGGTGCCATATTTTGGTTCGGAAAAAAGGTGAAAACTACGGGCGGAGATACTTCTTCGATTGTTTTGAAATATTATCGTCGCGACTCGGTACAACTAGTGGCCGGTTCCTATGTATTTGTACCCGGAACACTAGTGATTTCCGATACAATTTTATTAAATAATGTTCCCGTTGATACGCAATTAAGCAATGCTATGTTGGTGTGGAATTTCCCCAATCCCGAATTGATTGCCTCTTCCTTTTATCTTGGTTTTGATATGGGCTTGATGCATCCTTCGGATAGTATTGCTTTATACAGCAGTTCGAACGGCGAAACCCAAGCCAAAGATATGAGCTGGGAATTGTGGTTAGACAAATGGAATACTATAGAAAATGCCTGGGGCTTGGATATAGATTTGGCGATTTTTCCCATATTCGATATAGAAAATGCCTCTTTGGAAAACAGCGGTGATGTGGCTATACAATTGTATCCCAATCCGGCTACACACGAAATTTCCGTTCAAAGTAAGAGTCCGCTCCTTTCTATAGAAATTATGGATATGAACGGCAAAATATTATCCACACAAAAGCAAGTAAATCGCGTTTCCATTTCCTTTTTGAAAGCGGGTACTTATCTGATTAAGGCAGAAACAGAGGACGGAAGCATACGCTTTGGCCGTTTTGTGAAAGCGGATTAATTCTTATTTTAATTTGGCGCCGGCACGGATTTCGACCGGTAATTTGTTTTCCACCGGCACGATGGGGCAGCTGAAACGGTTGCTGTATGCGCAGTATGGATGATAGGCTCTGTTGAAATCGACCCTGATTTTGGAATTATCGGCAGGCATATTCAGATCCAGATAGCGTCCTCCGCCATAAGTATTTTTCCCATTTCCCGCATCTTGAAAGGGTAGAAAAAGTGCATCCTCGTCTTGTGCGTTTGGGCTTTTATAGACAAATAAAACATGCCATTGATTTTGCAGACGAAATCGGATTTGGGCATATTTGAGATAAGTAACCATGCGCTGACTGCTGGTTGGGAAAATGATGCTGTCGGGATTGGGGATAATGCTGAAATCGGCCCAAATACAGTAGTTTGTATCTATGGGGTAATAACTCGATTTTCGGAAAAGTTTTTTTTCAGCTTTATTAAAAGGAGATAATTTCGACAGGTAAAATTTTCTTTCTTTTTGTTGATATATGCGCAGCGAATCGTGGTATGCCGACTCTTGTCCATTCAGATGAGAAGCAAATAAAATGAAAATAAAAAAGAGCATAATCCGACTCATACACATAGTAGTTTTTGGGATTAAAAATAAAAAAAGAGAAGGAGTAGCCTATGGCTTAGCCGTGAATTTTGGCTAATTTTTTCATGAGTTCTGAAGCCAGTACAAAATCTTTCAAATAGGCATTGTCGCTTTTGAAAATATCTTTACCTGCTCCTTGCCAAACATTTTCGCCGTGATGCAGATAAATCACATTTTCGCCGATTTCGACCACAGAGTTCATATCATGCGAAACGATAACCGTAGTCATATTAAATTCATGCGTGAGTTCGTACAATAATCGGTCGATTACTATAGCTGTTTCGGGATCGAGTCCCGAATTGGGTTCATCGCAAAAGAGGTATTTAGGGTTTAGGGCTATGGCCCGCGCAATGGCGGTTCTTTTTTTCATACCACCCGATATTTCGGAAGGGAATAGGGAGAGGGCATGTTCGAGGTTTACTTTTTCGAGGCAAAAATGCACACGATCTTTCTTTTCGGCGGCAGATAAATCGGAAAACATTTCGAGGGGGAATGCCACATTTTCGGCCACGGTCATACTGTCGAACAAGGCGCCCATTTGAAATACCTTGCCCATATCGCGTCGTATGCTCATGCGTATTTTTTCATCGCCTTTGGTAAAAGATCTTCCGTCGTAAATAACTTCTCCGGAATCCGGTTCCATAAGTCCGATCAGACATTTGAGAAAAACGGTTTTACCCGAACCGCTTCGGCCAATGACCAGGTTTACCACTCCGGGTTCGAAGTTGCAAGAAATATCCTTAAGTACGGGTCTTCCGTCGAATCCTTTTATAATATTCTTTACTTCAATCATAATAACATGAGGCTGGTTATAATGAGGTTCGACAACAATACGGCAAAAATGCTATAAACCACGGCATTCGTACTTCGTCTTCCAACTTCGTTCGAGCCTCCGCTGGTGGCATAGCCCTGGAATGCAGAGATAGAGCTGATGAGAAATGCAAAAACAACGGTTTTAGTAAGCGCATAAGTTAGGTCATAGGGGTCGAAATCGAGTTGTAATCCGAAAATAAAATCTTCATGAGAAATCATCCCATTGGGAACAACAGCGAAATAGGCACCTGAAATAGAGAGGCACATGCTGATAAGAACCATAAAAGGCATAATAAAAACAAAGCCCAGAATTTTGGGTAAAATGAGAAAACTGGCAGAGTTAATTCCCATTACCTCGAGTGCATCTACTTGTTCGGATATACGCATAGATCCCACTTGTGATGCGATATTTGATCCCACTTTTCCGCAGAGGATTAGGGCAATAATGGTGGTAGAAAATTCGTAAATAATAGACTGTCGGGAGGCGAATCCCACCGTATAATCGGGGATAAGGGGCGTATCGGTATTATTAGAAAACTGAAGCGAAATAACGGCACCCATAAAAACAGAAACAATAGAAATCAGCGGTAGGGAATTGATTCCAATAACCTGAATTTCTTCCACGATAAGTTTGCGAAAATATCTGAAATTATCCGGTTTTTTGAAACTTCTGGTAATGACCAGCGCATAAGATCCAAACCCTTCAATTAATCCTTTTATCATTTCTTCTGCATTTGTATGCTTGGCAGCTTGGTTAAATTAATCGTCAACAAATTATATAAAAAATTAGAATAATGCTTTATTCAGTCTTTTAAAATGGGTTTGATTTTTCCGAAGAGGGCTCTGAATTTCATGTCGATTACGCCCAAAGCGGCTTCTCTGACAATACTTCCGCTCATTTTAGAAGTGCCTTCTTGTCTTTCGGTGAAAATAATGGGTACTTCTTTTAATTTGAATCCGAGTGTAAATGCCGAGAATTTCATTTCTATTTGGAAGGCATAGCCTTTAAATTTGATTTTGTCGAGATTGATTGTTTCGAGGACCTTTCGGGTATAGCATTTGAATCCGGCCGTTGCATCTCTAACGGGCATACGGGTTATAAAGCGTACATATACCGATGCATAATAAGAGAGCAGAACCCGTCCTATGGGCCAGTTCACCACATTCACGCCGGTGACATAACGGGAGCCTATGGCCAGGTCGGCACCATCGGATTTGCAAGCATGATAGAGTTTTATCAAATCGTCCGGATTATGCGAAAAGTCGCAATCCATTTCGAAAATATATTCATAATCCCGGGCTAAGACATGTCGGAATCCGGCTATATAAGCCGTGCCCAATCCGCCTTTCCCTTTTCTTTCTAAAAGATGCAAGCGATCGGGAAATTCGGGCATGAGTTTTTTTACGATTTCTCCCGTTCCATCGGGCGAACCGTCGTCTACAATCAATAAGTCGAATGGTTCGGGAAGCGACATAACCTTGCGAACCATCTTTTCGATATTCTCTTTTTCGTTGTAGGTGGGTATAATTACAATTCCTTCGTGCACGCGCCTGATAGTTTGTGCAAACCTACATTTTTTATAAGATTTTCACAAATAATTGAAATCGGGATAACGATTTCTCTGAAATGCCGTTATGTTATTTCTTGGCCTGAGCCTGTAGTCGAGCCCGTAGCTATTTTTTTTTGATAGACTTAAAAAGCCCATTATATTTGTAAAGAAAATGAGAAAAATGCGATTTATTTTAGCCTTAAGTAGCCTATTCGTTTTGAGTATGGCTTTGCAGGCACAAACGGATAATAAGTATGAACGAAGTGGATTAGGTCGGAACGAAATGCGCGACTTAGAATCGGCCGATCAATTCAGTCTTGGTTTTCAGAGTGGAGATACGAAAGTTAGAGGCTTTCGGGTGCAATTGGTAGCCGAGAGTGGTCAGGGCAGTCAAGATCGGGCCCAAGCCGTTAAAAATGCCTATACAAAGAAATACAACAATAACCCCAAAGTGTATCTATTGTGGGATCCGCCAAATTTCAAGGTACGTGTGGGCGACTTCAGTACCAAATTCGAAGCGGCACTATTCTGGAAAAATGTTCAACCCGATTTTCCTAATTCCTATGTTGTAGAAGACGATATTAATCTAATCGATAAAAAATAAATAAACCTAAAAACCTAAGACTATGAATGCACAATTACAACAAAACTTAGAGAGATTAAAACGAGAAAAAATACATATAGAGTTTGAGCAAGTGCTCGATTTTGCATGGCAATCCTGGAAGAAAATAACCCTTAAAGCGGCTCTTGTTTTCTTGTTGGTGGCCTTTATATTTTTGCCCTTACTGGCTGTTTATTTGCCCTTTTTGTATGGGATGACATTCGAGGAAATGATAAGCGTGGCGCAAAGCAATCCGGCTTTTTTCGAAGGATTACAAGGAAGTGCGGACTTCACCTTAAAGTCGGCGTTGATTGGCATAGGAGCGAATTTGCTATTTGCACCCATTAATGTGGGAATTATGCGTATGGCATATAATTATTGGAAAGGTCAGGAAATAAAAATAAATGATGCTTTTTATTATTTCCGCATGCCTTATTTGGGAAAAATTATTGCTTTTGTTTTACTAACTGCATTGATATCGGCATTATTTTCTGTTTTGGCCCTATATGTTCATTCTTCATTCAATATTTTAGGCGGAGTTATCTCCTTTTTGGTGAGCATATTTTTCTTTTTTGCATTACCCTTAATGTGTTTTGGAGATGCGAGTTTTATCGAAAGCTTACGTATTAGTTTCTCTATAGTTTCCAAAAAAGTATGGTTGGTATTGGGTATACTGATTGTTTCGATCGTATTTATGTTGGCCGGCTTTTTGGCTTGTTGTATCGGCTTTTTATTCAGTTTATCCTTTATACA
>JAEZEQ010000031.1 GCA_023432985.1 Bacteroidota bacterium | reverse complement strand
GACCAGCTGAATGTAGGAACCAACTGGGCACTTAGATTCAGCCATAATCCAACAGAGCAGATAAAACATAAAATGAGTTTCATATTCGGCATAAACGCAAAACTAATGAAAATGGTGTTCGAAATCGTGATTTCTCATTTAAATTTGATATTTTTGCCACCCTGCATCCGTAGTTCAATGGATAGAATAGCAGATTCCGGTTCTGTCGGTTAGGGGTTCGAGTCCCTTCGGATGCACTATTAAATTCCCCTTTGGTTTCCTTTGGGGATTTTTTATTTAACGTACCGAAATACGCGTAATCAGTTTGGCAAAAATTCCCGGAAAATAACGATACATAAAAACGCCAAATTTTTCCTTAGCACCTCCAATCACGACTTCTCTTTTTCGCTGTATGATGGCTTTCACGGCCTTTTGTGCAAAATATGCCGGATCCAATCCGTTTTCGGTTCCCGTATCCATGGTATTGAGTGCCGATCCGTCGCCTTTAAGTGCGTTCAGGGTAATGGGAGTGCGCACAAAGCCGGGACAAATGATACTGACATGGATTTTGCTTTGGTGCAATTCGGCCCGTAAGGAATCGAAATAGCCATGCAATGCATGTTTTGATGCGGCATAACCCGATCTGTATGGCGTGCCTATGATGCCCATGACGCTGGATATAACCACAATTTGTGCGGACGAACTTGCTTTGAGCAAGGGCAGGCACAATTTTGTGAGACGCACCTGTGCGATAAAATTAATATCCATCAATTTTTGGTCTACCTCTATTTCGGTTTCTTCGGCCAGGGCGCGCTGACTGATTCCGGCGTTATTGATGAGAATGTCCAGTTTTCCCTCACTTAATTTTTGCACCTTTTGCAGGGCTTCCTGCATGGCATTCGGATCCGAAATATCGAAAGGAATTATGGCCGATTTTGCCTGATGCAATGAGGATTGCACTCTGTTTAGTTCGACCTCTTTACGACCGGATAAGAAGATAAAATGGCCATTTTTATCCAATGCTTTCGTCAATGCTTCCCCAATGCCTGATGAGGCACCGGTAATCCATATATATTTCATAGAAAAGATTTGATTTCGTTACCAACCACCGGATGCTCCGCCACCGCCGGAGAAACCGCCTCCTCCGCCGCTCCATCCGCCACCACCGCCGCTCCAACTGCTGCCACCGCTGCTCCAGCCACCGCCATAATTGCGATAGCCTCCGCTGTACCAACCACCTCCGCCGCTTCCCCCACCGGATCCGGGAAAAAAGATGGCCAATAAAATGAAAATACCAATGACACCAAATACAAGCAATATGAGAAAGAGTGGACTTATGCTGTTTACATCGTTGGATGCCGTATTTACATATTCGCCTTGTATGGCACTGATAATCGCATATACACCGGATACTATGCCCGATTCGTAATTCCCTTTCTTAAAGGCCGGGACGATTTCATTGCGAATAATACGTCCCGCCATAGCATCGTTTAAGGCTCCTTCTAATCCATAGCCCACTTCGATCCGTATTTTTCTTTCGGCCATACTGATGACCAATAAAACTCCATTGTCTCGCTCCTCCGTACCCAAGCGATACGTACTGTATGCACGGGTTGCATATTGTTCTATGGTTTCATTCAATAATTCGGGTATAACCAATACCATAATCTGATTGCTCGTACTGTCTTCATGTGTCTGAATCGTGCTCTCGAGCATTTGGAAAGTAGAAGGAGATATAATGCCTTCCTGGTCGATAATATGATACTTTGTGATAGGAGGTATAGGCGTATCCTTTGCTTGCAAGTTCAGTAATCCAAAAACCAAATACAGGGAAAATAAGAACAGTTTCTTCATGCTTATTTTTTGGGAAGTATAATCTCGTTCGACAATTCATTTGCATCTTCAGGGCCGGCTGTAAATCCGTTTTTAAGGAGTATGTCACGGCATTGTTCGATTGCTTTTAAAACACCGTCTGCAGAATGTTTGTGCTGAATCCCTCCGCTTATAGATTTGGCAATATTATTCCATTCCTGCTGTTTTACCTTGGCTTTTAATCCGATATCAGGCATAATAACAACCTCTCGCTCGAGCAAACTTAAAAAGATTAAAACGCCGCTGCGTTGTCTTGTCGCAAATATTTCTTTTTCTAAAAATACAGTTTCCGCTTTCTCGAATACCGCCTTCTTGCGCATGGAGGCCGGAGTAAAAAACCGCTTTAATCCGTTCGAAAATGAAGTGATGAAATAACCTCCGATAAAACTGCATAGCTGAATCAATATGAGGTAATTGACATGAAATATTTTTTGAAAACTGTTTTTGAAAAACAATTCTTCCACTGCAAAATAGATGAGCGTAACCACCCACATTATGCTAATGGCTCCCCACATCGAAGCTCCGCGATAGGCATCACTGCTGCGCTCAAAGGCAACTCTGATTTCGCCCGAAATCTCTTTTTCACACTCAATAATGCGATTTTTTATTACGTCTAATTCAATTTCACTGAAAATTATATTCTGTCCCATAGCTAAAGCGTTGACTCGAAATTTTTAAAGGATAAATGTACGCAAAAGGATGGATTTATTTCAAAAACATTCGGGAATAGCCTTCGAAACATAGCCTTTTTCTCTCAGAAAATGAAGATAAGGCGGCAATATGTTTTTTAATTTTTCGAAAGATTTTTGACTGTCATGAAATACGATAATGGATCCGTTTCGGGTTTGTTTTTTCAACTTTTTCAGTATACGCTCTTCGGAAAGTTGCAAGTTGTAATCTTCGGAAAGTACATCCCAGAGCACAATTTGATGTGTATACGAAATTTTTCTGATTTGAGATAAACGCATTTTCCCGTAGGGTGGTCTGAATAATTTTTTTTGTGAGGTGAATGGATTCAGACTTTGATCGGCCTCCTGTATATTTTGCAAATATTTTTCATCCGAACTTTCCCATCCGCATAAATGGTTTTGGGTGTGGTTTCCGATGCGGTGTTTTGCCTGAAGCACTTCTTGGGTGAGCTCGGGATATTGTTGTACGTGCTTTCCCAAAACAAAAAAGGTAGCATGAAACTGAAAGGCTTTCAGATGTTCGAGCACGAAAGGGGTTACTTCGGGCTGGGGTCCATCGTCGAATGTGAGATAAACCGTGGGTTGAGATTGGGGAAGACGAAATAAAATTTTCGGAAAAAAATGACGAATTATATTTGGTGTTCGGGGAATTAACATCAATAATTTCGTTGAATGGAGAAGTTCACCAAATCGATTAAAGATTTTTTATATGCAGAATCCGGAAATTGTTCCAGCATAGCTAATGCTTTGTCTTTATAGGCATTCATTTTCGATTCGGCATATTCCAATCCCCCCGAGTGGCGTACAAACTCAAGCACTTCTTCCACTTTTTTGGGGTCATTATTATTGTTTTTAACCGTTCGGATAATTTTCTTTTTCACCTTAGCATCGGCTTGATTGAGGGCGAAAATAAGAGGCAATGTCATTTTTTGTTCTTTGATATCAATTCCTGTAGGCTTACCTATGAGGGTTGATTTTTGGTAGTCGAACAAATCATCTTTAATTTGAAAGGCGATACCCACATGTTCGCCGAAGCTTTTCATGGTTTCGATAATGTCGTTTGATGCGCCGGTAGAAATAGCTCCGCATGCGCAACAAGATGCGATGAGGGAGGCTGTTTTGCGTTTAATAATATCGAAATAAACCTCTTCAGTAATATCGAGTCGTCGGGCTTTTTCTATTTGCAACATTTCTCCTTCCGACATTAAACGCACAGCTTCACTGGTTGTTTTCAGTAAGGCATAATCGTTATTATCCACAGAAAGCAATAGTCCCCTCGATAATAAAAAATCGCCAACGAGTACGGCAATTTTATTTTTCCAAAGGGCATTAATCGAGAAAAATCCGCGTCTTTCATTGCTGTCGTCAACCACGTCGTCGTGTACCAAAGTGGCTGTATGTAATAATTCGACCAATGTGGCGGCTCTATCGGTTGTTTCGCAGATATTGCCCACTGTTCCGGCCGAAAGATAAACAAAGAGAGGTCTTACTTGTTTCCCTTTTCTTTTAATGATATAATTGGTAACCGTATCGAGCAGAAAAACATGACTTTTCATGCTTTCTTTAAACATGATATCAAAGCGTTTCATGTCATTTTTTACGGGCTCCTGTATATTTTTTATCGAAAGCATATAGAATGGTAAAAGTATATATAATTTCGACAATACACCGTGTTAAAAGAAAATTTTAGACGCATTCTTTTTTGAAGTTTAGAATAAGAAAAATGGGAATTGCTGATTTTTTTCGAATTTATTTCTATTCCCTATTAAATTAGGAAAGGCATATTAAATTGCATTTTGTACTTTTGCTGCATTCATGGCAGAAATTAGTAATAATAAAGCATTTATAGAAGAGTTGCGCCATTTGGCAGAAATGCAGATGGGCTCGGAAGTGCAGGCATTATTTGTCGATATGCACCCTTCTGATATTGCCGAAGTTCTGGAGCGCCTGAATAAAGAGGATTCTATTTTTGTTTTTTCTAATTTACCGGAAGAATTAGCAGCCGAAACGCTTACCTTTATTCATGAGGATGATCGGCAGCGTTACATGAATCTCTATACCTCTACGGAGATTGCCGAAAGGGTAATCGATAATTTGGATTCGGATGATGCTGCAGATATCATTTCGGCCCTTCCCGAAGAGCAACAAATGGAGGTCCTCTCTAAAATTACCGACTTCGAGCAAGCCAAGGATATTGCCGATTTGTTGAATTATGACGAAGATACGGCAGGTGGTTTGATGGCAAAGGAATTGGTAAAGGTGAATATAGCCAATACGTTGATTCAATGTGTCCGCGAAATACGCAGGCAGGCCGATGGATTGGATGATTTGTATGCCATTTATGTTGTGGATGACAGGGATGTATTGGTGGGATTATTGCCTCTAAAGCGTTTACTTTTGGCGCCGACACACAGCGATTTATCGAAGATTATCGACAAGAATGTGGTTTCTGTAAAAGCCGATATGAAACGAG
Organism: Bacteroidota bacterium; assembly: GCA_023432985.1. Taxonomy (GTDB): domain Bacteria; phylum Bacteroidota; class Bacteroidia; order CAIKAF01; family CAIKAF01; genus JACVCJ01. Next base: position 13,448 of record JAEZEQ010000031.1, on the reverse strand, counting down.
ATGAGGTTTCTAAAATCATGGAAAAATACGATTTGGTTGTGGTACCGGTGGTAGACGATTTAGGTCGTCTATTGGGGCGCATTACCATCGATGATGTTTTGGATGTGATGAAGGAAGAAGCCGAGCGCGACTATCAACTTGCTTCGGGTATCTCGGAAGACGTAGAAGCCGATGATAAAATCTGGGTGCAAAGTCGGGCCCGTTTGCCTTGGTTGCTTATAGGTTTGGTAGGTGGTATAGCCGGTTCTCAAATAATAGGGGCCCAGGAAGATACGCTGAAAATACACCCCGAAATGGCATATTTTATTCCGCTTATTGCGGCCATGGGAGGGAATGTGGGCGTACAATCTTCGGCCATAATCGTACAATCTTTGGCCAATAATTCTATACAGAATGACGGATTATGGAGACGTTTGGGTAAGGAATTGGGGGTCGGACTCATTTCGGCTCTAGCCTGTGCTGCACTGCTCCTGGTCTATTCGGTGTTTTTTGCCGAGAATATGGCTGTGGCTTTTACCGTAAGTATCTCTCTTTTTGTAGTCATTATTTTCGCCTCACTAATGGGCACGTTTATTCCACTTTTGCTCGATAAAATGAAAATAGATCCGGCTTTAGCCACAGGTCCATTTATTACCACAGGCAATGACCTTTCGGGCATGTTTATCTATTTTGCCATTGGGCGTATGCTTTATAATGTTTTTTAAGGCAAAGGCTTTTGAAGCAATATCGACTCAATAGTTGGTGCATAAAATTGATGCTCGAGTTTTTGCACTTTTGCGGCAATATCGGCCGCAGTATCTTCCGGAAGTATAGCTATTTTTTTTTGCAGAATTATAGGACCTTTATCGTATTCCTGATCTATATAATGAATGCTAATTCCGCTTTCCTTTTCTTCGGCATCTTTTACGGCCTGATGCACATGCATACCATACATGCCTTTGCCTCCGAATTTCGGCAATAAAGCCGGATGTATATTGATGATTTTTTGCGGAAAAGCCTCTATCATTTCTTTGGGGATTTTTTGTAAGAATCCGGCCAGAACTACCAAATCGACCCCTCTTTCCAATAATACCTCTTCTATCGGTTTTTCGCAACTGCGCATGCCTTTACCCACAAAATAGAGTTTAATCCCGTTTCGAAGTGCCCATTGCGCAAATCCCGATTCCCGTTTATTGCTCACCGCTGCTACTATCTCATATGCTTTTGTTTGCCTTGCATATTCCAGAATTTTTTCGGCATTGCTGCCTGCACCTGAGGCAAATATGGCTATTTTTGGAATGGCATTCATCGTATTATTTTTCAGGGAAACGGGTTTTATAAATCTGTGCGCATTCGCTTACTACCTCTAAGGCTTGATGGCGATTGCCAAACTCTTCTATATGCACTTTTTTGTTCTCCAATGTTTTATAATCAAGGAAAAAACGTTTCATTTCTAACATGGTATGTGGAGGCAATTCGTTTATATCGTTTATATAATTCACCGAAATATCATTGTATGCAACGGCAATTATTTTGCGGTCTTGTTCGTCTTGATCGAGCATATACATTACGCCTATTATTTTGGCATTTACCAAACACATGGGTTCGATTTTTTCGGAACAAAGTATCAAAATATCCAATGGATCACCGTCGCCATCCATGGTTTGTGGTATAAAACCATAATTGGCAGGATACATTACCGAGGAAAATAAAACCCGATCCAATTTCAATAATCCGGTTTCTTTATCGAGCTCGTATTTTACCTTACTGCCTTTGGGAATTTCTACCAATGCGCTAACAATGCCATCAGGCTGATTTGCATTGCTGATGTCGTGCCAGGGGTGTATCATAAATGAAATTAATTTGAATGCTTATCTTCTTCTTTCTGGGCTTTGTAATAACGTATCCCCAGCCAAAGACTACCGGCTAAAATGAGATAGGGTATGCCCATAAGATATAAAATGCCACTGTTTACTCCTTCTTTGACTTTACTTTCTTCGCCGTCCAGGCTTTCGAGGGAGGTGCGGCATACCGTACATTGCGCATAAGTTTGATTGGTCTGAAGCATTGCTATGCCTAAGAAAAGAATGATTATACTATGCCAAACAGCCTTTTTCATACTGCAAAGGTAAATATTTTTTAGTTGTAATAGGGACTGATGAGCAGATAAATTACCGGACCGCTTACTGCCACATAAAACCAAATAGGCCAGGTTCTTTTTGCCATTTTTTTATGCTTTATATATTCGCCGGTTAGTCCTCTATAGGTTGTCATTAGAATAAAAGGCAAGACGATTGCGGCTAAAAATATATGTGTAATTAATATGAAATAATAGATATAACGTATAAAGCCTTCGCCTCCGAATTTGGTATCTCCGGCAAAGAGATGATGGAAAATATAACTCACCAAAAAGAGGCCTGATAATACCATGGCAGTGAGCATGATTTTTTTATGGTTTACGTATTGTTTTTTCTTCACAGCTACCAAACCCAATACCAATAAAAAGGCAACTGTGGAGTTGATTATGGCATTTATTTTGGCAAAAACATGCACATCGAAATCCCATTTGCTTTTCAACTCTATTCTACCTAGCGCAACTATGGCCAGAAACACAATAAGGGATACGCCGAATATCAATAATTTGGCTTTTTTATCGTTTTTTTTGATAGATGGTTCTAACATATGTATTATGGGATTTGAAATTCTGTTTTTAGTATTTGTATATGTTCGATCAATTCTTCCGATTTTCCCATTGTGGTTCCATCGAAGGCGCCTCTGATCTGACCATTGGGGTCAATTAATATTAAAAAGCCGCTGTGAACATAGCCTCCGGGTTCATCTTTATCGGGCATGGCATAGGCCATAAAATCTTCCTCGCAAATGGTATATATACTGTCTTTGTCTCCGGTTAAAAAGCGCCAGTTGGGTGCGTCGTTGGCTTTTTCTGAAGCATATTGTTTAAGAATTTGCGGATTGTCGTATTCCGGATCTATGGAGAAAGAAACAAAATATACATTGCTGTCGTTGGGAAATGCTTCGTGTACTTTTTTCATATTTCCTGTCATTTTCGGGCAAATGGAAGGACAAGTAGTGAAAAAGAAATCGGCTATATAGATTTTATTATCCAAGCGTTTCGAGTCGAATGCCTTTCCATCCTGATCGGTAAAGCGAAATGGTCTTATTTTGTGATTTTCTCCATTTTCGTCGCGACTAAGTATGGGCAAATTTTGAGGAAGGGCATCTGAAGCGGATGCATTTTCTGCTGATTTTTTTTCCGCACAAGCCGAAAGGGAAAGGAGTATGCTTAGCCCAAAAAGCTTAATTAAACTCGATGTATTTATGTGTTTTGAATGCCAATTCATATTCTTTGTAAAGTAGAGAAATTTCTTTTTTCAGGTTCGAAATATCGGATTGTAAAATGGGATTATAATAACCTCGAATATGGCCTTCCATGTCCACCAAAGCGAGTGAAGAAGGGTCTTGGACTGCTTGTTTTTCGTCGCTTTTGAAATAGCCTTCTTTTTGTAAGAATTGGGCCGTACTGTCGTCGAGGCTTACATATACCCAGCGCTTTTCGTCATTGGCCAATTTTTCTGTTTTCTCTGAAGGGGAAGAAAGGCTGGTATTTGGATTAAAATTGTATAAATAGGTTATAAATTGGATGCTGGGATATGTAGGCAGAATTTGCGTGGCCACATAGGTTATTTCTTTGGGAATATCGTTGAGCTGACTCATATCTAGGAAGTGGGCCAGATATACTTTGCCTTCGAGGCTTTTATCGGAAAAGGGAATGTTTTGGGTTGTTTGTGCTGTAAATGGAGGGATGCTGTGGTATATGGTATCCATAACAACAGCTCCTCTTTTTTTTGTTTCTATGATTTGTTTAGGACCATAAAATGCCAGGCGGTTTACTTTGTGTACGCCCGCATAAACCAGCAGATAAAAAAGCAGTGCCGGAAGTACGAATAAGGCAAATAAGACGAGCGTTTTTTTGAGATTTGCGTTCATAAAAATGTAAAAAACCCTCTAATTAGAGGGTTTTATTTTTTAGTATATTTATAAGTTACACATAGTATTAGTGTGCATGATCGCTGTTTTCTGTTGCTGCGGGAGCTACGTGGTGTTCTTTATAAGTACGTTTAAAGAAGCCGGGTTCGTGTAGTTTCACATCTCTAAGTGCATAGCCTTCTAACATCATAAGTACGATAAAGTATACGATTAAGATAGCTGAAAAGCCTATAGTAAGCTTAAAGCTCTTTTTCTCGTGACCAAGGTGCATAAATGAAAACACGATATAATATGCTTTCACGAGGGTCAATGCGATAAAGAACCATTTTTGAACCTCAAAACTAATAAAGCGTGTTTGTCCGTGACCGGCATCGTTAAGGAAAGCGAAGCCTACTTCGACTGCGGTTACGATTAAGAGAATAAAAAAGCCTTTCCAAATCCACTTAGTATTTGCTTGAGCTATAGGTTCACCCGGTGTTTGGGTGTGGTATTTATAATGATCCATTTGAAAGCCTGCCATAATGAAATATTTTTACAGTTAGTATTTTATACAATTTGAAATAAATGCCATCAGATAAGGTAGAAGAAAGTAAATACGAATACCCAAACCAAGTCAACAAAGTGCCAGTAAAGTCCGACTTTTTCTACAAATTCATAATGTCCTATTTTTTCTGAAGTTCCGTTTAATACGCGGATTAGTGCAATAATATTCAGAATTACCCCCGAGAATACGTGTGTACCGTGGAATCCGGTAATAAAGAAGAAGAAATTGGCAAATTGTTGTGCTCCGTATTCATTAAGGTGCATATTTGCTCCGAAAACCTGAATGGTTTCGACAACTCCTTTATCGTTTATAATTTCTACCATTTTACCTCCGGGAGTTCCGGTAATAAAGTGGTACCATTCCCAAGCCTGTGAACCGAGGAAAATAAATCCGCCTACTATGGTTAGGACCAACCATTTCACAACACCTTTTTTATCGAATCTATGTCCGGCTTCTACGGCAAGTACCATGGTAACCGAACTCATAATCAGAATAAAGGTCATCAAAGAAACGAAAGCCAGTTTAATATGGGCATCTGTAAAAGGGAAGTGATTGAATACTTCATCAGGAGATGGCCAATATACATTTGTTGCTTTGTTTCTCATTGTTCCGTATGAAATCAACAATGCACTAAATGTAAACGCATCCGAAACAAGGAAAAACCACATCATGATTTTCCCGTAACTAACGTTATAAGGAGCAGTTCCCCCTCCCCATACATTTCCTTTTGTCACACTTGTAGAATCTGCCATAACTATATTTTTTAAAGGCGAATGAATTTCTGCAAAGAAAATTAGATTTTAACAATTTGCCAACATTTTCGGCATTTTTTTCGAATAAATGGCCTAATTTGATTTCAATAGTAAGAATATAAAAAGGTAAAGCCAAAGAATATCAAGAAAGTGCCAGAAAAATGTACTTAGTTTTATTCCCAAATAATTTTTATCGGAATACTTATTTCTGTATGCGTTCACCATGGTTACCAATAAAGCAATGAGTCCGCCCACCAGATGCACCATATGCAAAGCGGTGATGGTATAAAAAAAGGATCCTGAAATGTTTTTCATGTCAGAAAAGTATAAGCCGCTGTCGACCAATATTTGCCAACCTTGAAATTGAAAGGCCATAAATGCCAGTCCCAGCACAAAGGTTATAAGGGTGAAATTGCCGGCTTTTTTTCCTTCATTTTTTTTCGCTGCTCCAAGTGCTAAATGCATGGTAAAAGAGCTTAATAATAGGATCAGAGTGCTAATGATAAACACATTAGGCAGAGTGTAGTCGTACCAGTTTTTCTGTCCTTCCTGAACAATAATGGCACTGGTGATTCCTGCGAATGTCATGACCATACTTCCTATGCCCATGTAAAGCAAAAACATTTTGGCTCTTTCCAATTGTTTTTTTTCGCGTTGCTGACTTTCTGATAAATGTGCAGTTTCCATATCTTATAGATTTATGAAAAGTAAAATTTGTACTACGGGTAAATATATAAAAGAGGCAAACATCAGTTGTGTTGCTGCTTGATCGGATTTGTGCACCAATAATTTATAGGCATAATAAATAAAGACCACATTCATCAAAAACACGCCTATGGTACTGTAGAGTCCGCTTTCTCCGAAGAAATAAGGAATCATTGCCACAGGTAAGCCCATTAGCGTATAGAAAAAGATGGTTGATGCATTCTCTTTGGTTTTTCCATTTCGGAGGGGTAGGAGGTAGAATCCGCCTTTTTGGTAATCGTCGTGAGCTTTCCAGGCTATGGCCCAAAAATGGGGAAATTGCCACATGAATTGTATAAAAAACCAGGAAAGTGCAAGGAAACTAATTTCATTTTGAGCGGCTGTAAACCCGAGTAAGGGAGGCAATGCTCCGGGTATGGCACCTACAAAAACCGAAATGGGCGTAATAGGTTTAAGGGGTGTATAGGCATAAGCGTAAATAAGTAAAGAGCCTATGCTAAGAAATGCCGTAAGCGGATTGCATAAGATATAGAGAATTAAAAAGCCGCTAATACCCAGAATTAAGCATATAAAATAGGCTTCGGTGTTCGACATGCGGTTTTGGGGTAAGGGTCTTTGTTGCGTGCGCGTCATGTGTATATCGCGGTTGCGCTCATAAATCTGGTTTAAGCCATTGGCCGATCCGGTAATAAATATTCCGCCTATGGTCAGCGCAGTCAGGCTTATCCAGTTGACTGAATCTGTGCCCGCAAGATAACCTAAAACGGCAGAAAATACGACCAAACTGGCAAGACGCATTTTCGTAAATACAAAAATATCGGCTATTTTATTTTGCTTCTTTTCCGAGACCTCTTCCTGCAATTCGTCTTTATGTGCACTATTCGTAACCACGCTATAATTTTGACTTTTCGGGACAAAGATACGCTATTCAATTATCTTTTTCCGCCATAAATAAAACTTTTTGCAGCCCCTTATTTTACTGCTTTTTTAAAATAATCGAGGGTGATTTTCAGTCCCTCGCTCCGATCTACTTTAGGTTCCCAGTTCAATAGTTTTTTGGCCAAACTGATATCGGGTTGTCTTTGTTTTGGGTCGTCGGCGGGGAGTTCTTTATATACGATTTTCGATGAGGTCGGAATCAGTCCGATTATCTCTTCGGCAAATTGTTTTATGGTGATTTCGGCCGGATTTCCAATGTTTACAGGCAGGTGATAATTGCTGTGTAATAATCGGTATATACCTTCGACCAAATCGTCGACATAACAGAAGCTTCGGGTTTGGGATCCGTCGCCGAATACGGTTATATCTTTTCCGGTAAGTGCTTGGTGCATGAAGGCAGGAAGGGCACGGCCGTCGTTTAGGCGCATGCGTGGACCGTAGGTGTTAAATATGCGGATAATACGCGTATCTACGCCGTGGAAAGTATGGTAGGCCATGGTTATGGATTCCATATAACGTTTTGCCTCATCATAGACACCGCGAGGTCCGACCGGGTTAACATTGCCCCAGTAGTCTTCGTTTTGCGGGTGAACCAATGGGTCGCCATATACCTCCGAAGTGCTGGCAACAAGTATACGGGCATTTTTGGCTTTAGCCAATCCCAATAAATTATGGGTTCCCATAGCACCTACTTTCAAGGTTTGAATGGGAATTTTAAGATAATCGATGGGACTTGCCGGTGAGGCAAAATGGAGTATATAATGTAATTCGCCCGGGATATGTACGAATTTGGTTACATCATGATGATAGAATTCGAAATTTTCTAATGGAAATAAATGCGAAATATTATCGAGACTTCCGGTAACCAGATTATCCATGCCTATAACATGATAGCCCTCGTTGACAAAACGGTCGCAAAGGTGTGAGCCTAAAAATCCGGCTGCTCCGGTAACCAATATTTTTTTCTTTGACATGTTGATATGGGAATATACTATTTATTAAAAATGCTTTCGCGACCTATGCTGATATAATCGAAACTTAATTTTTTCATGGATTCGGGAGAGAATATATTTCTTCCGTCGAAAATAACGGCATCGCGCATGGTAGTTTTCAGCAGATTGAAATCGGGATTTCTGAATTCGGCCCATTCGGTGCAGATGAGCAAAGCATCTACATCCTTAGCGGCAGCATATGCATCGGCAGCATATTGAACCGATAGATTGGCTGTTTTTTGTGCATTTTCCATGCCTTCCGGATCGTAAGCGGTAATATTTGCACCCATTTCTGTCAGGATACGCATAATTTCTATAGACGGTGCTTCCCGGATATCGTCGGTGTCGGGTTTGAATGAAATGCCCCAAACTCCGAGAGATTTACCTTTTATATTTCCTTCGAAATAGGAATTGATTTTTTCTATAAACAGATTTTTTTGGCGCGAATTAACCTCCATGACCGATTTTAGAATTTTAAAATCAAAATCATTTTGTTCGGCCGTAATAGCCAATGCCTGCACATCTTTGGGGAAACAGCTTCCGCCGTAACCTATGCCGGGAAAAAGAAAGCGCTTTCCTATGCGATCATCGCTGCCAATACCCAGGCGAACCATGTCTACATCGGCACCAACTTTCTCGCACAGAAGAGCAATTTCATTCATATACGAAATTTTAAGTGCCAGGAAAGAATTGGCCGCATACTTGGTCATTTCGGCACTTCTTTCATCCATGAAAATGATAGGATTGCCTTGACGTGTATAGGGTTTGTATAAATCTTCCAATACGCTTTTGGCACGAATATCGGAGGTTCCGATTACGACCCGGTCGGGTTTCATAAAATCTTCCACGGCAAAGCCTTCTCTCAGAAATTCCGGATTCGATACTACGGCAAAATCACCGGGGTAATGATTGGATATGGCTTTACGCACTAAATCGGCAGTGCCTACGGGTACCGTGCTTTTATCAATTATGATTTTATAATCGGACATTATTTTTCCCAATTGATCGGCTACGCCAAGTATATAACTAAGGTCTGCAGATCCGTCTTCGCCGGGAGGCGTAGGCAATGCAAGAAAAACAATTTCGGACTTTTCTACCGCTTCTTCCAGATTGGTAGTAAAACTCAGTCTTTTATGGGCAATATTTCGGTCGAAATACACATCGAGAAGGGGCTCATAAATGGGCACTTCGCCTTTTTGCATACGTTCTACCTTGTTTTTATCTATATCGACACAGATGACATGATTTCCGGTTTCAGCGAGGCAGGTCCCGGTTACTAAGCCAACATATCCTGTTCCAATTACGGCAATATTCATTTGAAAAATTTTTGCGAATATACATAAAATGTATGGGGGTGAAAAGCAGAACTATTCGTCTGCCTTTTGCTCTTTTAATAAAATTTCGAGATCGGAGGGACTATCTACAGAGCGCGTTTCAAAAGGGGTTTCAATGAGCTGGATTTCGTAGCCGTTTTCGAGCCAGCGGAGTTGTTCGAGGCTTTCAACCTTTTCCAGGGTGCCGGTTTCTAATTGAGTTATTTTTTCTAAAACATTCATTCGGTAAGCATATATGCCAATATGTTTATAAAAAACCTGCTGTTGCAAAGCCTCATCGAGAGAGATATTTCTGGGAAATGGAATGATGCTTCTGGAGAAATACAACGCTTTGTGATTTTTCTGAAAGGTAACTTTTATAATGCCGTTGTTTTCGAGGTCGTTTTTGGATGTAATTTGCTTCATAAGGCTGGCAATGTCAACCGCCGGATCTTGAAAGGCGCTTGCCAACTTGTTTATTTGTTCGGGGTGTACATAGGGTTCGTCGCCTTGAATATTGATGATGATTTCCGGTTTTTTATTCCATTCTTTTGCTAAAATTTCTGCTACCTCGAAGCATCGGTCCGTACCGCTGGGGTGTAATTCGGAACTTAGATAAACATTGCCCCCGAAGCTTTTTACATGCTCCATAATTTGCAAATTATCCGTGGCCACAGCCACATAATCGAGATTTGACTTGGATGCCTGTTCGTACACCCTTTGTATCATGCTTTTGCCGTGTATCATCACCAACGGCTTTCCGGGGAAACGCGTGCTGGCGAAACGGGCGGGGATAATGCCGACTGTTTTCATGCAACAAAGTAATGAAAAAATCAAGACTTGGAATTATAGTTATTGAAACTAAAAAAGGCCACTCTGGTTTGGATGACCTTTTGTAAACTTAATAAAAATCTTTATTCTATTTTCACAATGCTTTGTGTTCGCGTTATCTCTCTATCGCTTTGTATCTGTATTACATAAAGCCCGGATTTTAGTCCGCTTATGTTTAAACCGGCATCTTTGCCCAATTCGGTCTGTATCCATATTTTCCCATTCATATCCATTATTTTTACCGCATAGTTTGTATCTGCTGATAATCCATTTCTATAGATTTTATCATGAGCCGGATTGGGATATATGTTTATTTTGCCGTCTAACCCCAATTCTATATGACTGTATTGAAAATCGCTATTCGTACTTAATGCAAGCGGAACAGGAGTTAATGTAGTGTCTAATAAATTTACATAATTAAAAACACCTAAACCGGTTGCAATCCGTGGGATGCGGAGCTATAGCTATTTCAGAAAAGCCTCTAGTCTCAGGCCATTGACTTCCTCCACTATTCGTAGGCAACCACATAGCTCCAACAAGGGAACCATTCCCCTCATACACATACTCATCTACCACATAAAAGCCCAAATTCCCATCCGGTGCCGGGTAGGCATTGTGGTTGGAGGTATAGGGAGAGAGGAGAGTGGGGAGAGGGGCGATTAAAGAAGGGTGCATTAAGTCAGGAATGTAATTAATAGGTATGCTCCAGGTTGGGTTTTGTGATTTCACTACATAAACGGAAATAGTAAAAAGCATAAATGTTAGAATCTTTTTCATAGTATAAAAAATTAAATTAGTGCTCAAATTTACCGACAAGTGCCAAAAATTGTCATTGCCCAAAGTGAACAAGTTAGCTACTTTTATGTATAATTTGTTTACTATGAGTGTATATAGAAATATTCGATTATTGAGAGAAATGCGTAACTTTAGCCAACAGCATATGGCAGATGAAATGGGGTTAAGTATTGGTGGTTATGGCAAAATCGAGAGAGGAGTGTCTGATATTAAGCTTTCACAATTGATTAAGATTGCTAAAATTTTAAATACGGATTTAAACATATTAATAAACTTTGATCCCAATACAATATTTAATGAACTTTCATAAAATGAAAATAAAAGTTTTATTATTTTTAAATTTGTTTTTTGCCTACTCTAGCATTCAGGGTCAAACTTTGTATTTATCAGACTGTTTTCGGGGTGGTGTGGTTGGAGACGGATACACAGCTTGGTATACAGGAGGAGTAAGTAATATACAATTACCAATTCCTAGTGGAGCTGTTGTTAAACAAGCCTACTTGTTTGCTAACATTTATAAATATGAGACTAACTTAATTGATGCTCCTGATAAAGTAATAACAATAAATGGAAATCCATTGATATTAAAGGAAGACAACTGGATTGGAAATCATATGTACTATCCAACTATAAATTGCTTTGTTAAAACTATTTCAATCGACATTTCAAATTATATCTCACCGGCCAATTCCAATTATTTAATTGACCCATTAAATAATGGAAATTCTCCAGTTATTGAACCACTTTATTCTGATTATTATATACTAGTGCTTTATGAGAATAATTCTATGCAAAATACTTGTATAGAGGTATATATGAACACACACTCACCTAGTCCATTTATTTCTTTTCAACTAAACCTTAAAAACACTCCTAACTATTTACAGAACATTTGCTTAGCGCTACATACTAATGGCATATGTGATCAACAATATGACTGGTATAATATATCGTTAAATTCAAATTTAATTGGAAGTATTGGTGGGCAAGAGTCAAATACAGTCGTTCCTTGTGCTGGCGTTATAGGGTCTTTTCAATATTTAAATGGCACATTAATAGGATTAGGTAACGATACTTCTAATAATACGATGCATGGTTTAGACGCAATAGCAGTTATTGAAGGTTATTTAAATTTCACAAATAATATTTTGTTAGAGTTTGTATATAATTCCAATATTAGCCCAAAATCTAATTGGATAAATCAAATTTTCCTCGCCTATACCTCCCCCTGCGATACTTTTTCCGTTACCCACACATCTGATACCACCGTGTGTCAAGGTGCGCAATTGCCTCTCTTTGTTACGGGAGGGCAAACCTATGAATGGACTCCGCAGATTGGACTAAGCTGCTACGATTGTCCAAACCCCGTTTTCACCGCCGATTCTACCATGCATTATTCCATACGAATCTGGAACAACGACTCTTGCTCTAAGGTCTTGCCCCTGCATATTGTTGTAGAAGAAGCCCTACCCCATTTTAATTTTGACATTTCTCCCAGCGAGTGTGGAGATAGTACGGGCTCCATTACAATCACCCCGGCTTTAAGCGGATTTTCGTATATAAATCAGACCACTCAAGATACAAACTCAACAGGCATTTTCAGCGGATTGGAATCGGGATTTTATCCCATTTCTATTGTAAATAATTCGGCTTGCTCTTTCGATACGGTTGTATTTATTCCGGAGACCTTATCTGTCCATGCGGGTTTTATTGCCAGTCCGAACGCAGGTATAAGTCCGCTTCCCGTTGCATTTACAAATACGTCGAGCCATGCCAATTCCTATCAATGGATTTATGAAAATCAGACTTCTAATCAAGAAAATATAAACCACATCTTCCAGCAAGATGGCATATATCCTGTTATGCTCATAGCCTATGGCAATAGTATTCTCTGTGCAGATACAGCTTATGATACCATATATGTATATCTGCCCATAGAGGTAGAAATTCCCAATATTTTCACGCCCAATAGCGATCAGAACAACGACCAATGGGGCATTAAAATCAATGTGCTGGCAGAGGCAGATGTGCAGATTTTCAATCGTTGGGGCGAGGTGGTTTTACATAAAAAAGAAGATATTACAGCGCCCGGTTTCATTCCCCTTTGGGATGGAGGCGAGCATGTGGGTGGGGTTTATTACTATGTATTACGCCTGAAAACAGACTTTGAAAAGAAAGAGTTTAAGGGCAATATTACTTTGGTTAGGTAAATCATTTTAAGACCCTTTTTTACTTGGGAATTTTACAAAAAAAAACAGGAAAATTATCTCATTTTTTGTGCAGGGTTTATGTACCTAAAGAAAGGAGAAGGGGAGTAAACTGTGTGCAGTATATATGTAATCTAAGTAAGGAGAGTGAAGCCAAACTGTGTGCAGTATACCCCTCGCGCCTAGGAAGATTTTGGCTGGGGCCCCATGCGTGCCATTTCCGTTAAGAAAGGAAATGTGTTTGAGTTTACGAGTTTATTTCCTTTTAGGAAAGGGTACGCTTTGGGGTAGACGAAACTTCCGCAGCGCTTGATTTTTGTTTAAAATTATTTCTGCGGCACCGCGCTGCGTTGGAACTTAACTCAGTTCGGTCACGTACCTTT
>JAEZEQ010000030.1 GCA_023432985.1 Bacteroidota bacterium | reverse complement strand
ATCGGTAGGGGTGGCACGGCCGTGCCACCCCTACCGATGTTTCCATTTTTTGGGATTATTAATTATATATTTTTTTATTCGTTCATATGAACCATCCTGTCGGATGATATGGTCATAGTAATTAGATTGAAAAAAATGATTATTCCGATTATATTTCGGAATATTCAATTGGTGTTCATCTATATAATTGTCAATGGCTGTATTCACGGCTGACTTAAACCCGGCCATAAAAGAAGAAATAGATTTAGGTTCGCGATAGAATTCGGATTTTTCATATCTTTTATTTTCAATGGGGACTAATTGACGAATGACGACAATAGCATGCATATGGTCAGGCATAATCACATATTCGTCTAGAAACAATTCCGCTCTAATTTCAAAAGACTTTAGCCATTCCGCTTTTACAATTTCACCCCAATCGGATAAAATCATCTTTCCATCTACAATTTCGCCCAAACAACGTGCTCTGTTTTGGGTATTAAAAGTTATGAAATAATAACCATCGTTAGCATAATTCCACCCGCAAAGGCGAAGTGATTTATCTTTAAATTTTCTTTTATAAGGGCTCATAGGTTGGTGAAAATCAAATTCGTTTAATAAGGTTTTCAAAAATAAGCCACGGGTTCTAATTGAGCAAGGATAAAAGGCACATTAAACGTTTAATAATCTGTTAGATCGTACGGCCGTAGTACGATCGTACGGCCGTACGATCGTACGTTTGATCGTACGATCAAACCGTATTTTCTTTCGGCAAAAATACCGTTAGAATTCCCAATAATGGAAGAAAAGAACAAACGGCATATACCCATTCAATTCCAAATTTATCGGCCAAATTACCTAGCACCGCCGAACCCAATCCGCCCATACCAAAGGCAAAGCCAAAAAACAGGCCACTAATCATCCCTTCCTTTCCGGGCATCATTTCTTGTGCGTAGACCAGAATAGCAGAAAAGGCGGAAGAAATTACAATGCCAATTATCACCAACAATAACAATGTCAATTGTAAATTTGCCATAGGCAGCAAGAGGGCAAATGGAGCTACGCCGAGTATACTGAACCAAATCACCTTTTTTCTTCCATATTTATCGCCCAATGGTCCACCAAGAAGTGTTCCCAGCGCAGCCGATGCCATAAAAACGAACAAATACAATTGTGATTCTCGGGTACTTACTCCAAATTTATGCATTAAATAAAAAGTGAGGTAACTGCTGATGGCTGCTTGATAAAAATATTTCGAAAAAATCAATACAAGCAGTACGATTATACCCCTGCGTACTACGGCCGGACTATGCATTGCTATTCCTGCCTGCTTACTTTTTCTGCCATTTATTTTCAAAAATTGTTTATACCAAAGTCCCAGGTAATACATGAAAACCCACCCAATAACAGCAAAAATCAGGAAAAACAATAAGGCTAATTGTCCTTTTGGAATAATAATCAAGGCTACCAAAAGTGGTCCTATGGCCGTTCCGGTATTGCCTCCCAATTGAAAAAGCGACTGGGCCAGTCCTCTTCTGTTTCCTGCGGCAGAAAAGGAAACCCTGCTTGCTTCCGGGTGAAAAATCGAGGAGCCTAAGCCTACCAAAGAAACCGAAATCAATAAGAATTCGAAAGATTGAGCAAGAGATAAAGATGCGACTCCCAATGCCGTAAAGGTCATGCCGAGCATAAATGACCAGGGTTGAGGATGTTTATCTGTGAAGCGTCCTACAAGGGGCTGAAAAAGGGATGCGGTAATCTGAAACGCAAAAGTAATCCACCCGATTTCGCTAAAACTAAGGCGGTAAGATTCCTTAAGAATGGGATACATGGAGGGAATGAGCGATTGCAATAAATCATTACAGAGATGCGCTCCGCTCATGGCAAAAATGACCGGAAATACGGTTTGTTGGGTAGTAATTTGAATTTTATCCGACTTTAGCATAACGGGGTTGCATTAAGGTGCTGTAAAGCCTAACCATTCATTTTGCATGGAGAAAACATTAAATCCGCCCTGTCCGTTCGGAATAAAATAAATGTCTGAAAATTCGGATGCGGCATCGAATAAATTAAATCCTGTTTCGCCGTTAGAGACGAGGAAGAATGTAAATTCCAACTCGGGATTAAAGCCAATAAAAACGCGCGGATCTTCGCTAGCCACAAAAAAAAGTAAGGGCTCTAATTCCAAAGAATAATACACAAAATCGGGAGTAAGAATGCGGAGGGAGGGGTTGAAATCGGGATTGAGCCGGCTTTGAAATTGGGGGTTGAGCTCGGCGTTGAATTGAGGGTGAATTTGCGCATTAAGCATGGGGTTGATTTGTGATCTAAACTGCGGATTTAGCGATGATTGAAAACGCGGGTGAATGGAAGAATTAAAATCCGGATGAATTTCTATATTTTGCAGTGGATTAAATGCCGTATAAAAATGGGGGTCTTTTTTTACAGAAAAAGGCATTTGTGCATGAACAGACTCTTTGCTGAGAAAAAAAGAAAATATAAAAAAGAAAACGTGGAGAAAACGTATTTTTGTAAAAGAAATGGGAAAAAATAAAAGCATATTTCAAAAAATTTTACGGCGATGGCTCGACAAATATCGTTTTAAAATTATAAATGAAAGCACTTTTGAGGAAGTTGCATCATTTCGACTTTCGAGAATGAATATTTTTATTGTTGGGGGCATTGGATCTTTTATACTTATTGGAATTACCACTGCTGTTATAGCCTATACGCCACTACGCGAATATATACCCGGTTATGCCGATGTAGAAATAAGAAAACAAGCCTTGGTATTGAGTAAGCGTACCGACAGTTTAGAAATGGCCATGCAAGACAAAGATGTGTATCTATACAATATCAAAGCCATAATTGACGG
>JAEZEQ010000027.1 GCA_023432985.1 Bacteroidota bacterium | reverse complement strand
CAATAATAGAAGCTTCTTTTACCATTTCGAGGCGGCAAGTAATCGTAAGTGTTTTCCCGGATTTTACTACAATATCGTTATAAGACTTAAAGGTGAAGTCCCAGGTTTGGTCGGAGGTGATTTCTATAGGCGAGGGGTTGTAGCCGTAGGCGAAGTGCCGCATTTCATTTAAAATAAGTGTTCGGTGCGCCCTACCCATTTGTAGTGGAGAAAGCCAATTGTTTGCACCTCCAGCTCCCATTAGATTATTATTAGTGCCTGGAATTAAAAAATTTATTCCTAAAGGAAATACATCACACAAATAATCATTATTAGTTGGTAAAGTTTCTTCACCATATAGGTGATTTAAACTAAAATGATGCCCTATTTCATGTGGAAAATGATTACTAAACCTTTGGAAACCATCAATCCATTCAAATCCATACTGATAATAGCTTGAGCCTGTAACTATTGAAAACCCGCTATTACCATTAAAGATGTAAGTTTGTGCACTTCCAGTTGCATTTTGAGTGTATATAGGTTTATAATGATAATGCTTCTTAATTATATACCAATTAAGTTGTAAGCCATCATAGGGATACAAAATTAAATGATTATTTACTGTTGTATTAAGCTGTTGAAAAGATGAATCATTCAATACAGAAGAATTGGGAATAAAGCGTGCATTTTTTATTTCAACTCTTATTTTAGAATCGTTTAAATAATCATTACAAAAAGGAACAACTCCCGTAGGGGATACCACACTTTGAAAATTCTCATTCATCCAGTGTTGCAATAATGGTCTAAGGGAATCAAATTGAGTAGGTGTTAAAGGGAATCCCGTGCCATTATCTTCTCCAAAAAATATTATATTTACAGGAATGGTTTTTTGCCCAACCCAAGGATTGATTGATTTTGGAACGTATGACTCTTGAAGGCGATACGTATTTATCCAAGCATCTGAATTAGGCGTACAATCCAATACTTTAGGTACAAAAAAACTAGAATCGGTTGCACAATGGTAGGTAATTGGTTGCGCATGAATTAATGTTGAAATGAAAAACATAAGCAACAGCATTACGAAAACCTTTTTAGGTTCTGTTCTGTTCTGTTCTGTTCTGTTCGGGCAGAAATTACATACACCTTTTTCATGGTAGATTAAGTTTTGGTTTATAGTAAACGCAAGTTATAAAAAAATAATCATTCACACAAATATGCGCCCAATAATCCTCAGTTGTATAACTTGCAGACTAAGAGACCTATATAAATGCGTAAAATTTCCCAAAAGGAGTATGTGTAGGCTTTCATTATTTTTTTTAAGCCCGTATTTATGCGTTGTTGTTTATTTTTTCAGGTTCTTTTCGTACAGTTCTATCCAATCTTGCACACTCATTTTTGAAAATAATTCCGAAATAAGTGCTAAAGGAATTTCATTTGTTTTTTTGAATCGGATGCAGCTTTTTCCCATATCCAATTTCAAACGACTATGTTTGGGATATTCTGCCACAAACCAATCGTATAATTTGGGGTCGGCATACAAGCCCATATGATATAAAGAGATGAAATTTTTTTGCGATGCAAATCCGGCAAAAGGCAGAGGCGTTTTGGGATTGCAATGATAGCCTGCCGGGTAAATTTTATGCGGTACCACATATCCGGCCATGCCATATCCCATTCCTTCTTCAAACCCCGAAGGAAGGCTTTTCAAAATGGCTTCCCTTAGTTTTTTTACCGCCTCTTTACGTTCTTCAGGTAGTTTTTCAATATATTCGTTTACCGTTTTGCATTGACTTTGCATCGCACTTGTTTTTCTTCAAAAGTACAAAACTCATGTTTATTCAAAATATACAAATACAAAAAACACTTCCTGTTTTCTACAGCAAAGAACCCGATGTAAGGGTGAAAAAAGTATGGTTACTTTGTCATGGTTATGCCCAATTGCCCGAATATTTTATGCGGCATTTCGAACCTTTTTTTGCCGAAGATTGTTTGTTTATTTCTCCACAAGGTTTAAGCACTTTTTATATACAAGGTACTTCGGGGAGAGTAGGAGCTTCTTGGATGACAAAACATAACCGAGAGGTAGACATAGATGATATTAACACTTATTTAAACCAGGTTTATCTTTCTGTACATGCGCAAATTTCTCCGGACGCAGAATGGAATATTTTGGGTTTTTCGCAAGGGGTGCCGGTTGTTTTGCGTTGGTATTTTCAATCGGCCTTACATGCGGCAAAAGTTGTTGTTTGGGCCGGATCTATGCCTGTCGATATTTCAGAGGACATACTACAAAAACGCTTGTCTTCGAGCTGTTTGTATGTAGTGAACGGCAGCCGGGATCCTTTTTTAGAAAATGAAATCGACATCGATGAAATAAGAAAGCGTATGGCTGACTTGTATCCCAAACATAAGTGGCTTCGTTTTGAAGGTGGTCATCATTTGCATGCAGAAACGCTGAATAAGGTCATAGGTAATTCCATAGAAAAAAATTAGCTTTGTTTTATGGAACCGGAAAGAAATATAGATCAGAATACAAGTCCCCAAGCCCCTGAAATAACTGTGAACAGGGTATTGAGGTGGATAATTGTAAGTCTGTCGATTGCGGCAGTATTATATGTATTATGGTATTTTTTAGATCTCGTTGCCTATATACTTATTTCGGTTGTCTTATCTCTGATTGGAAAGCCTTTGATGAATTTGCTCGACAGGGTACATATAGGGAAATTTAAATTCCCGGAATGGTTTAATGCGGCTGCGACTCTCTTATTTATGTGGTTAATAATCATAGGTTCGGCTCTAATGGTTATCCCCTTAATAGGCAGTACAGTTCAAGGGTTTAGTCAGGTCGACAGTGCAGCGCTGCTTACCTCACTTCAGGAACCTATAGACAGTTTGGTGCGTTGGTTAGAGTCGAAAAATATACATTTTAATAATAATGTAAGTCTGGAAGAATATATACAAACAGAAATTTCGAATCTGGTTCAACTGGAGCGTTTCAGTAATATATTCGGAACGGTTTTTGGTTTCCTGGGCGATTTGGGTGTGGCTTTTTTCTCCATTTCCTTCATCACTTATTTCTTTTTGCGCGATAATACTTTGTTCTATAAGTCTATATTATCGGCTACACCTACTCGTTATGAGGATCAGGTAAAAAATGTAATCCGCGACAGTCGTCAATTACTTACGCGTTATTTTATTGGTATTTCCATACAATTATTTCTTATCAGTTTTTGTGTTACACTTGGTGCGCTTTTATGTGGTTTGCCTTTCACTTTAGCTATAACCATGGGAATTGCGGCCGGATTTTTTAATATTATTCCTTATTTAGGTCCCATTATTGGTTCGGCTTTTGGCATATTACTTGCCATTACATACAATATTCCGGTTGATTTTTATGCGGAATCTTTGCCTCTGATTTTCAAGTTATTGATTGTGTATTCGGTGACTCAAATACTGGATAATGTATTATTTCAGCCGATTATTTTTTCTAAATCGGTTAAAGCCCATCCTTTAGAACTCTTTTTGGTAATTATTATAGCGGGCAGTTTGGGTGGCATAGCCGGCATGATAATGGCCATTCCGGGGTATACATTTATACGGGTTATTGCCAAAGAGTTTTTCAGTAATTTCAAAATAGTAAAATCACTAACCAAAAATATTTAATGAAAGGGGCTGCATCTAAGGTTATAATTGAGTTTGGAGATGAGGTAATGGGGCAGGGGCTTCTGGGTTATGGTCAATCCTCGAATAAGGTGGAGGGGAAAGAAACCGATATACATGTGCGCACAGCATTATTTTGTAGTGATGAGGGGTCTTATTTTTGTTATGTGCATGTGGAAGTGGGATTAATGTTTCCCGAATTAAAAGCTCGTTTTTTGGCCGAATGCGGAATCCCTGAATTAAACGAATCGAATACGATGATGGTAGCACAGCATACCCATAGTGCTCCCGGTGGTTATACGCGATTTCCTTTTTATAATTTCACCATAGTCGGATTCAAACAGCATGTTCAGGATGCCATTGTGGAAGCCTGTATTAAATCTGCTCGTATGGCATTTCAATCCACAAAAGAAATAGTTTTAAAACAGCATTGTATAGAGATAGATCCGGAAATTCCCGTTGGATATAACCGAAGTTTAGAAGCCTATTTGAATAATCCGGATATGCCTTCATATACCAAGAAAGAGACACATTTGGCATTCGAACGCAAAATGGATGTATGGAATATTTACGATAAGCAGAGTAATAGTCCGCTCTTTCAGATGAATTGGTTTGGGGTGCATCCGACCAGTTGCGGCAATAATTTCAATAAAATTTGTTACGACAATAAAGGGTTTGCCGCTGATGAACTGGAGCAGAAAATGGGCAATGGATTTGTGGCCATATTTGCGCAACAGTTTACCGGAGACGTTTCACCCAATTATCATGGGCCGGGTCAGAAGCTGATTAAGAAGCCGGCAATTCAATTGCAAAATGCCAAGAAAAATGGGAAAATGCAATATGAAATAGCCTATAGTTCTTTTCGACAAAATCCCGATTATCCTATGGGTCCGGATCAAATTGCTTCTGCGTTGGAGCATGTTCAGTTTATAGATTATCCGCTTGATGAGCGTTTTGCAAATGGGGAGGCATCAGCTCGTTCTGTGAGTCCCGCTCATGGAATGGCCTTTATACAAGGCACGCCGGTAGACGGGCCGGGCATACCCAAATCGCTCGGAAATATGGTTTCCAACTGGTTCAAGCCGATTAAACCCGAGCATTTTCAATTTCCCAAAGTTATGGTATTGGAATCGGCAGAGGGCAAAATTGCGGGAACAACGAATTTAGAAAAGCTGCGTTTTGCTGCGCCCTTAGAAAAGACCGTACAAGGTTTGTTTTGGCATAAGGATAGGGGTTTGCTCGACAATTTGCCCTGGACGCCCACCATACTTCCTGTGCAATTGGTGCAAATGGGACATACGGCGGTGATTGGATTTCCGGGAGAAATTACAACCCGGGCGGGACAAATTTTACGGGATTTGTGTTTGGAAAAATTGAAAAATAAAGGCGTAGAGAAAGTCATCATTTCCTCCTATGCCAATACCTATTTCGGTTATTGCACAACCTATCATGAGTATTTGGTACAAGCCTATGAAGGGGGGCATACCGTATTTGGAAGGCATACACATGGGGCTTTTCTTACGGCATTTTCGAAATTAATAGATAGATATTTGAAAAATGAGTAGAGAAATATTAATGAAGCAAATTGCGGCTGTGAAAGAATTTCATGAAGCCTTTGGAATAGAGAATAACGAAAGTCCCCTTGCCGATTTAGGCTTGGAAGCTGCCATGTTGCGGTATGAGCTTATTCGAGAAGAAAATGAAGAATATTTAGAGGCTTGCAGGAATAAAGATTTGGTAGAAATTGCCGATGCCTTGGGAGATATGCTCTATATACTTTGCGGCACTATGTTGAGACACGGACTTCAGCATAAAATAGAAGCCGTTTTCGATGAAATACACCGCAGTAATATGAGTAAGCTCGGAGCAGACGGAAAGCCCATTTATAGAGCCGACGGCAAAGTATTAAAAGGGCCGGATTATTTCAGACCTGATATTTCGGCTGTATTGCATGGCGAGAAATAAGTACAAACAAATTGCCGAAGAGGCCGTAATACTCTATAATCGGCCAGCTTTTATCGAGGAAGATCCCATTTCCATTCCGCATTTATTTTCCAAAAAAGAGGACATAGAAATAGCGGGATTTATTGCGGCAACTATAGCTTGGGGGCAAAGAAAAACCATTTTATCGAATGCGAAGAAATGGATGCAGTATATGGACAATGCGCCGCACGATTTTTTATTGCATCATGGCATTGCCGATTTAAAGCCATTTTTAGGTTTTGTGCACCGCACCTTTAATGGAGATGATGCATTGTATTTTCTTCATGCTTTGAGCGAAATATATAAACATAAAGGAGGCCTGGAGACGTTGTTTAATGAGGCCTATAAAGAAAAGGGGCAGATGAATGAGGCTTTGGGAAAAGTGAGAGATATTTTCTTTTCCTATCCGCATATGCTGCGTACCGGGAAGCATTTTTCAGATCCGCGCAAGGGTTCTGCGGCCAAGCGTTTGCATATGTATTTACGTTGGATGGTACGTAGAGATGATGCAGGCGTAGATTTTGGTATTTGGCAACAAATTCCCATGCATGCATTGATGCCGCCATTGGATGTACATAGCGGAAGGGTAGCGCGAAAATGGGGATTATTATCTCGTACAACAGATGATAGAAAGGCCGTAGAAGAGTTGCAAAAGGCATTATTGGAATGGGATCCGAAAGATCCGGTGAAATATGATTTTGCCTTGTATGGAGCCGGAGTAAACGGAATGTATTAAGCATTAAATGAGTCTGCTCAGCAGAAAACCGATAAGTACGGTTGCCCCTATAGAGACCAATCCGGGCAGCATAAAACTATGGTTAAACATATATTTTCCGAAGCGTGTACTGCCTGTTCTGTCAAAATTTGCAGCTGCTACAAGGGTAGGATAACCGGGAATAACGAAGTCGCCGTTTACTGCGGGGAACATGGCAATAAGCAAAGGAGCGGGAATGCCCAGTGCAATACCAAGGGGCATGAGGGCTTTCGTGGTGCCGGCCTGACTAAAAATTATGGCACTGAAAATAAACAAAGCGCCCACAAACATAAAGGGGTAAGCTTGAACCCAATCCGACAGCAGGCTTTTGATATGAGGCATATTATGCATGAGAAAAGTATCGGTAAGCCAAACGACTCCGAATATAGAGATCATGGCTTCCATACCGGTTTTGAAGACGGGAGAATGGGAAATATCGCCCGGTTTTTTTTTACAAAGAAGAAGGATAATTCCGGCTGCACCCAGCATGATAAGTTCGATCAAAACAGGGGTTTTAATAGAAATAACCGCTCCGTTTGCGTCGGTAAATTCGGGCAAAAAATGCGGAAATAATCCGAAAAAAGAAACGCCCAATACGGCCGATGCGAAGATAAGTACCGATTTTCGGGCTGTGGGATCCATATTGATTTGGACTTGTTCCTCATGGGGTTGCTTTAGGCTCATTTTTTGAAGTAAGGGGTCTTTATCCCAACTTTTGCCTTTATTCCACATAAACAAAATGCCAATAAGTGAGCCTAGAAAAGTAGAGGGAATACAAATGAGGAAAATCTCTTTTAAACCAAATCCGGAGGGACTAATAATAGTGGCCATAGCGGCGGTTGCGGCAGAAACGGGACTAGCCGTAATAGCCAGGTGCGATGCAATCACCGACATGGTTAATGGCCTTTCGGGGCGGGTTTTATGGTGTACAGATATTTCGGATATAATGGGCAATAAGCCATAAATAATATGAGAAGTTCCGGCAAATAAGGTAAAAATATAGGTAGTCATAGGGCCGAGGAAGGTGATAAAACGCGGATTAGAGCGCATGATTTTTTCGGCTATTTTCAATAAAAGCTTTATACCTCCGGCGGCCTCCATTGCCGATGCAGCCAATACGACCGAAATAATAATGAGCATTACATCAACGGGTGGACTTCCGGGTTGCATTCCAAAAATAAAAATGAGAACAAGCGTACCCAGGGCGCCCATGAGTCCGAGTCCAATCCCTTTCAGTCTGACTCCTACATAAATAGAGCCAAGTACAATCAACGTGTGAAGAAGAAAAATCATAAGTAAAGAAAAGAATTTTTTCTATACCAAAGCTATATCAGCTACGATCGACGAAATATTTTAAAGAAAGTAAGGAATATAATTTTCAGATCCGTAAGCAGGCTGATATCTTCAATATATTTTAAATTCAGAGCCAATTTAGCCGGCATGATTTCTTCAATATAAGTTTTTTCGGGGTTTGGACTTTTGCCCAGGATCTCATTTTCGTCTATATAAGAAATGCTGGCCCAGTCGGTAAGTCCGGGTTTTACGTCGAGGACTTTTCTTTGCGTTTCGGTATAGAGGTCTACATATTTTTTCACTTCGGGTCTTGGTCCCACCACACTCATTTCGCCTTTCAGAATATTGATAAGTTGGGGCAGTTCGTCGAGTTTATATTTTCTAAGAAAATAGCCTTCCTTAGTAATGCGTTGATCTCGTCCGCCTATGGTTATGAGGCTGCCTTTATCGCTATTGGGGCGCATGGTACGAAACTTATACAACCGGAAAATTTTCCCATTTTTTCCTATTCTTTCCTGACGGTAAAAAATGCCGCCTTTACTTCCGAATTGAATAATACATGCAATCAGCAGCAGGAGCGGTGAAAAAAGCAGGAGTACGACCGAAGCGGACAGGATATCAAACAATCTCTTCATGCACTATACCTAATACGTCTTCAACACTTTCTATGAGGACATCCATAACATAATTCATTTCCTCGTGTGTCATACCAAAAAAGACAGGCAAAGAAATTTCGCAGGCAAAATTCTGATAGGCTTGTGGGTAATCCTTAATATCGTATCCGGCATTTTTGTATGCGGTCATCATGGGTACGGGTTTAAAGTGTACGTTTACGCTTACATCCTTGTCGAATATTTTTTGCAAGATGGCATTTCTTTGTTCGATCGTTACCTGTTTAATGCGCAATGCAAATACGTGATAAGAAGATTCGGCGGAATCATTTTCGAAGGGTGGAATAATAGCCCATTCATGTTCGCTCAGGCAAGCAGCATAAAAGTCGAAAATTCTTTTGCGGTAGGGTAGTGTTTCGTTTTTATAGCGTTCAATTTCCACGAGTCCGATTGCGGCATGAATATCGGTCATATTGCATTTATACCCGGCTTCCAATACGTCATATTCCCAATTTCCTTTGGCATTAAATTTCGCTAAGGCGTCTTTACTTTGGCCGTGGAGACTCATACGGTTCAGGGTTTGATAAATGGCATCATTATCCAGTTCTTCAAAATTCAGGGCTACAGCTCCACCTTCGGCGGTTGTAAGGTTTTTAACGGCGTGGAAAGAGAATACCGAAACATCACAAAGGGCTCCGCTGGTTTTACCTTTATAGGAAGCACCGAAGCTATGCGCTGCGTCTGCCAGTATCATAATGCGTCCGAGTTGTTTTTGTACTTCGTTTTGGGGTTTAAATAAAGCTCGCACAGAATCTTGGCGCACCAATGCATTCAATGCATCATAATCGCAAGGCCAACCGGCAAAATCAACCGGAATTATGACTTTAGTACGTTCGGTTAGGGCGGCTTTTACTTTTTCGATATCCATATTAAAATCATCCGCAGATACATCCACAAAAACCACTTTTGCACCACAATGCACCACTACATTTGCCGAGGCGCAGTAGGTATAGGCGGGAACAATGACTTCATCGCCTTCTTTCACCCCAAACCAGCGCAGCATCAATTCCAATCCGGCAGTGGCGCTATTGAGGCAAAGGCTTTTTTTATTTCCGCAATATTGGGTTATTTTTTCTTCCAACAATTTGGTTCTCGGTCCGGTTGTTATCCACCCCGAACGTAGGGCTTCGCTAACTTCCTGAACAATTTTGTCGTCGATTCTCGGCGGGGAAAAGGCTACTTTCATAAGGCAAAGATAGATAGAAATATTAGCTTTTGAATAGCTGAAATACGAAAGAATGCATTCGAATAAAGGAATAGATTATGTACTTTGCAATCGGATTAAAATGGGAAAATATATCAGTATGGTTTGGATAAGACGGCTTCTTCTTCCATTTTCTTTAGTATTTGGCGCTTTGGTATGGATAAAGAATTTCTTGTATGACAGGGGAATTCTTGCTTCTACTGCATTTCAATTTCCGGTTTTAGTTGTTGGAAATTTGAGTACAGGGGGGAGTGGTAAAACACCGATGGTTGAATATTTGATTAGGTTGTATAGAAAGAACGGGTTCGAGCCTGTTGTTTTGAGCCGGGGCTATGGTCGTAAATCGAAAGGTTTTTTGAAAGTAGAGGCCGATTCAGATGCCTTATTGGTGGGGGATGAGCCTTTGCAGATTAAATATAAATATCCCGATACAAATGTCTTTGTTTGTGAGAACAGGGTAAGGGGTATAGAGCAAATCGTGGCCATATATAAACCGGAAGGGAAATTTGTGATAATATGCGATGATGCATTTCAGCATAGACGATTAAAAGCCGCTTATTATTTGTTGTTGTGGACTTATGATGATATGCGTTCCATGCGTTTATTATTGCCGGCCGGGAATTTCAGAGAACCCGATTCGGCTCGATTCCGAAGCGATATTCAAGTGGTAACAAAAGTGCCGGAGCACGCTCCCAATACTATTTTGCAGGAAATAGAAAACTATTTGGAATTCGATGAGACGCCGGTCTTTTTTAGTCAGATTCAATATGGGGGGTTTTACAATTTCTATGGAGAAGGGGTGGAGTTGGAGTCTGCCAATGTCTTGTTGGTTAGTGGTATTGCCAATCCGTCTCCATTGATCCGTTATTTGGCACAAATTGGAATATCGGCATTGCCTATGCTATATAAAGATCATCATAATTTTAGTACGACCGATATACATGAAATTATAGACCTATACAATCAGAAGAAATTCGATTATGTATTATTCACAGAGAAGGACTATGTCCGTATAAAAAATCTACTACCTGCGGATTTTCCTGCTATTTATATACGTATAAAAACCCGCATTATTAAAGAAGAATTGGGTTTTGAAAAACGGGTTTTGGCTTTTGTGCAGGGGTATTATTCGTCTTAAAAATAAGGGAGTTTTTCTTTTTAAAATGATTTCTGCAAGCCGTGGAATATGGGCGTATTGCGAAGCTGAGCTACGCAAATGAGTCGATGTTCAGTGTAGCGCAGCAGAAATTTTAGCTACCTCACCTATGTAACATGCCCACTAATTCTCTTTTTCTCAAATGGAGTAGAGAGTCTAACGCATAATAATACACCCCACCTACATGCTCGCCTCCATCCCAAATGGGAATAAAACCGGGCGCTGTAATAGCTTCTTTTTTGTGTAAAACTATCTCTTCAGAGCGATTAAATATTTGTATATCTATACTGTCCGGCACATTGATTTTAATGCCCCAAGTATCGTTGTTCTGTTCGCTATTGGGCGTGAATATATTCGGAATCTCTACCTCTATGGACAGATATACATAAATGGTATCCTAGGCCGTATCTACACATCCGCTTGAAGTGATGGTAAAAATAATATCGGGCATTGAATTCATATTCGATTTCAATTCCACAAACTAGAAAATCTGTCATTGTTTAAAATTCAATTAAGATCTACATTTGAAAAAAAAAATTATGAAACATACATCAACGCTTATATTCTTACTGATTTTCATAACGAATATTCCAGCGAATACTCAGGTGCCAGTTGTATTTGATGCAAATAATATAGAAGTCAGTAAAACTTTTAATAATTATCTGTTTGCTCAGAAGTTTATGCCTTCTAATTATTTTTCTTTTCCCAAAAATTCTTCAACCTCTACTATATACTTCTCTACGTTTAATGTTACGGGTAAGGATAGTGCAACATCAAACATACATGCGTTTAATAATTTTTCATTTAGTGTGCCTGTGATTGATGGTCCCTTAAGTATAGATGGGAATCTCGATACTACGAATCATAATCAGTATAAACAAATTTGGAGTATAAGCGAAACTGATATAAATGAGTTTATACAAGCCTATTATCAAGGAGGGGCTGCTTGGTCAAATTATCAGATTAAACCAAGTTTTCTTACTTGGCCAGCAAATGGACCACTCGGTTATGATAATAATTTATCACCTTTTCATGATATGAATAATGATGGTTTTTATAACCCTCATGACGGTGATTATCCAATGATAAAAGGAAGCCAAATGTTGCGTTGGATTTATAATGATATGGGGAATTACCAAAATAATGGAATGGGGCTAGAAATTAGGGCTTCTTTGTTTGGTTGTAGTTCTACTCCTTCAAGTTCTCCCATTAATAGAACCATTTTTGCTGAATTTGAGATTTTTAATAGAAACTTAAGAACGTATCAAGAATTGCAATGTGGATTATTATTAGATTTTGACATAGGATGTGCAATAGATGATTATTTCAGAACTCAAGTGGAGTCTAATGGGGTACAGGCCTATAATTCAACAGAAGATGATAACTGCAACGATTCAACTTCTTATTATAGCAATACTCCTGTGCAAAGTATATCAATATTAAGTATCAATAATCAATCTACAGGAAATTTATTGTATAGTTCTGCTTTGGTTAACAATGCTATTCAATCAGTTAATTCACAACCTACTAACGCGCTTGAACTATATAATATTAATAGAGGGAATTGGGCTAATGGTACCCCTAAGTATTATGGAGGCTTTGGAATTGATTCTACATTAGGTTACGGAAGAACTCGTTTTATGTATCAAGGCGACTCGGATCCTACTTATTATGGAATGGAAGTTCCTAATTATCCATTTTATTGGACAATGGAAGATATAGATGGCTATGGAACACATGCAACACCGAATGATTATCGAGCTACTATTGCTGGTATTCCTCAAACATTAAGACCTAATGAAAAATTAAGTATTCTTTTTGCGTTTATTACAACCCAAGACCAAAATTTAAGTATACCTCAACTTTTAGAAAAGAATAAACAAGAAATGCTAGATGTGAAAAGCAGGTACATAAATAATCAACTTAATTGTTTATCATATACCACTAGTATTTCTGAAGTCCTAAGTCCTCAATTAAGTATTTATCCTAATCCGGCTAGTAATCAGCTTTATGTAGATAATTTATTGGCAAATGAAAATTATAAAGCAAAGGTATATGACATTAATGGGAAAGTATGGATACAGGCCGAATTGAGAAAAGATGCCTGTTTAGACATAAGCAGTCTCAAGTCCGGTTTCTATGTACTACAGCTACAAAACGATAGAGAGATAATAGTATCGCAAGGATTTGTAAAAATAGAATAGCGTTTTTTGTTAGGTTTTCAAAAGATCATCTTAAAAAGGGTGGCCTTTTTGAAATGGGAGAAAAATAAAAAAAGAAGCAATTCAAGCGCTTTTATCTTCTGCGCATATTGGGATTGAAATAGCCTCCCGGTTGGTTTTGGACCTTTTTCATTTGTTGTTTCATGTACTTAATTTGGTCTTCGACCATGCCGGCTTTGTCCATTTTTTTAGCCTCGGCAAGATATTTTTCGGCTTCGGGTTTACGTCCTTTCGCTAGAGCAGCTGCGGCAAGGTTCACATAAGCTACGGCTTTATCGTGGTCGAAACGCAGACCGAGCGATAAGGCTTTTTTCATAAGCGATTCGGTTTGCCCGATTCCTTTTTCGGCAGAACAAATAGCCGTGAGATAATAGTAATATCCGCGTTGTGCTTTATGCAGTTGAGTATCCGGATTCTTGATTTTAGTAAGCCATTTTCCTGCAGATTCGGTATTTTGTTTTCTCAATTTCCAAAGAGCAAGGAGGAGAAATTCATTGAAGAAAAAGAAAATAACCGGAATGGCAGCAAAAAAGATCATGATGATACCCCATCCGATATCGCCGGCAATAAACCAGGCAACAGAGCCTGCTAAAAGCAAAGCAGATAATATAAGTTTAAAATAATTTGGCATAATTTGTAAATATGGTGCAAAGATAAGGCGAAAGGAGCGATTTCGGAAAAAATTTATTATTTCACCCGCTTAAGTCCGGATTGAGCAAGGCGGTAATTTTCGTCCATACGCAATACGGCTTCATAATCTGTTTTTGCTGCCACTTTATTTCCTTTCAATTCGTATGCATAGCCTCTGTGATAAATGGCATTGAGGTATCTTACATCCTTGCGAATCGCTTTGTCGAAATAGATAATGGCGCTATCCTTTTCATTTAGTTCGAACAAATAGACATAGCCAATATTGTGCAGAGCAGAAGGATTATCGGGAGAGACCTTTAGCATAGATTGGTAGGTATTAATGGCCCCTCGTGGATTCCCATTTTCCTGGAAATAATAGGCCAATCCGTAATAAGCTTCGGGTTTAGTGGGATTAATATCTATGGCATTTTGGTAATACGAAATACTCACCGGATTTCTTTTTGCCGTAAAAATTGTACCCAGTAGCATATAGGCATTAAAATATTCGGGATCAATTTCTACACAAGTTTGAAGGCTGGATACGGCTGAATTGGTATCGCCCATTTCGGCATAAGCAATACCTTTCAGAAAATAACCTTTACTATTATACTGATCGTTTCTGAGGGCTCTGTTTACGAATAGGAACATAGAATCATAATCTTGTAAGTAGAGTTTAAATTCCCCAAATTTCATAAGCGCTTCCACATTATCCGGTTCGAGGTCGATTGCTTTTTTAAAGCAGATTTTAGTTTCCTCCATTTTCCGAAGAATAAAATTCAGGTCGCCCAATAAAATATAATAATTGGCTTTCGTGCTATCGAGCGAAATGGCTTTTTGGCAATCGGCGACAGCAGACATGGGGTTTTCGGCCTGAAAATGATATTGGGCTCTTGCGAAATAATTTTCGGGATCATTGGGATTTTCTTCGATCAATAAGTCGAGATTATGCAATCCGGTCAGGGTATCATTAATGCCTGTTTTTATTTCGGGCTTAGTTTTATTTCCGCAAGCATTCCAAGTCATCAGACCCAGTAGGAGTCCGCTCAATATTAAAATAAATCGATTCATCAGGACAAAAATACATATTAAAAATTAGAAAAATGCCGATAAAAATCAGGACTTATCGGATGGACTTTTCGGTAGAAGTCCGCTCGCAATGCCTCCACAAATAACATAGGCCACAAAGCAATAAAACCCGGATTTTAGTTCGACCTGAAAAGCCAGATCGGCAGAGGACATAGATTTAAAAACAAGAAAAGAAATAAGAATACTTATGGCAAAAACGTCGGCCATAGCCCATTTATTAAGTTGGTTTATCAGGAAAAGTAAGCGTGGATAATTTTTATTCGAGAAAATCAGAAAAAGCAGTGCAATATTTTTGGCAATGGGGATACAAATACCAAAAAATAGGAGGAGCGATGCAGCCAAAAAGAAATGGCCTTCATACAAATCAGAAATAGTTCCGAAGATGCTTCGGGTTTCGTTCCATATTTCGGAATTGAAAAACAGCATATTCACCTCGGCGCGTACATGCATAAAAGGCAAAATCCATCCCGGGATCATAAAGCCCAGGGAGAGGAGCAGGGTGATTAAGGCCGGAATATGGGTGCGTGGGAAAGAAATCATCCTAAAAAATAAGAAACGGGATTTGTATTCATCTCAGTAGGCAGAATTTCGATTCCATCGCATTGGGCTTGCAATTTTCGCATAATTAAGTCGACCGTAAACTGTTCGCTTTCGTAATGTCCCATATCCACGATAGTCATTTTATCTTCGGCGTCGAAGAATTCGTGGTATTTGAAGTCGGCAGACAGAAATAAATCGGCATTTTGTTTCAGAGCGTAGGGAATAAGGAAGGAGCCGCTGCCACCGCAGAAGGCCACTTTTTTCACCATTTTATTGGGATTGCCTGTATATTTTGCCATTTGGAGATTAAATTTTTCTTTGAGCAAAGTCAAAAAAGAAAGCAGTGGCATTTCGGAGGGTAGTTCGCCTATCATTCCGCTTCCGATTTGGGCATGCGCATTTTCCAGTTCCCAGTAATCATATGCAACTTCTTCATAGGGGTGATTTTGGATCATGGCGTTGATAACGGAATTCAGCAGGTGTTTTTCGACCAGCATTTCCAGTTTCAATTCCTCCACATATTCAGTAGTTCCTACTTTTCCCAGGTGTGGATTAGCCTTAGGTCCGGGTCTGAAGCTGCCTATACCTTCCGACCTGAAGGAAGCACGGTCATAATTTCCGATACGTCCGGCTCCGGCGAGGAACATGGCATTGGCGAGATTATCGGCATTTTGTTTAGGCACAAAAACGGCCAATTTATAGAGGAGTTGATTTTTGGGACTAAGGATTCGGGGATTGACAATACCTAATCTATTGGCGATTTCGGCATTTACTCCGCTTTCGATATTATCGAGATTGGTATGAATAGCAAAAATTGCGATATCATTTTTAATTGCTTTGATTAGCGTTTTTTCGACATAAGAATTTCCGGTAAATCGTTTCAAACCTTTAAACACAATGGGGTGGTGTGCAACGATGAGTTCGGCATTTTTGCGAATAGCTTCATCTACAACGGCCTCAGTGGCGTCGAGGCAGACCAAAATGCGTGTTACCTGTTGATTGGGGTTACCACAGATTAGTCCGGCATTATCGTAAGATTCCTGAAGGCTTGGATTAGCCCAATTGTGCAGGCAATGAATTATAGAAGAAATCGTCATGCGTCAAAATTAATAAAAGCGAAAAGAGATAAAAAAACAAATGTATATCTTTGTACGAAGAAAAAGAAGCAGATATGTCAGACAAACATCAAGAGCAGCAGATCAACATTGAGTTGACCGAAGAAGTGGCGGAGGGTATATATAGCAATTTGGCCATAGTATCACATAGCAATGCGGAGTTCATCTTAGATTTTATAAAAATCATGCCGGGTATTCCCAAAGGGAAAGTAAAGAGTCGCATAATATTGACACCACAGCATGCCAAGAAACTGATGCATATAATGCAGGAGAACATTGCGCGTTTTGAGGCTCAGCATGGAGAGATAACAGACATCAACGACGCACCTCCGGGCATACCGATGAATTTTGGCGGACCGGTAGGCATGGCATAAAAATAAGGAAAAAGGGAAAAAGCAAGGGAGAAGATTGCATTGGAGAATGAGATTCAGATTTTATCGGATGCGGTAGCCAACCGTATTGCTGCGGGTGAGGTTGTATCGCGGCCTGCTGCTGCGGTAAAAGAGTTATTAGAAAATGCGATAGATGCGGGTGCCGATTCCATTCGATTGGTATTCAAAGACGGCGGTAAGTCGTTGATGATGGTACAAGACAATGGCAAAGGCATGAGTGAGTCGGATGCGCGTTTGTGTTTTGAGCGTCATGCGACATCGAAGATAAAAGACCCGGACGATATATTCAACATACAGACCAAGGGATTTAGGGGCGAGGCTTTAGCGTCCATAGCTGCGATTGCGAAAGTAGAGTTAAAGACCCGTCGCAAGGAAGAGAGTTCGGGTACACTGGTTCGCATAGAGGGCAGTGAAATCGTGAGCATGGAGGCCTGCAGTATGAATCCGGGTACGGTAATCAGCATAAAGAGTTTGTTTTACAATGTGCCTGCACGGAGGAAGTTTTTAAAAAACGATTTTACCGAAAGCAAGCATATAATAGAAGAGTTTGAGCGAGTAGCCATAGCCCATCCCGAGATAAAATTCGAGTTGGTTCATGGCGAGCAATTGGTTCACAAATTAGAGCCGGGCAATTTGCGTCAGCGTTTAGTAGATTTATACGGGAAGTCTTACAATGAGCGATTGGTGCCTGTATCCGAAGAGACCGACATAATAAAAATAGAGGGTTTTATAGTGAAGCCTGAATTTGCGCGAAAGACGGCCGGGGAGCAATTTTTCTTTGCCAACAAGCGATTCATACGGAGTCCATTTTTAAAGCATGCGGTAGACAGTGCCTTTGAGGGCATGATACAGAAAGATATGCGACCGGGATTTTTCTTATTTTTGAGTGTAGATGCCCGGGAGATAGACATCAATATACATCCTCAGAAGACAGAAGTAAAATTCAGTGATGAGCGCATCATTTACCATATAATACAAAGTTCGGTAAAAAAGGCATTGGGCAAGTTTAACATTGCACCGAGCATGGATTTTGAGCGGGATGTAAGCTTTGATTTGCCGTTTCAGAAGCCCTTATCCGAATTGAGTTTACCCGGTGTGGGGTTCAATCCGAGTTACAATCCGTTTGACGAGGAGAAGAAGAGTCAATCGGGCAAAGATGGGGGAAATTATGGGCAAAAGGAGGCAAAGCAATCCATAGAAGGTTGGGAAAGTATCTATAAGCCCGGTTCCTTCGATAGTTTTGAGGGGAGTGTAGAGGTTCCATTTGTAGATGGTGGATATGAGGAGCACAGGGCTCCATCCTTTCAGTGGCTAAACAGTTATATAATCACCAGTTTAAAATCGGGATTAGTCATCATAGACCAGCACAGGGCGCATTATCGGATATTGTATGAGCGTTACAAAGAGCGGATACAGCATCAAAAAGTATCCGTTCAGCAGGAGATGTTCCCGACCGTATTAGAGTATAAGGCGGGGGAATATGAGGGTGTTCAGGCTTTAATGCCCTTATGGGTGGAATTGGGATTTGATGTAGAATTATTTGGAGGGGGGAGTATAATTGTTCGGGGTGTACCTGCGGGCGGGGAGATAAGCGATATAAAGGGATTATTTGACGAGATGTTAGAGAATTGGAAGCATAGTAAATCCGACAAAGACATGATGAGAGAGCGGATAATAAGCCGGATAGCCAAGCGGATGGCCTTACGTCGCGGGGTTCCGATGAGCAGGGTTGAGATGGAGCGGTTATTAGCAGATTTATTCAGTACGCAGAATCCGAATAATAGTCCGGATGGAAAGTCGATAATTGTTACCATAAGTCGCGACGAAATAGGGGATAGAATGCGTTAAGTAAAAAAAAATGGGGTTGAGAATCAGATAATTTTGAAAAAAAAAGAGAAAAAAGTGAGTTTACTATTTGCAGGTAGGATAAAATTTGTACATTTGCAGCCCGATTAAACGGGATAAGCCGATGTAGCTCAGTTGGTAGAGCAATTGATTTGTAATCAATAGGTCGGGGGTTCAAGTCCCTTCATCGGCTCGAGAATAAATGTTGGGAGGGTACCAAAGCGGCCAACTGGGGCGGACTGTAAATCCGCTGGTTTATACCTTCACAGGTTCGAATCCTGTCCCTCCCACCAACCAGCGGAAGTAGCTCAGCTGGTAGAGCACTAGCCTTCCAAGCTAGATGTCGCGGGTTCGAATCCCGTCTTCCGCTCAAAGCTTTCAGTGATGAAAGCCCCACTTTCGGCGGGTTATCCCGTCTAAAAGTGTTTCAGGCCGTTGTAGCTCAGGGGTAGAGCACTTCCTTGGTAAGGAAGAGGTCGGCAGTTCAAATCTGCTCAACGGCTCGAGGTTATTGATATAAGAAAAACAACTATTAAAATTGCAAAACAATGGCAAAAGAAAAATTTGACAGGTCCAAACCACACGTAAACATTGGTACAATTGGACACGTTGACCACGGTAAGACTACCTTAACCGCGGCGATTACAAAAGTATTGGCAGACAAAGGTTTGTCACAAGCGCGTTCATTCGATTCAATTGACAATGCTCCTGAGGAGAAAGAGCGTGGTATTACCATCAACACATCGCATGTTGAGTATGAGACAGCAAATCGTCACTATGCGCACGTTGACTGTCCGGGTCACGCCGACTATGTTAAGAACATGGTAACGGGTGCAGCTCAGATGGACGGTGCAATTTTGGTGGTTGCGTCTACAGATGGACCTATGCCCCAAACTCGTGAGCACATCCTTCTTGCACGTCAGGTAGGTGTACCTCGTATCGTAGTATTCATGAACAAAGTGGATATGGTTGATGATGCGGAGTTGTTGGATTTAGTAGAAATGGAGATTCGCGAATTATTGAGTTTCTATAACTTTGATGGTGATAATACACCTGTTATCAGAGGATCTGCTTTAGGTGGATTGAATGGTGATGAGAAGTGGGTTGAGACCATTATGAGCTTAATGGAAGCTGTAGATTCATACATTCCACTTCCTCCACGTGATGTCGAGAAGCCTTTCTTGATGCCTGTTGAGGACGTATTTACCATTACTGGTCGTGGTACGGTTGTTACAGGTCGTATTGAGACAGGAATTGTAAACGTAGGAGATCCATTAGAGATTATCGGTATGCAAGATGAGAAATTGACTACAACATGTACAGGAGTAGAGATGTTCCGTAAGTTGTTGGACAAAGGTGAGGCCGGAGACAACGTTGGATTATTGGTACGTGGTATTGATAAGAAAGATGTACGTCGTGGTATGGTTGTTGCAAAACCGGGAAGTATCACTCCGCATACTGAGTTCAAAGCAGAGGTTTATGTATTGAAAAAAGAAGAAGGTGGTCGTCACACGCCATTCCACAACAAATATCGTCCACAGTTTTACTTACGTACAACTGACGTAACAGGAGAGATTGAATTGCCTGAAGGACGTGAGATGGTAATGCCTGGTGATAACGTAACCATTACGGTTAAATTGATTGTACCGGTAGCTATGGATAAAGGACTTCGTTTCGCGATTCGTGAAGGTGGTCGTACCGTAGGTGCAGGTCAGGTTATTGAGATCATCAAGTAATCGATCGCATAAAAAATAAGGGTGAGGTGTACTGCTTCTCGCGGTACACCTTTATTACCCTAAATAAGTTCTTAAAATTACGGGCATAGTTCAATGGTAGAATAGCGGTCTCCAAAACCGTTGATCTAGGTTCGAATCCTGGTGCCCGTGCAAATAAAAAGTAGACAACATGTCGAAAGTAGTACAATATGTAAAAGAGAGCTATGATGAGCTTTTGAATAAAGTAAGCTGGCCAACCTGGTCAGAGCTGACTTCGAGTTCGATTATAGTATTAATCGCATCATTATTGATCGCATTGATTGTATTTGTGATGGACTTAGGATTTAAAGCGATGTTGGAGCAGGTATATAATTATTTGTTTCAATAATAAGGAGGATTAGGCGATGAGTGAGAAAGTAATGAAGTGGTATGTAGTAAGAGCGATAAGCGGGCAAGAGAAGAAAGTGCGCGATTATATCGATTTGGAAGTGAGACGTGCCGGTTTAGCGGATTTAGTAAGCCAGATTTTGGTACCTGTAGAAAAGGTATATCAATTAAGAAATGGGAAAAAAATCAGCAAAGAACGTTCTTTATATCCCGGTTATATATTGATTGAATGTGTATTGACGGGTGAGTTACCTCATGTTGTTAAGAATACGACGGGAGTTATAAACTTTTTAGGTGCAGAGAAGGGTGGAAATCCGGTTCCTTTGCGTCAGACGGAGTTGAACCGTATATTAGGAAAAATGGATGAGATGGCAGATTCGGTAGAAGATGTGTATATTCCGTTTATAGTGGGTGAGTCGGTAAAAGTAACCGATGGACCTTTCAACAATTTGAGTGGGGTAATAGAAGAGATCAACGAAGAGAAGAAGAAATTGAAGGTAATGGTTAAGATATTCGGTCGTAAGACGCCGGTTGAATTGAGTTATCTTCAGGTAGAAAAAGAAGGTTAGTATAAATTAGTAATTCATAAAAACAAATAATAGATGGCCAAGGAAGTATCTGCAATGATTAAATTGCAAATTAAGGGAGGCGCAGCGAACCCATCGCCGCCGGTTGGACCTGCTCTTGGTGCCAAAGGTGTAAACATCATGGAGTTCTGTAAGCAGTTTAATGCAAGAACCCAGGATAAAGCCGGAAAAGTTTGTCCCGTTTTAATCACGGTTTATTCGGACAAATCATTCGACTTTGTAGTTAAGACACCTCCGGCAGGAGTTCTGATTAAGGAGGCTTTGAACCTGAAAGTAGGTTCTGCTGAATCAAACAGAAAAAAGGTAGGGACCATTACATGGGACAAAGTTCGTGCAATTGCTGAAGAGAAAATGCCGGATTTAAATTGTTTTACTATTGAGAGTGCGATGACTATGGTTGCCGGAACTGCTCGTAGTATGGGTGTTAACGTAGAAGGTGGCGAAGCCCCTGTAAAAAAGTAAGGGAGGAATAGCATGGCAAAATTGACTAAAAACAGAAAGAAAGCGATTGCTATGGTAGATGCGTCAAAGACGTATGACCTTGCTGAGGCGGCTGAGTTATTGAAAAAGATGACCTTTGTAAAATTTGACGAGTCAGTAGACGTGAATGTACGTTTAGGGGTTGATCCTCGTAAGGCAGATCAAATGGTACGTGGGTCAGTACAACTTCCGCATGGAGTTGGTAAAACCGTTCGTGTTTTGGTACTTTGTACTCCCGATAAGGAAGAAGAGGCTAAAGCTGCGGGTGCTGATTTAGTGGGTTTAGATGACTATATCGAGAAGATCAAACAAGGTTGGACTGATATTGACGTAATCATCTGTACGCCTAACGTTATGGGTAAAGTAGGTACATTAGGAAGAATTTTAGGTCCACGCGGACTTATGCCGAATCCTAAGACCGGAACTGTAACCTTAGACGTAGCTAAAGCGGTAACCGATACAAAAGCGGGTAAAATCGACTTTAAAGTAGACAAAACAGGTATCGTACACAGTACGGTTGGTCGTGTATCTTTTTCTACGAATAATATAGTAGAGAACGTACAGGAGTTTATGACTACTATCATGCGATTGAAACCGAGTTCATCTAAGGGTACATACGTAAAAAGCGTATTTATCAGTACGACCATGGGCCCTGGAGTTAAAATCGATGCATCAAAATTTTCAGCATAATTAAAACCGTATAAAGCTATGACAAGAGAAGAAAAAAAGCAGGTTATCGACGGTTTAACGGAGTCATTAAGTAATCCGGGAGCAGTATATTTGGCTGATTATGCAGGAATGACTGTTGAGGTTACCCATAAACTACGTAAAGAGTGTTTCGATAAGAACATTACTATGTTGGTGGTAAAAAACACCTTGTTGCAAAAAGCAATGGAAGCATCGGGAAAAGATTTTTCTCCGCTTTTCGCTCAATTGCATGGTGCCACTGCAGTGTTGTTGTCAGAGAATAATAATTCTCCGGCTAAATTAATTAAAGGCTTCCAAAAAACATCCGATAAGTTACAATTGAAAGGTGCTTACGTAGAAGAATCATGCTATGTAGGTGCAGAACAATTAGACGTACTGGTTAATTTGAAATCGCGCGAAGAGTTGATTGCTGACGTTGTCGCATTACTACAAAGTCCGATGAAAAATGTTATTAGTGCCCTTAATGGTAATGCAGGTCAGAAAATCGCGGGCCTTGTAAAAACTCTTGAAGAAAGAGGCGCGTAAAACAATTTAAATTAAAAACAACTTTTTAAAATCAAAGTAAAATGGCAGACGTTAAAGTATTAGCGGAACAACTGGTTAACTTAACAGTTAAAGAAGTAAATGAACTAGCTACTATCCTTAAGGATGAGTACGGAATTGAGCCTGCAGCTGCAGCTCCTGTAATGATGGCCGGCGGTGGTGCCGCAGGTGGTGGCGAAGGTGCTGGAGAGAAAACATCTTTCGATGTAATTCTTAAAAGCGGTGGTGCTAACAAGTTAGCCGTTGTGAAAATCGTTAAAGATATCACAGGTTTAGGTCTTAAAGAGGCTAAAGAACTTGTAGACGGTGCTCCAAAACCGGTTAAAGAAGGCGTTAGCAAAGAAGATGCTGAGAACGTAAAAGCTCAGTTGACAGAAGCCGGTGCCGAAGTTGAGGTAAAGTAATTCCGGTTTACCGGTAAAATATCGGTGGGCTTCTTTCCTGAAATAGGATTGAAGCTTCTGCCGTTTATGGGAATGGCGCTTAATATCCCATGAAACAGATTCTTGAATTGCTATTGCAGGGCGAACTAATCTGCGCAGAATATAGTGTTTTGCAATAGCAATTTTTTAAAGCTTTAAACTAAAAATAATTTAGCCTTGGCTCAAAATAAAGAACAAAATCGTATCAGTTTCTCCTCAGCTCCTAACGTGGCTGAATATCCGGATTTTCTGGATTTGCAACTGAAATCTTTCAAGGATTTTTTCCAATTGGAAACTACTCCTGAAAACCGTACTAATGAAGGACTTTTTGCCGTATTTTCGGAAAATTTCCCGATTACGGATGCACGTAACCAGTTCGTTCTCGAGTTCCTCGATTATTTCGTGGATCCACCACGTTATTCCATCGACGAATGTATAGAACGAGGGTTGACATACAGCGTTCCGCTTAAAGCAAAACTCAGACTTTATTGTACAGATCCCGAACATGAAGATTTCGAAACCATTGTTCAGGATGTATATCTGGGTACTATCCCTTATATGACACCTAAAGGTACTTTCGTTATTAACGGAGCCGAAAGGGTAGTCGTTTCCCAATTGCATCGTTCGCCCGGCGTTTTCTTCGGACAAAGCCGTCACGCGAATGGTACTAAATTGTACTCTGCACGTGTAATTCCTTTTAAAGGTTCTTGGATTGAGTTTGCTACCGATATCAATTCGGTTATGTATGCTTATATAGACCGTAAAAAGAAATTACCCGTTACCACTTTATTACGTGCCATCGGGTATGAAACCGATAAGGATATTTTGGAAATATTCGGCCTCGCTGATGAAGTGAAAGTAAGCAAAACAACCATGAAAAAGTATGTGGGCCGTAAATTGGCTGCTCGCGTATTGAAATCCTGGATCGAAGACTTCGTTGACGAAGATACGGGTGAGGTTGTTTCTATTGAAAGAAATGAAGTGGTTCTCGAAAGGGAAACCGTTCTCGATAAAGATAATATTGAACTCATTATCGATTCAGGTGTAAAAAACATTATCCTTCATAAGGAAGATGTAAACTCCGGCGATTTTGAAATCATTTATAATACCCTGCAAAAAGATACCACCAACTCCGAAATTGAAGCGGTGGAACATGTCTACAGGGTGCTGCGTAATGCTGAACCACCAGATGAGGAAACTGCACGCGGCGTATTGGATAAGTTGTTCTTCTCCGATAAACGTTATGATTTAGGCGAAGTGGGACGTTACCGTATTAATAAGAAATTGGAACTCAATTTCCCAATGGATACACGTGTATTGACCCGCGAAGATATTATCGCCATTATCAAACATTTGATTCAGCTGATTAACTCACGTACCAATGTCGACGATATCGATCACTTGAGCAATCGTCGTGTTCGTACAGTGGGCGAACAATTATACAACCAGTTCGGAGTGGGTCTGGCCCGTATGGCCCGTACCATCCGCGAACGTATGAATGTGCGCGATAACGAGGTGTTTACGCCAATTGATCTAATCAATGCCAAAACATTATCCTCAGTTATTAATTCGTTCTTCGGTACAAACCAGCTTAGCCAGTTCATGGATCAAACCAATCCATTGGCCGAGATTACGCACAAACGCCGTTTGTCGGCATTAGGTCCCGGGGGACTCTCCCGCGAACGTGCCGGTTTCGAAGTACGTGACGTGCACTATACACACTATGGTAGATTATGTACCATAGAAACACCGGAAGGACCAAATATCGGTCTTATTTCTTCGTTGAGTGTATATGCTAAAATCAATAACCTCGGGTTTATTGAAACGCCTTATTACAAGGTTGAAAATGGGAAAGTACGCGCCGACCAGGCACCTATTTATTTAAGTGCTGAAGAGGAAGAAACCTCTACCATTGCTCAGGCTATTGAGGATTTAGATAAGAATAATAAGCTTATTAATAATCGTATTAAAGCTCGTCAGGAAGCCGATTATCCGGTAGTTGAACCTAATGAAGTCGACCTGATTGACGTAGCTCCAAACCAGATTGCATCGATTGCCGCTTCATTGATTCCTTTCCTGGAACATGATGACGCCAACCGTGCCTTGATGGGATCGAACATGATGCGCCAGGCCGTGCCCCTGCTTCAACCCGAAGCTCCAATCGTGGGTACAGGTTTGGAAGAAAAAGTGGCCCGCGACTCACGTATTCTTATTAATGCCGAATTCGATGGTGTGGTGGAATATGTAGACGCAACAACTATTTCTGTGCGTTATATTCGTACCGATGACGATCGTATCGTATCTTTCGATGACGATTTGAAATCGTATAATTTGATTAAATTCCGTAAAACCAACCAAAGTACTTCCATTACCTTGAGACCAAGCGTACGCAAAGGTCAGAAGGTGAAGAAAGGACAACCGCTTTGTGAAGGTTTTGCAACGGAAGATGGAGAATTGGCAATTGGAAGAAACCTGAAAGTGGCCTTCATGCCATGGAAAGGGTATAACTTCGAGGATGCCATCGTGATTTCGGAAAGAGTGGTTTCAGATGATTTATTTACTTCGATTCATATCGACGAGTTTATCATGGAAGTTCGTGACACCAAAATGGGTCTGGAAGAACTTACCGCCGATATACCAAATGTATCTGAAGATGCAACGAAAGATCTTGACGAAAACGGAGTAATCCGCATCGGTGCCGAAGTGAAACCCGGAGATATTTTGATCGGAAAAATTACCCCTAAAGGTGAAAGTGATCCGACTCCGGAAGAGAAATTATTACGTGCCATTTTCGGTGATAAAGCCGGTGATGTGAAAGATGCTTCTATGAAAGCGCCACCATCAATGTATGGGGTAGTGGTAGACAAGAAATTGTTCTCCCGTTCTGTGAAGGATAAAAAAGCAAAAGCCGAAGAAAAACGCGAAGTAGAATTACTCGAAAAAGAGTATGATAAATACTTTGGCGAACTGAAAAAGAAAATGGTTGAAAAAATGACGGCTATTTTGGATGGGCAAACATCGAATGGTGTATATACCCTTATCCGCGAAGAAGTCATTAAAAAAGGTGTGAAGTTTTCTGCTAAAGTGCTGGAAAGATTGAGTTTTGTCGACTTAAATCCGGCCGATTGGACCAAAGACGAGGAGACAAATAACCTGGTGAAATTGTTATTGCATAACTACTCTATTAAGTATAACGATTTATATGGAGTATTTAAACGTAAGAAATACAATATCACTGTAGGTGACGAGTTGCCATCGGGAATTGTACAATTGGCTAAGGTTTATATTGCACAAAAACGTAAATTGAAAGTAGGGGATAAATTGGCCGGACGTCACGGAAATAAAGGTATCGTAGCACGTATCGTACGTCGCGAAGATATGCCTTTCCTTGAAGATGGTACTCCGGTTGATATCGTGTTGAACCCACTAGGGGTACCTTCGCGAATGAACCTTGGACAGATTTATGAATCTATTTTGGCTTGGGCCGGAAAAGAATTGGGATTGAAATTTGCAACTCCGATTTTTGATGGTGCTTCTTTAGACCAAATTAATGAGTATATGGAAAAAGCCGGATTACCGGAAAATGGGTCAACTTACCTCTATGATGGAGGAACAGGTGATCGTTTCCACCAACCGGCAACCGTTGGTATCATTTATATGTTGAAACTTTCGCATATGGTGGATGATAAAATGCACGCCCGTTCCATCGGACCATACTCGCTTATTACGC
Organism: Bacteroidota bacterium; assembly: GCA_023432985.1. Classification (GTDB taxonomy): domain Bacteria; phylum Bacteroidota; class Bacteroidia; order CAIKAF01; family CAIKAF01; genus JACVCJ01. Next base: position 20,095 of record JAEZEQ010000027.1, on the reverse strand, counting down.
AACAACCTTTGGGTGGTAAAGCCCAATTCGGAGGTCAGCGTTTCGGGGAGATGGAAGTGTGGGCCATTGAGGCATTTGGAGCAGCCAATATCCTTCAGGAAATCCTTACTGTGAAATCCGATGATGTTATAGGTCGCGCCAAAGCATATGAAGCCATTGTAAAAGGAGATAATATGCCTACGCCGGGTATACCGGAATCATTCAACGTATTGTTGCATGAATTGCGCGGACTCGGACTGAAAGTTTCTCTTGATTAATTAATTTGTAAAAACTAAAAATCTCTATAAGCCCATGGCATTTAAAAAAGAGGTAAAAGCGGAAAGCGAATTTTCGAAAATAACCATTTCACTCGCTTCTCCCGAGGATATTCTTGATCGCTCAAGCGGTGAAGTTTTAAAACCTGAAACCATAAATTATCGTACCTATAAGCCTGAACGCGATGGTTTATTTTGCGAAAGAATTTTTGGTCCGGTTAAAGATTGGCAATGTGCCTGCGGAAAATACAAAGGTATTCGCTATAAAGCTATCGTTTGTGACCGCTGTGGTGTGGAAGTTACCGAAAAGAAAGTGCGCCGCGAAAGAAGCGGACATATTCAATTGGTGGTTCCCGTTGCACATATTTGGTACTTCCGTTCCCTGCCGAATAAAATCGGTCACCTATTGGGATTGGCAACCAAAAAACTTGAATCAATTATTTATTATGAAAGATATGTAGTGATTCAAGCCGGTATACTCGAAGCCGAAGGTGTTCAGGTTGGAGACTTCCTCGCCGAAGAAGAATATATCGATTTGTTGGAAAGATTGCCTAAAGAAAACCAATATCTCGACGATGCAGATGAGAATAAATTTATCGCTAAAATGGGCGGTGAAGCTTTATGGGAAATGCTTCGTCGTTTGGATTTAGACGAACTTTCTTACAAACTGCGCCATCAAGCTTATAACGAAACATCGCAGCAAAGAAAACAAGAAGCGTTGAAACGCCTTCAGGTTGTTGAAGCTTTCCGCGATGCGAATACGCGTACCGAAAATCGCCCCGAATGGATGGTGATTAAGGTTATACCCGTTATTCCACCCGAGTTGAGACCTTTGGTTCCACTCGATGGAGGACGTTTTGCTACTTCCGATTTGAACGATTTATACCGTCGCGTTATTATCCGTAATAACCGCTTGAAACGTTTGATCGAAATTAAAGCTCCCGAAGTAATCTTACGTAACGAAAAAAGAATGCTTCAGGAAGCGGTTGACTCCTTGTTCGATAATAGCCGTAAATCTTCTGCTATTAAAACAGATTCAAATCGCCCGCTTAAATCTCTATCGGATAGTTTGAAAGGTAAACAAGGCCGATTCCGCCAAAACCTACTCGGAAAACGTGTGGATTATTCGGCTCGTTCGGTTATTGTGGTTGGACCGGAATTGAAATTGCATGAATGTGGTCTGCCTAAAGATATGGCCGCTGAATTGTTTAAACCATTTATTATTCGCAAACTTATCCAACGTGGTTTGGTTAAAACGGTGAAATCTGCCAAGAAAATTGTAGACAGAAAAGATCCGGTAATTTGGGAAATTCTCGAGAATGTGCTGAAAGGTCATCCCGTTCTTTTGAACCGTGCCCCCACATTGCACCGCCTCGGTATTCAAGCCTTCCAGCCTAAATTGGTAGAAGGAAAAGCGATTCAATTGCACCCACTCGTGTGTACGGCCTTCAACGCCGACTTCGATGGTGACCAAATGGCCGTGCATTTACCATTGGGTAACGCAGCCATTCTCGAAGCACAATTGCTTATGCTCGCCTCTCATAATATCCTTAACCCGTCTAACGGTGCGCCGGTTACCGTTCCTTCTCAGGATATGGTGCTCGGACTTTATTACCTCACAAAAGGTAAGAGAAGTACGCCCGAACTTAGGGTGAAAGGTGAAGGTACTACCTTCTACGGTTTGGAAGAGGTGACTATCGCTTATAATGAAGGTCGCGTGGACCTGCATGCGTGGATTAAAGTGAAAACCAAAATGCTTAATAATGAAGGCGAATTGGTGGACGAAATAATCGAAACTACTGTGGGACGCGTATTGTTTAATGAAGTGGTGCCCGCACAAATGGGATTCATTAATCAATTGCTTACTAAGAAATCTTTACGCGATATTATCGGACTTATTTATAAGAATACAGATGTGGCTACTACAGCTAATTTCCTCGATGATATCAAACAACTCGGATTTATTACCGCATTCAGAGGCGGATTGTCTTTCAACCTGAATGACGTGGTTATTCCTCCGGCTAAAGAAGAGTTGATTAAAGATGCACAAAGTCAGGTCGATGAAGTATGGAATAACTATAATATGGGTTTCATTACCAATAATGAGCGTTATAACCAAATTATTGATATATGGACACATACGAATTCTAAGCTGACTCAAATCCTCATGACGCAAATCAGTGAAGACCGTCAAGGATTTAATGCCATTTATATGATGCTCGACTCCGGTGCAAGGGGTTCTAAAGAACAGATTCGTCAGCTCTCCGGTATGCGCGGATTGATGGCTAAGCCTCAAAAATCAGGCGATGTGGGTAACGAAATTATCGAAAACCCCATTTTGTCGAACTTTAAAGAAGGTCTTTCTATTCTTGAGTACTTTATCTCTACCCACGGTGCCCGTAAAGGTCTTGCCGATACAGCCCTGAAAACAGCCGATGCCGGTTATCTTACCCGTCGTTTGGTTGACGTTGCTCAGGATGTTATTATTACGGAAGAAGATTGTGGTACGCTTAGAGGAATTGCTATGTCCGCCCTCAAAAATAATGAGGAAGTGGTGGAAAGTCTCTATGATCGTATTTTGGGTCGCGTCTCTGTACACGACTTAATCAATCCTTCAACCGGAGATGTAATTATTAAAGCCGGTGAAGAAATTACGGAAGAAATTGCTCATATCGTTGAAAATTCTCCGATCGAAGCCGTAGAAATACGCTCAGTACTTACCTGCGAAACGAAAAAAGGTGTATGTGCCAAATGTTATGGTCGTAACCTCGCAACAGGCCGCATGGTGAACATGGGTGAAGCAGTAGGTGTAATCGCTGCACAATCTATCGGTGAGCCGGGAACGCAGCTTACTCTTCGTACCTTCCACGTGGGTGGTGTGGCCGGAGGTTCTGCTTCTTCAAGCAGCATTTTTGCGAAATATGACGGTGTGGTAGAAATCGACGAACTACGCACGGTGACGAAAAAAGACGATGCAGGTACAACCGAAATCGTAATCGGACGTTCTGCCGAAATGCGTATTGTTGACGTGAATACACGCATGTTGCTCACTTCCGCAAATATTCCTTATGGTGCCAATATCTACGTGAAAGCCGGAGATACGGTAACTAAAGGTACACTCATTTGCGACTGGGATCCATATAATGCATTGATTATTTCTGAATTCGACGGTCAAGTTGAATACGAAAATATCGAAGAAGGTGTTACCTACCGCGAAGAAAGCGACGAACAAACCGGTATTAAGGAAAAGGTTATTATCGAACGTAGAGATAAAACGAAAAACCCGGCCATTCGCGTGGTTAACAAATCGGGAGAAGTACTGCGTACCTATAATATCCCGGCCGGTGCCCATGTTATCGTTAACGATAATGAGAAAATTAAATCGGGTGCCATCCTTGTGAAAATTCCTCGCTCTTCCGGTAAAGTTGGCGATATCACAGGTGGTCTTCCAAGGGTAACCGAATTGTTCGAAGCACGTAACCCATCTAACCCTGCTGTGGTATCCGAAATCGACGGTATCGTTGCTATGGGTAAAATCAAACGCGGTAATCGCGAGGTTACGGTTACTTCCAGAACAGGTGAAGAGAAAAAGTATTTGGTGAACTTAAGTAAACATGTTCTCGTACAAGAAAATGATTTTGTGAAAGCAGGTCAGCCTCTTACTGATGGCGCGATTACTCCGTCCGATATTCTCGATATCAAAGGCCCTACCCAAGTGCAGGAATATCTCGTGAACGAAATTCAGGAAGTATACCGTATGCAAGGTGTGCGCATCAATGATAAACATTACGAGGTTATCGTACGCCAAATGATGAAAAAAGTACTTATCATCGAAGCAGGAGATACTATGTTCCTCGAAGGTCAAATGGTGAATAAGTTCGAATTTAACCAGGTGAACGATAAGTTATATGGTATGAAAGTGGTAACTGAACCGGGTGATTCGGAAGAATTGAAAGCCGGACAGATTATCTCGGCCAGAAGATTACGTGATGAAAATAGTGTGCTGAAGCGTAAAGACCTTAAAATTGTAGAAGTACGTGACGCCATTCCGGCAACTTCTTCTCAAGTTCTACAAGGTATTACTCGTGCATCGCTTCAAACAGATAGCTGGATCTCGGCCGCTTCTTTCCAGGAAACTACAAAGGTTCTGAATGAAGCCGCTGTTCGTGCCAAATCTGACTCCTTGGAAGGATTGAAGGAAAATGTAATTGTGGGTCACCTGATCCCCGCCGGAACCGGACTTAGAACCTATGAGAAAATGATCGTAGGCTCTAAAGAAGAAATGGCTACTGTTACTACCAAACGTTCTAAAGATAAGGTAACTCAATAATCTGATTTTCCCGGGAAGATCTTCTTCCCGGGATTTTATTTAACTCATTTTGGTTTGCAATTTTAAATGTTTTGTTTACCTTTGCATTCCTTAAATAAAAAAGAAAGAGAAATTTATATGTTAATAATTCCAGTTAAAGAAGGCGAAAGCATCGACAGAGCGCTTAAAAAGTACAAGAAAAAGTTCGAAAAAACAGGCGTTGTACGCAAATTGCGCGAACGTCAGTATTTCACAAAGAAATCGGTTAAATTGCGTACTCAACGTCTACGTGCCGCATACCGCGAATCGCTTAACGCAGAATTGAACGGTTAATATAGTATTTGCGTCAATACGCTGAAGTGCCTTTTTTAAAAGGCACTTTTTTTTGTTTATACTCACCCTTCTTATATCCTTCCTTTTTTTGTATCTTTACCTCTATAGTCTATGGAAAGGATGCAAATGCTTATCGATTCTTTTGCACTATATCTGCAAAATGAAAAACGCGTATCTAATCATACGCTCAAAGCCTATGTGTCCGACTTATCGCAATGCTGCGATTTTATTTGGCAGACCTATCAGATTGATGATTGGAATGAGGTGCAAACGCCTATGCTGCGTTCTTATATTATGCATCTCAATTCTCAACAAATTAGCCCGAAATCTATACACCGTAAAATTTCTTCTGTCCGAAGCTTCTATACCTATCATCGCCGCTTAGGCAACCTGAAATCGAACCCGCTCTCTAAAATTATCCTACCGAAAATCAGAAAAAAATTACCCGTTTTTGTCGATGAATCTAAAATGAATAATTTATTGGATAGGGTCGATTTCGGTAATGACTATAATGGAAATCTCCATAAAGCTGTATTCGAATTGTTCTACGCCACCGGTATACGCCTTTCGGAATTAATCTCACTTAAATATGCCGATGTAGATCTGATTAAAGGGAATGTTAAAGTGCTCGGTAAACGCAACAAGGAACGCATTGTGCCGTTGAATAACGAAGTTAACCGCACACTACAAACCTATATGACGCTTCGAAATCAACTGGAATATAAAGAGGATGATGCCGCTTTTTTTCTTAGAGAAAATGGCAAAATGCTCTATCCCAAATATGTATATCTCCTGGTGAAAACCGCCCTGGGTATCATTACTACCCAAGATAAGAAAAGTCCGCATATTCTGCGACACTCCTTCGCTACTCACTTGCTTAATGCCGGTGCCGATATTAATGCCGTAAAGGAATTATTGGGGCATGCCGGACTCGCAGCAACGCAAGTGTATACGCATAACACGCTCGAAAAATTGAAAAAAGTGTATAACCAAGCTCACCCAAGAGCTTAAATAATGTAATAACTATGAATGTACAAGTGAATGTTTTTGATGTCAACAATTCGGATGAATTGAAAGCCCACGTTTCTAAACGTATCGATAAACTGAAATCAGTTTACGATGAAATATTAAGCGCGGATGTTATTATTAAAAAGAATAGAGCCGTAGATCCATCCCCTAAAACGGTCGAAATGAAAATTCATGTGGGCGGACAAGACCTTTTCGCCAGCAAAGAATCGGATATCGCCGAAGAAGCTATTGATCTTACTTTTGAAGCACTGAACAGACAGCTGATTAAGTATAAGGAAATGAAAAATAATAAGTAAGCCTATTTAGGTCGGATTTTTTATCCGGCCTTTTTTTTTGTATTTGTTAGAATTAGTTTAAATTTATATAACCTTAATTCTAACAATATGAAAAACTTATTTATTACACTAGGACTGTTTTCTCTTTACAGTCTTTTTTTGCCGGACACGATTTTTGGCCAATTTTCAATCAGTATTAATCACCAAGATATCAGTTGCAACGGAGCAAACGATGGCTCTGCAACGGTTGTCCCCGTCGGAGGAACAGGGCATTATTCTTACTCATGGTCCCCATCCGGAGGAAATGCTGCAACGGCAAATAATTTAGGTCCGGGAACTTATACGGTTACTGTCGTTGATACGATTAGTCCCGGAAATACTGTTAATACTGTTTATCTCGAAACTTTCGAAGCTACGCATAATTGGGTGCTAAACACGCAAACCGGCATGAATGGTACCGACCCGAATTTTTGGGTCGTTTCTGATAATGAAGGTGGCGTTGCAGTAGGTGGATGCGGAGTTGCTGCGAATGGAAATAAAACCTTGCATATTGCCGCTGTTTTGATGCCTAATAATGGTGCCGTGTATGATGCGGGCGGACTTTGTGGAATTTTAATGTGTCCACAAACCGCTACAAGAGCTTCTTCTCCACTGATTTCTACTATAGGACATTCATCTCTTACTTTATCTTTCGATTATATCTCAAATGGAGATGGCCTAAACGATAATGCTTCGGTCTGGTATAATGCCGGTGCCGGGTGGGTTTTACTTACACCTTCTATTAAATCGCCTGTATGTGTGGGCGGGCAAGGTCAGTGGACCAACTTTAGTATGCCTTTGCCCCCGGCTTGTGCCAATATTCCCAACCTTCAAATCGGAATTAATTGGGTTAATAATGACGATGGAGTAGGAACTGACCCATCTGTTGCTATTAATGATGTTCGGATTACAAGTACGAGCACAGGTACTCCCGTATTGCAAACATTGACAGAAAGTGTGACTATTTCGGAACCAAACCCTATTGTAGTGAATAGCGCTGCTTCAGCTTGCTTAAGTTATTATTTTGGCGGAGTGGAGTATACACAAACAGGAATTTATTCCCATTTGTTTCCTTCTGTTGCAGGTTGTGATAGTTTGGTGCATTTAAGTCTTACGATTTTCCCTCAACCCAATGCTTCGGTGAATTATGTAAATGCTACATCCCTAATAGCAAGTGGGGGAGTGAGTTATCAGTGGATTGATTGTGAAACGAATAGTCCAATTCCGGGTGAAACGAATGCGACCTTTGATGCACTTGTAAACGGTGATTATGCCGTCGTTGCCTTTTCTTCTGATATGTGTAGCGATACTTCAGAATGTTTATCAATTTATAGGGTAAGTATTGATGAGAAGGAATCAGTATTCATTCAATTGCATCCTAATCCGGTTAATGATGTTTTGAATATTGTATATACCGAGGCCTTTGAAGGAAAAATAATGGACATTTCGGGAAAAGTATTGCTGAACTTTCGGTCTGATTATAATGAAATAAAACTCCCCTTAAGTGCACTTAAACCCGGTTTGTATTTGGTATATTGTAAATCTTTAGGAAAGGATGGAAATAGCGGCTTCTATAAAATCCTGAAAAATTAAATTCATATCATCACAGCTCCGTAGGAGCGAAATCATAATAGCTCCGTAGGAGCGAAATCATAATAGCCCCGTAGGAGCGAAATCATAATAGCTCCGTAGGAGCAAAATCATAATAGCCCCGTAGGGGCGAAATACAAATTATGGCAAACACATATACCCAAATATATTTACACGTTGTATTTTCGGTAAAAAGACGAGAAAACCTGATTCACAAAGACTGGAGAGAAGAATTGTACAAATACATCTGTGGTATTGTAAACGGAAAAAAACAAAAGGTATATGCTATTGGAGGCGTTGCAGACCACATACATATATTGGTTAGCATAAAACCGAATATTGCATTATCGGATTTGGTAAGAGACATTAAAACAAATTCATCAAAATGGATTAATGAAAAAGGATTGGTAAAAGGGAAATTTCAATGGCAAGAAGGCTTTGGTGCATTTTCTTATGCCCAATCTCAGTTAGATATTATTATTGCATACATCAACAATCAAGAGCAACATCACAAGAAGAAAACATTTAAAAATGAATATTTAGAACTGTTACAAAAATATAATATAGGATATGATGAAAATTATTTGTTTGAATGGATTGAATAATACCGCTCCTTATGAGCGAAATCATCTCTTCCCCCTGCCTCTTTAAAATTGGATTAATTCGACTACCTTTCGTAAAAAATATAATGGCATGAAATATAGCAATGAAGTTATTATTAACGCTCCCCGCGATAAGGTGGTGGCCCTTTTCGATAATCCCGAAATGCTCTCTGCCTGGCAACCCGGCCTTCAATCTTATGAATTGCTGAGTGGTACGGCAGGTCAGCCCGGCGCAGAAACTCTGCTCCATTACCATATGGGAAAAAGTAAACTCGAAATGCACGAAACAATTGTCTCTCGTAATTTGCCCGACGAATACAGGGCCCTTTATATAGTCAACGGCGTACGCAACGAAGTAAGCCACTTTTTCGAAATTTTACCCGATAATAAAACCCTGTATCATACCGAAAATATTTTCTTTTTCTCGGGCTATATGAAACTGTTTGGATGGCTTTTTCCAAAAATGTTTAAACAACAATCGCAAATTTATATGGACGATTTTAAAAAGTTTGCGGAAAAGGAAATCTGATTTTAATCCTCATTTTTCACCCTTCTTTCCTATAAAATTCCGGGTATAATGGCTTTCCTGTTTTTGGGATAATCGGCAAAATAAGACTTGTACCACTTATGCGAAGATAATGCGCGCGGTAATAAGTTGCAGACCGTAAATACCACAAAAGCAAAGCCCGGTAATGCCCACATCATTATCGCAAATCCTAACCATTCTATAATTTCGCCCATTAAGTTCGGGCAAGAAATGTATTTGAATAAGCCCCCCTGAGGTATTTTATACCCATCTCCCGGCTTGTCGCGCAGGTTTATAAGTATATTGTCCGATTGCCAGTTGATGACCATACCCGTGATAAAAAGGATTATTCCTATGATAAATTGCGGACTTCCAAACCAACTGGTATCGTAGGAGGCAAACAGATTTAAATAGCTGCCTAAAAGAAAACAATTTACCCAATTATGCCCTACACCCAATAAGGATATTAATATGGGCATACGCTTGCCTTTGGTCTTGGTGCGAAATGGGAAAATAAATCCTCTATTGGCATAATGAAATAGAAATAAACCTATAAAAACCCATTCTACCGGGCCATATTGACGCCCTCCTCTAAAACTGTAATACAGGAAAAAGACGATGACTATAGCTTCCATTATTACCCATCCGGTTCTGTTATCTATGGTCGGACCCCAGGCATTGCTGCTGAATTTTCCATAAGGTGCATTGAAAAATTGAAGTAGGATAAAGGCAACTAGTCCAACACCCATCCAGCTATAACAGAGTAAATGTAAATTTTCTAAACTCATCTTCTTTGATTTTTAAAATGTTCTATAATCCCTTTTATGGTCTCTGTTTCGGGCCTGATGCGAAAGTTTAAGTCTTTTTGTGCTTTAATCGAACTGATATTTTTGGGCGAATTCAATAGTATATCTATGGCATCATGGCTTAATAAAGGCTCGTTGCCCATTGCTTTGGCATATAATTTCACAAAAGGTACACCGCTGCGGACCATCCAAACGGGCAATTCTATTGCCGGTATTTTTGATCCCTTTACGCTGGCCACGGCATAGGATAATTCTTTCAAGGTCATGTATTTCCCACTCAGTAAATATGCCTCTCCCGTTCTTCCCATTTGTAAGGCATTTACTGCCGCCTCCGATACATCGTTTACGTCCACCCAATCGTAACCCCCGCGAAATAAAAAAGGATATTTATTGCGGTATAAATCCCAAACAGCCTGATTCTGGCGACTTCCGGATATATCGGGGACTCCATATACACTGGTCGGATTTAAAAGGACTATATCTAATCCGCGCCTTGCATATTCCAACGCCAAAATCTGTCCGTCCCTTTTGCTCTTTTCATATAATATGGCTTTATGGTCGGGAATATATGGCGCTTCTTCGGTTAGTAATTCCACACTGCTTATGTCGTAGACATGCACAGTGGATAAATGTACCATGCGTTTGATCTTGGTCTCTAATGCCACTTCCATAACATTACGCAATCCCTCTACATTGGCCGTGTAAATATCCCCGCTTTTATCTCCACCTATGGAAACCATGGCCGCACAATGTATTAAATGCGTGCAACCTTCAAGCAGATTTTTCAAATCGTCTTTTTGCAACATAGAGCCACGAACGACTTCTACATTTTTGTTTCCTTCGAAAGGGTTGTTTTTATGTATGAATACACGGGGCGTTAAGCCACGCTCTAAAAGGGTATTTATCACAGCATATCCTATATGTCCGCTCGCTCCCGTTACAGCTACCTTCATTTACTTATTTCTCTTTAATTGGCGTGTAAAGATAGTTTTTCTGCCTGTATTAGCGCATAATTCATTCTAATTCTATGCGTCAAATTGCATACCTTTGTACGACATGAAATTCGAATTACACGCACCATTTAAACCTACAGGCGATCAACCATCGGCTATTAAAATGCTAACAGAGGGCATACGCAAGGGAGAAGATTTTATGACGCTGCTCGGCGCAACGGGAACAGGAAAAACTTTTACTATTGCTAATGTTATTGAAGAAATTCAACGCCCTACGCTTATTTTATCGCATAATAAAACGCTCGCGGCACAATTGTATGGAGAATTTAAACAATTCTTCCCCCATAATGCGGTCGAATATTTTGTTTCGTATTACGACTATTATCAGCCCGAAGCCTATATCCCTTCCTCGGATACTTATATTGAAAAGGATCTGGCTATTAATGATGAAATCGAAAAACTACGCCTCTCTACTACCTCGGCCCTGTTAAGCGGAAGAAAGGACGTACTTGTGGTCAGCTCTGTTTCTTGTATCTATGGTATGGGTAATCCCGACGATTTTTATGCCAATATTATTCAGGTGAAACGAGGAATGAGCATCAGTAGAAATGATTTTTTGCTGAAGTTGATTTCCAGTCTTTATTATAGAACAGAGGATGACTTTAAACGAGGAACCTTCCGCGTGAAAGGAGATACGGTGGATGTCTTTTTGGCTTATGCCGACAATGCGGTTCGACTTGTTTTTTGGGGAGATGAAATTGAATCGATCGAACTCCTGGATCCATTGAGCGGACACAGATTGCAGGAAATGGAGGACTTTGTGATTAATCCGGCCAACCTCTTTGTTACCACTAAAGAACGCCTGCAAAAAGCAGAATATGCCATTCGTGACGACATGAGCGCACAGGTAGAATTCCTGGAAAAAAATGAGAAATTTTTGGAAGCGAAACGCCTGAAACAACGGGTGGAATATGATCTGGAGATGATTAAGGAATTGGGATATTGCAGCGGCATAGAAAATTATTCCCGCTATTTCGACGGACGTAAACCCGGAGCCAGACCCTTCTGTTTGCTCGATTATTTTCCCAATGATTTTTTAATGGTAATCGACGAAAGTCACGTCACTATACCCCAAATCAGAGCTATGTACAACGGAGATCGATTCCGTAAAACCAATTTGGTGGAGTATGGATTCCGACTGCCTTCCGCTCTGGATAACAGACCGCTTAAGTTTGAAGAATTTGAAGAAAAATTGCACCAGGCCGTCTTTGTTAGCGCAACTCCCGGCGATTATGAATTGCAGCTGACGGAAGGTGAAGTGGTCGAACAGGTCATACGCCCCACCGGTATAGTGGACCCCATTGTGGAAGTTAGACCCAGTCTGAACCAAATCGACGACTTGCTCGAAGAAATTGAAAAGAAAGTAGCCAAGGACGAAAGAATTCTCGTGACCACGCTTACGAAAAGAATGGCCGAAGAGCTGACGAAATATATGATTAAGGTTAATGTCAGAGTCCGTTATATTCACAGCGAAGTGGATACCATAGAAAGGGTCGAAATTCTCCGTGATTTGCGGCTGGGTGTTTTTGATGTCTTAATCGGAGTGAACCTGCTGAGAGAAGGACTCGATCTTCCGGAGGTGAGCCTCGTCGCTATACTTGATGCCGATAAGGAAGGCTTTCTGCGTAACCACCGATCTCTGATTCAAACCTTCGGTAGAGCCGCACGAAACGTGAATGGAACGGTGATTATGTATGCCGATAAAATTACGCAAAGCATGCAAAAAGCCATTGACGAAACGGAAAGAAGAAGGGAAAAACAAATTAAATATAACCTCGAACACCATATAGTTCCCGTTCAGGCAGTGTCAGACAAACAACGTATTTTGAACCAAACTATAGTCGGAGGCAAAAAAGTGCCCAAATCGGTAAAGGAAATGTACGAACAACCCGATGAGATGGGCCGACTTTCAACGGAGTCTAAACAAGAATATTACAGTAAGACCGATATTGAAAAAGCAATAGATAAAACGAGAAAAGCTATGGCAAAAGCTGCTAAAGAACTCGATTTTATGCTGGCTGCACAATTGCGCGACCAACTCTTCGAATGGCAAAAACGACTGAAGGAAGATTTCTAATCTTGATTTTACTGTTTAGAAGTTTACAACTTATTTTGTAAACTTGCCTTGTAATGAAAAAGAACCTACTTGAAAATGAGAATTGGGGCTTGAGCGCTTTTATTTTACTGCTTTTAGTTTATTTCTTTTATATAGGTACCTTTCAATATCTGTTTTATGGACCAGATTCCATTCATTTTATAAGACAAATAGATAGTTTGAATTTCATTCAATTCTATAGAGAAAATGGAATGAAATTCTTTAATACGGGCTCTTATTCTTTAGATTCTATTGAAGGGAAAGGTATATGTGAATTTCCACTTCATTACTATTTAATAGCTTGGTTCGAAATTGTATTTGGAGAGAATATTCTTTACTTAAGATTTTGGAACTTTATTTGGAGTACAATTGCAATTATATTATTCTATAAAACGGTTCAAAAGTTTTTAAACTTTTGGCCTATTTCAGTTGCTCTATGCTTGTTGTTATTTAGTTCTGGTGTACTGCAGTATTACGAGAATAATTATTTGCCAGATGCAACAGCTTGCTCTTTTAGTTTAATTGGGTTTTATTTTGCGAAGTGCTATTTAGATAAACCTAATTTTAAATGGATTATCTGGACCTTTATATTTCTTACTTGGGCTGCTTTATTAAAACCAACCTTTCTGTTAGTTTATGGCTCTATTAGTTTAGCAATAATTTTCAGCGATAATTTTGGAATAGAAAGTATTAAGAAACATAAATATTGGTTATGCTTTCAGCTTATTTCTTTACTATTAGTGATAACATGGGCATACTACATGAATTGGTATAATAATCAATTCAATAATTTTTACTTTTTAACCAATATTACTCCAATTTGGAAATTAAGTCGAGTCGAAGTAGATGCTGTATTTGAATCAGTTACTAATTTTTGGTGGACGCATTACTACGTTAAACCATTTCATATTATCTTCTTAATAGTAATTTTAATAGGATTGGGAGGATATAAGAAGGCAAATCGATTTTTGTACTTGCTTGGATTATTTTCGCTACTTGGAAGCCTTACGTATATCTTATTGTTTTATAAACAATTTAGAGATCATGATTATTACTTTATCTTAATAAGCTTTACTATTTTTATCAATATACTAAACTCTGTATATGTTATTATTCAATATTTACCTAAGCGCAAATTTAATTATGTAATTGTAAGTGTACTTATAGTTGGGATAGTACATAGCAGCTTAAAACTAAAGCTTCAATTAAAAGAGAGATATACACTTGATTATAATCTTTATTATGCTAGAGTTTATAAGGATTTATTAGCTGCAAAACCTAAATTCGATGCATTAAATGTAAAAGAGGAGAGAGTTTTAATTTATCCAGAAGAAGCAAGAAATGGAGCTTTATACGCATTAAGAAGGTATGGATGGGCAATTGCCAATTGGGACGAGAATGCAGTAAGAGATAAGTTTTATGAAATTGGTTTTTATGAAGGAGATAATACCATCATCATATTAACAGATACAATCTATAATCATAAAGACTATTTAAAAGAATTTTTAGGAGATGAAATAATGAGAGAAGGTAGGATATCGGCTTATAAATATTCAGTAAAATATAGGCAAGAAGCGGCTAATCAAAGGGCTTTAAGAGAGCAAGGGCAATAAAAAAAGCCAGCATATTACTAAACTGGCTTTTTGATGTAAGAAACCGAGTGTTATAAATTACTCAAATTATGACCCAGTTTGTTTTTCTTCGTTTCTAAATATTTTCTATTGAAGGAATTAGGCTCAATTTGAATGGGAATATTTTCTACTATTTCAAGACCATAACCTACAAGTCCGACACGTTTTTTGGGATTATTACTCAATAAGCGCATTTTTTGTACATTCAAATCGCGTAAAATTTGAGCGCCTACACCATAATCACGTTGGTCGGCCTGAAATCCTAATTCTATATTGGCCTCCACAGTATCTAAGCCTTGCTCTTGCAATCTATAGGTTTTTAGTTTATTCAATAATCCGATTCCACGCCCTTCTTGTTGCATATAGAGTATCACTCCTTTGCCTTCACGGTTAATCATTTCCATGCTTTTATGCAATTGTTCGCCACAATCGCATCGGCAACTTCCAAATATATCGCCCGTAGCACAAGAACTGTGAACACGCACCATCACCGGCTCATCAACAGTCCAACTCCCTTTTACTAATGCCAAATGCACCTCGCCCGAATTGGTTTGCTCATAGGCATGCAATTCGAAATCACCATAATCGGTAGGCATATGCACTATTTCGGCCTTACGAATTAAGGTTTCATGCTTGATACGATATGCCACTAAATCGGCAATGGAAATTATTTTTAAATCGAATCGCTCGGCAATTTTCATCAATTCCGGCATGCGCGCCATCGTACCGTCCTCATTCATGATTTCTACCAAAACACCCGCAGGTTCAAATCCGGCCAAACGCGATATGTCTATGGTAGCCTCGGTATGACCCGTGCGACGCAATACTCCGCCTCTCTTGGCTTTTAATGGAAATATATGACCGGGCTTCGCAAAATCTTCCGGCTTGGTCTCCGGATTAATCAATGCCTGTATGGTCTGTGCCCTGTCGTATGCACTGATACCCGTACTGCAACCCTTTCCGATTAAATCTATACTCACGGTAAACGGAGTAGCATGCAAACTGGTATTGTCCTGAACCATCAATTCTAATTTCAACTCCTCTGCACGATCTTCTATTATGGGCGCACAAATTAATCCGCGTCCATGGGTCGCCATAAAGTTTATTATCTCCGGCGTTATATTCCGCGCCGCAGTTATGAAATCGCCCTCATTCTCCCTGTCCTCATCGTCTACAACTATGATGACTTTCCCATTTTTTATATCTTCCAGCGCCTCTTCTATGCTGTTTAATTTAATATCGGACATGCTTTTATTTTTTTGCAAAGGTAAGGATTTGTATCGAATGCTTTATGGCTTTATTGGTTATAAATTCTATAATATGGAATGACCACCTTCTCCCCACTTTATAGGGGATGCTTTATCATTATTTTTTTTTACTTATATAATAATCTGCCGAATAGCGCCCTGCACCCAGTAATAATATCCCCAAATATATAGCCATGTATAATAAAGGAAACTCAACTTTACCAAAAGGATCGCCCGCATGTACAATAAAAGCCGCTACAAACATGGTCACTATCAGGGGTATGGATGCAAGTCGGGTAAATAAACCTAAAATCAACAAAATCGCACATACTACTTCCGCTAATACGGCCAATGCAAGCGATATTTCGGGCGAAATGCCAAGAGGATCTGCAAATGTAATGGGATCCGGTCCGAATAGTTTCAGCATTTTTCCCCAACCATGGGTCAGCATTAATGCACCACCGGCTAATCGAAGTAGGAATAAACCCACCGACGCAGTGGCATTGTATTGTCCGGCATCTAAGGATGCAGTTATGATCTTTTTCATATTTCTCTTTTTTTAATCGGCCAAATATCCGAATTTTCCATCATTATAATCGTTGAAGGCTTGTATTAACTCTTCTCTCGAATTCATTACAAAGGGCCCGTGCGCCGCAATAGGCTCAGGTATAGGCTCGCCGCCCAATACTAGTACCAACGCGTTTTCTGTCGCCTCTATTTCGAATTCTTCGCCCTGCGTTCCAAATAATACAAAATGGCTTTCGGGCACTTGATCGCTGTTGTTTACTTTTATTTCTCCTTCTATTACTAATAAGGCCGTGCTATATGCTGCCGGGAAACTAAAGGAAGCTTTGCCCCCTTTTTGTAAACGCGCGTTGTATAAGTGTACGGGCGTGTGCGTAAAGGCCGGACCCTCTACACCATTATATGTGCCGGCTATGATTTCTACCTGACCTAAGCCGTCTTCCAATATATATTTTCCCATTTTTTCTTTGGGAATGGCTTGGTATTTGGGGGGACTCATTTTGTCTTTGGCAGGTAGGTTTACCCACAATTGAACCATCTGAAATATACCCCCCTCTCGGGCGAAATTCTCTTCGAAATATTCTTTATGTAATACCCCCGAAGCAGCCGTCATCCATTGTACATCGCCTTCTCCAATTACACCGCCACCACCACCACTGTCGTGATGCGCAATGCGACCCCTGTAGGCTATGGTCACGGTTTCGAATCCCCTATGCGGATGTACGCCCACACCACGTGGTGTATTGCTAGGTAATACTTCCATTTTCTGATTGTAATCGAGCATGATGAAGGGATTCATCCTGTGCATATCTAAGCCTATGGCCGATGGTATGAAATTGTTTACTCTAAATCCGTCCCCTACCATATGCGCCGAACCGGGTGCTATTATATGATCTATCTTTTTCATATTCATTTTTTTACACTACAAAGGTAGGGTTTCTTGTTCCAAGTAAACTTAAGGTGGATTAAGAAATGAATCCATGCCCGGAGCTGTCCCCAAATTCCGCATATTATTCTGTGGGGTGATTCTCTTTTTTATCGCTGATTTGAATTTGTGACCAATCTATTTTTCTCGAAAAATACATCACTAAAGCCAATATGCCGAATATACCCAAACTGCCCATCAATAAAGCATAATCCTGCACTTGTATGATCACAAATATAAAGCCGTAAAGTATGCTCAATATTCCGGTGATTAAGACGACTAAGGAGCTCGATTTTAATATGGCCCTGCTGTAAGCAGCTATCAGCAATATGGTCGCCAATGCCGATATGAAAAAGGCCAGGTTGAATTGTATATGCTCAGATATGGATAATAATAAAGTGTAAAATACGATTAATGCCATGCCCACTAATATGTATTGTATGGGATGTATATATACTTTCTGACGTATTTCTATGAAAAAGAAAACCAAAAAGGTAAATACGATAAATAGTATGGCATATTCTACAGACCTATAGGTTTTTTGATAATTGTCTACCGGTAATAATAAATCTATCCCAAATCGCGAATCGTCTATTTGAAATGCATCTCCTTTCCAGGCTTGTGGATAGTTCCTGTTTACATGCAGTATATTCCATTTGGCGTTAAATCCGTTCTCCAATTCACGCTCATCGGGCAAAAATGCTCCATTGAAACTGGGATTTTCCCAATCTGATTTTATGTGTACATCCGTGGTTTTACCGAGGGGACTAAAGTATAAATAGGCCGAACCTTTTAGATGTAAATCCAGCTCGAAACTGTGTGACAAACTGTCGAACGGATCGAATTTTATACGGGTCGTTATGCCCTCTGATGCCAAATCATAGGTGCTTAAACCCGAATTAAATGCATATTGCTTGCCCTCCCAATCGAGATATACCTGCTTTTCTAAGCCCCGTAAATCTGAAATACCCAGACTTAATTCGGCCTGATCTATCAGCATATCTTCCGGCAAAATATCTATGCTCGACGCATCTATGCCCTTGAATTGACCTTTTATTTTTAATGTGGATTGGTAAACCACTATATCGTATATACCCCTGTTCCTTTTTTCGGGTTCTATGTCTCCGATTATTTCCAATTTCTCCGGAAGTATATGCAGATACTCTTTTGATTTTACCAGTTTAAGGCTATTGTCTTGGGGCGAACTGATTTTTTCCCATTTGTTATAGGGTATACTAATGAAAGGACCTGTCAGATTTTGCTCATTTCCCCATTTCGAACTGACTTCTTCTACGGCTTCCCATTGCCGGTTTTCTCTTTCGTTAATAAGCTGATGTATCATCGCCGTTGGGATGAGTAATAATAGGATAATGAGCACTATGGCCCCAATTTTGAAGTAGAGATTGTACTTTAGATTTTGCATAACATAGGTTTATTTGTTGTGTCTAAAACTTCATTTATTTACTGCTTATTTTAATTTAAGAAAGTTTTAGTCTTTCCTGTCCCAATTCTTCTTCAATTGTTAAGATTTAGCTAAGTGATATGCAAAAAAAATCCTGCTTCTGATGAAAGCAGGATCTTCGAAGGATTTAAAATTTTTTCTTCTTGAATTTCTTTTTCTTGTTTTTGGGATATAAAGCCGTTGGTTGCTGATGCCCCACTTGTTGTTTTTGCTTATGCAAAATTTCGTTGGTGCTGCTCAGTTTATGCGTGGCTTTAAATTCCAATTCGCCCTTGGATAAATCTTTCAATTGATCCTTTATCATTTCATCATTCACCGAATCGCGGTTATGATTCAGATAGGCCTTTTTCATAATATTGGCTATGACTTCGGTATATCTATCTTTTTCTTCGCCATCTTCTAAAGAAGAAGCAAAGCGTATAAAACTTTCGATGATATTGCCATAATGCGCAAAACGCATTTTACGTCGCGGATAAGCCGGCTTATTAGGCTTGAACTTCAATGCCTCCGGATCCGGAGCAGGGTAGGGACTATCTACATCAAGTCTGAATTGAGCCATTATATGTAAATGATCCCAAAGCTTATGGTAAAAATCTTCCTCTTCTTTTCCGGCGGGACTCACTGTAGCCATTAAATTAATTATGGTCTTGGCCGCTAAATTACGGGTTGCCCTATCGGGTATCATAACAGCTTCTTCTACCATTTGCTGGATGTTTCTGCCGTATTCGCTGATAACCATAGGAGGCCTTTGCGTATTGTACTTCATGCAATTATTTCCTATAAATAAAAATTGTAAGGGTCGTTTTTATTCGGTTGTAGGATACAAACATACGCCTTTTTTTTATATTTTTTGCAGGAATACACACAAAATGAGTAAGCCGTTTTTTTTACTTGAGTATGATTTTATGCGTTTCGGATATTTCTCCCCCCGCATATATGCGTACCAAATATAAGCCTCTTGGATAATTTCTGAGATCTATCCCTTGTTGTATGGCAGAATTCGTTGTAGTAATTCCCATTTTTTTCCCGTCTGCAGCAAATATTTCTACACTAAAATCAACATTGCCACCTTCTATATAAAGAAAGGATTCGGTGGGATTGGGATATAGTCGGAAATTAGAACTTATAAATTCGGGATTGTCTACACTGAATATTTCTATACAATCGGATTGTGCTGTACAACCGTCGAAGCTGATTTCTAAACTGTAATTTCCGTTGGAAGTTGGAGTGAATGAAGCTTGGGTTGCGCCACTAATCGGAATAAGTGTACTGTCGCAATGATTCCATTGATAAGCAGCCCCACTTTGTACCGCACTTAATACTATACCGCTTTGGGTAATGGAAGAATCCAATGCAACTATGGTCAAATCTAAAGTAATAACCGAATCGCAACCTGCCGAATTGGTCAACGTATGCACGGCACTTTGATTGGAA
>JAEZEQ010000040.1 GCA_023432985.1 Bacteroidota bacterium | reverse complement strand
AGAAGTACGGTAACAGGGGGGCAAATACCCAGTGGTGAACCCTATTATTATGAAGATATCTTCTTTAGCAAAAGAATGAGCGACGGACAATGGGACGGTGCACAAGTCCTTCCCGGAGCTATTAATACAAAAGAACATGAGGGACTGGTTTCTCTGTCGCCGGATGGGAAAAAGCTGATTGTTTACCGATCTAAAAACGGAGGAGACTTATACGAATCTACCTTCAATGGATCGGTATGGAGCGAGGCTAAAGCCATAGATGAAATAAATACCCCCTATCGCGAATCGCATGCTGCCTATTCGCCCGATGGAAATACGCTTTATTATGTTTCCGAAAATCCGAATTTGGGTGCACAAAATCGAGATATTTTCTTTGTAACCAAACAAGAAAACGGCAAATGGGGCAGTCCTACACGCTTAAATGAAAATATCAATACACCTTATAACGAAGATGCTATTTTTATAGACGAAAATGGAACTATGTACTTCGCATCGGAAGGCCATAATTCTATGGGTGGATATGATATTTTTAAATCGGAAGGGGCAAGAGAAAGTTGGACTAAGGCCGAGAATTTAGGTTATCCCGTGAACACGCCCGCAGATGAAGTGTTCTTTATAGTGCTCGGAGATGGGAAAAAAGCCTATTTCAACTCGAATCGCAGAGGCGGAAGGGGAGAGAAAGATATTTATCAAATGTTGTTTATAGATAATTTGCCTTTATTGTTGAAGGGTAAATTCTATGATGTGGCTACGAAAAAACAAATTCCGGAAGCCCAAATCGAACTCACCCGTATGCCTTCGGGAGATAAGGTAGATTCTCAAACGGATAAAGGCATGTATACGGCTTCGGTACAGTCTTCACATAATTATAAAGCCTTTGTGAAAGCAGTGGGTTACGAAGATTTGGAAATGGATTTTAAGATCGAAAATATTAATATAGACAGTCTTTCTGCACGTAAAGATTTTTATCTTACTCCGGGCGGAGAAGTGGTTTGGAAAGGGAAATTACTCGACGGGAACGGACAAACACCTATAGCCGGAAAGATTACCCTATCTGAAATTATGACCAAAGAAACCCGCAGTTTTACGGTGAATGAAGATGGGAGTTTCTCCATTCCGCTGACACGCGGACAAGCTTATTCTGTTTTATCGGAATCGAAAGGATTTATAAGTAACGACGACATGTTGTCGACCAATGAATCGCTTATAGAGTATGGTGTGATTAATAAAGATATTTCCCTATTCAAACAAGTAAGCAGCGGAGTATTTACCATGAAAGGTAAGGTATTTGATTCTCGCAGCAATCAAAGTGTTCCAGCTTCCATTAGCATCTATAAAGAAAATAAGGATAAACTGGCCGATTTGAAGGCTGAAACAGAAACAGGATATGTCACAAAATTGAATAATAATGAGGTGTATTTTGTGAAGGTAGAAGCCGAAGGCTACAATATATTGGAAGAGCGCGTGAAGATAAATGTGGCTCAAGGAGCAAGTGAGTTTGTGAAAGATTTTTATGTATCTAGATCGGATGGTAAATTGATGGCCATTAAAAATATTTATTTCGATTTCGACAGTTATGCTTTGAAAAGTGAATCCGTTCAGGAATTGGAATCCTTGAAACAATTAATGACTCGTTTCCCCGAAACCCATGTTGAGTTGAGTGGGCATACCGATATTTTAGGTACCTATGAATACAATAAGGTATTATCCTTGAATCGTGCCCGTGCGGCTTATGATTGGTTAATCCATGCCGGCATAAAAGCCAATCGCATTAAATATACCTATTACAGTTTCAGTAAGCCCGCCTATGCCAATAAAAATGTGGATGGTTCGGATAATGCCGAAGGTCGCGCTTTGAACAGAAGGGTAGAGTTTAAGCTGGTAGACCCCACTGCGCCGACAGATACAGAGGAAGATGAGGAAGAATAAATTCGAATAAAATTATAGGGTCAACATGGTTTGACCCTTTTTTTTACTCAGTTTTACAGTATGCTCAATGGGAAAATATGGCCTGGGGCGGATTAAAGCAAAGAGGCCCGAAAATGCGCGCCGGATAGCTGCCGTGGTGCTAGCAGGCCGGGCAAAATTGAGGGAGAGAAATGGGAAAAAGATTTGACCATAGTGCATGAAAAGGCCTGCGTACATCCCAAAGCTAGCCGGTTGGATGGCGGATTGAAAAGGGGCAATTCCCGCGCCCTAAAAAACATACATCAAAAACAAAATTAAGGCGAAACTTGGGTGTAAATCAGGTGAGCATAACGCCTTTTTCCTGAATTACGGGTACCAAAGTGAGGTATTTTTGATCTATGCTTTCGGGAAGAAAAAGATATTTTTTATCATACATGATTCCGTCCATATAAAAGCTGACATAATACTCGTTGGTAAGCCCGAAAACCTCTTCCATAATGGGTTCAATCATCACAAAAGTATGGGGTTCTATTTTCTCGAAAAACCAGCGTATGGTCGATGTTTCTCGAGATTCATCATTGAGTATGCCATAGCCTCTTGAGGTAATCATTACATTTTCTATAGGCAAATTATTGCTATTGGCCAGATACACATTCCAATCGCCCGGGTTTACATCGCCTGTATCGATAATGGCGGCTACAATAATTCCTTTCATTTCGGGCCTTAATTCGTCTATATTCATTGCTGCGTCAATTATTTATTTTCCATTTGAGATTGAATTTGTTTGAATTCCGATTCCGTAATCGGAATATTTCCTTTGCCGTCGTTATAATTTACCGTGCCGTAATATTTGCCGTCATAAAAAGAAAAGACGGTGAGTATGGGTTTATTTCCCTTTTTCATGGCTTCGGCCAGTAAGGCTGCTCTTTGTTTTTCGGCTTCTTCTTCCTTGCGATTTTTCTCGGCCAGGAAGGCTTGTCTTTTGGCTTCCCTTTCGGCTAATTCTTTTGCAAATTTATCTTGTTTGCCTTGTCTGATTTCATTTGCTTTTTTATAGGACATATCCTCAGTCGCAATTTTCTGTTGCCGCAATACCATGGCTTGTTTTCTTTCGGCGAGTTCCTCCATTTTCTTTTTTTCGTCGAGGTATTGGGTTGTTCTTTTTTGCAATTTGCTGTTTTCTTCCGCCTCTTTTTGTTGCGCTTTTTGTAGGATTTGACTTTGATTGCGTTGACCTCTTTCGATAATTCTCTTGAAGAAAAGGGCCATTTCTTCATCGGCCTTAATTTCGTATGCTTTCTTGGTAGAAAGGGCTTCTTGTTCGGCTTGCAATTTGGCCTTTCTTTCGGCTTCTTCGATTTCTTGCAATTCTTTTAATTTGCGTAATCTTTCTGCCTCTTTTTCGGCTGCTTCCCTTTCGGCAATGGCTTGAGCTTCCTTCGCATCCTGTTCCTTTTTCAGCCGATTTGCTTCGATTTGCTCTCTTTCGAGTTCGGCTTTACGTTTTGCTTCGGCTTCGGCTTGCAGGCGGGCGTTTTTCAAGGCTTCAGCTTCACTCATCGCCTTTCGTTTCTCTTCTTCCTTTCTTGCTTCTTCGGCTTTTCTACGTTCTTCGGCAAGGGCTAATTCGGCTTTTGCTTTTTCTTCCAGTGCTTGTTTCTTAGCTGCTTCTTGTGCTTGTTTTTGGGCATAGGCTTCTTTTGCCAAACGGTCTTGTTCCTCCATTTCCCGTTTCTTGCGCTCTTCTTCGGCCTTTAATGCTTCCTCTTTCGCTTTTCTTGCTGCTTCTTCTTCCTGTTTCAAACGTTCCGCTTCTGCTTTTTGCTTTTGCAATTCGGCCGCTCTTGCATCTTCCAACGCCTTTCTGCGCGCCAATTCTTCCGCTTTACGCAGCTCCTCAGCCTCTCTTTTCTTTTGTTCCTCCAGGGCTTTTTGCTCCTGGATCCATTTTTTTTGTTCGCCCGTTTTTTGTTTTAATGTGTTCTTAAATTGTTGTTCCACTTTGGCATCGCGGTCAAAGGTTTCCAATTCCTCGTTTATAAAAAGCCGGCTTACCGGTTGTGCATATGCCTCGTCAATAGGTCCCCCTGTTGCTTTGGGTAATTCTATGTTGAAATTCAGCGTAGGAATATCGTATTCATCGTCGTCTCCGCTGGTTTCGGTGTTTACCAGCATGCGTTTGGATACATTCCCTTCAGAAGTATATACCAGTTCATAATCCGACTGATAATTCAATTCCAATTCGTAACGACCGGATGGATTCGGATAAACGGTTCTTAATTTTTTCCCGTTTTGGTACAATTCAATCTTGGTCTGACTAGCGACACCGCTTTCTGTTTTCACCAGTCCGGACAGACTGATTGTCTCAACCAAATTGTGCGAAGATTGTGCATAGAAAACCCCGTTTAGTCCGACCAGCAGACAAACTCCAAATATGAAATTTAAAATTCTATTCATTTTAACCCCCAAAACGAAATATTCGTGTCACAAAATAATAGATTATATGCACATGCAAGTATAATCGCACAAATTTACGGCGATTTATTTATTAACGATTAGGTATTATTCCGACTCTAACGATTAATTAACGTCTTTTAGTCCGTATTAATTCTTGATTTCTCTGTATATTCGACTTATGATTATGTCGTATATGAGGTGTATTATATTTCTTTTGCTTTTCATTCCTTTTCGAGTTTTTGCGCAGGATGAGCGTCTTGCAGATGCTTATATGAATCAGGGAGAATATAGTCAGGCCGCCGCTATTTACGAGCAATTGTATAGCAAAAATCAGTACAGCGAACGCTATCATCGCAAGTTGCTGGATGTGTATCGCAGTTGGGGCAAGGATGATATGGTCGAGTCGCTCATGCAAAAACAAGCTAAGCGATTCCCTGAAATGGTATGGTATAAAATCGAATATGGGGCTTTGTTAGAAAAAAAAGGCGAATCTCGCCAAGCAAAAAAATTATACGACGATGCCTTGAAAAATATGCCATTCTTTCCCGATCAGGTAAAAAGAACGGCGTCGGCATTTCAGCAAATGGGTAAAACCGATTATGCCTTGCAGGTATACGAAAAAGGGGAAAAGCAAGGGGGGAGTCATTTCTATGCTTTCGAAAAAGCCGATTTATATTATACCCTGAAGCAATACGCCCTTGTTTCAGAGACCTTATTGCAGGCTCTAAAATCGGATATGCAATTGCTTAGTCCCCTTAAATCGACCTTAAGTACTTATCTGGAAGATGACCCGGAAGGGCCTTTTCAGGTGGAGTGGAAAAAAGCGGTTTTGAAAGAAGCACAGAATAACCCGAGTGAAAGCATGTACAACGAATTGCTCTACTGGCAATATATGCAACAAATGCAATTCAAACAAGCATTTATACAGGCAAAAGCTATAGATAAAAGGCAAAAAGGGGGTGGCCGGGAAGTGTTCGAACTGGGAGTTATTTCCCGCGAAAATGGCGATTATGACATGGCCGTTTCTTGTTTCGAATATATAGTTGATAAAGGAGTCAGTTCTATTTATTATCAGACTGCAAAAACCGAATTGGTGCGTACCATGCGTATAAAGCTCGACAAAGGTTATGCTGAGGATAAGGAAGCTTTATCTAAATTGCATGCATTGTATCAACAGACTTTGGACGAAATGGGACTGGGCGATCATACGGCTTTATTGATGGTAGACTATGCCGATTTAATGGCATTTTATGAGGAAGATCCGGAGTCGGGAATAAGCCTGTTGAATCAGATTTTGGCTTCGGCTAATGTGTCGCGCATAAAGAAGGCGGAGGCTAAATTGAAACTGGCCGATATCATGCTCTTCACGGGTGATATGTGGGAACCGACCCTCTTGTATGGTCAGGTAGAAAAGGAGTTTAAAAATGATTTGCCCGGTCAGGAAGCCAAGTTCAGATCGGCACGCCTTGCCTATTTTAGAGAGGAGTTTGAATTTGCTCATGAACAAATGAAGGTATTGAAAGCCAGTACGTCTAAATTGTTTTCGAATGACGCCATGTGGCTTTCGCACCTAATTACCGATAATTTGGGCAGGGACAGTATAAGGGCCCCTTTACAGTTTTTTTCTAAAGCCGATTTGGCCTTCTACCAAAATCAACACAATCGGGCAATACAATTGCTCGATTCGCTCATATATTTTTATCCCGACCACCATATAGGCGACGAGGTTTTGTTCAGAAAAGCACAGATATACAGCAAGATCGGACTATATAAGGAGGCTGCGGATGCATTGGAAAAAGTTTGGACGGCTTTTCCGACCGAGGTTTTGGTAGATGATGCCTTGTATATGGCCGCCGATATTTTTCAGTTTCAACTCAATAATACCGAAAGAGCCATGCAACTTTATGAGAAAATAATGCTCGAACATAAAGACAGTATTTTTGTTGCCGAAGCACGCAAACGATATAGAATTTTGAGGGGAGATAAGCTTAATTAAAATTCACAGTATGGGGTTAACAAATTCGCCTTTATACTTGAAATGAAACTTTATTTTTTTCTTACTTTGTTGCAATGAAACACTATCTTAAACTTATTTTTACCCGTTTTTGGGAATATAAATATCTGATTAGTATTGGTTTTTTTCTTGTTTGGATGGTGTTTTTCGATAAACAGAATTTCTTTTATCAACAAAAACTCGACAAAGAATTAGAAGCCCTGGAAAAGGATACGCTTTTTTATTCGGAAGAGATCCTGAAAGCCACTCAAAAATTGGACGAATTGAATGATAGCCGTCAGGCTCTTGAAAAAATGGCGCGAGAGAAATATATGATGAAGAAGGATGATGAGGATGTGTTTATAATTGTTGCGGATAATCCCCAAAATGAATAATATGTCAAGATTGGTTGAAATAGCACAGGTAGATAAATTTTATTCGGGTCATCATGCCCTGAAAAAAGTGAGTTTTGATATACCCAAAGGCTCTATTTTTGGATTATTGGGTCCCAACGGAAGTGGAAAAACTTCCCTTATTCGTATTCTTACAGGTATTACCGCACCCGATAACGGGTATTGTACATATAATAATGTGCCGATTATGCCCGGCTTTTCGCGTAGTATGGGCTACCTCCCCGAGGAGAGAGGTATGTATAAGAAAATGAAAGTGGGCGAACAATTGATTTATTTTGCGCGCCTGAAGGGGCTGTCGAAAAAGGATGCCAAAGTAAAGGTCGATTTTTGGCTCGAGAAATTGGGGTTGACAGATTGGAAAAATAAGGAAGTGGAAAATCTTTCTAAAGGTATGCAACAGAAAATTCAGTTTATTGCCGCCTTAATTCATGACCCCGATTTTCTGATTTTAGACGAACCATTTAGCGGATTTGATCCCATTAATGCCGAGCTGATTAAAAATGAAATATTAGAATTGGCTAAAAAAGGGGTGACCATTATGCTGAGTACCCATAATATGAATTCCGTGGAGGAATTATGTACGGATATGGCTTTGCTGAATAAGGGCGAACTCATACTCTACGGAAATGTAAAAGAAGTGAAAAGGCGTTTTTTCTCGGGAACATGGCGTATTTCTTTTAAAGGAAATTGGGTGAATTTTTCGAATGCATTGTGGACTTCGGCTAAAATTGTAGAAAAGAAAACAGAAGGAGATATACATACGGCCTTGTTGGAATTATTACCCGGGAATAATCTGCACACTATTCTGCATAGTTTGATGCCGGCCGTTGAAATTGTGGCTTTAGAGGAGAATATACCATCCATGCATCAGATTTTTGTGAAAGCGGTGGGCGGAGATGCCACCTTGGTTTCGAATGATTTAACGGAATAGAAATGAAGACACTTGCCTTAGTTATACAAAGAGAATATTTCAGTAGAGTACGCAAACGTAGTTTTATTTTGCTTACGCTCCTGGGTCCACTACTTATTGCGCTTATTTATGGCGGAATGATAGCCTTGGTTATGAACGAAAGTACCCCAAGCGTGCGCATCAATATAGTGGATGATAGCGATTTGAAAATAGGAAAACGCATTATGGCCGAAAATAGATCGGCAAATATAATTTTGGTGCAAGAGGAAGCGGATTATTTTGTAGCCCAGGAAAAAGCCGGAAAGGATAAAGAATGGGATGCCGTTTTGTATGTAAACCGTGATCCTTTTAATGTGGGAAATGGGATTAATTTGTTGTATGCCGGACAAAAACCGCCGCAATCTATAGTGCGCGAGTTGGAGTGGACTATCTCTAAAGTGGTCGAAGCCTATAAAATAGAAATGAGTTCGATCGATAAGGATGAATACGATAAAATTCGCTCTCGTGTATTCCTGCATCTTGAACCGATTAAAGGAAGCGATGCCCGCGATACCGATGTGGCCGGCATTATTTCCTTTGCCGCCAGTATTCTAATCTATATTTTTATTTTATTGTATGGAATGCAAGTATTAAGGGGCGTACTCGAAGAGAAAACAAACCGCATTATTGAGGTAATGGTTTCTTCGGTTAAACCTTTCTATCTTATGATGGGTAAAATTATTGGAATTGGTGCGGTGGGACTGACCCAGTTTTTGGTGTGGACTTTTATGAGTGGTATACTTTTTCAAATTGTATCCGTTCTGTTTCTTGGTTTTGCAGATCCAAGCGAAATTTCGCAAAAATTGCTCGAAATGGAACAATATAATGCCAATAATGCCTCCGAAAATGCGGTGAATATCGGACAACTGGCCGATATACTTTCGGGTACAAACTGGGCATTAATGGCATTTGCATTTATCTTGTTTTTTAGCCTGGGCTTCTTATTGTATGCCGCCGTTTTTGCCGCCATTGGAGCCATGGTCGACAGCGAAAGTGATACCCAACAGTTTATGATGCCCGTGACCTTGCCGCTTATGCTGGCCTATGTTTCGGCTATTATCGTAATGATGAATCCCGAGTCGGTCGCCGGGAAAGTATTCTCTTTTATTCCCTTTACTTCGCCCGTTGTTATGATGGTGCGTATTCCGCATGGGGTGGGTATATGGACAGAGTTTATTCCATCCGTACTGATTCTTATTTTATCCTTCGTGGCCATTACTTGGTTAGCCGCCCGAATATACCGCGTAGGTATACTTATGTATGGGAAAAAACCTAGCTTCAGAGAGCTGTTTAAATGGTTAAAGTATAAATAGATTATGTAAGACAAATACGCAATATAGGTCCGCTTTCTTTCCGAATGGCATAGGCCTCGCTACGCCTTAATCCGCACAACCATAATATTGTATCGTCTTTGCATAGTACAAATGCTTTTTCTTTTTGAAAACGATTCCATTTGGCATCGCTAAGTATATCGCTGATTTTCTTTTGCCCTTTGGGCATTCCCCACAAACTCATTTTGTCGCCTGTTTGTATTTTTCGAAATAATAATGGGAAATGTAGAGCCTCCGCATCGGCAAAATAGCAGTAATTATCTCCTTCTTTCCATGTGGGATGCTCCTCTAGGATGCTTATTTCAATTTCGCGACCCATAAAACGGTAAGTTCCGACTCGGTCTATGGAAAGAAACTCATTTTCCACTGCCTCCGATTTGGGTTTAAAAATAAAATAAGCCTGATGCAAAATTAATGTCCCCCCCGGTCCGTCTATTGCTTTAAAGGCATTATCCGGACTGCATATATGTTGGATTGCAGCCGCATCAAAACCCTTTTCAGCAAGCCATTGAGCAAAAAATACATGCATGCGGTGCTGTGCAGAAATCTTTTCCGTATCGTTTTCTATTTGCAATTCCTTATGTAGAAATTGTTTGTATGCTTCCCTGAAATAATTGAGCAATTGCTCCAAATGATGGGTCGAGCGTATATAATTGTCTATTGCGCCCGGATGTAGCGCATCGAAATGGGGTTGAATCCTGTGTCGGATCAGATTGCGTTTGTAGGTAAGGGATTGATTGCTGGAATCCTGACGATATTTTAATTCGTTTTGAGCACAAAAATTTTCAATTTCCGGACGACTTACAGAGAGAAGTGGTCTGATAATTTTCCCATTTTTTTCCGGCATACCCAAAAAGCCGTAGGGTCCGCATCCTTTTGCCAGATTCAGAAGCAGCGATTCGAAGCGATCGTTGGCATGATGGGCTGTGGCAATAAATGAGAATCCGTGTGTGGCCGACAGTTGTTCGAAAAAACGATAGCGTATTTCTCTTGCTTTGGCTTGAATATTTTCCTTTGCTGAAATGGAGGCTTTTTCTACAAACAATTCCACATTCCATTTGCGGCAAATATCCCGGCAAAAAGCTTCATCATCTTCACTTTCGTCAGCACGCAAACCGTAATTTACATGAGCAGCACTCACCCTATAGCCTTCTTCTTTGAGCAGAAACAAAAGACAAATACTGTCGGCTCCACCGCTGAGCGCTAAAAGAATTTTCTCCTTTTTGTCGGGGAAAAAATTGCTAAAATCTATGGGAAAAGTTTTTACCATAGGATATCCTCCGCTTCTAATGCCAATGCCTTTATCGTGGCGGCAGCTTTGAGTTTACATTCTTCGTATTCGGCTTCGGGCTTACTTTTAAGGGTAATGGCACCACCTATGGGGATGCTTATTTCGTGGGTATTTTCGTCGTAAATAACGGAGCGGATCACTACATTAAAATCGAAATCACCGTCGGGGGTTAAATAACCCACCGAACCGCTGAAAAGTCCCCTTTTATTTTTTTCTAATGCCGAAATAATCTGCATAGCGCTTATTTTTGGCGCGCCGGTCATACTTCCCGGAGGAAAGCAGGCTCGCAATATGTCTATCGTATCTATATCATCCTTTACGCGGGCTTCAATGGTCGAGATCAATTGATGAACCGTGGGGAAAGTGTGGAGTCCGAATAGTTCTTTCACTTCTACACTGTTTTTCTGTGCAATGCGCGACAAATCATTTCGCACCAGGTCTACAATCATTACATTTTCTGCTCTTTCTTTTTCGGAGAGGAATAATTCCTTTTTTAATTTTTCGTCCTCCGTTTTATCCGAGCTCCGTCTGATAGTACCTTTGATGGGTTGGGAAGCGATAAGCCGGTCTCTTTTTACCAAAAATCGTTCCGGACTGGCAGAAAAAAGCCAAAGATTTTTTTGTTTCAATAAGGCCGAAAAAGGTGCGGGATTCAGTCGGCAGAGCTGATTATAGAAAGCATAGGGATTCCTAATGCGGGCTTTGCCTTTCAATTGCATACAGAAGGTAAGTTCGTATATATCCCCGGCTTGCAAATGGGCCTGAATTGCATGTATGGTATTTATATATTCTTTTTTACTGAAATCGGCACGAGGTTTTTCTATCCATTCAACGGAAAAATCGCAATCCTGATCCTCTTCCATTTTATCGTAGAACTGCATCTTTTCGGGTTCGAAAAATTGCAATGGAGCTATAGATTTACCCGAATCCGGTGAAGGGATTTTTTCGAAAGCAGCATTGAGTTCGTATGCTAAATATCCGCATAAAAATTTCCCATTTCCTTTTTTTTGCAGCAGTTCGATGCTATTTGCCAGAAAAGCATTTTCCCCTGCATAGGCCTTCATGCGGACAAATTGTCCGTATGCATCCGGTTTGTTGTGTAGCGGATAAGTTCTGGCTTCAAAAAAATAGGGATAATCTATTTCCATACTGCAATTTTACGGAATATTTACACAATGTTTTAAGTCCGATTTAGTTTTTGTTTCTTTGTGCATTCAATGAAAACTATAGACCGCTACATAGCAAAGAAATATCTGGTAACTTTTTTTGTAAGTCTGACCTTAATTATCGCTATCGCTGTAGTTTTCGATATCTCCGAAAAAGTGGATGATTTCCTAGGCAGACGAGGGAAAGTGCCACCTTTGAAAGAAATTGTTTTGGTTTATTATGCCAATTTTATACCCTATTTTGCATCCCTTTTTGCTCCATTATTTGCATTTATTTCGGTAATTTATTTCACCTCCCGAATGGCTGCGCGCAGCGAAATTGTTGCGATCCTGGCATCGGGTGTAAGTTATAGACGTTTCTTGGCGCCTTTTATGGGATCGGCCATATTTGTTGCCATATTTTTGGCCATTATCGGCAATTTTGTGGTTCCTACATCAAATAAGAAAAAATCGGCATTCGAAAGAGAATATTTCGGACACGGAACCTATAATCCACGTAATCTGCACAGGCAAATTTCACCGGGACAGTTTTTGTATATCGAGTATTGGAATAATGAGAACATGAACGGACAAAAATTGTCTATAGAACAATTTGAAGGCAAAAACATGATAAGCAAACTCATGGCTTATTCCGTGATTTACGATACCTTGCATCAGCGATGGACGCTGGTCGATTATATGGTAAGGCGAGCAGCCGACAATGGAGATCGTATTTATACAGCTACACAGGTCGATACCTTATTGCCTTTTTCGCCCGAAATATTTCAGGTGATGAATAGAGATATATCGACTATGGATTATTTTCAGCTCAATGAATTTGTAGAAAATGAAAAAGCTTCGGGGAGTAGTTATATCGACTTGTATCTAATCGAGAAATATAAGAGATGGAGTAATCCTTTTTCTACAATTATTCTTACCCTGATTGCTGTACCGCTTGCCGGACGAAAGGTGAGGGGAGGTATAGGTCTGAATATTGCTATGGGAATCGGACTCGGATTTTCGTATATATTTTTCGATAAAGTGGCTGTTACCTATGCCGTAAATGGAACCATGTCGCCCTTTATTGCCGCATGGTTGCCCAATGTTTTCTTCTTTTTTGTAGGCTTATATTTAGCGCGCACAGCCCAGAGATAGTCGTTTAGTATAGATAGAGCATCCCATTTTTTATCAAAAATTTGCAAAATCAAAAAGGCTCTATACCTTTGTTTCATCATTACGAATTTCTATTCGTCTTGCCACGGGGTGCTTTAAAAGGCTGAGAATACACCCGTAAAACCTGATGCGGATAATGCCGCCGTAGGAATGGCAGGTACACCAAGTGTTTCCTGTCGATTTATTTATTGTTGAACAAAAAACAGACAGGAAATGAAACATGCTGTATGCTTTGGGATTTTATTCTCATTTGGTGCGCTGAATGTATGGGCACAAAATCAATTTACAGGTCGGATATTAGACCAAAAAAGTAAGGAACCTATTGTTGGTGCTTCGGTAAAGGTGCTCGACTCTTTTACGGGAACATCAAGCGATAAGGAAGGGCGATTTGCTATTCAATCGATTCAGAACATGGTGATTGTAGAGCTGAGTAGTCTCGGTTATTTGCCCAAAAAGGATACCTTGAAAATGGGAATAGATAAAGAAATTCTACTTCAATTTTCCCCATTATTGCTCAATAAGGTCGACATTCACGTAATCCCCTTGCGCGTGGGCGAGAACGATCCTTTTGTGAAAACAGAGTGGACGGCAAAAGATATAGCCCCGTTGAATACGGGAAAAGATTTGCCTGTCTTGCTCGATCAAACGCCGGGTACGGTTGTTTTTTCGGATGCAGGAAATGGGGTTGGTTATACCGGATTGAGAATAAGGGGTAGTGATATTACACGCATCAATGTGACCTTCGACGGTATACCTGTAAATGACCCGGAATCGCAAGCCGTTTTTTGGGTAAACACACCTGATATAGCCGGGAGTGCACAAAGCATTCAAATCCAAAGAGGGGTGGGTACATCCACCACCGGTGGAGGCGCATTTGGAGCGGGAATCAACCTGCAAACCCAACAACAAAATCTAAAACCATATGGCGAAATCAGTGCTTCCTATGGAAGTTTTAATACCTATAAAGTTGCCCTTAGCGGAGGTTCGGGCCTACTGGCAAATCGTTTTACGGTAGATGTACGTGCCAGTAAAATTTCCTCAGACGGATATATAGATAGAGCCTTCTCTAATCTTCAATCACTCTTTGGTTCAGTTAACTATCTGGGAAAGAAAACCAGCCTTCGCTTTAATGTGTTTACCGGTAAAGAAAAAACTTATCAGGCATGGAATGGAGTCCCCCAGGCTTTGGTCGATTCTATCCCAACCTATAATGAATCGGGAATGGAAAAACCCGGTTCGCCTTACGCCAACGAAACAGATAATTATCGTCAGGACTATTATCGTTTATTTTTCACTCATCGTTTTAATGAAAATATAAACCTGCAGGCAGCCACTTTCCTTACACGTGGTAAAGGTCATTATGAGCAGTATAAAGCCGATGTAGATTATGCCGATTATGCTTTGCCACCACAGATTTCGGGACAGGATACGAACTATCAAAGCGATATAATTCGACAATTGGCGCTGGATAATTATTTTTATGGGGCTACTTTTTCGGTTCAATACGAGAAAAACAGGGTAAACCTGAAAGCCGGCGGAGCTTGGCTTGCTTACGATGGCCGACATTATGGAGATGTTATTTGGGCATCTAAGGGTATGGATTCTGTATCGCACCGGTATTACTATTTTCCGGCATTTAAAAATGAGGCCAATATATATGCCAAATTGAATTACAGAGTATGGAAAGAAATGTATGTTTTTGCCGATTTGCAATATAGATATGTGAACTATAAAGTACATGGTTTTAGAGTAAACCCCACCCTAAAGGGCGATTTCCATTGGAATTTTGTAAACCCTAAAGCGGGAATATTATACCGAATAAATCCGGCTCATACCGTATTTGCCTCTTTTGCAATGGGAAATAAAGAACCCAATCGCGATGATTTGGAAGCAGGCCTGGCGCAGGTTCCCACTCCCGAAACTTTGTATGATACCGAGTTGGGTTACGAGTTCAGAAAAGGGAAAGTATCTACTTCGGCCACTTTGTATTATATGCATTATAAGAACCAATTGATACAAACCGGAAAAATCAACGACGTGGGTGCCTATACGCGCATAAATGTGCCTGTGAGTTACCGTGCCGGTATAGAGTTAACCGCCAAAGCCAGATTGCATAAGGTAATCAGCATAGGGGCAAACCTGGCATTTAGTCAGAACCGAATTAAAGAGTTTGTGGAATATATAGACGATTATGATAATGGGGGACAATTAGAAACCATATATAAAAACAGCAGTATTGCGTTTTCGCCAAGCTGGGTGGGCGGATTCCAAATCAACATAGTGCCTGTGAAGGGATTTGCTATTGATATAACAGGTAAAGGCGTTAGTCGCCAATATCTGGATAATACCCAACAAATAAGCCGCAGCTTAAAGGGCTTTTTTACGGCAGATCTGCGTCTGAGTTATCACTTAAAAGTGAAAGATTGGGCGGGAATCAGCTTTTTTGCAAATGCCTTTAATGTCACCAATACATCTTATGCACCCAATGGCTATACTTACGGCTATTATTGGGGTGGAGAACGTACCGATGTGAATTATGTATATCCTATGGCAGGCATACATTTCAACGGAGGGGTGACCATACGATTGGAAGCTCCTTAAGGATTGGGTCCACAATTGCAGCTATTGGTGAATTCAATTTTGACACCGGCCAGCATAGTTTTTAATTCTTCCTGAAGAGAGGAACTAAATTCTATATTTCTAAGGTCTATATAACCTAAAGAATGGCATTTTTTGAGCGAATTGGGTAAGGTAATCAAATTGGTATCCCATGCAATAATACGTTCGAGAGAATGACAATTGCCTATAGATTCAGGCAGGTAATATAAATTGCTTCGGTTAACGTCTAAAACTTCCAGCTTTTCGAGTCTGCCTATAGTTTCGGGCAGACTTTCGAATTTATTCCGATCCAGTTTCAGAATGCGCAAATTTCGAAGATTTCCCAATTCGTCGGGTAGGGTTTTGAGTTTGTTTTTTGAAAGCACAAGCTCGTACATATTCGGAAAAGAAGTGAAAACTTCGGAAGGAATACGACTTAGTTTTTGTTTGGAAAGATCGAGTCTTTTAACGGATTTGGGATTTTTTAAAGCCTCCTTTAAATCTGTATAAACCGGCACATCCTGCCATTCCTGAGCCTTAGCTGCCGGGGCTGAAACGCAGGCATTAGCAACCCATATCAGCAAGAATACGAAGTATGGTATTTTTATCTTTTTGAAGTTGAATTTTGAGATCATCGGCTGAATTAAATTTTATTTCGGGACGAATTCTGGATCTAAAACGAATGCAAATGGTTTTATGATATATGTCCTCCTCAAAGTTAATAATATGTGTTTCAATTTTCAATTTATTTCCACCGAAAGTGGGGCGAACTCCTATATTCACCATAGCATAATATTCCTTGTTGTTCAGTTCTACCGTTGCGGCATATACCCCAATAGCCGGTATGAGTTTCAGGCTGTCTTCGGGTTCAATATTGGCGGTTGGGAATTGTATGGTGCGTCCTAATTGGTGTCCTTTTACAACCCTTCCGGAGAGGGCATAAGGGTAGCCCAGTTTTTCGTTTGCGCCTTCCATATCGCCGGCTGCTATGGCTTTTCGAATTTTTGTAGAACTGATGGCGGAGTCGTCGATTTCAACGGCCGGAATTTCTTCCACTTCAAACCCGTATGTAGGAGCCAATTCGACCAGTTCTTTAAAACTTCCCCCACGCCCTTTTCCAAATCGATGGTCGTATCCAATCACCAGCTTTTTAACCCCAATGGTGTCGACCAAAATATCTTTTATATAAGCTTCTCCGCTGGTTTGTGCAAACTCCGGAGTGAATGGAATAATCAGCAAATGTTGTATGCCTTGGGCTTCCAATAATGCGATTTTTTCGTCTACCGTAGTGAGTAGTTTTAGGTCAGTATTTCCTGTGGGATTCAGAACGAGGCGCGGATGTGGATCGAAGGTAATTAATACACTTTCACCACCGGTTTGTTCGGCCGTTTTGCATAAACGCTGTAAAATAATTTTATGCCCATTGTGTACCCCGTCGAAGGTGCCGGTGCTCACAACCGCATTGTCTAATTTTGTAAATTCTTTTAAATCCCGGTAAACCTTCATGTGCTAATAATCAGGCAAAAGTAATAATTTAGCTCGGAATGCGCCTCATTTCTCCATTTTTCCGCCTTTTTTGCAAATAGTACTTCAAGGCAGGGTAAAATTAAATTCTTGTTGACTCTTGCGAAATTGATAAGAAAATCTGTTATATTTATACAATCAAATTTGTATTAAATGAAAATGAAAAAAGTAGTATTCGGATTGTTTGTTTTGTTAGGTCTGTCCATGTTTTTACCCTCTTGCGGTTATAACAGCATGGTACAAAAAGAAGAAGCCATTGTTGGGGCATGGGCTCAGGTAGAAAACCAATATCAACGCCGTTCGGATTTGATTCCGAATTTGGTAAAAACGGTTGAGTCTGCGGCTATACGCGAGCAAGACATTCTCGAAGGCGTAGTTTCTGCTCGTGCAAAAGCTACTCAGGTTACCATAGATCCTAAGAATTTATCCCAAGAAGAATTGGATAAATTTGATGCTGCGCAGGGCGAATTGAGCCAGGCATTGGGTCGCTTATTAATGATAACTGAAAATTATCCTCAATTGCAAAGTATACAGGGCTATACTTCATTGATGGACGAATTGGCGGGAACCGAAAACAGAATTGCCACAGAAAGAATGCGGTTTAATGAAACGGTTCAGGATTACAATACCTATATACGTAAATTCCCGGCTAATATAATTGCATCTATATTTGGCTTCGACAGCAAAGCTTATTTCAAAGCAAAAGAAGGAGCGGACGTAGTTCCGGATTTGGAATTCAGTAATTTGAAAGAGGAATAATTAAGCGCTCAGGATATTTAGAAAACAGGCTTCTTAATCAGAAGCTTGTTTTTTTTTATGCTTCCTTGATAGTAAGTTTTACTTCTTCGATGCGTGAAGCACCGGTTTCGAGAATAATAAATTCGAATTGATCTATTTGCACTACCTCATTTTTTGTGGGAATGCTTTGGCAGGAATCAATAATAAATCCGGCGAGCGTACTGTAAACCTCCGACTCGGGAATACCCAGATTATATTTTTCGTTGAGGTATTTTATTTCCAATCTGGCAGAAAGGATAAATTCATTATCATCGATACGTTGTTCCTTTAAATCTTCGGTGTCGTGTTCATCCTCAATCTCGCCAAATATCTCCTCCATTAAATCTTCCGTAGTCAATAAGCCAGATATTCCTCCGAATTCGTCTATGATAACCGCCATACTTTTCCGATCTTTTACCAAATCGCTCAAGGCTTTTTGAGCCGGATACGATTCGCGCATTTCGAGAGGTTTAATGAGAATACGGCTTAAATCTGTGGGCTTTTTAAACAAAGAAAAGCTGTGTACATATCCAAGAATATTGTCGATAGAATCTTTATAAACAAGGATTTTCGACAAGCCGGTTTCTTCAAATTTCTTTTGTAAAATTTCGATTCCGTCTTCCAGGTCTATGGCAATAATTTCCTTTCGGGGCGTCATACAATCGCGCACTTTCAATTCCGAAAATTCGAGCGCATTTTTAAAAATTTTAATTTCATGGTCTACGTATTCCTGGTTGGCGGCCGGATTTTCTTCCGTGGCTTCCTTTACCAGATGATCGAGGTCTATACGTCCAAAAGAAAGGTCGAGGTCTTTATAATTTTGTCCGATTATTTTTAAAAATAATTCAGAAATATAAGTAAACAAAATTACGATGGGATAGAGAAGGATGAATGAAATAAACGCGGGTACAGCAAATATTTGCATGATGCGATTGGGGTTTATTTGAAAGAAAGCTTTGGGAATAAACTCGCCGAATATCAATAAAATAAATGCGGAGATAAAAATCTCGACCAATACAATCAAAAAGCTATTGCTTATGTATGCCGACAGATATGGAAGGAGTATATTATTGAAATGAATGGCATATACGGCAATTACCAAAGTATTTCCGACCAGCAATGCACTGTAGAATTTGGCCGGTTGACGGGTAATATAGGCTATGATTTTTCCTGTGAAATTGCCCGAACTTTTATCGATTTCAATTTTCAGTTTATTGGCCGAAATAAATGCGGATTCCATGCCCGAATAAAATGCGGATAGAAGTATGCAGGAAATAAGGATGAAGAATATATTCAGGTTTTCCATTAGAATACTAAGGTATAAAATTTTAAAAGTCCTCGGTGCAATTTAATTCTCATTTCTTTTTTTCAAAATAAAAATAGATTTAAGCTGATTTGCTCTGGATTCTTTCAGGAGAAATTCTTTTTTTAGAATAGTGACCGAGTATTGGTCGTATTTTTTTACGATGTCAAAAGCCAAGGGGTGATTTTGCATGAGTTTGTTTTTTGCTTCTTCGCTCAAGAGTATATAGGTATTGGCAGGAAGATTGTGTAATTGGTCGAATGGGGTATAGGGCACCACGCGCCGGGCGTAAAAGTCGAGCGAAAAAGAGTGCACATCGACGGTATAAAATTGGTCTTGCGCTATATTTTCTTGACTAACCCACTTCCCGGCCTGGGCACTACCCTGGTAGCGTAATAAATGGGGGTAGAAATGCAGAGAAAGAAAGAGGGAGCACCACATGGCCACGCCAATATTTGCATATACCAGTCGATCCAAAGGCTTTTTATATAGTTTGTAAACCAGATAAAGTATACAGGCAAGTAGCAGATAAAAAAGGGTGACAAAAATGGGATCGGGAGTAAAAACAAACAGGAAAATTAAAGCGGTTAAAATGGGAAAAGCAAAAAGGGGAATACTTTGAAAAAAGCAAAGGCTTAATCTGAGCAAGCGGGGTAAATGCATAAAGCGTTCGAAAAAAAGCAGGGCTATTTGCACAGACAAGAAGGAAAAAAGCGGGAAAACATAGTGGGGTAATTTGAATTGCGAGCTGCTTAATGCGATAAAGGGGAGTAGGAATCCGCACAAAGACCATGCTTCGTGGATCGTTTTATGTTGAATAAGCGATTTGCCTGTAAAATAAAGAGAAATCAATACAGCCGCCAAGGCGAGAATAAACCAGGGTTGCAGGTCCCAGGCCATAGATTGAAGAAAAAAGAGGGGACCCGAATCATCTTTCCAGTATATATCTCCGGTAATACGTCCGAAACTTTGTGTCCAAAAGAAAAATTTGATACCAGAAGGGCCATCCAGTCCGTATACTTTTTTCTCGGGATGCAGGTCGAACTGTTGGTATAGGCCATAAAGCATAGGCGAGAGCAGAAGGAGGACGATAAGAGGCAATAAGAGCCAAAGAGGATTAAACAGAGCCTTAAAATTTCTTGTAAGGATAAGGTGTGGTATAACAGCAGCCAGAGGAATAATGGCGCCGATAGGGCCTTTGCTGAGCATGGCCAGGGCTATACCCGTTGCGCCGAGGGCCAGTGCTTGAAAATTTTGTTTAATGCTGAATCGCAATAATTGCCAGGTAGCAAAAATGGTAAAACCGGATAAAATGCCATCCGTACGCACGTCGTTTGCCATAAGGAAATAGGCTTGCGTGCTTGCGAGGATAAGCATGGCAGTCAGGGATATTTTCTCGCTGTAGAAAAGCCGGCTTGCCTTATAGGTACTGAAGATTCCGAGCAGAATAATGAGAACGGCCGGGAATTTAAATGCGGCATTTGTGAATCCGAAAAGCGTAAAAGAGAGGGAGGCCAACCAAAAAAGGAGTGGGGGTTTATCGAGATAATCGGCTTCACGTTGGTAGACTTGTAAATAGCTTCCGTTTTCGGTCATCTCGCGCGCAATAGAGGCATATTGAGCGGCATCGATGTCCATGATATCAATGGGCAAAAAAAGAAAATAAAAGAGTGCGATTCCGAGAATGGAAAGCTGAGCTTTATGCGTATTGGCGTAGCTTATAAAATGGAATAGAAAGCGATTCATGTACACCACAAAGCTAAAAAAGGAAATGGAGATTTAGGTTTTTTGTTTTTTCTTTTTTGCAGCGGGAAATAGGACATTATTGAGGATAAGTCTATATCCGGGCGAATTGGGGTGTAGGGCCAAATCGGTGGGAGGGTCACCCACCATATGTTGATAATCTTCGGGATCATGTCCGCCATACCAGGTCCAGAATCCTTTGCCCGATTCGCCGTGAATATATCTGGCTTCATTGGCAATTTTAGTTTCGGCAAGAACGAGGACTCCGGGTTTCAGGAATTGTTTTCTAAAGGCCGTTGTTTGTCCCATAAATCCGGGAATGACCACTTGATGGCATTGCGTGAGCATGGTAGGTACGGGATCCCATTTGGCAGAGAATTCGAATAGGGTAAAAAAGTCTTGTGTTTTCGGCACATTTCTCCACATAGTGGCGTCGATATTACTGTATTCATATTCGAGTGGATTCGTAGAGATACTGAAGTCGCGAAAGGCCATGGTGGCGTTATAATTAATTTTTGATTGAGCGGCGTGTTCCATAGGGTCGCCGTCGTACATATAATCGCAAATGTCGACACCTTCTGCTGCCAGGGCGATGTCGTAGCTATCGGTTGCGCTGCACATGGCGAACATATAACCACCGCCTTGCACGAAGCTTTTGATATTTTTGGCTACGGTCAGTTTGAGCTGACTTACCTTTGTAAACCCATATTTTCGGGCTGTAGCTTCTTGAGAGCGCACCTGTTCTTTGTACCAAGGAGCATTTCGGTATGAGGCCCAGAATTTCCCGTATTGTCCGGTGAAATCTTCATGATGTAAATGGAGCCAGTCGTACAGTGCCAATTTGCCATCGAGCACTTCGTCGTCGTAAATAATATCGTATGGAATTTCGGCATAAGAAAGCACAAGCGTTACAGCATCGTCCCAGGGTTGTTTGTCTTTGGGGCTATAAACGGCGATTTTAGGTGCTTTTTCCATACGCACTGCATCGGCATTGAGTTCGGGATCGGCTACCTCGCTAAGGATGGCGCTAGATCTGGCATCGGCTATAATTTCGTAGGTTACCCCTCGAATAGTACATTCTTTTTCGAATTCCGCTGCATGTTTAAACATAAAAGAGCCGCCCCGATAATTCAGTAACCAATACATTTCCACATCATAGCTCAGCGTATAATAAGCGATACCGTATGCTTTGAGGTGATTTGCCTGTTTTTCGTCCATGGGAATAAGCATATATGCAGCATTTGCGGAGTATATGCCTCCCGAGAAAATGAGGATAAGGATAAAAAGTGCATTTTTGAACATAGGCTAAAGAACGCAAATTTTATGGAATATAGTATTAGAAAGGTGGCTCATCATTCATTTTTGAGGTGAATGTTTTGTGGTCGAATACCATATGGTCGAGTGTACCATTAGGCATGGAATATTCGGTATGATAATTTTCGAATCGGGTTTGTGCCGGTATAAAGCGTAATTTGGCTGTGCCCGTAGATCCGCTTCGGTGTTTGGCAATAATAATTTCGGCCAGTCCTTGGGTACTATTTCCATTTTCGTCGCTGTCTATACCGTAGTATTCGGGTCTGAAAATAAACATAACCATATCGGCATCTTGTTCAATGGCGCCGGACTCCCTAAGGTCGGATAATTGCGGTCTTTTATCCCCTGCGCGGGTTTCGACGCTACGGCTCAACTGAGAAAGGGCGATAATGGGAATATCAAGTTCTTTGGCAATGGCCTTTAAGGTACGTGAGATGGTCGAAATTTCTTGCTCGCGGTTCCCGGGTCCTTTCGAGTCAATACCGGCTGTCATTAATTGCAAATAGTCGATGATAATCATCTGTATTTGATGCTGCATTTTTAATTTCCGGGCTTTCGCTCTGAACTCGTAAATGGTAAGTCCTGCCGTATCGTCTATATATATGGGAGCCTGTTCGAGCGCACTCAATTTGGCGGGAAGAGATGCAATTTCTTGTTCGCTCAAATTTCCTTTTTTCAATGCTTCACCCGAAATATTAGCTTCCGACATAATCAATCGGTTTACCAATTCGATATTGCTCATCTCCAAGGAGAAAATAGCAACAGGTTTATTGTATTTTACGGCTGCATTACGGATTAAAGAAAGGGCGAAGGATGTTTTTCCCATACCGGGGCGTGCAGCCAAAATGATAAGATTCCCTTTTTGCCATCCTGCGGTCATTTCGTCCAAATCTTCATAATCGGATGGAACGCCGGA
Source organism: Bacteroidota bacterium (assembly GCA_023432985.1). GTDB lineage: Bacteria > Bacteroidota > Bacteroidia > CAIKAF01 > CAIKAF01 > JACVCJ01. The sequence goes on along the minus strand of JAEZEQ010000040.1, from coordinate 51,362 downwards.
TAAGCCGTCCTTATTATTGGCCAATTGGTCTATTTGTTGAAAAGCCTTTTTAATAACGGCATCTATGCCTTCATATCCTCTTTTAATATTCTTTTCGGAGACTCCGAACAATTTGCTTTCTGCATCATTCAAGAGCTCGAATGTATCTATGGTATCGTCGAAGGAATTCTCTATAATTTTGGATGAAATGGAAATCAATTCGCGTTTGATATACTTCTCGGCAATAATACGTGCATGATATTCTACATTGGCAGAAGAACCTACACGCGAAGCCAGTCGGGTAATATAAACCGGCCCGCCCACAAAATCGAGCTGACCGTTTTTACGCAATTGTTCGGTCACCGTCATTATGTCAACGGGCTGACTATTGGCGAAAAGCTGAGAAACAGCCTGCAGAATTTCTTTATGTTGATCTAAATAAAAAAAATCAGGCTTTACAATTTCCAATACCGTAATCACTGCCTCTTTATCAATCATCACGGCACCCAATACAGCCTCTTCTAAATCGATAGCCTGGGGTTGCATACGGCTGACCTGACTGTTTTCTATACCCTGAAATCCGCTCCGCACATTGCGACGAGATTGTATATTATTCTTTTCATTCATACTCGAACAAAAATACGGAACCTGTTCCGTTTTTTAAAGCAAAAATCTTATGAACATTTTATTCACGATTTTCCTGACTTGCTCGCATGCCCTTGTTTTTTAATAGGTTGAAAACTTGTTTCTGTGTATGGTTGTTTTTTTGTTTTGGTATATGCCTTATTATCAGGTTTTTGTATGCGAGCTGTTTTGTTGATAACTAATTTAATTCCCATTTCTCAGGGATGGATTGTTGATAAGTGTGCGTGTAAAAAACGGGAAAATATTTTAATATTTCAGGAGATAATAGATTCTTTTTTCCCATTCATTACTTACGGCAATCAGGCCTTCTTCGCTTTGCCACCAGTTCTCGCTGTTGAATTTTTCGGAGGGGACTCCTTTTATCTGCACTTTATCCTCAGACAGCTCGAAATGTTTTCGGAGCCAGGACATTCTGGCGCTGTGTATATCGGAGGAAATGAGCAGGGCACTTGCATTTTTAGTTTGCAGGAAGGATTGAATAAAAGCGAATTCATCGTATGTAGAATGTCCTCTCTCTATGCAGTAAATATTTTCGGCGGGTACATTGTGTTTGAGTAGAATATGCTTACTGATTTCTGCTTCGCTAATGGGCATATCGAGGGCTTGCAGATTATGCGGAATATTTTCGCCGAGACAGATGAGAGTGTCTATTTTATTTTTGTGGAATAAATTGGCGGCAAAGCTTGCTCTGTCGCCTGCATTTCCGGATAGAATGATGCCATAACGAAAGGAATCTTCGCTGTAGTCCATATCTATTAAGCCTCCATATACTGCTCTAAGAATAGAATATCGGAAAAAATAGGGCAGTAGAATGAGAAATACAAGGATGAGAAAAATGGCGATTTTATTTTTCCAATTTTTCAACCGATCGGATAATTTTTTCGTAGGTTTCGTTATTAACCGGGGTGAGCGGAAGGCGCACTATATTTTGGCACAATCCTTTTTTGTAGAGGGCGGCTTTTATACCGGCCGGATTTCCGTCGAGGAATATATTTCGGGTAAAATCGAACAAGGCATAATGAAGCGTTTTGGCTGCTTCAAAATCTTCGGCGAGACAAAAGCGTACCATTTCCGAAAATTTATATGGATAGGCATTGGCCACAACCGAGATTACACCTTCGGCACCGCTGGCAATCATGGGTAAAGTGAGATTATCATCTCCGCTGATTACCTTAAAATGTTCGGGTTTATGAATTAGGATTTCGGTGATTTGTTCCAAATTCCCTGAGGCTTCTTTTATGGCAACAATATTGGAATGGGCATTGGCTAATTTAAGCGTGGTAGCTGCGCTCATATTGCTGCCGGTACGTCCGGGTACATTGTATAAAATTATGGGTTTGGGGCTGGCTTCGGCCACTTGCATAAAATGTTCGAAATAGCCTTGCTGACTGGGTTTATTATAATATGGAGCTACACTAAGTACGGCTTCGGTTTTCGATAAGTCCATGCTTTTTAGTTGTTCCACTACTTCGGCCGTATTATTTCCGCCTATGCCGACTACAACGGGAATTTTTCCGTTTACTTTTTCAAGAACGAAAGCGAGGAGTTCGCTTTTTTCCGACTTGCTGAGGGTGACACTTTCTCCGGTAGTGCCCATTACCACTAGGTATTCTACGCCGCCTTTTATCCAAAATGAAATCAGATTTTCAAGAGCTTCAAAATCTATGCTCAGATCTTTTTTAAAGGGCGTTACAATTGCAATGCCGGTTCCTTTTAAGCGTGCCATGGGCGTATAGGTTTAATTGTTTTTTAATTCGGTTCTGTATAAAACTTCAGCTTTACCCTCTTTATTTGTGCGTATAAATTCTACCCAAACTTGTCCGTCTGCATATAATTTTATTTCGGTATGGCCTCTGCCTGCATATCCGAAATGCAATCTTTTATGCCCGACCACATGCGATACTTCTGTACCTGCACCGCTGGTGATATAGTGTACATTGTTTTTGGGAATATATTGCAAACTGTGATCATGTCCGTTCAGGTAAATGGTGTTCGGATATTGTTCCATTACACGTTGAAATGAGGCTTGCATGGCTTTGTAGCGTTTGTTGGTAAGGTCTTGTATATATCCCGATTTGCGGTAAATGACATAGAGACTGCCGAAGAAGGGCAGGGGAACCCAAAGGTTTCGGTTGAATTCCCTTAAGGGGAAGAAGTGGGCGGTAGCAGGAAATTTACCTCCGTGCGGGCCTTGACTTTCCATAGGGTGGTGTGCGGCAACGATCACCTTTTTACCGGCATTTCTTTTCATGGCATTTTCGAATTCCTGCATAAAGAGAAAATCCGTTCCAAAATCACAAATACCTGTATCGGGTTTAGCGTGTTTGTGCAGCCACCATTGCGTGTTGAGTACTATAAGCACTATATCATCCGTCAATGCAATTTCTTCAGGACCGGGACATCCGTTTTCCGGATAGAATACCCGTGCATTTTGCATTTTATTTTCTATATATCTTTCTTGAGCAATGGCTCTAATATAGCCTTGATCGTGTCCATCGTCCCAGTCGTGATTTCCGGGAACAAAAATGGTACGGCCTTTGAAGCTGTCGGCTATGGCGATTTGTGCATCGAGGTGTAATTCGTATTCTTTGCGGTCGGGGTGACTATTGTGTGGGAGTCCGGCCGGATAAATATTATCCCCTAAAAAAATCAGCAAAGCTTCCTCATCCTGCTGTTTAAGTCGCTCCTGTAGGGTGCCGAAATTACTGTCCATCTTCGTTGTATCCGGATCGCCGGCATCGCCCAGGGCAAAAATGGTATATATAGGTTTATCTTCAGGCAAAGTTCGGTTTGACCAGGTCTCCCTGTATTCCTTTTTAATAATCGGTTTTGCCGATTGACAGGAAAAGAATGCCGGCATAAATCCGACTAAGGCAATAAGTAGGCTATATATTCTCATTTCTTATATTCATCAACGAGCCCTCCGCCCGCATTGCACGAATAACGCCAATCATCCCTTATGGCAGTGCTGTAAAAGGGATCATCGGTACATAGTTCATTTTGGATAACTTCTCCGGTTTCGGCATCTGTGCATGAATAACATCTTGTATCACAAGAACTCATCATTCCCAGACAAATCAATAATATGCCCCCTGCAATTTTCATTATTTGGGGTCGGAAAATTTACTTACGATTTCGGGTGCGATGCCCATTTGACTAAAGCCTCCGTCGTGATATAGGTTTTGCATAGTTATCATACGCGACAATTCACTGAACATATAAATGCAATAATTGGCGCAATCTTCAGCACTAGCATTTCCTAGAGGAGACATGGTATCGGCATAATTAAAAAAGGCATCGAATCCACCCACTCCGCTTCCTGCCGTAGTTTTAGTAGGCGATTGAGAAATGGTGTTTACGCGTACTTTGGCTTTTTTGCCGTAATGATAACCCCAGCCGCGTGCTATACTTTCGAGTAAACTTTTGGCATCGGCCATATCGCCGTAGTCAGGAAATATACGCTGTGCAGCTATATAGGTAAGTCCTAAAAAACTACCCCATTCGTTTACAGCGTCTAATTTATATGCTGTTTGCATCATTTTATGAAATGAAACGGCAGATACATCATATGTTTTTTCTAAAAATCCATAGTCCAGATCCGTATAAGGTTTGCCTTTACGAACGTTTACAGACATACCGATAGAGTGTAATACAAAATCGAGTTTACCACCCATATGATCCATACTTTTTTGGTATAGATTTTCTAAATCTTCCAGATTAGTAGCATCGGCAGGAATCACAATGGTGTTACATTCTTCAGCCAATTTATTTATGGCCCCCATTCTCATGGCAACAGGTGCATTGGTCAATACAATTTGTGCTCCTTGTTCCACTGCTTTTTGTGCCACTTTCCATGCGATTGAATTCTCATCCAAAGCGCCGGTAATAATTCCTCTTTTTCCTTTTAATAAGTTTTGAGCCATAATGTTTGATTTGTAGTACAAAATTAATTAAATTTTTCTATCCGAAATTGCCATTAGTTGAATAGTCCCCAACTGGCTCCCACCCTAAATTGTCTGTCGGCTGTGGGGTAACCGGGAGCAATAAAATATTCTGCCTTGGAGGGGAAGCCTTGATTGACGTGATTGACGACAAAAAAGGCTTTAAATCTTTTTATGCGTATAGAAATATTTACATCTATATATGGGTAATTGCCTACATAGGCGCTGTTCTGTAAATGCCAAACTCCGCTTGCCGGCATATAGGCATAGCCTTTATGTTTCATGGCATAATATACATCGAAGCCAACCTGTAATAATAATCGTTTTTTGAATAATTTATTTTCGTAATAGAAATTGCTTCTCAGATATAGAGGAGGCATGCGAATAATATCCCGATCGCTTTTTTGATGTACGACCAGATTATTCCAGTGAAAATGTTTGGCAAAGGTCAGTTCATGTTTTATCCATGCGGCATAGCCCGAAACGGCATTTGGTGATTGGCGGGAAAAGGCCAGACTGTCGTAATAGACATAATTACCCAATGTATAAGCTTGTCCGCCAAGAGTTAGATGCAGGGTAGGGAAGTGGATTTTTAAGCCCAGTTGCAGGGTTCTGACTTTGGCAAAATCCTGATTCCATATGAAGAGATTGCTGTATGTTTGGCTTTGTAAAAAGCTTGGTTCGGCCAGGCGAAATTGGAAATGGGGTTTCAAAATCATCCATTTGGCTTTGTCTTTTCGACCAAAATTTAAATCTACATCCGCCTCAATTTGTAAATCATTTCTATTATAACCCAAAAGAAAATAGTCGACCCTACCTTTTAAGCGCAATCTTTCTGCAAATTGAAAATCGAATTGAGAGAAGATTTGGGTATTGTATGTTTGGGTGAAAAAACTATCCTGCAATACATCGAGATATGCGGCTTTAATTCCGGCCGAAATGGTATTGAAGCTGCCTTTATTGCGCCATGGAAAAAAGGAAAATGAAAGTTCGCCTCCGAAATTTTGATGATAGACTCTGTAGAAAGTGCGACTGGTGTCGAAATTATAGGCATTGTAGAATTGATCTTCACTATGCGTGGTATCTATATACCTATATCTTTCTGTTTGGAAAATAAAGCGATTCCCGATTCGGAAAAGGGGAATGCTGACTTCCGCGCTGTTTGTGTCTTTTCTAAAACTCTTATTTCCGATGTTAAAAGCCTGGAATATATCCAAATCGTAATTTTGTCCTTCGTTTACCGCACTCAAAAGTCGGGTTGCATATTGTTCCCTACGCACCAAATCTATGGTTCCGCTACCTGTATTTTCTACACTTTGTGCAAAATCGACCTCGGGAGCCAATCCCCCATTTTCGAATAATTTACTGTTGTTGAATGAAAAACTGGAGGCTAAGATATAGGTATTTTTGGGCGAAAAATAAGTCCCAAATACGCGTAAATTAGTATGTCCGGCCCACATATGATTGTAGAACCCCGTTGCCGTGATGCGCCGAAAATCCAATCCCAATTGCACACTTTTCGATACACGTTGGGTATGCACTACTTCCAGAATTTGTTCGAGTCTTTTATTTTCTTTTGCTATACCCGTATTGGCAAAATTATATGCAATATCGCTATAGGGTCTCAGGGTTTTAAATAAGCGTGCATTGCGTCCGTTATATCGGTAATAAGCCAAATTTTCTTTACCTAAAGAAAAGCCTATACTGCTATCGGGTCTGAAGAAAATGGGATATACGGGGCGCCCTGGATTATCGGAAGCCGGATACTGAAAAGCCTCCTGTGCCTGATAGTATAAATGGGCATTTTTTAAGCTGCTATCTCTCTTGTTTAGTTTTTCTTCTCCCAATACATAGAGGTGATAGGTAGACAATATATACATTTCGGCCGTATCACGTAAAATGCGTAAACTGTCTTTCTTGGTCAATGTTTGTGCATGTGCCGACATTGTCCAAAGTCCTAAGAAATATATGAAAATTAGCCTTTTCAATGCCTGCAAAAGTACATTTTGTTTCTGAATCAACAAGTTGTTTTCGCAGTTGAAAACGGATTAATATGTATTTTTGTGTGCGATGAAGAAAGAAATCAGTGAAATTGTTTTAGCCACACACAATCCTAAAAAGGCGATTGAGTTGAGAGCCGTTCTGGGGGATAGTCCCATCAAGATAATAACCCTGGATGATCTTGAGATTTTTGAGGAGCTGCCCGAGACGCATGAATCGATGGAAGAAAATGCAATCGAAAAAGCGATGTATGTATATGAAAAAACGGGAAAATGCGTTCTTGCGGATGATTCCGGATTAGAAGTAGATTTTCTGGGTGGCAGTCCCGGCGTTTTTAGTGCGCGTTATGCCGGTCCGCATAATGATGCCGAGGCCAATATCCAAAAGCTTTTATCCGAATTGGAAGGAGTGAATGAAAGAGATGCATGTTTTAAAACCGTGCTCGCTTTTGTTTGTGATGGAGAATCGCAATTGTTTATAGGAGAAATATCCGGAGAAATCTTAAGGGAGAAACGGGGGCAAAACGGTTTTGGTTACGACCCGATTTTTTTACCCAAAGGAATGAACCGGGCATTTGCCGAAATGAATGCAGATGAAAAAAACAGGATTAGTCACCGCAGTGTTGCCATGAGAAAGTTTTTAAATTATATATTAAATACAAAATAGATGGAATTTTTACCCGAGGCATTGCAAATGTATGCCGATCAGTTTAGCGAAAAAGAACCGGCTTATTTGGCCGAATTAAACCGAGAAACTCATGCCAAAGTCATGTCTCCCCGCATGCTTAGCGGTCATTTTCAGGGTAGATTATTGGCATTTTTAAGTAGAATATTGCAACCTGAATTTGTACTCGAAATCGGTACCTATACCGGATATTCTGCCTTATGTTTGGCAGAAGGATTAGCGCCGGACGGACATTTACACAGTATTGATATCAATCCCGAACAAGAAAAGCGCATACGTACTTTTATAGAAAAAGCAGGTATGCAAGATAAAATCACCCTGCATTTTGGGAATGCAATCGATATTATTCCTCAAATTAACGGCAATCCGGACTTGGTTTTTATTGATGCCGATAAACAGAATTATGTACACTATTTTCATTTGGTGGCAGATCGCATGAAAAAAGGGGGATTAATAATCGCCGATAATGTATTGTGGAGTGGAAAAGTTTTGGATGAAAAAGAGAGAGCGAAAGATAAAGACACAGCAGCCATCCATTTGTTTAATGAAACGGTGCATGCAGATTCTCGTTTCGAGCCCCTGCTTTTGCCGGTGCGTGACGGACTCATGTTGTTGAGGCGTAAGTAGCTGGCTGAGTGCGAATTGACGAAAATTTGTGACACTCTGAAAAATTCTTAGTAAGATTGCGGATTATTTTGTAAAAAATGAACGAAAAACAATATACATTAAAGAATGCGGTTTCTGTAAGCGGACAAGGTTTGCATACGGGCATTTCTGTAACACTTACATTTAAACCCTTGCCCGAAAATTCGGGTATAGTTTTTAAGCGTATAGACCTGGAAGGGCAACCGGAGGTGAAAGCGAAAGCTGAATTGGTTACCGATACTATGCGGGGCACAACCATAGGCATGGGTGATGTAAAAATCCACACGGTGGAACATGCATTATCGGCACTTATTGGTTGTGGGTTGGATAATGTTTTGGTGGAACTTGACGGACCGGAGATTCCCATTTTGGATGGCAGTGCCAAACCTTTTTCAGATCTGATTACAGAGGCCGGAAAAGTTGAACAAGCTGCCGAAAGGGACTATTTTGTGGTGACGGAGCCCATACGATACAAAGACGAGGAAACCGGGTCTGAACTGGTAATCTTGCCTTCTGACCGTTATGAAATTACTACCATAGTAGATTTCAATTCCAAAGCATTGCCCGTTCAATATGCACATTTCGATTTTCAGGAAGGCAATTATATGGAGGAGATAGCCCGATGTCGGACCTTTACTTTTTTGCATGAATTGGAAATGTTGCTCAATCACAATCTGATTAAAGGAGGAGATTTAAGTAATGCCATTGTTTTTTGCGATAAAATGATTGAAGCTCAGAATCTGGCTACCTTGCGCGAACAATTCAATCTGACCAATCACGAGATAAAAGAAGGAACGATGATCAATACAGATCCGCTTCGTTTCCCGAACGAACCGGCAAGACATAAATTATTGGATGTAATCGGCGATTTAGCTTTAGCCGGCATACGTCTCAAAGGCCATATAATTGCAACCAAACCCGGACATAAGGTTAATGTTGCCTTTGCAAAAATGATTGCCAATGAAGTAAAAAAGAGAAGAAATGAAAATCAAATGCCATATATAGACTTGAATAAAAAGCCTTTGTATGACATTTATGATATTCTGAAAATTCTTCCCCATCGATATCCTTTTCTTTTGGTCGACAAAATAGTAGAGATGACCGAAGATCGTGTGGTTGGTGTAAAAAACGTAACCATGAATGAGCCTTTTTTCACAGGCCATTTCCCCGAAAATCCTGTTATGCCCGGCGTAATGATGATTGAGGCTATAGCTCAGGTTGGCGGTATTTTGGTTATGAATACACTCGATAATCCGGCCGATTATACGCCTTATTTTATGAAAGTAAATAATGTGAAGTTTAAGCGTAAAGTTTCTCCGGGCGATACCCTTGTCTTTTTTGTGGAATTGGTGACTCCGATTCGCAGGGGTATTTGCCATATGAAAGGGATAGGATATGTAGACGGAAAAGAGGTTATGGAAGGCGAAATGATGGCTCAAATTGTAAAAAACGAACAAACGAACTAAATACATGATACAACCATTATCATTCATTGACCCCTCTGCAAAAATTGGCCCTAATGTTACGATTGATCCTTTTTCGGTGATTCACAAGAATGTTGAAATTGGCGAAGGTACGTGGATAGGAAGTAGTGTTACCATTATGGAAGGCGCTAAAATCGGAAAAAACTGCAAAATTTTTCCGGGTGCTGTTATTTCTGCTATTCCTCAGGATTTAAAATATCAAGGAGAAGAAACTACGGTCGAAATTGGTGATTATACGACCATACGAGAGTTTGTAACCATTAATAAAGGCACTGCCGATAAATGGAAAACGGTAGTGGGTTCACATTGCCTAATCATGGCCTATTGTCATATTGCACACGATTGCATAGTCGGTAATCATTGCATCTTGGCAAACGGAGTAACCCTGGCCGGCCATATTGTAATCGGAGATTATGCCAATATTGGAGGCTTAACTGCGGTGCAACAGTTTATTCATATAGGCCAACATGCCTATATTGCAGGCGGCTCTCTCGTACGCAAGGATATTCCGCCTTATGTGAAAGCGGCACATGAACCGATTACCTATATGGGTATTAATTCGGTTGGTCTGCGAAGAAGGGGATTGAGTTCGGAAAAAATAAACGAAATTCAAGATATTTATCGCACCATTTATTTGCGCAATAATAATTTGAGTCAGGCCCTCGAAATTATAGAAACCGAGATGAAGCCAACCACCGAAAGGGATGAGATTTTATTGTTTATTTCGCGCAGTAAAAAGGGTATTATGAAAAGAGGCGGTTCCGATAACGGCACCGAATAAAGCATGCAAATTGAAAGCGCCCATATTGCCAAACGTTACGGGAATACAGTTGTCCTTCGTGATTTTTCTTTACGTATTCAATCCGGAGAAAAATGGCATATAGCAGGCTCCAACGGCAAAGGTAAAAGTACCCTTATGCAAATGCTGGCCGCTTTTATTACACCCGATAAAGGCCGTATTGATTTTCATTTATTGAACGGACAAACTCTTGATGCTTCAAGGGTTTATTCGCATATTTCTATCACTACACCTTATACCGATTTGATTGCGGATTTTACCTTGGCCGAACAAATAGAATTTCATTTTCGATTCAAAAAATTGTTGTTTACTCCGGAAGAATTTAATGCGTGGATTACCCGTTCTAAGCTCGATATAGCCATGCACAGGCCCCTGGGGCAACTTTCGTCCGGAATGAAACAAAAAGCAAAATTACTCCTTTGCCTCTGTGTAGAATCGGAATGTATTTTTTTGGATGAACCGTGCAGCAACCTCGACGCCGACGGTAAAGCTTTTTATCGCGAATTGGTGGAACGCCGTATGCAATTCCCAGCAACGTGGATTGTATGCAGCAATAATCTGCCCGAAGAGCATTTTTTCTGTACGCATACCCTGGACCTGGATCGGATATAAATCTAATTTTTTATGAAAAATATTTTCTGGTTTTTCATCGCTATAATGGGATTATATTCCTGCTATACGGTACCACCTTATACGCCTTATGTATCGCATAGACTGCCGGTTGGACCCGGACCCGAGGATATAGCCCTGGATACTTTTAAGGGACGAAATCGCCTTATTGTCTCTTGTAGTCAGCGACGGGCCGAATTAGCTCCGCATGCCGAAATATGGGGTGTGGATTTGGAGAAGGATTCAGCTTATATTATTCCCAGAATAGGCGAACCGGAAACTCCTTTTCATTTTGCACCTCACGGCATAGACCTGAATTATGTCGATGGAAATATGTATCTATATGTGGTAAATCACCGCAATATTAAAGGGAATGAAAGACAATCTATACTAAAGTATAGGTGGAACGGCTCGGCATTGGAATGGGTGGAAGAATTATATTATGATTTTTCGGGTAATTATTACCGCTTCGCCGGGGACAATTCTTTCGAAACAGATACATTGTTTTTGGGAGCTAAAGCGCCATTTACTACGGCTAATGATGTTTGTGTAGGGAAGGGTGAGGTTTTATATTGGAGCAACGATTTTAGTCGAAATGGGCGAATGGGCGAAGCTATATGGAAAATGAAATCGGGCTGGGCGGGTAAATTTTCGAATGGGAAAATACAAGCTGTTTCCGACTATAAAATGGCCTATCCCAATGGGGTTCTGGAGGTCGATTCAGACCTTTGGGTATCAACGGTTCGTCAGCATCGTGTTTTCTGTTTTCCAAAGGGCGATTTATCGGCAAAACCGGTGGAAGTGGCTCGCATTCCAGGGGGCGATAATTTGATAGATGCCGGAGAAGAGGTGCTTGTTACTGCACATATTAAGCCCTTTAAGTTTATTGGTCACGCCCGAAATGCCAAAAAAGAATCTCCCTCCGTAGTCTATGCTATTCATAAAAAAACACATGCCGTACGCGTAGTATATTCCGATTCTGGAGCCCATATCAGTACGGCCTCTACGGCTCTAAAACACGGGTCATATCTCTATATATCTCAAATTTTCGAAGGATTTATTCTTAAGGTGAAATTGGATGAATAGTCGCAAATTCGCATATTTTCGTCTAATTCGACCTCTAATTATAAATTTGCTTCTTACCTTAGATGCGCAATGAATGCTGTATTAAGAGAAAATTTAATAATTGCGATTAACTCAATCAAAGGGCAATTTGTGCGTACGCTGTTGACCGTACTTATTATTGCTTTTGGTATTATGAGTTTGGTGGGTATGCTTACGTCGATTGATGCGCTGGAACAGAATTTAAATTCCAGTTTTGGTTCGCTCGGTGCCAATACCTTTACGCTGGTGAATCAGAGGTCGGGCGTACAGCATCGTGGTGGTGTGCGTGCCAAAGAAGACAGACCCGAAATCAAATGGGATGATGCCCGTTTGTTTAAGGAAAGATATACCTATCCGGCTTTGGTTTCGGTATCTACGCAGGTTACCTCCACTGCTGTTTTGCAATATATGGGCGTTAAAACTCAGCCTAATATTACCGTTTGGGCCGGAGATGAAAATTATCTCGAGGTCTCGGGCAGGAAATTAGCGGGGGGACGTTCTTTTTCGGTGAATGAAATGCAAACGGCTTCGGGGGTGATTATTTTGGGTGGAGAAACGGCCGAAAATTTATTTGGAAATATAAATCAGGCCCTGAATAAAAGTGTGATGCTTGGATCCCGATCCTATTTGGTAGTGGGCGTACTCGAAAAATCCGGATCCGGATTCGGTGGAGGTAGAGACCGTGAGGTTATTATCCCTTTAGGAAATTATAGAGCCTTTTTTGCATCGGGAAATACTTCTTATAAAATTCAAGTCAAGGTTGCAGATATAGCCTTTATGGATATTGCCATCGGGGAAGCTAAAGGTGTATTTCGTTCTATTCGAAAATTGAAAGTAAGCGAAGATGATGATTTTGATTTTGAAAGAAGTGACGGCCTGATCAACCAGATTTCCAGTCTGACCGATATTATGGCCCTGGGTGCATTGGTTATAGGTATGGTAACTATTTTGGGTGCATTGACCGGACTTATAAATATTTTGCTGGTTTCGGTGAATGAAAGAACCAGAGAAATAGGTGTACGTATGGCTATAGGAGCTACAAAGCAACATATTGCCATGCAGTTTTTGATCGAAAGTATTTTGATTTGCCAAATGGGCGGATTAATGGGGATATTTTTCGGATTGATCATAGGTAACCTGGTGGCGCTGATTATAGGTGGCAGCTTTGTTGTGCCCTGGTTATGGATGACACTCGCCGTTATTTTATGTTTTGTGGTGGGTGTTACCGCCGGAGCATACCCTGCTATACGCGCTTCCCGATTAAACCCTGTAGAAGCCTTACGCCACGAATAATTTAAAGTGTATATGAAAATTATCTGTATAGGCAGAAATTATGCCGATCATGTGAAAGAACTTAATAACGAACAAGCCGAAGAACCGGTTGTGTTTATGAAGCCCGATACGGCATTACTGAGGCCGGGCGACAGTTTTTATCTGCCCGATTTTTCGGATAATGTACAACATGAAATCGAATTGGTCGTGAAAATTTCGAAGGCCGGAAAGCATATCGAAAAGGAATTTGCCCGAAATTATTATTCCGAAATTTCAGTGGGTATCGATTTCACGGCGCGCGATGTGCAAAACCGCCTGAAAGAAAAGGGACTGCCTTGGGAAAAAGCCAAAAGCTTCGACGGATCTGCCGTTATTGGTACTTTTATTCCCATTTCATCCCTCTCTTTTCCCATTCATTTTGAGTTGGAAAAGAATGGAATATGCGTTCAGAAAGGAAGTTCGGATCTTATGATCTTTGATATAGACAGCCTGGTTAGTTATGTCAGCCGTTTTATCACCTTAAAGGTGGGCGATTTGATTTATACAGGAACGCCTGCAGGCGTGGCTAAGGTGCAACTAAATGACCTTTTGGTCGGAAGATTGGAAGGGCGCGAACTATTTCGTATGTCAGTGAAATAAAAAAATATTTCATTTTTCTGTATTTCATTTGTCAGGCTCAAAAATCTTCTGTTCATTTACTGAATAATTATAAAAACTATGAAAAATAAATCTATCCTCCTGACCCTGCTTATTGCAATTTCGACCTTGTTTAGCGGTTGTCTTACTTGTGAATCTAAGGACTTTACCTACGTGATCAATAAAGATGGCAGTGTAAACTTGACTATTATTTATAATAATATAATGAGCAATTATTCTGAATCCGAAGAAGAAGAATCGACCAGCGCTTCAACATTAGAAGCCGATTATGAAGATTTGATGTCGAATTATATAGGTGGTTCTAATCCCGAAAGTGATTATAATAATGTGATTGTAGAATCGAAAAGATTGTACGAAAATAATGGTGTGTTGAACGGAGAAGTGAAATTGAAATTCCCCTCAATAGCCGATGCAAAATTGTATTATAATGCAAAAAAGAAGTTTATTATAAAAGATTTCTGCAGCAGTTTTACCGAAACCCTTAGCTCTACGAATGGAGAGTCTGCCGATTCGGCTCCATTTGTATTATGGGATTCTAAAATGAAAACGCTTACCTATTCCACCTCGGTTAGCTCTGCCGGTGATATAGCCAATACCAGCTTGTTAAGCCGCTGGAAAAACAGATAAGTATATATTGTTATTTTTTTTGAAGCTGTTGATATATCGACAGCTTCATTTTTTTATTTTGTAAAGATATGAGTAATAGTTTTCTGGTTTTTGCATTACAACCTGTTCTTTCTGAAAGCCCCGGCAAACAAGTGTTGATTAGTAATGACACCGTTGTATTTGGTGTATTGGTAGGCATCTTGGCCTTGGTTTTTTATTTGTCGTCTCACCCGCATCCTGCGTTGAAACGGTTTTTTACCTTTGTGCCGGCTCTTTTATTGTGCTATTTCTTACCCGGTATGCTCAATAGTTTTGGGGTTATTGATGGCGAAAATTCAGGTTTGTATACCATGGCCAAGAATTATTTACTACCGGCTTCGTTAGTACTTTTTACGCTGAGTATTGATTTTAAATCCTTAATGCGCCTGGGGCCCAAAGCTATTATTGTTTTTTTAGCAGGTACGCTCGGCATTGTAATAGGCGGACCTATTGCTTTGTTTATTACGCAAGCCATGTTCCCGGAGGCTTTTGTGGGCAGTGGCGAAAATGAAGTATGGCGCGGATTAAGCACCATCGCCGGATCTTGGATCGGGGGAGGAGCAAACCAAACCGCTATGAAGGAGGTATTCCAGCCCTCAGGACCTTTGTTTTCGATTATGATTGCAGTGGATGTTATGGTGGCCAATGTATGGATGGCTGTCCTCCTTTTTGGAGCCGGACGTTCGCCTAAAATTGACAAATTGCTTCGTGCCGATGCTAGTTTGATTGATGATGTCAGACAAAGAATGGCTACTTTCAGAGAACAATCTCTGCGTATACCCAATACCAAAGATTTAATGATTATTTCGGGTGTGGCCTTTGGGGCCGTAGCCGTTTCTCATATTTTTGCCGATTTTGCCGCACCTTATCTGGCTCAAAATTATCCGCAATTGGAAAAATTTAGTCTCACTTCTGCCTTTTTCTGGATAGTTTTAATTGCAACTACGGCCGGACTTTTACTGAGTTTTACGCCCGCACGCAAACTCGAAGGAGTCGGAGCAAGTAATGTGGGAAGTGTTTTACTCTATATACTGGTGGCCACTATTGGTATGCAAATGGATATTACCGCAATTTTTAATAATCCCCATTTTTTCATAACGGGACTTATATGGATTTCCATTCATGCATTTGTTATTTTGCTCGTAGCCCGATTGGTTAAAGCACCCTTTTTCTTCGCCGCCGTCGGAAGTCAGGCCAATGTGGGTGGCGCCGCATCTGCACCTATCGTGGCAGCGGCATTCGATCCGGCTTTGGCATCTGTAGGGGTGTTATTGGCTGTTTTAGGTTATGCCTTGGGTACATATGCTGCTTATATTTGCGGAATTCTAATGCAATGGGTGTCATTGCTGTAATTATTTCCTTGCTTTTTTTACCTTTACGAGTAAACTTCTTAACAAACCAATGCAAGATGCCGGTAAATATATCGTATGGGTAGTCCCCGTGTTTTTTCTGATGATTGCCCTCGAAATATGGGCTGCAAAAGTGAAGCAAGGTCGGGCTTACAGAATGAATGATAGTGTGACCAATTTGCAAATCGGACTGGGTGAACAGATTTTTAGTATAGCCATAAAGGGACTTCTCCTTGTCTTTTACGCTTTTCTTTGGAAACGCTTTGCTTTATTTTCTATAGAGTTTAATGTGCTTAATACGATTGTATTACTGATTTTATTCGATTTTCTATACTATTGGGCACACCGCCTCTCGCACGAAATTAATTTTATGTGGGCCACGCATATTGTGCATCATTCTTCTCAGGAATATAATCTGACCGTCGCTCTTCGTCAGCCCTGGTTTCAACCCATTACCACTGCCTGGTTGTTTTTGCCCCTAGCTTTTCTGGGCTTCCCGGTCGAGATGTTTGTCCTTGTCTCAGCCATCGATATTTTATATCAGTTCTGGATCCATACCGAATATATTCCTAAAATGGGAAAAGTAATCGAGTTCGTATTGAATACACCCAGCCATCACCGCGTGCATCACGGTATTGATACTAAGTATCTCGATAAAAATCACGGGGGAATTTTCATTATCTGGGATAGACTTTTCGGCACTTTCAAAGAGGAAGAGGAAAGACCCGAATATGGAATTACAACCGGACTGGAAACGTATAACCCCATTCGAATCAATACCCATTATTTTGAAGATTTGTGGAAGAGAACCAAGTCTTTGAAAGGAATCAATAAGCTGAAAGTCTGGTTCAAAGGTCCGGCATGGAACCCCGAAACAGTGCAGGGAAGCTCCGCTCCGCCGGCCTTGTATAATCCGCCTCTGGCTTCTTTCGAAAACCTGCGATTGGGATGGGCATTCCTGAGTTTGTCTTTTCCCGCTCTTTATTTTATTTGGTTTCAATCTCAATTTCCGCTGGAGAGTATCATCTTTGTCACACTTTTTTTAATTGGTCATATGAGTCTGGTCGGACTGCAATTCGAGCAGCGTGCATGGGCACTTAAACTTGAGCCTTTTCGTCTGGTAGCATTATTTGTTTTTGTGCTTTGGATGGGTAATATGCAGGTCGATTTTCTTATTGTTGGTATGCTCATCGCCATTATTATTTCTTTGCTTTTCTTTTTTTTAAGACGAAAGTATGTTTCCCTGACCCCGCATTAAAGCCTTAGTTCATTTTAGAGCCGGATAATTTCGTACTTTCGCATATATGCAAAACCGATTGAGGGAAGATAATCGCCCATATGCACGCCGACATGGCTTTATTACAGCATTGCTTTTTGTATATATCGTTTTACGGGCTGTGTATATTCCGGCCGTACACGACGAAGTAGCTACTTTTTTATTGTATATCCGTAGCCTGGATTTTATCCCCGGTCTGGCACATTTAGACGCCAATAACCATTTGACAAGCTCCATATTCGGACTGTTGATGTACGAATTATTTGGTGCCGACATGGCTTTTTTACGCATGCCCTCCGCAATCAGCTTTTTAATCTATGCCTATTTTATTTATCGCATTTCTACTGCTTTTATCGAGAAAAATTTCAGACTCTCTTTCAGCATTTTTATGCTCTGTATTCCGATTGTCATCGAATATTTTTCGCTGCTCAGAGGTTATGGCATGAGCTTCGCCTTTTTGAGCGGATTTCTGTATTATAGTTTGCGCGGACTGCAAGAAATGAAAGCCGGCTTTTTGCTTTTTCAAGCGCTGTTTCTTTTGCTGAGTTTGGCTTCGGGACTAAATTTACTCTTGATTTGTCTTATGGCCTCCGGCATTAGTCTGCTTTTTTGCTTGTATCAAAAGAAGTATACATATCTGCCCATTTTCCTGCTGCATAGCATCATTTTCGGGTATTTTATTTGGTATAGTTTCCGCCTGAAAGCTATGGGTATGCTTTATTATGGCGGAGATACAGGCTTTTTGGAAGATACGGTTAAAAGTCTGGCCGACCTGCTTTTACCCCAAAATCCGCAAGCCGGAATGTGGATACTTATACTCATGGCTATGCTGAGCTTATTCCTGCCTTTGTATAAGAAAAATCGCACGATTAACGGATTGTTTTTCTTTGTTTTATTTTGGGGAAATATAGCTGCAATACTTCTTATGCACGCAATCCTGGGCGTGAAATTCCCAACCGACCGAACCGCACTTCATCTTTATTTTATATTGCTTTTTTTGTTATCGGTCGGACTTTTTCGGAATAGAAAATGGCTTTTTTCCATGGCTGTATTGGGACAGTTATTCCTGTTTATGCTGAATATGAATTTGACCCATAGCACTTTTTGGCGGCATGAACATATTAGTGAAGAATTATACAATAGCATTTTTGCCGATGCTTCCATTCATAGTCCCATGATTGCCGGGTATAAAATGAACGGACTGGTTTTGCCATATGAGAATTATCGCCGGGGAAGGTCGGCCGGAGATGTTATTTCTATCGATTATAACTATACACAGGCCGATTATATTATTAGCGAACATTATGATACATTGCAACATCATGGAGATTATACCCTGATTATGCAAGATCCTGTAAGTAGAAAATCTGTTTGGAAAAAAAAGATACCCGTTGTATGGAGCAGAGCCGATTCGGGTTCGGTGAGAAGCGGGCTGACCAATACCATGTATATGGATGTTTGGAAAGCTAAGGAAGCGAATAAGTATGATGGAAAAGATCTTAGACTTTGTATGGAAGTGAGAATTAAAGCCGATAAACATGCGGGTATAGATTTCATTTTCAAAGACCATAATCCCCTCGGACACCCGGATAGGCATGCGCGACTAATATTGGGCTTACAACCTTTTCAGGATGGATTATATACATTTCACGTCGATCTGTACCTGAAAAGTAACCATATTCAGGACAGCGATTTTTCTTGTTTTATTTATAATCCCAAGGAAGCAGAATTCTCCGTCGAGGATCTGCAATATGTGCTCTATACGGCAGAATAATAAGCATTTACATGTTAAGCGTTTAAATGCTGTTAAATGCTGACAGAATGACAGAGGACGTATAGAAAAAGTGTATATTTGCAAACCTATAAAAAGAAGACATGCATTTATCAGAAAATAAAGTAATAGACGAAAGTCGTCAGGGCGAGGCCACTGTTGTTTCATCGGCTGTAACAAACGAAAAAGGGAAAGTATATATAGAGAGTTACGGTTGCCAGATGAACTTTTCGGATAGCGAAATTGTAGCTTCGGTAATGGCCGAAAGTGGCTATGCCGGTACGCGCAATATGGAAGAGGCCGATGTAATATTTCTGAATACTTGTGCTATTCGGGATAATGCCGAGCAGAGGATACGACATAGATTGGGCGAATTGAAAGCGAGTAAGAAAAATAAGCCCGAATTATTGGTAGGCGTTTTGGGTTGTATGGCCGAGCGTTTGAAAGAGAAATTTTTGGAGGAAGAAAAGCTCGTAGACATGGTTGTGGGTCCCGATGCATATCGCGACTTGCCAAATTTGGTGAATCAGGCCACGGATGGAGAGAAGGGCATGAATGTTTTTTTGAGCCTGGAAGAGACTTATGCCGATATTGCTCCGGTGCGTTTAACCGGGAATGGACTTTCGGCATTTATAAGCATAATGCGAGGTTGCGACAATATGTGTACATTTTGTGTGGTGCCTTATACCCGAGGACGTGAACGCAGCCGTGATGTAGATAGTATTTTGAAAGAAGCCAGGGAATTGTTCGAAGCGGGATATAAGGAGGTAACCTTATTGGGTCAGAATGTCGACAGTTATTTGTGGTTTGGCGGCGGTCCGAAAAAAGAATTTAAAAAGCTGACTCCGGAGGAGAAGGCACAAGCAGTAGATTTTGCCGATTTATTAGAGAAAGTTGCCCTTATAAGTCCGGAGCTTCGCGTACGTTTCACCACCAGTCACCCCCGCGATTTGACCGATAAGGTATTGGAAACCATGGCAGCTTATCCCAATATTTGTAAGTATATTCATTTGCCGGTACAAAGTGGAAGTACGCGCATTTTATCGGTGATGAATCGTGGATATTCTCGGGAATGGTATTTGGAAAGAATGGAAGCGGTACGTCGTATAATGCCTGATTGTTCGATCTCTACCGATATAATAACCGGATTTTGTACAGAGACAGAAGAAGATCATCAGGAGACTTTGTCGTTGATGGAATATAGTGCATTCGATTATGCCTATATGTTTAAATACAGCGAAAGACCGGGAACACCGGCAGCGAAGAAAATGGAAGATGATGTGCCGGAAGATGTGAAAGGAAGGCGCTTGCAGGAAGTAATCGACTTGCAAAGCAGAATGTCTTTGGAAAGCAATAAAAGAGATTTAGGCAAGCAGTTCGAAGTGTTGGTAGAAGGTCCATCCAAGAAAAATCCCGAGGAATTTTGCGGGAGAACCAGTCAGAACAAAATGGTTGTTTTCCCGAAAGAAAATGTGCGTAAAGGAGATTATGTTCAGGTAGAAATTAAGGATTGTACTTCAGCTACATTAAAGGGCGTAATCGTGAAATAAATTAGGAAATGAATACGATGCAGGAGCTGAAAAATAAGTTTGGAATTATTGGTGTTTCCGGGGGACTGGATAGGGCATTGGAAATTGCGAATCAGGTTGCCTCTACCGATTTGTCGGTTTTAATAACCGGAGAAAGTGGAGTTGGAAAGGAAGTTTTTTCCAAAATTATTCATTTCAATAGCCCGCGTAAACACAATAATTTTATTGCGGTAAACTGTGGAGCTATACCGGAAGGGACCATAGATAGTGAGCTGTTTGGGCACGAGAAAGGATCGTTTACCGGTGCTACGGAAGCCCGTAAGGGTTATTTTGAGGTTGTGGACGGTGGTACCATTTTTTTGGATGAGGTGGCTGAATTGCCTCATGGCACTCAGGTTCGCCTTTTGCGTGTATTGGAAACGGGCGAATTTATCCGCGTGGGTGCAAGTAAAGTCCAAAAAACGAATGTTCGCGTTGTGGCTGCAACCAATGTGAATATGCCCTTGGCCATTGAAAAAGGAAAATTTAGAGAAGATTTGTTTTACCGCTTGAATACCGTTCCTATTCGTATTCCACCACTTCGCGAAAGAAAAGAAGATATACATTTATTGTTTAGAAAATTTGCCGGCGATTTTGCCGAAAAATATAGAATTCCGGTGATTAAATTAAGTTCCGATGCAGTTACCATGCTCGAAAATTATCGCTGGCCGGGGAATATTCGCCAATTGAAAAATGTGGCCGAGCAAATCAGTATACTCGAAAAGGAAAGAAATATTCATACAGACATACTGATTAAATATTTACCCGATTATAATGAAAGAAATTTGCCCGTTTTGTCGGGTATGGCTTCCGATGATATGCCGGCAGATAAAGACTTTTTATTAAAAGCTTTGCTGGAAATGCGCAAGGAAGTGAACGAACTCAAAAGTGTGGTGCGCACCTTGATGCATGCTAATCCGGATTCCTTAAGTTTTAACGAAGGACTCGATTCCCCGTCTTATATTCCACTTTCAAAAGGCACAACGGTAAGCAGCGATGTTTTTGCCGATAATAGTATTGAAGATCAGGAATTGGTGGAAGAAACAGAAGAGGTATTGTCCTTGAGCGACAGAGAAAAATCGGCTATAGAAAAAGCTTTGCAGAAGCATAAAGGTAAACGAAGAAATGCCGCTCAGGAATTAGGTATTTCGGAAAGAACCTTATACAGAAAAATTAAGGAATACGATATTAAAGGATGAGAAATAGGGGCATATTATTTTTAATGAGCGGATTTTTAATCTGTTTTTTCTATTCCTGTAAAATGCAGATTACTCTTTCGGGGCAAAGTATTCCCGATTTAGCGAGGACCGTTTCGGTGAAGCCCTTTATCAATCAGGCCCCTTTAGCAAATCCGATTTTTGCACAACAATTTTCAGAACACTTGAAGAATAAATTTCAACGTGAAACCAAGCTAGAGCTGACCGGCTCGAATGCCGATTTGGAATTTGAAGGCAGTATTTCGGGTTATACCGTTTTGCCTATGGCCATTCAGGGCGACCAAACAGCGAGTACAAACCGATTGACAGTCTCTGTAACGGTGAGTTATATGAATAATCTGGAACCGGATAAAAACTTTACGCAGTCTTTTTCTCGTTTTGCTGATTTTCCGGCCAATCAGACCCTGTCTGCTGTGGAGGGAAATCTATTACTCGAGATACAGGAACAATTAGCCCAAGATGTTTTCAATAGGGCCTTTATTGATTGGTAATTCCCGGATCTACTTCGGGACTTGTTTCTCTGAAGTATTTTTTCAGGAAATGGTGACTGATATAAATAAAAGGTGTCAATCCAATTGCGACCAGAATTTTAAGGGTATAATTATCCCATCCCACGGCAAGGAATTGCTCGAAGCTAAAGGTTCCCGGCAGATAAAAACCTATACCCAATACGATAAAAGAATCTATACATTGAGAAATCAAGGTGCTGCCTGTTGCCCTGAGCCAGATATGTCGTCCTTTGGTACGTTTACGTATATACCAGAAAACGGTAACATCGAGTAATTGAGAAAATAAAAAGGCCGTAATACTACCCAACATCACGGATAAACTCTGACCGAATGCGGTTTTGAATATCAGGTCATCGGCGGGACTACCCGGAGCGGCCGGTAAATTGATGGCACTAATTATAATGAAAAAGGTATACGCAATTAATGCACTGGTGATAAAGGATATTTTACGCACAATTTTTGGTCCGTAAAATTCATTAATCGTATCTGTAGCCAAAAAAACTAAAGGCCAGGGCAGTATGCCTACAATGGTAGTAAAAGGACCTAATTGCACGAGTTTCGAACTTATAAGTTCGGCCACTATTGCATTGGTCACAAAAAAGCCCATTAAGACCAGCAGTATGTTCGATTTTCTGCTATCCATTCAAATCCTGCGATTCGTTATGCTTTTGGAATACTTGTTGTATTTCGTCTAATAATGCATCCATTTGCCTTGCATTTTCTACGGAAAATTCTCCCGATTTTTCCCTGCGTAAATATTTTAAATAAGCACCACATCCCAGTTTTTTACCAAAATCGGAAGCGATACTGCGTATATAAGTGCCTTTAGACGAAGTGATGTAAAAGTGTATTTCGTTTTTGTCTATCCGGAGTATGTCGAATTTTTTAATATTCACTATACGTGGTTTTATCTCGACTTCCAGGCCCTGGCGTGCCATTTTATAGGCTCTTTTTCCGTTGATTTTTACAGCAGAATGGGCCGGAGGATATTGCTCTTGTTCCCCTATAAAGGATGCCGCCGCTTTTTGTATTTCTTCAGCTGTGATATGCGAAATATCTCTAAAGTTTTCGGGTTCGCTTTCTAAATCATAACTGGCTGTTTGGGCTCCTATATAAATGATACCGGAATAACTTTTATCGTCGTGGAGGAATCCCTCTATTATTTTGGTTTTTTTTCCGGTACAAATCACCATTAATCCCGTTGCGAGCGGATCTAAAGTGCCGGCATGACCAATTTTTAATTTGGTTTTATTTAATCGATAAAATAAACCTTTTATTCTTTTTACCACATCAAATGAACTCCAGCCCTGAGGCTTGTCCACCAGTATAATTTCGCCTTCTATAATTTGATTCCAGTCTAACATGCGGGGCAAAGTTAGCAATTTCCCGGGCTCATTTTATTTTTTCACGGCCACGACGATTGCCCTATAATCTTGCCAACTTTTTCCGGTTGCATTGAGCGCTTTTAAATAGATTTTATAAATACCTATGGGTACTTTTTGACCGAGGCTATTTCCACCATCCCAAATAAAGGAAAGCTCTGAGCCACAAATTTCGTTTTGCATTAATGAGCGTATAATTTGCCCGGATTCATTTATAATAAATAGGCTGGCACGCAAACCGGACTCCGGCATTTTTCCGCGTATTTCCACCCAATCCATATATCCATCCATATCGGGTGAAAAAATTGGCGTGTTTAGTTCGAGTATTTTCTCTGCCTCACCGAAATTTCCCCATTGCGAATTTTCATTACCCGGCGTTCCATAACCCATATTTGCCGCAGCAGATAACCAGCTGTATCTCGAAAGGCCCTCCCTTTTTAGCCCAATTCGCTCAAGGGCTACGCCTTTCTTTTCTGTAAGAAAAGTGCTATGCCATTCCGGCAAGACGGCTGCTATGTCTACTTCCTCATTTTTGCTGTTTTGCAGGCGCAAAATGCCTCCCGAACTCCCCGGCAAATCCAGCTTGCCGCTATACAAAATGTGGGATGGATTCGAGCCGATAAAGCTTTCTGAAACTTCCGCCGGATCTGTACTCAGACAAATGATTTCGCCGGGTAATAACCATAAATTTTCAGGAAATGGTTTTGAGCCCGAGCTATACATGGACAAAAGTGTATCGTAACGGCCTAAATAGAGCGTTTCGATGTTTACAGCCTCCTCGCCTGTATTCAGAAACTCGACGTATTTCGATTTCCCGCTTTCGGGATGAAATAGGATTTCGTTTATTTGTATGCCTTTTTCGCTTGGTGCAGACTTCTGCGGAAGTCGAATTTCAGTCGCACTTATTTCTCCGGTTTCGCAATTCTTGAGCTTTGAAATTTCCAATGATTGTCCCCATGGTATCCCTTGCTGACTTCGAAAATAGACCTTTTTCAGATTTCCTCGATCCGAGATCCATTCCCCGTTTAATTTGCCCTGCGTAGTTTGTATTTCGGCCTCTTGTATATAGGTGGGATTTATCGCCTGATCGAAGTATAAAATAATACTGTCTTGTTGTATGCCTCTGTATATAGCTTTGGGTGAGGCTACTGGCTCCAGTTGGGTAGAATGGGAATTTGCTTCGGCCGGACTGGCACCTCTGGGGTCTGCGCTCGCCCTCCAATTGTTTTTTTGCTGACAAATGGCATTCAGGTCGGTTAACTCTAAAGAATAACCTCCGTTTTTTTTTAGAGCATCTTCGAAATAAGAATTGCGGTATTGCGCATGATGTATAATTTGACCGTTCAGGTGAATTAAATTATATATTCCGTTTTCGTTCGATAAGCTTGGTAATTTGCAGTAGAGAAATGGGGGGATGGCGTTGAGTTGTCCGCATATTACTACAAATTCGCCGGGTGAAATATGGTATTGAGGTAAAGCATAAGAAGAGGAATTTATATGCAGGGCAAATTGATCCAATTCCAATGTTAAAGATGAAGCATTATATATTTCTATGAACTCGAAAGGATAATTCGTGTTTCCGGAAGGATTAGCCATTATTTCGCTTATGATTAAATCGCCATATTTCGCTTCATAGTTTTGAATATACAGTTGCGTATCGAGTTGTAATGGCATCGATGCACAATCCAGGCCATTGAATTCTACGCTAAGGTGCAGGGATTGATTTTGCGCAAGGGGATAAATCCACTCAGCCAAAATAGAATCATCCGAAAGGAAGTGCAAGCTTTGAAAAATGGGTTGGTTTTGGGATTTGAAATCCTGCACATTCCAATCGGATGATGTAAAGCGTTTATTAAAAATAAATAAGATTTTTTGGGCATCAATCAGGATATAACGAAACCGAAAAGGGATGGGGCTCGAATCGTGTACGGAATTCACATAACCCGGTGTGCCGCCGGTATAACTCTTACTTGCGAGGTATTGGTCTTCTGTGCCACACAACTCATCCGGATTTATTTTCTCCAGCGTAAAGCCACCATCATCCTTCATCGGATCTTTATACCATGTGGTAGAAAATTCTATTTTGTGTATTGAAAAATTGCCGGTATCTCTTATTTCTATAACAGCCCCTCCATTAGTTATAGTTGGTAAAGTCGACACCGGCAATAGAGGTAATCCCGGAAAATAATTGACATAGTTTTCCGGAATAATTAATGCGTACGATTTTGGGGCAATGCTGTATGCGGGCAGCTTAATGCAGTTTTGGTTGACACATAATTTATAGGCCGAGCATTCAATCGGGTAATTCATTCGATTGTATATTTCTACAAATTCTGTATTGGGTAATCCAATCGTAGGAGTTGGATCCGCAAGAAATTCGCTTATGATTAAGTCGTATGCCTGAGGTTGATAATAGGTGAGCTGCAGACTTGTATCGGCCATATAATTTCCTGCTGTATCTGCTATATTTTTCAGATGTATGGATATATTTTCATGATCTAACCAGATGTCGGGATAGGTCAATTCAACCATGTCGCGATCGGGATTCAGGTCGATTTGAATGGGAAAATAATTGCCTGCATAAATATAGTTTTGTAAGCTATGAGCCTCGACCCAGGATAAGGCTTCATTGAACTGCAAAGAAACTTTCTTATTTCCGGATGCCCGGGCATGCATGAGGCGCGGGGCTGTGGTGTCGGGATTGAAAGGGCTGACTATGATATCATCGAAATAGAAATGTTGGGACTGACTTTGGGTGTTTTTAACCCATATGCCTAAGTAAGGATATAAGGAATCAGTCAGCACAGCCTGAAATTCATATTGAAAAAAGGATGCACCTGTGTGGGCTAAAGAAATAAAAATCAGGCCGGCGGCGGTCCGTACTACTCGTATGCGTTTGGGGTGAACGGAACTTGCGATGCTGCCTGCCGAACCTGATCCTATAAGGGTGTGTGATAAACCATTTTGTTGATATAATCGAATCGCATCCTGTTGCCCATTTTCGCCAATTTGTATATAGCAAGCCTTGAGGCTGGTCGAAGTTAAATCGGGTTGATTGGCATTTAAATAAAAACGAAACTGATTATTGGAACTTGGGTCGAAATCGAGTTTATACCAGAACTCATATACCATAGTATCGACTGAAGCATATGGTAAATAGGTAGAGAGATAAGAAATGCCTGCCGTGTTTTTATACAATTGCAATTGCTTTTGCATATTCACCACAAAATCAGAATCTGTTCCGCTCCACACATAATCGGAATGAAAATCGCCATCGGAGAAATCTTCCCAGATTTGTGTATTGCCGCCAAGAGACAGAAACAATAACAAGTATATAAGCATTGCGTTTTTCATGCCTCAAAGATGCATTATTCTTTAGGCATCGATAGAGAGTTAAGCCTGCTTTTTAAATAGAGTTTTTATTGTCTATTCCTTTGTGAGCAAGGGATAGGCGGGAATTGTGGATTGCAATTGAACTGATTAAATAGCCTTAAATATTGAGTGTTCGGAAAATTTATAATGCAGTCTATGCCTTATAAACAGGGAGTAAACGGGAAAAATTTGCCAATTTATGCGATTTATTGGCGATAAATGCCCATAATTTGAGCTGCCTTATCCGGGAAATCGGTAATGAGACCATTTACACCACTTTCAATTACTCTGCGCATAGACAGGCTATCGTTCACGGTATAGGGGATAACCTGAATTTGATTATCCTGTAATTCTTTTACCAGAGAAGGCGATATTTGAGTAAAATAGGGCGAATAAATATCGGGTTTAAAAGTCAATGATTTTTGGTCATCATTCCAATTCGCTCCTTCTTTACCGAGTAGAGAAATGCGCATTTGAGGTGCTTGTTTTTTCACTTCTTCCAGACTTCTGGGGTCAAAACTCTGAATCGTACATTGATTTTCGAGTCCGTGTTTTTTAATAATTTCCAGAGTCAGGCTTACAAATTCTGCCGGTTTTGGGGTATAGAAACCATCCCATTCCGGATCCGATTTAATTTCGATATTAAAATGGGGTAATTCCCTGTTTTTTTCGGCGCAAACCCTTTTTGTTTCCACAAAGAAAGTGTCCAACAAGGCCTTAGGCGCATATTTCAATCGTTGGTCGGGGAAATTTTTATCCCTTCTTCCCCCGCAGCGGAACTCTTTAATTTGGGCATAATCCATATTATAGATTATAATTTTTTCATCCTCATAAGGCATAATGCGGTCATCATTCGGATGGTCGCAATAGCCGCTGCTCATCCAGGGTTCATGGGATAAGATTACCTGTTTATCGCGGGTAATGGCGAGGTCAATTTCGAGTGTTGTGACCTCCGGAATATCCAGCGCAATCGGAATGGCGAATAAGCTATTTTCCGGGGCTATGCCTCTGCCAACCCTATGGGCCTGTAAATCGAAATTTTCCGGCAAAGTGTATTCATTGTTCAGGCTAATTTCATCGGGATTTTGATTGGAAGTATTGCTGTTGTTATTTCCGCATGAAGCTATAAAAACACCAGTTCCTATGCATGTAATTAAAAAATTTCTCATATTATTTTACAATCTTAAATTCAGTTCTTCTGTTTTCTGCACGTCCGGCTTCGGTATTATTATCGGCGATGGGCTGACTGCTTCCGTAGCCTTTATAGCGTAGTCTGGAGGCCTCAATACCTGCTTGAATAAGATATTGTTGTACCGATTTTGCTCTGTTTTCGCTTAAGACTTTATTATCGGCAGCTGAGCCGACAATATCCGTATGTCCGCCTATTTCAATTTTCACACTCGGATTTTTTTGCATAAAGTCGACCAATTTATCGAGTTCGATTTTACTTTTATCGAGCAGTGCGTACTTATTGGTTTCAAAAAATACATTTTTCAGTACGATAGGAATATCGGCTTTTATGGGAACAAGATCTACCGTTTTCACAAAAGCTTGTCCGGCTTCGTGTTGACCTTGCAGTGTGAAATTTTCGGAATGAAACAAATAATTGTCCTTACTGATATTCAATGCATAATTGCGATTCGTAGGCAAAGCGAGGAGAAAAGATCCATTTATTTTATCCGATTTAGAGGCAGTAGTAATTTGTCCGCTTTCGAGGTCTATAAGTTCGAAGTCGGCTTCCAGGGGCAGTTGAGATTCTTTATCGCGAATAATACCCTTAAAATAAGTCACCGCATTAGGTCTGGCTTCCGGATATAATTCGAAAGAATAAATATCCATATTTCCGTATCCACCGTGTCGGTCGCTGCTCACAAAGGCAAGGTTACCTTTAGCATTAACGATCAGTGCTTGTTCGTTCATAATCGAATTGATGGGATAGCCCAGGTTTTTGGCTTGTCCCCAGCTTCCGTCTGCTTGTTTTTTAGCAAAGAAAATATCATCACCGCCTACCGTATAGTGTCCGTCCGACACAAAATATAAAGTTTGGTTATCGGGGTGTATGTAGGGGAAGTGGTTTTGTTTGTCGGAATTTATGGTTGCAGGAAGTTTAACGGGGTTAGACCAGCTACCGTCACTTTTCCATTCCGAGCTGTAAATATCTCTTTTCCCACCTCTGTTGCTTACAAAGTAAAGCGTTTTTCCATCGCTACTGAAAGAGGGTTGAGATTCCCATGCGGAAGAGTTGACAGGTTGTCCTATATTCTTAGGTTTTTCCCAGGAATTTCCCATTTTTCTGCTCATATAAATATCGCAACTGCCCATTCCGTCGGGGCGTTCGCACGCGGCAAAAAACAGAAAACGTCCGTCCGGAGAGATGAAAGGCGTACCTTCATTACAACCCGTATTGAGTGGTTCTCCCGCATTTTGTGCTTTATCCCAGGGGCTGTTTAAATCAGTTCTGTATGCGAAATAAAAATCTTCCCACATATTATTTCTACCCGGACAAGTGGGGGGGATGGTTGGTGGTTCGGTGCGGCAGAACAGCATAGTTTTTTCGTCCAGGCTCAAAGCCGGATGATAATCCATATATTCCGTATTAATAGAAGGGCCGGCATTTTGGGGTGAAAATGGAACCGGATTTTTCACCATAAAACTTACCAATAAGGCTTCATCCCTAAGTTTTCGGACCAGATCCAGGTCCTCCTTATCTCCATTACTATTCTTTTCGAGGAACAGATTATAATAGCGAACAGCCTCTTCATAATAGCCATTTTTCTTATCCCAATCAGCCGCACTTTTGTATCCATATGGAAAAATGGCATCATTCTGCTTCAGTCCTTTTTTCAGGAACATATTGCCTTCCTTTCCTCTTTTTGTATCCGTAAGAATAGTGCTCAATGCAAAATAAGCTTCTGCAAAAGTAGAGTCGTATTGAATGGCATTTCTGAAATGCGTTTCCGCTTTAAGAGGTTGTCCGCTGCGGTAATATGCATCGGCGGTTTGAAATTCCTTAAGCGCTTTTTTATTCGTTGAGCTCAGAGTAAATTTTTGAGCGGAGCAACTGATTTGCAGGAGCAGGATTAGGGGAGAAATTAAAAAATATTTCAGTGTTTGCATTATGGAATATGAATAAATTTATGGGTTTGCAAGGACAATTTCCATTTGGGATTTTCCTTGATATAATCAATAATCATGGGCAATACATCGTCCGACTTACTCCATTCGGGTTGCAGATAAAGTCGGGCATCGGGTTTAAGGAGTGGTACAAATTCTTCGGCCCATTTAAAATCCGATTTATGAAAAATAATAATTTTCAGTTCGTCTGCTTTTTTGAATATTTCGGGCAATGGAGCTTTAAATTTTTTGGGACTGAGGCAAATCCAGTCCCACTCCCCTGTGAGCGGGTGAGCTCCGGAGGTTTCGATAAAAGTCTGAATGCCTTCCTTATGCAATGCAGCGCAAAGTTCGCCACAATCGTACATTAGCGGTTCGCCGCCGGTAATTACGGCGTAGGGTGCTCCACTTTTTTTAACCAGGTCAACGATTTCGTCAATGCGGAGATAGGGGTGTGCATCGGCGTCCCAGCTTTCTTTCACATCGCACCATACACAGCCAACGTCGCAGCCTGCCAATCGGATAAAATAGCAAGGAGTTCCGCTGTTGAAACCTTCACCCTGAATGGTATAAAAATGTTCCATTACCGGAAGTTTTCCCGGGGACAGTATTGGCGTTTGCTTTGAATTCATGCGCATTTAAAAACGAAAATAGGATAAATTTTAGTATGATCGATTAACAATATCGAGAGTGTATCGGATAAGTCGGTCGATGGTATCAGCTGCTTGGGTGGAGAAAGTGCCGTTTGCTCGGTTTGCGACAATGGCCGACATGCTGCAAGCTTTATGTCCGAACATACGGCTGAGTCCGTATATCATACTGGTTTCCATTTCGAAATTCGTCATACGTAACTCGTCCGATTTCCAATGTTGAAATTGGTCTATGAGTTGGGGATATTTAAGTCCGCCCCTCAAATTACGTCCTTGCGGTGCATAGAATCCTGGTGCGGTAACCGTAACGCCGCTGAATGCATTTTGGGTAAGGGCTTTCAATAAGCCTTCATCACCGGCAACAAAATATGGTTTAGCGAGTTCGGCAGGATATGCCATACTGCGAATGAAATCATTTTGCATTTTCAATTCCCTTTCATTGGGTTCAAAGGGGTAAAAATTGAGAACTCCGTCGGTGCCTAATGCATAGGCGCTTGCCACAAAAGAGTCGACCGGAATATCTGCTTGAAGGGAGCCGGAAGTGCCTATACGTATGATTCGGAGGCTGCGTTTTTCGGCAAGATAAGACCTGGTTTGGAAATCAATAGAGCAAAGGGCGTCCAGTTCATTCATCACGATATCAATATTATCCGGGCCTATACCGGTAGAGATCACCGTATAGCGGTTTTGACCAATAAATCCGGTATGCGAAATAAACTCACGGTGTTGTATTTTATGTTCAATACGGTCGAAATAAGCAGAAACCTTTTCTACCCGGTCGGGGTCGCCCACTAAAAATACGGTATTCGCTAATTCAGAAGGCAATAGATCGAGGTGGTATATGGCGCCACGGGAATTTAAAATAAGTTCGGATGCTTTTAGCATAATATTATTAATTTTGTCAAAAATATAAATAAGCGCAAAGAATAAGAATTAAAAAAAAATGTCGACTTTGCGAAAAGTAAAAAACATTAACAACTAACACATTTATGAGTAACCTATTTATCGTCCCCATTGATTTTAATGAACAATCGATGATTTCATTAGAGCAAGCCGGCAATTTGGCTTTTGTATTAAACTCTGAAGTAATTCTTTTGCATGTAATGGATGAGCCCGGAAGTTCGGCTTCAGCAAAGGCATATCATAAAGAATTAAAAGATGAAATCAAGGATAAATTGGAAGTATATGCTCAGAATTTGAGTAAAGAATATAATTTAAAAGTGAGCTATGAGATTCGTTATGGCAAGCCTTATCAAGAAATAATAGATTCTGCATCCGAGAAAGATGCGTCCTTGATAGTTATGGGTTCGAATAAACATTCGAGCTTCAAACGATTTTTGGGAACCAACTCGTTGCGGGTAGTTCGCCAGAGTTCGACTCCGGTCATCACCATCAAAGGGAAGAGTCATAAAAAAGGATGTGATCGCATATTATTGCCTTTAGATCTGACCAAAGAGACACGCGAGAAAGTGGCTCGTGCATTAGAATTTGCGCGTGCATACGGTGCCGAGGTTCATGTAGTGAGTGTAAGAGAAACGGATGAATTTGAGGCCAGTGCACTAACGCGTCAGATGTTGCAAGTGAAGAGTTATTTAGAAACACATAATATAAAAGTAGTCGACAGTTTCTTAGAGAAGAGTGGTTCCATTGCCGAAACTATATTGAAATATGCCAACAGCAATGAAATAGATTTGATTATGATTATGACTCAACAGGAGCAGAACATTACCGATTTATTTATCGGTTCTCAGGCTCAGGACATCATCAACAAATCAGAAATTCCGGTATTGAGTGTGATACCGCGCACTCAGGAAGCTCGTTACGGTTCCATATTCAACGCATAGAAAATGAAAGTAAGCGCTTCGGTATTCAGCAATACAAATCTACCCTTGAAGGAGGTTGTGAAAATGCTGGAGTTATGTAAGGTCGACATGTTGCATGTTGATTGTTCAGACGAGCCGGAGCTATTTGAAAAGATAGAAGAGATTCGTCGTTATACGGCCTTGCCTATTGATTTACATATAATCAGTTCGCGTCCCGAGCTCTTTATACCATTAATAGAAAAGCATAAGCCCGAATACGTTCAATTTCAACTGGAAGATTTACCGGAGGGTTTCGATTATCCTGTTTTCGCTCATAGTAAAACCGGAATAAGTATAGTATCAGAAACCGATTGGCGGGCATTTGAGCCTTATTATAAAAAGTGCAGACATGTTTTATTTATGGCCACCACACCGGGGAAGAGCGGAGGTTATTTCGATCCGGTAAATTTCAGAAAAATTCGTTCATTTAAGAACCGTTTTCCTGCAGCCCGTGTGCATGTTGATGGTGGGGTGAACGGGGAAGTCTCGTTTATTTTGCGTACGTTGGGTGTAGATTGTATTATATCGGGCTCATTTTTAGTACGACATGAGAATCCGGCTTTGGCCATGTTGGATTTATTACACAGAGAGATACACGGTGCTTTTGAAGTAAAAGATTTCATGATGCCTTTGGACGAAATTCCCGTTATGTCTATAGAGAATGCCGATTTTTTTGCAGCGGTAGAGATGATAGAAAAATATAGATTCGGCTTTATGTTTTATACCGATCATTCCGGTCAATTGTGTGGGATGACGACCAATGCCGATTTACGTCGGGCCTTGATAAAGAGAGGCGGAAAAATAGAGAATATTGTCAAAGAGGATTTTGTCAATCCGCATCCGTTTACATGTACAGAAAATATGCAGGTAGGAGAGATGTTATCCCATGTAAAATCAGCCGAATTTCCTGTATTGTACCTTCCGGTTGTCAATCAGGCCCATGAATTAACCGGAGCATTAACATTTCAGCAATTAATAAAGGGAGAATAATGGTCATAGAGTTAAAAAAGGAAATAGAAGCTTCGCAGGCAATTGAATTAGCCGAGCAGGCACGTTGTATCGTATTTGAAGAAGAGGGGCGTTTCATTTTGGTTTCGGCCTCTTCGGTAAAAGTGTTGCCGGAATCATTGGCGGCTTATACAGAGACCTCATTTATTACCTCGAGCGATATACAATTGGCATCGAAAGAATACCGAAAAGATCGGAGAGAGATAGATTTAGGTTTTGCCAAAATTGGGGGAGAAACACGTAATACGGTGATGATAACCGGACCTTGTTCGGTAGAGAGTCTCGAGCAAATTACCCAAAGTGCAGAATTATGTAAATCCAAAAATATAGGCATTTTAAGAGCCGGTTGTTATAAGCCGCGTACTTCGCCCTATTCTTTTCAGGGATTGGGTTTAGAGGGATTGAAACTCTTGGCGCAAATGCGTGAAAAATACGGATTGAAAGTGATAACCGAAGTTCGCGATGCCTCGCATGTAGATGATGTAATTGAGTATACCGATATTATACAAGTAGGAGCTAAGGCCATGTACGACCAGGGTATATTACGTCGTTGCGGTCAGGTAAAAAAGCCGGTATTATTAAAGAGGGGCTTCGGCAGCACCTTGCAGGAATTTGTGCAGGCTGCAGAATTTGTATTAAGCGGAGGAAATCCCAATGTAGTATTATGTGAACGAGGCATACGTACCTTTGAAACCAAAACAAGATTTACGCTTGATTTGTGTGGGGTAGCCTATTTGAAGGAGCATACCAATTTGCCCGTGATACTAGATCCGAGTCATGCCATGGGATATGCATACGGAGTTCCGGATTTAACCCGTGCATGTATGGCTATGGGTATAGATGGTTTATTGATAGAGACCCATCCCAATCCGAAAGTGGCTTTATCTGATGCTTCGCAGCAATTGAATCACGATGAGTTTATTGCTTTGTATGATAGTCTGCAAGCCGTAGGTCAAGCCGTAGGTTATCGTATGGTATAAAGATCGAGGGTTTTTAATTAGAAAATATTCCCATTTCTCGGACTGTAAAATTTTTATTGAGCAGGGGCTAAAGGGCTGAAATTGGAAATGGGGTTGAGCCACGGCCTCGATTGCAGCGTATAGCTGCGCAGCACTAGAAGC
Organism: Bacteroidota bacterium; assembly: GCA_023432985.1. Classification (GTDB taxonomy): domain Bacteria; phylum Bacteroidota; class Bacteroidia; order CAIKAF01; family CAIKAF01; genus JACVCJ01. Next base: position 16,698 of record JAEZEQ010000040.1, on the reverse strand, counting down.
GGAAAGCGAGAGAAGGGGGTAAAAAGGAGATAAGCCTTGATGCCGCCCAAATAAAAGCTAAAACTGCGTTAAGTAATTTTTCCATTAGAAAGATACATGTATTTTCGTTCGTAAACATTGCGTATGAAAAATACATGGATTCAAAAAGCGGCTCATTTTTTCGTATCGATTCCTATGAATCAGGTACATTTATTGCGTATTTCCATTTTTGTGGTAATGGCGTGGATAGGGGGATTGAAGGCATTTCAGTATGAAGCCGACGGAATTGTTCCCTTTGTGACCAATAGTCCCTTCATGAAATTTTTCTATGCACATTCGGGTGAACAAATGGCCGATGCAAATGGGAAATTAGTGCCGGCTTATACCTTACATAAAAACCCTGAAGGCAAGGTAATACACAAGAATATTGCCTGGCATACATCCAACAATACCTATATTTTTTCCTATGGATTAGGAAGCGTTATTGTGTTATTCGGCATATTGGTTCTACTGGGGATTTGGTATCCCCGGGTGGGATTGCTGGGGGCTGTACTGACCATAATAATGTCTATAGTAACCCTTTCCTTTCTGATTACTACGCCCGAGGTATATGTGCCTAATTTGGGTGGGGACGGACCAACACCGCAGTATGGATTTCCTTATTTATCCGGTGCGGGACGTTTGGTAATAAAAGACATCATAATGCTAGCTGCGGCATTCGTAATAGCACAGGATTCCTCTCAAAGCATATTGAAAAGTGCTTAAGATTCAAAAGATTTAAGCTTTGCAAATTTGAGCAATAATTTTTTCTCGCCGGCATTATCGAAGCGGATAGTAGCCAATCGATCATTACCCGAACCTTCGAGCGAGAGAATGGTTCCTTTGCCGAATCGTTGGTGGAGTACGACCATTCCTTCTTTGAAAATTTTGGGATTATCGGGGATAAAATCAGATTTCTCGTCTGCTTTGGGCGTAGAAGATTGTGGAGGTTTAGAGTAGTTATAGCTCATTTTTCCGCCCCAATTTTCGCGCATTTGGTCGAGATTTGAGTTATCCTTTTTGGGACCATGTTGAGCAAATTTCACATCGAGCAATTTGGGATCAAGTTCCGACAAAAAGCGGCTGGGTTCGGTAAAAGATAATTGCCCCCAGCGGTATCTGGATTGGGCATAAGAAAGGTTTACCTTGGTCATGGCGCGTGTGAGGGCGACATAAAACAGGCGTCTTTCCTCTTCGAGTTCGCTTCGCGAGGTTGAAGAAAGTTGAGACGGGAATAGATTTTCTTCCATACCCACAACAAAGACGTGGGGGAATTCGAGTCCTTTCGCACTGTGGATGGTCATAAGGCTTACCTTATCGTCGTTATCATCGTCCTTATCGGCGTCCGTAAGCAGGGCTACATCGGCCATAAATTTATCCAGGGTTTGGAGTTCGCCGTCTTCATTTGGGGTTTCGCTAAACTCCTTAATACCATTGAGTAATTCCATTATATTTTCGTAGCGACTAACACCTTCGGGGGTTTTATCGTCGAAGAGATCTTTGAGGATTTTACTTTCGGAAGCTATAGTTTGTGCGGCATCGTAGGCATTTCGATTTTTGACCTGAATGGCAAAACTTTGAATCATCGTAGTGAATTGATTCAGTTTAGACTGAGTGCCGGCATTGATCCCATTTTCGGGGACGCGTTGAATATTCGCGGCGACAGTAAACATATCCGTATTATGTTTATCGGCCAATACGGTTAATTTTTCGACCGTAGTATTTCCTATGCCTCGAGTGGGGTAGTTGATAACCCTTTTCAGCGCTTCTTCATCTTTAAAATTCAGCGCCAATCTGAAATAAGACAAAAGGTCTTTAATTTCCTTGCGTTGGTAAAAGCTTACTCCACCGTAAACCCTGTAGGGGATATTCATTTTACGGAGAGCTTCCTCCATGCTACGGCTTTGAGAGTTGGTGCGATAGAGAATGGCAAAATCCTTATTGGGGCAATGCGTATTATTCTTTTCCTCAAAAATCAGTTGAGCCACAAGGCGTCCTTCTTCATTATCGCTTTGGGCTTTATAGAGAGCAATTTTATCTCCCGATTCATTTTCCGTAAATACATTTTTCTTGAGTTGGAATTTATTATTTCGGATGATGGTATTTGCACCTTCTACGATATGTTGTGTACTTCGGTAGTTTTGTTCGAGTTTAAAGGTTCGCACATTGGGATAATCCTTTTCGAAATTCAGGATATTTTCGATACTAGCTCCGCGGAAGGCGTAAATACTTTGAGCGTCATCGCCCACTACACACAGGTTATGGTGAAGGTCGGCGAGGAGTTTAATGATAATATACTGAGCAAAGTTTGTGTCTTGGTACTCATCGACCATAATATATTTGAAACGCTGTTGGTATTTATGGAGTACTTCGGGGAATCGGTGGAATAGTTCGTATGTTTTAAAGAGCAGATCATCGAAATCCATGGCCGAAGATTTGAATAATCTTTTTTGGTATGCCATATAAATTTCGCCTAATTTGGGTTTACCATTGGCATAGTCATCCGCAATAATATGTTCATTTTGTAGGTATGCGGTAGCGGAGATCAGTTTATTTTTCGACTCCGAGATGCGGGCTTGAACCTGATTGGGTTTATAGACCTTATCATCGAGGTTCATTTCTTTAAGAATAGATCGGATAAGGCTTCTGCTGTCTTCCGTATCGTAGATAGTGAAATTGGTATTGTAATTAATTTTTTCCGCTTCCACGCGCAGAATACGGGAAAAAATAGAGTGAAAAGTACCCATCCATAAATTTTTAGCCTCCTTTTCACCGGTAATTTTCACGATACGTTCTTTCATTTCGCGGGCAGCTTTATTGGTAAAAGTGAGCGAAAGAATTTGAAAAGCGTCGACACCTTGACTGAGGAGATAAGCGATTCTATAGGTTATAACGCGGGTCTTACCGGAACCTGCGCCGGCAATAATCATAGATGGTCCGTCTATATGAGTTACGGCTTCGCGCTGAATATCATTCAGTTCATTGAGCCAATTTGTATCACGAGAAATCATAGCATGCAAAAGTCCAAATTTTTCGTCTATTGGGGAAATTAAATTCCGTAAAAGCTATTAAAATGCAAAAAACAAAAGCCGTTCAGGATAAGAAAGTGTGTATGGACTAGAAAATGGGAGTGTGTAAAATTAAAAAAAAAAGAAAAAGCAGTGGCGATAAAATGAAATAGAATAAAATTTCTGATTTAGAAAATTTGCATGTATATTCGCCCCCTAAATTCTGAATAGAACTATATTTATGGCAGTTATTGGAAAGATTCGAAATCGCATGGGCGTTCTTATGATTGTATTCGTAGGAATGGCGCTATTGGCGTTTATTTTAGGCGATTTGTTAACCAGCGGCGCTTATTTTTTTAACAGCGAACAAAATACCGTGGGTATTATGGGCGGTGAAGAAATTAAGGCCGATCGATACTCGGTTGATTTAGAAAATCTAGAAAGATATTATCAACAATTGAATCCGGAAATGGAATTTACCGAAGAGGTGCGTAAATCTATAGAGGAGCAATTGTGGGGAGAGTATCAGTATAAATATGTATATGCACCGCGTTTAGCCGAGTTGGGGATAAGCGTTTCGGATGAGGAATTAAAGGATGCATTCAGTGGTGTATTTATCGATCAGAATGTGCGTCAGCAATTTACCGATCCGGCAACGGGCATGTTCAACTATCAGGCTTTAGAGCAGACCATCAATATGTTTATTGATGAGTCATCAGTGCCTGAAGACCAGTTGGCCGAATGGGAAATGCAACGTAAGCAATGGAGAACATTTGAAGATCAGGTTGCTCAGAATAGAGCGTTGACCAAGTATACCACCTTAATTGAAAAAGGGATACAGGTAACCTCTACCGAGCTTAAGAATCAGTTTGTGAACGATGGAACCACCTTTTCATTCCGATTTGTTGCCAAGAATTATTTCGAAATTCCTGACAGTTCTGTAGTTCTTGATGATGCTGATTATAAAGCGTCATATGCTAAATACAAGCATTTATTTAAAAGCTCGGAAGCAGTTCGTTATGTGAAGTACGGTGTATTTCGTATTGTTCCATCTGCTGCTGATTCAGCGCAGGCTTTAGCTTCTGTATCAGAATTGAAAGAAGAATTTATCACAAACGAGAATGCACTTTATTTTGTAAACGAGCATTCCGATATACGTCGTGAGCCGGGTTATTATAAAAAAGGCATGTTGATTTCGGCCATTGATTCTTTGGCTTTTCAGGCTGCTACGGGGTCTGTATTCGGACCATATTTAGATGGCAGTTCATACGTTTTAGCCAAGAAAACAGGCGAGCGCATGTTGCCGGACAGTGCAAGAGCCAGAATGGTATTTATAGCTTCCATGGATGCCAACGGTGCCGAAATGCCTAATGCATCGGCCAAAGCCGATTCTATATTTGCCTTGGCAAAGGGAGGTGTATCAGTGAAGCAATTAGCGGCAGAATACAATGATGATCCGGCATTAAAAGCAGATTCAGGTTTTGTACAAGCCGGAGGATGGATTACCTGGGATATGATTGCACAAGCCCCTATATTCGACAGTATATTTGCGATGAATACAGGAGCAATAGACATGGTGAGTTTGCCATCTGGATTTGCTATAGTGCATGTAGAAGCCAAAACCTCTGCTTCTAAGCAAGTAGAAATGGCATTTGTGCATAAAGAAATACACAGTGAAGATGGTCAGGGTATTGCCTTCGGACAAGCCAATGAATTTATAGCTGAAGCTAAGACCCCTGAAGATTTTGACAGATTGCAAAAAACCGGAAAATATTTAATTCGTGAAGATTTATTGCGTGAATCCGGAACTGGTTTAACCGGAATAGACAATTCGCGCAAAATGGTATACTGGGCATTTTCGAATGAGAAAGGTAAGGTTGGCGATTTAGAATTATTGGGAAATAATTATGTTGTGGCTGCCGTGTCAAATGCTCGTAAGCCGGGTATACCCGAATTGTCAGAATTAAAAGGAGATCCAAGTTTCGAAAATTTTGCCAAAAGAGATAAAAAAGGCATTACATTATCCGAGCAATTGAAATCGGCAATGGGTAGCGGGAAAATAGAAGACCTGGCTTCGCAAATGAATACAGCCGTAATGTCGAGCGGAGTTGTAAACATGAATTCATACAGTGTGGCCGGATTAGGAAATGACGCAGCCGTATTGGGTTATGCCGCCGGTGCGCCGAGTGGAAAATTGGCCGGACCTGTAATTGGTCGCGGTGGAGTATATGTATTGGTGGTTGATTCCAAAACCGTTGGTACAGCGCCTCCGGTATTTGATGGGGCGATGAAACGTCAGTTTGCTTCCATGTTGGTGCAACAAGCTATGAATAGCTTACAAACTGTATTATTGAGTGATGCACATGCACGTGATATGCGATATAAATTATATCAATAAATATAAAATTTAAATAAAGAAAAAAGAGGTCGTTTGACCTCTTTTTTTTTGCAGAAAAGTCAACATTCTTGCATGAATTGCAATAGGTTTTCTTAATCTGCATCCTTCTTGCAAGTCTTGCAACACAGTCGTTTACGTGTTTTTGTCTCCATAGAAAAGAGGGGGAAATTGCACATCTAATCTAAAACGAGTAACTATGAAAACAAGATGGAACAAAGAATTGAAGAGTGCATTCCTATTATGGATATGTAGCATGGGATTCCTGCATGCGCAAGTGGGCACATGGAATCTCGATTTAAACAGTGCCTATCCGGTTGGAGCAACGGGGGGACTGGGTTTTACCACGCCAAATCCCATTGTATTTTATACCGACAATGTGCCCAGAGGGGTAGTGGACGGACAATTGGGAAATTGGGGTATAGGTACGCAAAAGCCGGTGGAATTATTGCATGTAAGGGGTGGGAATTTACTGATGGAAGGAGATAAGAATTTCAATGCCAATATGTATTGGACCCATGATGTAAATACGAATTTTCCTTATTATATGCAGTATGGACTCGAATATTTACCTCCTCAGGGCGATCAACCCGGTGGGATGAATTTCTGGAAACCTTGGCTCAGTGATGATGGCAACGGAGGTAATGGATTCAAGAATTATGTACTCTATTTACGTAATGACGGGAAAGTATCCGTCGGGTCGGAATGTGTACCCCAGGATGCATTGATGGGCGTTTCGGGCAAACTTTATGCGCAGGAAATAGAAGTGAATATCAACAGTTGGTGCGATTCTGTTTTTAATGAAAGCTATGCTTTAATGCCTTTAGATTCTTTACGCAGTTTTATTGCCACCAACAAACATTTGCCTCATATAGAATCTGAAACGGAGGTATTGGCCCGCTCGAGTGTGAACCTGATGGAGATGAATCTGCAATTATTGCGTAAAGTGGAGGAGTTGCACCTCTATATATTGCAATTGGATGCACGTCTTCGAAAGACAGAGAAATCAAAATCCCGTTCCAAGGGAAGAAAGGAGGATTTATGAAAAGGCTGATTGGAGTATGGGGGTGTTTATTGTTATTGGCATTTCCTGAGCTGTGGGGACAAGGGTCCGACAAGTTGAATATGCAAAAATATTGGTTGGCGCGACAACGTCAGAAAGAGCATTATTTGGTTGTAGGTGCTAAGGCGGGGAATAGTATACCGGCCGGTTATTATAATAAGAAGGACAGTATGTCGCATTTTGGTGATGGCACCATCAGGCTGGGATGGTATATTTCTATCCTGGCCAGTGAGTGGAAACTGCTCGATTTGCACGGTAAGCCGGCCCATAATACAGAAGTGGAATTGTATTATGCCCTTCGTGCGATAGAAAGGCTAGACAGTGTGAGCGGTGCTATGTGGAGTTGGTACAATTTCCCAAATGATAAATTGCCGTCGCAGATAAGTCATTATTCTACCGAACCCGGATATACGCATTATTTGGCATTGAATCCGGCTTATTTCGACAGTGCTAGCGGCAAGTGGATTGGAGCACCTGGCTATCAGAGTCAGGCCTTAGACGGATTTTTCGTGCGTGATGACGTGCCGGTTTATATGAAGCATGAATTGGAAGGCGTGAAGAAAATAGCCTCCTCTCACGCCGAAAGCTGGGCACAAGATAACCACCGAATGTATTATGCCAACGAAATGAGTCAGGATCAATTGGTGTTTTTATTGATGGGATTAAAATTTGTTGATGAATTGGTTTCGCCCAATGTATCGGTCTATGGAAAGGGAATTCGAACCTGGTCCAAACAGATTTGTGCCCGTTTGATGGATAGATTGGTAATGGAGTATCAGCGATTAGGCTTGCCGGATAAAGAGAAATACGAGATTGTAAATCCCCATTTGTCGAATAGTCTTTTGTCTCATCCCAATGTGGCCAGAGGCAGTAGTATGAAATTTTACCGTTTTCCGACGGCGTTGATTGCCAATAAAATCGTGTACGGAAAAATATACAACGGCTTTAGCTTTTCGCCTTCTCAGGTTACCGGAAGTACCTATATGTGGCAAGCTGCGCAGGGACATACTTCATTTTTGGCAGCAGTGAATTTTGGAAGCAATGTACCCAATCCCTGGGGGATAAACAGTGGGGTAGTTCAGGATAATAAAGCCAAAGAATATGCCCTGGTTGCAGCCAGTGATTTTTTCAAAATGCCTTCGGCACCCAATAGTTTTCATTATTTGTATAATGCCTGCGTAGAGAAAGCATTCAGACAATGGAATATATATCCCTTGATGAATCATGTATTATTCCCTCCAAAATTTGCTTATAATAAGAAAGTATTGAATAAGTGGAGGGACTTGAAAGTTAGAGTGGAGGCCGATTTGGCTAGTTATCCTTGCGACGGTGGATATAATTATGGAGTAAATGATTATACACCAAATTGGGGGCAGACCAATAGATGGTTTATTTACCAATCGAATCAGAATAATCCCTCCGGGAACGACGCATTTGTGCATTTCAACGGCAATGGAAACGGGGAGGATTATATGTTGCTGTATAATTTATATAGGCTGGCTTATTTCAATCAAGGCTCATTTGAACCCTATGAAGATTTGAATTTACATGCTTGGAAGCCGGCATATCCATATTATGATGGGAGTATGGGTATGATTGAGAATATACCCTATCCGGGCACCCATTTTGTGCCGGGTACCATAAAGTTTAAATCCGAAGTTAATGCGGATGCCAATGATATGTTTCAGACCGGAGACGTACGCCTGAAGTCGGCAACGGCCATAAGGTTACTGCCGCCCACCACCACCGGAGGCGGATTCAAAGTGCACAAGGGGGCCAATTTTCTGGCTAAAATTGTGGACCGAAATCAGTGCGATGTACACGGATATAAACAGCTTGTACTCGATACAATGGAATGGGAAATGGAGGATGAATTGGAAGTAATCAAACCAGATTCCGGCAAGTTTTTACCGTTTACTCAAAATGCTATTCGTTTGTATCCCAATCCCACAGACGAATTTCTGCAAATCGACATAATTGACAGCTTGCAAAATGAAAAATTTACACTTGAAGTAATCGATTTATTGGGTAAATTGCATTTACGGGTGGAAGAACAGGAAGGGAGTAGTGCAAATATATCTGTTTCTGCTTTGAAATCCGGAATGTATATGGTGGCCATTACGCGTGCGGGTGGAGCCTATTATGTAGAACGATTTATTAAAAACTAACCAAAATGAAAAATTATCTGCTTTTGATTGTAGGGGGATTATTCATGTGGAGTTCTTGTTCCAAATCTCACGATATTCCCAAATTTTGTCAGCCTCCCAAATGGTTTTATGACGTAAAATGGACGATCAGTTCCTATAGCTTGAATGGAAGCTTGGCTATGGATAGCGTACTGAAGTATTATCCGGATTCGTATATGCGCTATACCAAAGAGAAACAGCTTTTTTCCGGAGGTTCGGGTCCATTGTATGTGCACGAATTTGTAAATAAAAACACCGGGGTTGCACGGATAGAATCAGAAGCACCTTTATGTTTGGAATGGCATGAAGGAGGAGTTGTGAAAATTTACCATTTCTTGATGGATAGTCCTATAAATCCGGCTTCAAAATTTGGCGGCGCGCTCGATTTTCAGGTGGATTATATGAAGGAAGGAGAGATTAAATTGCAATCCATAGGTCTGCCCGATTCTCATGTACTCATTTTTAAAGCGAATTGATATGAAAAAGCTATTATGGAGTTTATTGTCTATTGGTTTATTCTTGGTTTTTTCGTGTGGAGATAAAGAACTTATACACGAGGAAAGATTGCCTGAATTGTATAATAAAAGTTGGATGCCCTATGCATTCATGGTAAACGGGGCCGACTCTTCCGGGGCTTTGCACTCGGGTAGTTATCTCTACTTTTCTCGCCCAAGCTATGTGCCCGGTAAAGAACCGGCAGATGATGCGATGGTCTATATAGAATATATAACCTATTTAGGTAATAATTCAGCCCAACATCATTATGCGAAACTTTTCATACAAGATCGTATTTTGGAATTCTATCAACCTGCTATGGAGGAAGGTCTGGGTCTGAACTTAAAGGGAATAATTCGCTGGAATATCAGTCAGCTCACAGATAGTCAGTTCGCCTTAACTTCTGATGATGCCACAGATCAAATTGAGATCAAGTTTCAGTAAGGATAATTTATGGAGTTTACTCCGATTATTTACCCGGAGATTGTAGATACGTTTTCGTTTTTTGTTTAAGTTATGAAGGTTTTGAATTGGTGGAAATTTTTCAATTGGCATCACTTCCCTTAAAGAGGTGATGCACCTTCATTTATTGTAGATTTGGTTTTCGATAAGCTCTGTTTAGTGAGAAATAAATTGCTTTTGTACAAGATATTCTGCTATTTGAACGGCATTTGTTGCGGCACCTTTTCGTAAATTATCCGACACTATCCACATATTCACCGATTTTTCCTGCGATTCATCCCTGCGTATACGCCCCACAAAAGTCAGATCGCTCTTATAGGCATGCGTCAGTGGCATGGGATATAAGGCATTTTGAGGGTCGTCCACAAGCTGAATTCCGGCTGTGTGCTCAATGACAGACCTCAGTTCAGATAGTTCATATTCCCTTTCAAATTCTATATTCACGCTCTCGCTATGTCCGCCCATTACGGGTACTCTGACGCAGGTGGCGCTAACAAGAACCTTGGGGTCATTGAGGATTTTTTTGGTTTCATTGGTCATTTTCATTTCTTCCTTGGTATAGCCATTATCCAAAAAAAGATCGATTTGCGGAATCAAATTCAAATCGATAGGATGTGCATAAGCCATTTCGCCTTGAATACCCGCCCTTTCGTTCATGAGCTGGTCTACCGCTTTTTTGCCCGTACCTGTGACGCTTTGGTAGGTGCTTACAATTACCCTTTTGATCCCATATTTTTTATGTAAGGGAGCCAAAACCAAAACCATTTGAATAGTACTGCAATTGGGGTTTGCAATAATTAAATCCGCCTCGGTCAGACTATCTCCATTTACCTCGGGAACTATAAGTTTTTTCGTTGAATCCATTCTCCAGGCCGAACTATTATCAATAACCCTGCAACCTGTTTCGGCAAACTTTTCGGCCCATTCGAGCGAAGTAGAACCCCCTGCCGAGAATAAAGCGATATCGGCCTTTAGTGCCAAGGCATCCTGCATAGAAACAATAGCGATTTCTTCATTCTTAAATCGGATTTTTTTTCCGACCGAAGCCTCCGATGCAACGGGAATAAGTCTCGTCAGCGGAAACTGACGCTCTTCCAATACACGCAAAATTTCTTGTCCCACCAAGCCGGTGGCGCCTACAACTGCTATTTTCATACCTTAATTTTTAAAAGCATTCCATCCATCTTCCATCACGTCACTTACACGTCCATCGGGGGTTTCGATTTGAATGATTCCCTGATTGGCATGTATATACCCAATAATACTAATATCTGGATTTTTCTCAATTTTAGAGAAATCGTCCTGAGAGATCGTAAAGAGTAATTCATAATCTTCACCGCCATTTAATGCAGCTATAGCGGGATGTGTAGATATTTCTTCCAAAAAAGAAGCCGCACTTGGATCTATGGGAATACGGTTCAAATACATATGCGCTCCACATTTTGAGGCCTGGCATATATGGTTGATTTCCGAAGCTAAGCCGTCCGAAATATCCATCATGGCCGTTGGACGTATATTCAGGCCTTTAAACAATTGGAAAATATCTTTTCGGGCTTCGGGTTTCAAATGTCTTTGCAAAATATAATCGTATCCTTCCAGATCGGGTTGCACATTCGGATTTTCTTTAAACACAGCTTTCTCTCTTTCCAACAGTTTAAGTCCGGCATAACTGGCACCTAAATCCCCGCTCACACAAATCAAATCCCCATTTTTTGCACCTGATCTATACACAATATTTTCGTCTTGGGCATAACCGATAACGGTAGCGCTGATTGTCAACCCGCCCAAAGTCGAACAAGTATCCCCGCCGGCCAGTTCGACCCCATAGGTCTTACAAGCCAAGTGTACACCCCGGTAAAATTCCTCTACAGCTTCCACGGTAAATTTAGAAGGCAAGGCTATATTCAAAAACAATTGGGCCGGTTCTGCATTCATTGCATACATATCGCTGAAATTCACAATAGCCGATTTATATCCCAAATGCTTTAAAGGCATATAAGCCAAATCGAAATGTATGCCTTCAGTCAACAAATCGCTCGATACCAATATTCTTTTGCCGTTAGAATCCAAAACCGCTGCGTCATCGCCTATGCCCATAATGGTTTGAGCATGCTTGCTTTCAGCGCCCTCTTTTATGCGATTAATCAATCCAAATTCTCCCAATCTATGTAAGGGAGTCAACGCATTATCATTTTCTTCAATCATATTTTTAATATTATATCCCTTATTTAGGGGAATTTTACTACCTTTGTGCCGTTGTTTGTTATTTAGATTAGTTCTAAATAGACTCTATATAAAATTTTTACAAAAGTAACGCATTCATTCAAATGATAACGGTTTCTGAGAGAGCAAAAGATAAATTAATGGAAATTAAGCATTCCGAGCGGCATCCCGAAGATGCATTTTTGCGTGTTGGGGTCGACGGTGGAGGCTGTTCCGGACTTACCTATCAACTTCATTTTGATACCTCGAGAAAAGAGGATGATAAAGTGTTTACCGATAATGGAATTGAGATTGTGGTGAGTAAAAAAAGCTTTTTGTATTTAGTCGGCACGGAGTTGGACTTCAGTGACGGATTGAATGGGAAGGGTTTTCAGTTTAATAATCCCAATGCAACACGAACCTGTGGTTGCGGTGAAAGTTTTTCAATTTAAATGAGAATATAACGCATGTCGAATTCAGATAATATAATCGATCAAGCTGTCAGTTCTGAATATAAATATGGTTTTTATACCGATTTAGAAAACGATACAGCAGCTCCGGGACTCAATGAGGATACCATTCGTTTTATCAGTGCCAAAAAAGAAGAGCCGGCATGGATGTTGGAATGGCGTTTGAAAGCCTTTGCCGTTTGGAAGGAAATGAAAGAGCCCAACTGGGCACATATCCACTATCCGGCCATAAATTTTCAGGATATTATTTATTATTCAGCGCCTAAAAAAGGGCCTAAATATGAAAGTTTAGACGAAGTAGATCCGGAAATTCTTGAAACCTTTAATAAATTGGGTATTTCGCTCGAGGAGCAAAAAGTATTGGCGGGAGTTGCGGTTGATGCGGTTATTGATTCGATTTCTGTGAAGACAACTTTTCGTGAAAAACTATCCGAATTGGGAATTATTTTCTGTTCTATGAGCGAAGCCATCAAAGAATATCCTGATTTGGTTCAAAAATATTTAGGATCGGTAGTACCTGTGCGCGATAATTATTATTCCGCGTTGAACTGTGCCGTATTTAGCGATGGGTCTTTTGTGTATATTCCCAAAGGCGTTCGTTGCCCTATGGAATTGAGCACATATTTCCGTATTAACGCCATGAATACAGGTCAGTTCGAACGTACGCTTATCGTTGCCGAAGAAGGCAGTTATGTCAGTTATCTCGAAGGCTGTACAGCCCCTATGCGCGATGAGAATCAGCTTCATGCTGCGGTGGTCGAATTGGTTGCCATGAAGGATGCAGAAATTAAATATTCTACTGTTCAAAACTGGTATCCCGGTGATAAAGAGGGTAAAGGTGGAATTTATAATTTTGTAACCAAAAGAGGTATTTGTAAAGGCGATAATAGTAAGATTAGCTGGACCCAGGTTGAGACCGGCTCGGCCATTACCTGGAAATATCCCAGTGTTATTCTGAAAGGCGATAATAGTATAGGCGAATTTTATTCGGTTGCACTTACCAATCATTTTCAACAAGCCGATACGGGAACGAAAATGATACATTTGGGCAAGAATACAAGGAGTACGATTGTTTCCAAAGGTATCAGTGCAGGAAAAAGCAATAACAGTTATAGAGGTTTGGTGAAAATTGGCAGAAATGCGGATGGTGCACGAAATTTTTCGCAATGCGACAGTTTGTTAATTGGAAGTACATGCGGAGCACATACTTTTCCTTATATAGAATGCGATAATCCGTCTGCTAAGGTAGAACACGAAGCAACCACAAGTAAAATTGCCGAAGATCAATTGTTCTATTGCAATCAGAGGGGACTTAATACAGAAAAGGCGGTAAGCCTGATCGTTAACGGATATTGCAAGGAAGTATTCAACCAACTCCCAATGGAATTTGCCGTTGAAGCAACGAAGTTATTAAACATTTCTTTAGAGGGAAGTGTAGGCTAATAAGTTTAAAAATAATTTTAATTCATCATGTTAAAAATAAAAAATTTGCATGCTTCCATTAATGGAAAAGAGATATTGAAAGGTATTAATTTGGAAATTAATGCAGGCGAAATGCACGCTATAATGGGGCCAAATGGTTCAGGGAAAAGTACCTTATCGTCTGTATTGGCCGGTAAGGAGGAATATGAAGTAACGGCGGGTGAAGTTTGGTTTAAGGGCAAAAATCTGTTGGAACTTTCTCCGGAAGAGAGAGCGGGTGAAGGGATCTTTTTGGCATTTCAATATCCGGTTGAAATTCCGGGTGTGAGTATGACCAATTTTATGCGTACAGCCGTAAACGAAGTACGTGCCTACAGAGGTTTGGAAGCACTTGATGCCAAATCATTCCTGCAGTTGAGCAAGGAGAAGCAAGCCCTCGTAGAGCTGGATAAAAAGCTGGCCGGACGTTCGGTAAATGAAGGTTTTTCGGGTGGAGAAAAGAAAAGAAATGAGATTTATCAAATGGCTATGTTGAACCCGGATTTTGCTATTTTGGACGAAACCGACAGCGGTCTGGATATAGACGCACTGCGCATAGTTTCCGACGGTGTAAATAAACTAAAGTCGCCTCAAAATGCATTTTTGGTGATTACCCATTATCAAAGATTACTCGATTATATAGTTCCGGATTTTGTTCATGTATTGTATGATGGAAGAATAGTGAAAACCGGACCTAAAGAATTGGCATTAGAGTTGGAAGAAAAAGGTTACGACCATATTAAAAACGAAGTTGTGGCTTAAATTATGGAGGTACTTACAGAACGTAAATATGCAAGTTGGGGCGACCCCAAGGTGCAGGAACTTAGAAAGGAAGCCATACTTTTCTTCGAAAACAATCAACTCCCCGAAGTAAAAGTGGAGTTGTATAAATATTCGAATATTAAAAGATTGTTCGATACGCATGGATACTCTTCTTCGGAGGGACAGTCTGCCCCATATGTACTCACCGATATTCCCGTTAAAACCAAAGCTTCCATTGTTATTAAAAATGGGAAAGTGGAGCATGCACCCGAAATAGAGGGATTGAAAATTTTTGGCGATTTCCATACACTTCAAGAGCATGAAATGGAAAATATATTCCATAACCGGGAATCGGATGTAATGAAAGCTCTTATGTTGGCAACGGCTAATGAAGGGGTTTTTATTGAGGTAGAGGATAATGCACATCTTTCAGAACCGGTGCTTGTGTACTTGGTTAATGATGGAGCAGAGGATAGTTTTTTGAGTCAGCTCCATGTTATTAAAAGTGGAAAAAACTCCAAAGCTTCTTTTATTATTTGTCATATTAATACACAAGAGAAAGCAAATTTCAATCTTATTTCCTGGCATTGTTTTGTTGAAGAAAATGCATCTTTATCTCTCATCGATGAGCAATTACAAAAGGATAAGGATTCTGCAGTTTTTGGATACAGTGCCACTCAGGATAAAGGGAGCAATTGGTCATTTACACAAGCCGCATTGCATGGCGCTTTCTCGCGGACGAATATATTTGCACATCAAAAAGGGGAGGCTGCTCATACCGAATTAAACGGAGTTTTTATGCCATCTGAAACGCAACATTTCGATATTCACTCTCTTATTTTACATGATAAACCACATGGAACAAGTGATGAATTGTATAAGGGTATAGCCTCGGGAAATGGGAAAGGTTTTTTTAACGGCAAAGTATTTGTGGCCCGGGATGCACAAAAGATTAATGCCTATCAGAGCAATAAGAATATAATCCTCGGAAAAGAAGCGACAATCAACTCCAAACCCGAACTCGAAATTTATGCCGATGACGTGAAATGTAGTCACGGAAGTACGACCGGACAATTGGACGATAATGCGCTTTTTTATTTACAAGCGCGTGGAATTAGAAAAAGCGAAGCCTCTAAGCTTTTATTGGAAGCGTTTGCTTCGGATGTGTTTGAGCGGATAGATAATGAGGAGATCAAAGAATGGATGCGCAATAAGCTTGCAATTAGGTTTTAATCTATTTCGATTTCATTTTATATATAAAAAGCAATGCAGTTTTTGCATTGCTTTTTTTTGTTGGAGCAGAATTTGTGTGCAGTTGCGTATTTACGCTCTACACCCAACTTTCACTCCGACATGCGGCGGCTTGCATAAATCATTTTAAGACCTTTTTACCTTGAAAATGATTTCTGCGGCGCCACGCTGCGTTGGAACTTAACTCAGTTCGGTCACATACCATTCGTACGCTCCTTCGTAAAAATCATTTCTGCTGCTCCGCGCTGCGTTGGAGCAAAAAAGTGCGTCGGTCACGTACCATTAGTACGCTCCCTCCTTACTTTTTCACTCCGCCTTGCGGCGGCTTGCATAAATAATTTTAACACCTTTTTCCTCTTAAAATCAATTCTGCTGTGCATTTCTTCGTTGGAGCAAAATTTGTTCGCGGTCACGTACCATTAGTACGCTCCCTCGTAAAAATCATTTCTGCTGCGCATTTCTTCGTTGGAGTTTGACTCAGCTCGGTCACGTACCATTAGTACGCTCCCTCACTTCGTCTGCACTCCGCCTCGAACTGCTTTGCATAAATGATTTTTACCGAATCTGAATGGGATTTGTGGAAAAAAATGGAAAAATAATCCCATTTTTTTGTGCAGGATTTATGTACTCAAAGTAAAAGAGAGGGGGACCAAACTGTGTGCAGTATATATGTAATCTAAGTAAGACGAGTGAAATAAAACTGTGTGCAGTATACCCCTCGCGCCTAGGAAGATTTTGGCTGGGGCCCCATGCGTGCCCTTTCCGTTAAGAAAGGAAATATGTTTGAGTTTACGAGTATATTTCCTTTTAGGAAAGGGTACGCTTTGGGGTAGACGAAACTTCCGCAGCGCTTGATTTTTGTTTAAAATTATTTCTGCGGCACCGCGCTGCGTTGGAACTTAACTCAGTTCGGTCACGTACCTTT
>JAEZEQ010000021.1 GCA_023432985.1 Bacteroidota bacterium | reverse complement strand
CCTTTGCGCTCTTTGCGTTTCTCTCTTTGCGAGAACCCATCACACTCTCCACCCGAATCCATCACCCCTTTGCGCTCTTTGCGTCTCTGCGCCTTTGCGAGAACCCATCACACTCTCCACCCGAACCCATCATCCCTAAAAAAATCTCAATAAATTTCTTTTTTTATTCGGATTACATTACATTGTAGGGCTAAAACTAAAATAACAATGAAACTCACGCGTACTTTTGACATCCTACCTTATTTAAAAGAAAAACACAATCGTCCCGACACATTAAACTTTAAAGAATCCGGCCAATGGAGAAACTACTCTACAGACGAAGTAATTGATATAATCAACAACTTCAGTTATGGTTTACTTTCCATAGGTATAAAAAAAGGCGATAAAGTAGCTATTATTTCTGCTAACAGACCGGAATGGAACTTTGTAGATTTGGCCTGTGCCCAAATTGGAGTCATAACTGTCCCTATGTATCCGTCTTTAAGCAGTTCTGACATGGCATATATATTAAATGATGCTGGGGTTCGTTTACTCTTTTTAGACAATGCAGAGATTGGAGCTAAAATAAATGAAATCAAGAGTCAAGTTCCAAGTCTCGAAAAAGTAAGCTCTTTTGATGCATTATCCGATTTTGAATTATGGAATAAATACGTCGAATTAGGCAAGCAAAATCCCAATCCGCAAGAACTAAAGAATATTTCAGACTCCATAGAAGCATCAGATTTACTGACCTTAATATATACAAGTGGTACGACCGGATTGCCAAAGGGAGTAATGTTATCGCATAACAATATCATGAGTAATGCCAAAACCGGTGTAGATGACGCATTTACCATTTATGATTCCGGAATGAAAGCATTGAGTTTTTTACCATTATGTCATATTTTCGAGCGTACTATTTTTCATATTTATATGTTGAAAGGGATAGGCGTTTATTATGCCGAAAGTATGGAAACCATAGGCGAGAATCTAAAAGAAATTAAACCCGATTGCTTTTCAACGGTACCAAGATTGTTAGAGAAAGTATTCGATAAAATTGTAGCTACTGGAAATACTCTTACGGGAGTGAAAAAGAAATTGTTTTTCTGGGCATTGGATTTGGGATTACGTTACGAGTTGGGCGGAAAAAATGGAGTCTGGTATGATATGCAGCTTGCCATCGCCAATAAACTTATTTTCAGTAAATGGAGAGAAGCTTTAGGTGGAAATGTTAAGCTTATTGTTTCCGGAGCTGCAGCTCTTCAACCCCGATTAGCACGTGTATTTACAGCCGCGAAAATTATTGTTTTGGAAGGCTATGGTCTAACGGAAACTTCTCCGGTAATTTCTGTGAACAGATTGGAAGAATCCAATAGAGCATTTGGTACAGTGGGAACACTTTTCCGTGATGTGGAAGTGAAAATTGATACAAGTGACGGAGTATATGCCGAAGGAGAAGGAGAAATATTGGTAAAGGGGCCAAACGTAATGATGGGGTATTATAATAAGCCCGAACTCACCAAGGAAGTTATTGACGATGACGGTTGGTTTCATACAGGAGATGTCGGGAAATTTGTTGATGGAAAGTTCCTGAAAATTACGGATAGAAAGAAGGAAGTTTTCAAAACCAGCGGTGGAAAATATATTGCTCCTCAACCTATGGAAAACAAGTTTAAAGAAAGTGTATTTATAGAACAAATTATGGTCTTGGGCGAAAATCAAAAATTCCCCGGCGCTTTAGTAGTTCCGGCCTGGGATGTTTTGGAAAAATGGGCTAAGGATAACGGAATTGCATTTCAAAGTAGAAGCGAATTGGTCTCTAAACCGGAAATTAAAGAATTGTACGATAATGAAATTAACAAGTTTAATGAGGGATTCGGCCAATGGGAAAAGGTGAAACGATTTGAAATCATGCCGGATGAATGGACCATAGATGGAGGAGAAATGACTCCAACACTGAAATTAAAACGGAAACCTATTTTGGCAAAATATGCACATTATATAGACAAAATATATGCTGTTTAAATACAATTGAAAATGAAAAAGCCGAATCGAAAGATCCGGCTTTTTTTTGGGTGAGTAATCGGGTTCGAACCGACGACCCTCAGAACCACAATCTGATGCTCTAACCAGCTGAGCTATACCCACCGTTTTTGTGGGGGCAAAGATAAGTGCAAAGTTTTAAAAAAGGAAATGATTTCGAAAAAAAAACATTTTTTCGAAATATAAATGTATTCGGTATTGGGAATCAGGATGTTAAAAAATACTACATTTAATATGAGGAGAAATGCAAGGAAACATTATTTTTTTATTAAATTTGCTTATACAATCAATAAATTCACGAGTATGAAAAGACAATTATTATTAACAAGCATGCTACTGAGTTCGGGTTTCATGTTTGCACAAGCACCAAAAATTGCACCGGTGAAATCGAGCATGAAAAATGTCGCGGTAGCGTATGACAAAAAAGTATTGAAAGGGGATGAGATTTTAGGTCAAATTTTAAAACCTCAGAATCCCTATACCCCTAAAAGTTATGAGTTCTCTATCGGTTATCAAATAGGAACTACGGTTTACGATTTGCAAACCAATGGTAGTAACCGTAATGGTGTATTGGCTTTTGGTGATAATTCGGTATCTGCTGTGTGGACCTTCGGAGCGAGCGCGCCCGCTTTTGCAGAACGTGGTACAGGATACAATTATATGGATCCCAGCCAGTCTTGGGGAACTTTCAGCGGAACACGTGAAGAAGCTACTGTTCGTACTGGTTGGCCGTCTATCGGAACTTCAGGATCGAATGAGTTGATTTTATCTCATAATGGGGTGAATACTCATGTGCTATCTAGAAATACTAAAGGAGGCAGCAGCTGGGATGTAGATACGGATATTCCATTAACAGGAACATGGCCTCGTTTGGCAGTAAGTGGAAATAATGTACACGCAATTTCAGTTGGTGAAGAATCATTTGGCGTTTCTGCTCCATTGTTCTATCACCGCTCTGAAGATGGTGGAGCTACATGGACTGTTTCTGATTTTATTATTCCGGGTACGGATTCTACAAGTAACTACGGATTTGGCGGAGATGGATATGCTATCGATGCAGAAGGAAATACTGTGGTTATCGCAATCTTTGAATCGTACAATCCATCCTATATTATGAAGTCAACGGATAATGGAAATACGTGGACTAAAACTGTATTTTTGGATCCGGGATTAGGAATCTACGGACCTCAAGAAGCCGGTAGTATTTCTGATATCAATAGTGATGGTGTAGCCGATACGATTTCAAGTACAGATAATAGTGGTTATGTATTGCTCGATCAAAATGGTGATGCACATGTTTGGTTTGGTTTAATGCGCCATTTGGATGATGATCCTACAGCAGATGCTGGTTCTTCTTTCTTCCCCGGCACCAACGGTTTGGCATACTGGAGAGAGTCTAATCCTTCTCAAATTGACACTATTACAGGTGCTTTGGATACAGATGGAAGTGGCTCTTTATTGGATATGTACTCAGATCAAGGAAATATTCCACTTTATTATCAAAGTCTTTCTTCTTGGCCTACTGCCGGTATAGATGTTGATGGTAATCTTTATTTGGCTTACTCCGCAATTATGGAAGAATTGAATGATGGTAATACCGTATTCCAATTCTATCGCCATATGTATATTATGAAGTCTACAGATAACGGTAATACATGGAGTGCTCCTTATTATATTCAAACACAATTCGAATTCGGAGAGTATATCTTCCCTATGATGGCTCGAAATGTTAATGATTATATTCATTTGGTTTGCCAATCGGATGGAACTCCCGGATTGCACGTAAGAGGTGATGAAGATCCTGCCGAATCTAACCAAATTTTGTACTTCCAAATCCCTAAAGAATTACCTGCTGACCTTGGTGTTGAATCGGTTAACTTGGTATCTGATTTCCGCGTTTTCCCAAATCCAACTTCAGACTTTATCCAGGTGCAATTTAATGCAGCCAACAATACGGAGGCTACTATACAAATTGTAGATGTTACAGGAAAAACTTTAATGGTGAAAAATACACAATTAACTCAAGGCGAATCTATGCACAGCCTGGATGTATCCGGACTGGCCTCAGGAGTTTATGCCATCAATCTTTTGGTTGACGGAAAAACAACTACGTCTAAGTTTGTGAAAAACTAAATCCAATTAATTTCTTATAAAAGAGCCTTCTTAGTAAGGCTCTTTTTTTTATTTTTTTTGCTTCTTATTATGCAAGCATAACATTTTATGTATATTTGTATATAAGATCAAAATGAAAAGAGAAGATACTGTAGATTTTAATATAAAATATACCTGGCACCTGATTACAAGAATGTATAACGGAGTGGCACAGGAATATGATTTAACCTCGGCTATAGGCTTTGTATTATTGAATATAGATGCCGAAAATGGTACACCTGCCACAAAAATAGCCCCACTTCTGGGCATGGAACCAAGATCGCTGACTCGTATGCTGAAAACACTCGAGGAAAAGGGATATATTTACAGGAAAGCTGATGAAGAGGATAAACGACTGGTGCGCATTATGCTCACTGACCTGGGAAAAGAAAAAAGAGAAATATCCAGAGGTACGGTAAAGCATTTTAATAATTATATCCGATTGAATATCCCCGAATCTGAATTACAAGTGTTTTTTAAGGTAATGCAGAAAATAAACGAATTAATCGAAAAAGAACAAATAGTATATTAATCAAAATTTAAATGGAAATGACAACAGCAAGTTCGATTCCAACTTTTAAAGGTTCTGTGCTTAATAGCCGCAGAATTCGTAAAGTGGCAGTTTTGGGATCAGGTGTTATGGGCTCGCAAATTGCGATGCACATGGCAGGTGTAGGACTGGAAGTACTATTATTAGACATCGCTCCGAAAGAATTAAACCCGGATGAAGCAGCTAAGGGGCTCGAAATCAATCACCCCGCAGTGCGTAACCGTATCGTAAAAACAGCTTTTGATGCAGCGCTGAAACTGAATCCAAATCCTATTTATGACAAGAAATTCGCATCCCGTATACACCTCGGTAATTTTGAGGATGATATGAAGAAAGTAGGAGAGGTGGACTGGATTCTTGAAGTGGTCGTGGAACGCCTCGATATTAAGAAAATTGTATATGACCAAATCGAAAAATACCGTAAACCCGGTACGCTCATTACGTCTAATACATCCGGTATTCCTATGGAATTACTTATCGAAGGAAGAAGCGAGGATTTTGCAGCTCATTTCTGTGGAACCCACTTTTTTAATCCACCCCGTTACCTAAGATTACTCGAAATTATCCCGTCTACTAAAACGAAAAATGAAGTTGTAGACTTTTTTATGGAATTCGGGTCCAAAATTTTAGGAAAAACAACAGTCCTCTGTAAAGATACACCCGCTTTTATTGCAAATAGAATCGGCGTATTCGGCATTATGGCTCTTTTTCATAATATTAAGGAATTGGGACTGACAACCGAAGAAATTGATAAATTAACAGGCCCTATTATGGGGCGCCCCAAATCAGCTACTTTCCGCACTGCCGATGTGGTCGGACTCGATACGCTGGTGAATGTGGCAAACGGACTCAAAGCTAATTTACCCAACGACGAAGCGAAAGCCTATTTCGAATTGCCCGATTATCTGGTGAAAATGATCGAAAATAAATGGCTGGGACAAAAAACGAAACAAGGATTCTTTAAGAAAATGCCCGATGGACAAATCTTTTCTTTAGACCTTAATACCCTCGAATATGTACCCCAAAAGAAAGTGAAATTTGCCACCCTCGAAGCAGCTAAACAAGTTTCAAATCTCGTGGATAGAATGAAGGTGCTTATGTCAGGTAAAGACGTGGCAGGCGAATTCTATCGCAAAACAAACTTCGCACTGTTCGAATATGTTGCAAACCGAATTCCCGAAATTTCTGACGATATCTATAAGGTAGATGATGCATTGAAAGCCGGATTCGGATGGAGCCTGGGACCATTTGCCATGTGGGATGCAGTTGGTGTGAAATCTTCTGTGGAACAAATGGAAAAAGCCGGATTGAAAGTGGCTGAATGGGTAAAAGATATGCTGAACGCAGGGTTTAATTCTTTCTATAAAATTGAAAATGGAAAAACCCTTTATTATAACTTACATAATAAAGCTTATACCCAAATCCCCGGACGTGACCATTTTATTATTCTCGATAATATACGCTCTACTAAAAAGGTATGGGGCAACTCAGGAACAACTCTGCACGACCTTGGAGACGGTGTCCTGAATCTTGAATTCCATACGAAAATGAATTCTATGGGCGGCGAAGTTATCGAAGGGATTATGAAATCTATCGATTTGGCAGAGTCTAAAGGTTATAACGGATTGGTGATCGGAAATCAAGGCGAAGTATTCTCCGCCGGAGCTAATCTGGCTATGGTACTTATGCTGGCAGCAGAACAAGAATGGGACGAATTGAATTTTGCCATTAAAGCTTTCCAAAATGCAACTATGAGAGCGCGATACTCAGCTATTCCGGTTGTAGTAGCACCACACGGACTTACCCTAGGAGGAGGCTGCGAACTCTGCCTCCATGCCGATGCAGTCGTGGCAGCAGCAGAAACTTATATCGGACTGGTGGAAGTAGGAGTTGGGGTTATCCCGGGTGGAGGAGGAACTAAAGAATTCGCCCTCCGCGCCTCAGACGAAATGAAAGCCGAAGATATTCGTATCCCTACACTGAAAGAAAAATTTCTTACTATAGGACAAGCAAAAGTTGCAACTAGCGCACATGAAGCTTTTCAATTGGGAATCTTCCGCAATGGTGTGGATAGAGTAGTCCCCAATGCTGACCTCCTTATCGCTGAAGCGAAAAAAGAAGTCTTGAAGTTGGCTGAAGCTGGTTATGTTCAAAAGCCTCAAAGGGAGGATATTATGGTTATGGGACGAGAAGGGTTAGGCGTGGTTTATGCCGGTGCTAATTCTATGTTTAGTGGTAATTATATCTCAGAACACGATGTACTGGTCTCTCAAAAATTAGGCTATGTATTGTGTGGAGGTGATTTAAGCGAACGTACACAAGTAAGCGAATCTTATTTGCTCGACCTCGAAAGAGAAGCATTCCTTAGCTTATTAGGTACACGCAAAACACTCGAAAGAATGCAACATATGCTTAAAACAGGAAAACCTCTTAGAAACTAATTTATTTTAATCTAAAATTTTTAATACAATGAATAATGCATATATAGTTGGAGGATACAGAAGTGCTGTAGGTAAAGCATCTCGCGGAGCTTATCGCTTTATGCGCCCGGATGATCTGGCCGTTCAGGTTATTCAAAAATTATTGGCCGACTTCCCCCAATTGGACGTGAATAAAATTGATGATCTTATTGTTGGTAACGCCACGCCGGAAGCCGAACAAGGCCTGAATATGGGTCGTATGATCTCTTTAATGGGACTCAAAACGGATAAAGTGCCCGGAATGACGATCAATCGCTATTGCGCATCCGGACTGGAAGCTATTGCTATCGCCGATGCAAAAATTAAAGCCGGACAGGCCGATTGTATCCTGGCAGGTGGAGTGGAAACAATGAGCCCCATACCTTTCGGAGGCTGGAGAACAGTGCCGAATTATGAATATGCTAAAAATGAACCAACCTACTACTGGGGAATGGGACTCACCGCCGAAGAAGTCGCTAAACGCTATAATGTTTCCCGTGAAGATCAAGACGCTTTTAGTCTCGAAAGTCACAACAGAGCCCTTAAAGCTCAGGAAAACGGAGTGTTTGATGACCAAATCGCACCTGTTACCGTGGAACAGGTCTACCTCGACGAAAAAGGAAAACGTAAGGTGAAATCTTATACGGTTACACGCGACGAAGGACCTCGTGCCAGTAATATGGAAGGACTCGCCCGCTTGAAACCTGTATTTATGCAAGGTGGAACGGTTACTGCAGGTAATGCCTCTCAAACATCTGATGGTGCAGCTTTTGTGCTTTTAATGAGCGAGAAGTTTATGAATGAATTGGGTATTAAACCAACTGCAAGATTGGTTTCATACGCAGCCGTAGGTCTGGAACCCGCCATTATGGGCGTTGGTCCTATTTATGCCATTCCTAAAGCTCTCGAAAAAGCCGGTCTCACTAAGGATGATATGGCAGTAATCGAATTGAATGAGGCTTTTGCTTCTCAATCTTTAGCTATAATCCGCGAATTAGGCCTAGACCCCGCTAAGGTTAACCCCAACGGCGGAGCTATCGCAATGGGACACCCTCTGGGTTGTACCGGTGCTAAATTGTCTGTGCAAGTAATAAGCGAATTGAAACGTACCAATAAAAAATACGGTATGGTGACTATGTGCGTGGGAACTGGACAAGGAGCCGCCGGAATTATTGAAAAATTGTAGTTTCGTTTAAGTTTACATAAGTTGAGGTCGGGCTTTGGTCCGACCTTTTTTATTTTAAATATCCCATTTGTACCGACATGTTTTTTAATTTCGATACATGTGACTTCTGAATTAATTGATCGGCCTTACTTTTCTTTACAGCAAGATAACTGAATGCGTCTTTGACTTCTATTAACCCTAATTCATCCTTCTCTAATCCGCCCGTCTGTATGGCATAACCAACTATGTCCATTTTGCGCAATTTGTCTTTCTTTCCCTTGTTTATGAAAAGGGTGACAAATTCTGTATCCGGGACCTGACTATTTCCTTTTGATTGCTTCTCTAAATCAAATTTTTCAGCTGTTCGGGGCAGGTAATCCTTACCAAAATAATCTTTCCCCTTGATAATATAAACACTGCCTTCTTTATGCATACGTGCCGTCCTTCCATTTCTATGGGTGAACTCGGCCTCGTGAACCGGCAATTGTAAGTGTATTACATGTTTTATTTCAGGTATGTCTAAACCTCGAGCCGCTAAATCGGTGCTCACTAATACCGATACACTGCGGTTGCGAAATTGAACCAGATTTTTTTCCCGATCTTTCTGCTCTAATCCCCCATGAAAGGATACGGATTCTATGCCTTGTTTTCGCAAAAAACGCTCTATTTCTCCTACGGTTTCTTTAAAATTGCAAAAGACCAAACTGGGTTCATTTCCCAATACTTTTAGCAATTTATGCAATAATACTTCTTTGGATGCCGACCCCTCAACCAAAAATACACGCCTTCTCTCATGCTGCTCTTCCTCCATTTTATGATGTATAAAATAAGGTTTTTGATCCAGTATATAATCCGGAATCTCATCCATGGCAGTAGCCGAAGTCAATATCTTTTTTTTCAATCCGGGCAATTGCCTGCGTATGTATTCCAATTCATCTTTAAATCCAATTTCTAAGGACTTGTCGAACTCGTCTATTACAAGCATTTCTATGTTTTTACCCTGTATAGTCTCCCGCCTGAAATGATCTGCGATGCGACCGGGTGTGCCGATTAATATGTGCGGAGCTTGTGTCAAACTTTGTTTTTCGAAACGCATTTCATGGCCCCCGTAAAAACAACTTGTTTTATAACCACTGCGCAAGGATTTAACTACTTGCTCGATCTGTAAAGCCAATTCTCGCGATGGGGCAAGTATAAGAACCTGAATCTTATTGGTATAATCCGGATTTATTTTCTGCAAAACCGGCAGCAAATAGGCTAAGGTCTTCCCCGACCCGGTGGGTGATAGCAGTACTATTTCATCTTCTTTTTTAAAGGCTTCTAAACATTGCTCTTGAAGAGAATTGAGGGATACAATGCCCATATTTTTCAGTCCGGCTTGTATCGATTCGGGAAATATATTCATCCTGCAAAGGTATACTAATTCTGACTTAAAACTGCGTACTTAATACCCGTATGTCTTTGCTTGCTTTGGCAAGGGTTATAAATAACTTGTCATGTGCATTTTTTATCGCATTATTTTGGCGGATAGAGTAGGGTGGAGCTGTATATTCCGCATCATCGATATGGACTAATGCCGCTTGTAAATTTTGAATTGTGCTTTCTATATATTCGGCCTGTTCTTCACTTAACCCGCCATTTTCATTAATCTCATTTATTATGCTCGCTGTGAGTGAGATTACCAAGTTGTTGAGTACGATGAAACGATTGGTTTCGTTGACTGATTTGCGTTTACTTTTGGGCTCATTCAGCATACGCAACAAAGCAGAAGTCAGATTCGAAACGCTAATGTTTACTTCTTTTCTAGCCATTTTATAATGACGAATATTAAGCTCGTCTTTTTCGTTGTATTGAACCGCCGCAATGATATAATCTATCTGCCGTTTTAATAAATCCGATTTCCATTTTTTTAGGTTAAATGCCTCCCAGTTTGGCAAAATCAGAAAGGATGCTAAAACGGCCAAACCCGCACCTATAAAGGTGTCTAATATGCGTTCTTGTGCGAGTAACAGGGAATCTGTTTCCGAGACGAAATCGAATAATATCAATACATAGGGTGTCATAAAAAACACCGAAACAATATATCGAACTCGTGTAAAACTATAGGATGCCAGAATAAAAGCAACCAATAACCAAAATAATAGTGTGTCGTCGTGAATATAATGCAATATGCCAACGCCCAGAGCTCCACCGAGTACGGTGCCGATAATCCGCTCAAAATTACGCTTTTTGGTCTGACTATATGCGGGTTTAAGGATTACCAATAAGGTAAGTAAAATCCAGTAACTGTATGTACCCGAATATAAGTATCTGGCTATCAGAAATGCAAACAAACAAGTAACCGCCAATCGTATACTATGCCGAAAAAGAGAGGAACGTAAACTGAAACTGTTTCTGAATTTTTCCCATTTAAAACTCTGTTCGGGCGCAAATATTTCGAAACCCCGAAAACGCTCTTCGGGAATGGATTGAGGAACGGTCTGGTATTCGTAAATGAGTTGAATACGCTGATTGATGCGAAATATATTCTTCCAGATTTTATCCAGTAGCTCAATATCTACTCCTTCTCGGGCACTTTGATCTAAACTCAATCTCAAGGCCTCAATTTTTTCATTGACCGTTGATGTATATCTTATGTTTTCGCGGTTGTGTAGGGCTTTACCTAAGGTATCTAGGTCAATTGCCAGTTGTTTGATGCATTTTTCGAAAGCAGGAAGCAAATCTGTAGGATCAAATTTTTCATGCATTTCATGATAGTTTTGATACGATTGCATAATCCGCTCGTAAAGGTCTACCAAATCCACAAAAGACATAATCAAGCGGTTTCCGTCGGGACTTGGGTCTTTGATGAGTTTGCGTGTTTTGAAAAGTATTTCGCGTACATGGTCGAATTCTTCGTTTATTTCGACTTGCTTTTCGAGAATTTTGGTATTCAACTTTTCAATTGAGCTCCCTTTTGTATAAAAGTCGGCTTTAAGTTCCAGATATTCAGCCACAGATTGTATACATTCCCCCAAAATTTGCTCGGCCGCACGGAATGGGAAAATGGAATTGAGGGAAAGACTGAATAAGGCATACCAGATACCACCCGCCAGCATCGTCGCAGCATTGATGAGTGTGGCATCCCAGGTCAAACGCTGATCCATGGTTATAATCATAGTAAGCAATACGCTGGTACCGACCGAACTGGCACGCACGCCATATACCGCTATGAGGGAAAATAAGAAGGTGAAAATGAAAATTTCTAAGGCTAAAATCCCTGTAGAGAAATTGGTGAAGCCAATCAGAATGGCCATCAGAAAATTGAGCCCAACCGCCGCTAAAACACCGTTTCTTTTGTGATGAGGCGGGCCCGGATTGTCGGGAATGGAAGCAAAAAGTGCGCCCAGAGATGCCGTTACCGCTGCTACAGGATGACCGGTGAAATAAAGTATGATTGCCGGAAATATTACCCCAATGGTGATTTTAAAACCATCATAAAAATACTGACTCAACAAGAAATTCTTGACCAAATGCGTGTTTTCTATAATTGGCTTTTTAAACATGATGCAAAGGTACATATTCGCTTTTGTTGAATGAAAGCAGACACAAAATTTACTTTTTAAAAATCCCATTGAATAGGAGATTGTATATTTGCATAAAATTTAAGAAATGGGAATTGCCGATATATTGTTTAAACGGAAAAAAGAATTGGCCGAGAATAATGCCAATGAAGGCCGGGCTTTTATGACTGATAATGCGGAAAAGGAGGGCGTAATTACACTGGAAAGCGGACTTCAGTATGAAGTACTGCTTATGGGTGAGGGAGCAAAACCTACTGCTGCCCAAACCGTAACTTGCCATTATCATGGGACCACGATAAAAGGAGAAGTATTCGATAGTTCGGTTCTGCGCGGTAAACCCGCATCTTTCCCGCTAAACAGGGTGATAAAAGGATGGACCGAAGGTTTGCAGTTCATGCCTGTGGGAAGTAAATTCCGATTTACTATTCCTCCTCATTTGGCTTATGGCGAACAACAAGTGTCCAAAGAAATTGGTCCTAATTCTACCTTGATTTTTGAGGTGGAATTGTTGGGAATAGGTTAGTTTGCCCCCAAAGTAAGCATTAGGCACATTGCTGCGCATTTTTTTTATTGAGGACTGTAATCTTACTTTCAATTCAGTGAAAACCGAATAAAGATATTATGCTTATGGCCTTTCGAGATGTAAATATCTTTCTTCAATTACCTTGAAATGATGTAGTTGGTGACCGATAATATTGAATCCCATGGCCAAAACAGACATTTCATAGGCGTGAAATTTACAATTGGTCTGCAAAATACGGGGATTAAATGAGTCGAACATGGCTATGCTGGAAAGACGAACGGCACGAAGTTCACCTATTAATTGTTCTATCGGCAATTCATCCGCATTAGAATGCTCCGCCATACGGTTCTCTTCATGTCCGACCGGAATAGAACCCTCCTGACGTGCAAATAGGACGACTCTATAGCACCAAATTCTTTCCCAGTCTATAATATGTTGTATGATCTTATGAATGGACCATTTTCCTTCTGCATAGGCTTTCGTGCCAATCCTTTTCCATGTTTCCAAATCTATGGCATCTATTTGTTTTAAACTTTCTGAAAAGGCATCACTCAATTCTAAATCCTCATTCAGGTCTATATAATAGCCATATTTTTCAGGAATATAGATTATGTCTGATTTTTTCATATGTATTTGTTTTACTGTAACGAATTCTGGTTGGGATAGCTAAAAATAAAATAGTAAGTAAATAGACCTCTTAATAATGTTACTTGTTAGTTTTTTGATAATAGGTTATTATAAAACTTTCAGGTGAAAAATTTAGCATACTTTCTGATTAGTAAGACTTTCCATACACAATTCCTGTAAAACCTGAAGATCAATATCGGATAGTTTTTTAATGTAAATACAAGCCTTGGTCATTTTAAATTTACCCAAAGAAAGAAGCAGTTGTTTGCTTTTTTCAGTATCGGTGTATACATATAAAGTGAGGGCATTTTTACGTGGAGAGAAGGCTAGGATAGGAGCCTCCCCACTATGTCCGCTGGCATAGCTATACTTATAATTTCCAAATCCGATTATACTGGGGCCCCACATACATGCTTTATAATTAGACCATTTTTCCATAAGGTCAATTAAAATAAGGCTATCGGCTAATTTTTGAGCATTATCGACATAGGTTTCCAGAAACTCGTCTACAGACTGATCGGTATAAGTTGTTTTGTTTTTTGCCATACATCTATGTTTTGCTTCATCAAATATAGCCTATTATGAATAAAATCACATATTCTGAACACTAAAGGTATTTCCTTGAAATTTTCAGGATTTTTCCTATTGTTTACTACAGTAATTTAATTCTCTGCTTTTAAATTAACTGAGCAGCTTAATTTTATTTATTTTTGATATACATCAGTTTTTTAGCGATTTACATCTAAATGACAAATGACAATTTTTGCTTTTTGAGTATATAAATACAATAAAGACATCAAGAATAATCGCTCGATGCCAAGATTAAATTTATGCGTATGGAGAAAGGGTAGCGCTATTTTTTACAAAATTTTCGAGTTTAATTCAATAATATGATCTTATAGCAATAACATTTCTATAAGAAATGTGAATTAGCTTGCTTTATAAAAATGCAGTTTTTCAATAAATTAAGATTTTTTTTACTATAGTCACATTATCATTCAATGCAATCTGAAAAATTTATTCTATCTGTTTTTATAGGGAATTTTCATGTAAGCGAAAAATAATGAAGGAAGGTTCATCCTTAGATAATAGAGAGTTTTAATTGAAATTATGCGTATTTAAAAAAGGAGGATTTTTCCTGTTTTTATATGTATAATTAGCATATATACAGTAGATATTATAGGTTTGGCGTCTAAATTTAATTAAACCATGAAATCTCAACAAAACATGTGTATGAACTCGTCTTGCGAGCATGCATCCCCCATTTTGAGAGGGAAAAACAAAGGGAGGCCGTTGGCCGGCTTTTTTAAGCTGGCATTGGTATTGCTCGCCTTATTCACTTTTAATGAAGCGCATTCTTCGCACATAGTCGGCGGAGATATTACGTATTCATACCTCAGTAGCACGGCTACTTCAAATACCTATAGGGTAAAACTCACCATTTTCAGGGATTGTGCGGGTATTACCATGCCTAGCAATATGCAGGTGAGAGTGGTAAATGCACAGACCAATGGATTGATACAGAACCTAACCCTATTAAGGGTAGGTCCGGTTATTGAGCGATCTATTATTTGTCAGGGTCAGGTAACACGCTGTACCAATCCGAGTAGTCCCATCAATGGAGTGCAAGAGTATGTATATGAGGCAAATCTGACTTTGCCTAATACGCTAACTTATCCGGTTCGATTGGACTATGCTCAATGTTGTCGGGCAAATGGAATCACGAACTTGAATAGTTCAGGAAGTCAAGAAACATTTTTGACTACCACCATTCCGGCGCAAAATATGGCATATAATAACAATTCGCCCATTTTCCTTAATCCATCCAATGGGGTGTATTGTTTGGGACAATTGGCCAGTTTATCACTGAACGCATTTGACCCGGATGGCGATGCATTGGTATACTCTTTAGTGCCTGCACGTAGATCTTTTACTAATAATGTATTGTATGCTGGTAGTTTTACCGCATTAAATCCGCTTTCATCTTCTACACCCATTACCATCGATCCTTCTACAGGTATTATTAATTTTACACCTACAGTACTCAATCAGCGCGCAGTAATTGCAATTCGTGCAGAGGAGTACAGAAATGGCGTAAAAATAGGTGAGGTATACCGAGATTTGGAAGTAACCATTATCAATTGTGGAGCAAACGCAACACCGGTTATAGCGCCAATCAATAATCAGGTGGTTAACGTTGGTCAAACCATTTGTATCCCCGTTACCGTTACTGATGCCAATAACAATAATCTAAGTGTAACCGCTACAGGTGGAATTCTTCCTCCGGCTACATTTACCATATTATCAAGTGGTCCCGGATTTACGAATGCTGAGTTCTGTTTTACGCCTACAAGTGCCCATGCAGCGAATACTTTTGCCATCTCGATTAATGCGTTGGATAATAACTGTCCGATTCCTGCAGGTTCGGTACGTACATTTAATATTACCGTGCCATGCGCAGAAACTCAAACCTTGCAAACTTCATCTACAGCAGCTACTTGCGGCTTATCTGATGGAACGGCTACGGCCTCTATGCCAAGCGGTGTTGCACCATTCTCTTATTCATGGACCGGACCAAACGGATTCAGCTCCAGCAGTCAATCTATTTCAGGTGTGCCATCAGGAACATATAGTGTAACCATTGTTGACGGAATGCATTGTACGGGCAGCAGTACCGTAACAGTAGGAGGGGCCTCACTCCCGCTTAGCCTTACACCCGAAATAATTCATGCTTCTTGTAATGAAAATAATGGTTCGGTTGAATGGACCGCTTCTAACGGCGTATCGCCTTATTCTTATTCTTTGGACGGTTCAACACCTCAATCGAGCGGACTTTTCAGCAATCTTGCACCGGGAACCTATTCCGTTGCCGTTGTTGATGCCAATAATTGTCCCGCTACCTCTACAGTTACCATTCTTGCAGCATCCGATACAACTCCTCCAACCGCACTTTGTAAGGACATTACCTTATATCTAGATGCAAATGGATTTGCAAATATTTATGCTGCAGATGTTGATAATGGATCTTATGACGATTGCAATAGCATTACTTTGTCTATAAATGAACTATCCTTCGATTGCTCGCAATTGGGACTCAATGAAGTGGTTTTAACCGTAACCGATGCCAACAATAATGTAAGCAGCTGTACGGCAAATGTTACTGTTTTAGATACTATTGTTCCGGATTTGCATTGCCAAAATGCAAGTGTATATTTGGATGCAAACGGACAGGCTACTATCGTACACGGACAAGTGCTTCACCACGATCACGAACCATGTGAAGTAAGCAGTATCTGGCTTTCTCAATCCGATTTTACTTGTGCCGATTTAGGTGCAAATACCATTACTGTTTATGCTACAGATAATAGTAATAATATAGGCACATGTAGCTCTATTGTTACCGTTATCGATAATAGCGCACCTGTTGCGGATATTGCTGTATTGGAAACCGTAACCGGAGAATGTAGCGCAAATGTAATGGCTCCAACGGCAAGTGATAATTGCGGCGGAACAATCGTTGCAACCACAAATGATCCGATTTATTATGATGCACAAGGAAGTTATAGCATTACGTGGACTTATGACGACGGAAATGGAAATATATCTTCTCAAACCCAAGACGTTGTAGTCGACGATCAAACACCGCCACAAGCTAATTGTAAAGACTTTACTCTAAGCTTTATCAATGGAGTAGGAGTAGTAGAAGCTTCTGATGTGAATGATAACAGCAGCGATAATTGTGGAATTGCTTCTATGAGTGTTTCTCCGAATACTTTTACATGTGAGGATGTAGGAACGCATGAGGTAACGCTTACTGTGGTTGATATTAACGGTAATGCAAGTAGCTGTACAGCCAATGTTACCATAGAAGAACAATTGAGTTGTTCTATCGTATCTGTGCCTAATTCGAATGTATTTACGGGTGGAAATCCGAATACGATTTATCTGGGTTATGGAGCACAATCTACAACGCTTAGTACTACGGTAAACGGTGGCAATTCTTACAGTTATAATTGGACTCCTTCGGGCGAATTAAGCTGTTCAGATTGTCCAAATCCTGTATTTACTCCAAGTGCAGCCGGAAATTATACTTTCACCGTAGAGGTAACAAACGAGAATGGTTGCAGTAGTATATGCGAAATCACTATTTGTGTAATCGATGCACGTGCACCCGGAAATGGAAACGGTAAAGGAAATGGAAAAGTGATTATCTGTCACGTTCCTCCGGGAAATCCGAATAATCCACAAACACTCAGTATTTCACCAAATGCCGTGAATACGCATTTAACTCTTCATGAGGGAGATCAATTAGGTCCATGCGGAACTACTTGCGGTCCTGTTACCAAAAGTGCAAATGAGATAGGAGAGATGTTGATTAATGAAGGATTTGAAACCATCGTATATCCGAATCCGACCAATGGTGAGTTTACTATTATGATTCATTCCGATTCGCAAGAACCAATTCATGCTGCATTATACAGCATCACAGGTTCCAAAATTATGGATTTGAATGATATTCAAGTGAATGAACCTTATATGGTAAAACAATCGCTTTCAAGCGGGGTTTACATGATCTTGATTAATCAGAACGGATTCCAGGAAACCGTGAAATTAATCCGCAGGAATTAATATTAATCTGCTTAAATTTATAAAGGCTGTCTGCTTCAGGCAGCCTTTTTTTTGTATTGGGTATTTGAATTCTGTTTTCCATATGACATGCTGAATATTTATATGCGCACGCTGCTGATAAAAATAATTTAGGTAATCCAGATTAGTTATATGGGATTCTCGAGGACTTCATAAAATCGATTATTTATGCATTGAAGCTTATGGCTGTGGATTTGACTTTAGTAATATTTTCCTATAATTTACATTATGTAAAGTAAGTTATAAAGAGATAGCCCCTCGCTCCTGAAATCTGTCTTTGTCTATTACTTATACCCTGATCTATTCACTAGAACTTTTCCGACTCATTATGGATTAATGCGGTGCCAACTCTGCATCTCTTCACGTATATTCATAAAAAAAGCTGCCCTAAGGCAGCTTTACTTTAATAAAAAAGATATTATTCGAAACGTTTCATATTCTCCTGATCATCGAGGAAATTATACAATTCGTACAAATTCATTTTCAACTTATCTGTTGGTTCCAATGCATATACTTTTTCCAAATACTTGGCAGCTTCTTTATAAAGAACTTGAGCTTTTGCTTTCATTTCCTTATACTTAGTTACTTCATTCACAGGCAAATTATTCATGTCATTGATAATGGGATTGGCTTCTTCCAAATAGGTTCCAGCCAGGTTATTCAACGCTGAAGTAAAATTATTGTCGATTTCGTATGATTTGATATAATACTCTCTGGCTCCTTCTATCTTCTTTTCTTGATCAAGAATATAGCCATAATTAAAATACAAATCACGCATCATTTCAGGATCCTCTTTATATGCTTCTAATGCATCATTAAGGGCTTTTAATGCCAAATCATTCTTGCCCATTTCGATATAAATATTGAATTCGGACGTTATAAACGATGGCTCATTCGGGAATTCGGAACGGGCACTTTTAATTACCTGCAAAGCTTGTGTGGTATCGCCGTTGGCAATATGCAATTTCGATAAGGAATTATACAAAGGTGCATCCTTAATTTTCATTGAAACGATTTTATTTCCCAATTCTATGGCCTTGGGTCTATATTCTTCTTTGCTAGATGCAGCATTTGTATAGGAAATAAATGCATTGGTCAACGAAGCTGTATCAGGTCTTCCTATGTCGCCATACACCTGATGTGCCAATTCGAATGCCTCTCCTGCTTCTGCATAAAACTCTTTCGTGGCGGCTTCATACCCACTCATATACAATATCTTGGCCAATACCTGAGAATAAATATCCAATTCTCCTTCTTCGAATATTTTAGGCTTACCGTTTCTCTCGTTTACTTCAATAGTACGCGCCTTTTTATTTGCTTCTATACATGTTTTTATAGCTTCCTCCTTAAAAGGCAGTAAGCGCGAACTCTTGCTGGTATCGGATAAAATGGAAAAATATACATCGAATTTTCTTTTCCATGTTTTTGATTTGCTAGCTGTTCGCTCATCTGTACTGGCTATATCAATTGCATTTTTCGCTTTTAATAAATTCTCAATAGCCACATCCGCATTTCCGCTTCTGCTCTCCGTAAGGTAAACCGAACGATATTCATAGGCCTCCAAAATCTTTCCTTCCTGTGCCATGGCCGATACCCCTATGTATAAACCGGCCGCTGCTAATATTAATTTCTTCATGAATACTTAAATAAATTTATAATTCAATTATACTGTTTTTCAAATTAAACGAATTAAATTTAACCAAAGAACAACAATTATTCGCCTTTATCGCCGTCCTCTGTTTCCTCTGTATTTTCGCTGTCATTTTCGTCATTTGATCCATCTGCATCTTCTGTATCTTCCGGCGAATTATCGATCAAATCATCAACCAATTCGATAGAATCTATTTTTTCTATATCCTCATCTTCATTTATATCGGATGGTACTTTCGCAATGGCAGCAATACTGTCTGTTCCTTTCAGGTTTATCAGTCTAACCCCTTGTGTAGCACGACCCATAACGCGCAATGACTCCAAGCTCAGGCGAATCAAAGTACCTTTTTTGGTTATAATCATCAAATCTTCATCGGCGGTTACTTCCAAAATGGAAATTATATCTCCGGTTTTGTCGGTAATTTTCATGGTTTTCACACCTTTACCTCCTCTGTTTGTGATGCGATAATCATCCAAAGCACTTTGTTTACCATAGCCTTTTTCAGAAACGACCAATACATTGTTTTCCGTATTGCTTACACAGATCATTCCGATCACCTCATCCTGATCATTTGCTAAGGTAATACCTCTCACTCCCGTTGCTGTTCTACCCATAGGGCGTACTTTATTTTCAGGGAATCGGATGGCACGTCCGCTTTTCACGGCAATAAGAATATGACTGTTGTCATTGGTCAATTTTGCTTCGATTAATTCATCGCCTTCTCTTACATTTATTGCGTTGATACCATTAGTACGCGGACGACTATATGCTTCGAGCGTGGTCTTTTTGATTGTACCTTTACGGGTACACATTACGATATAATTCTCTTTCAGATAGTTTTCATCCGAAAGTGTTTTTACGTTTATATAAGCCTTGATTTTATCATCCGGCTCAATATTTATAAGGTTTTGTACGGGTCTGCCCTTTGCCGTTTTATCACCTTCAGGTATCTCGAATACCCGCAACCAATAACAACGCCCTTTCTCTGTAAAGAATAGCATATAATCGTGTGCGGTGGCGATAACCAAATGTTCCAGAAAATCTTCATCACGGGTTCCACTGGCTCTGCTACCGGTTCCTCCCCTGTTCTGACGACGATAATCGACAAGCGGTGTACGCTTAATATAGCCTTTATGCGATATGGTAATGGCCATGGCCTCATCTGCAATTAAGTCCTCAATGGTCATGTCTTCACCACTGTAAGTAATTTCAGAACGACGCGCATCTCCAAATTTCTCTTTAACGATCAATAGATCTTTCTTAATTTCGGCCATACGCAAATCCACATTCGCTAATAATTCTTTCAACGAGTGAATAAGCTTCATCAAGTCATCATACTCCGCCCGCAATTTATCTTGCTCTAGTCCGGTTAGTTGACGTAAACGCATGTCTACAATCGCACGAGATTGAATTTCGGACAACTCGAAACGAGCCATTAATTGCTCTATGGCAATATTGGGACTCGCAGCAGCACGTATGATTTTGATTACTTCGTCTATATTATCCGAAGCAATTATCAATCCCTCTAATATATGCGCTCTTTTCTCGGCCTGTTCTAATTCAAACTGTGTTCTGCGCACCAATACTTCATGTCTATGGTCGACATAATGACGGATCATATCCTTCAAATTCAACATCTCCGGACGACCTTTTACTAAGGCAATATTGTTGACGCTAAATGAAGTCTGAAGGGCCGTATGCTTATATAAATTGTTCAATACCACATTTGGAATGGCGTCTCTTTTGAGCTCATATACCAGGCGCATACCATGTCTGTCGCTTTCATCGCGTACATAGATCAATCCCTCTAATTTCTTTTCTGCAATCAGATCATTGGTTTTTTCGCGCATTTCTTCCTTATTAATCTGATAAGGAATTTCGGTTACTATAATCGCCTCTCTTCCGCCGGCTAAGGTCTCGAAATGTGCTTTAGCACGCATTACAATACGCCCGCGACCGGTCATAAAGGCATCTTTTACGCCCTCATAGCCATATATAATTCCACCTGTTGGAAAATCGGGCGCTTTTACATGTTTCATCAACTCTTCAATGCTGATTTCATTGTTGTCGATATAAGCCACAATTCCATCTACAACCTCGCTTAGGTTATGTGGAGCCATATTGGTGGCCATACCCACCGCAATACCCGATGCACCGTTTATTAATAAATTCGGAATAGCAGCCGGAAGTACGGTTGGCTCTTCAAGCGAATCATCGAAATTTAATCGCATATCAACCGTATTCTTGTCGATGTCATTCAACAATTCTTCGGCAATTTTTCTCAATCGAGCCTCTGTATAACGCATAGCGGCCGGTGGATCTCCGTCAATCGATCCGTAGTTACCCTGACCATCTACTAAAGGATAACGCAAACTCCAATCCTGAGCCATACGCACCATAGTATCATATACACTGCTGTCGCCGTGCGGGTGAAATTTACCCAATACCTCCCCTACGATACGCGCAGATTTTTTATGCGGCCTATTACTCAATACACCCAATTCCAACATACCGTATAATACACGGCGATGTACAGGCTTTAATCCATCACGGACATCCGGTAAAGCACGAGATACAATAACCGACATCGAATAATCGATATAGGCGGTTTTCATTTCATCCTCGATATTTATCGCTACTATGCGACCATCATTGTTTTCCGGTAATAGATTCTCTTCGTTGTCTGCCATATTTTCTAATTATATTATACCCCGGTTTATGCCCCGGTAAAAATCGTACGAAAATACTATTTTAAACCCGTTTAAAGAAATTGTTTTATCAACTATTTGCACAGTTTTGTGTTAACAAAAACTATTTCTTTCGGTATTTGATAAAAATCTCTGTCGTACTTTTACTTCGTTGATGACGATTTGGCAGAAAATGGGATTTGGTTTGACTTTTGCTGATATGTTATTTATTAGAAAAAATCGCCCCGTGGCGGTACTTTCTTTATTTTTTTTCGTTTATTGTAGCATTAATAGTATATAAAATATGGACGCTAAATTCTCTCCCCGGGTTCGGGATGTATTGACCTACAGTCGTGAAGAAGCGATGCGTTTGGGTCATGATTATATTGGTACGGAGCATTTATTGCTGGGTTTAATCCGTGACGGAGAAGGTATGGGCGTTAAAATTCTCATGAATTTGGGAGTGGATTTGCCGGAATTACGCAAATCAGTCGAAAATCTTATTAAACCGGGAAGTAAAAGAATCGTTAACACCATCAATCTACCCTTGGTTAAAATGGCCGAGAAAGCATTGAAGTTGACTTACCTCGAAGCAAGGGTCTACAAAAGTCCCGTTATTGGTACCGAACACCTTTTGCTCGCCATTCTCAAAGATGAAGATAGTCCCGCCTCGCGCATTTTGAAAGAATACGATATTCATTATAACGTCTTTAAAGAAGAGTTTGAATCTATTCGTAAAGATCAAGGCATTACGAGCGAAATGTCAGGCTCTACGTCCGATGATGAGGGTGATGAGATTTTTAATACCCCCAAAAAACCAGGTGATCCCAAGTCGAAAACTCCCGTTTTGGATAATTTTGGCCGAGATCTCAGTCGCATGGCCGAAGAAGGTAAACTTGACCCCATTATCGGTCGCGAAAAGGAAATTGAAAGGGTATCTCAGATTTTATCCAGAAGAAAGAAAAATAATCCCATTTTAATTGGTGAACCGGGCGTTGGTAAATCAGCTATTGCCGAAGGACTAGCCCTGAGAATAGCTCAGAAAAAATGTGCGCGTATCCTTTTTGAAAAAAGAATTATCTCGTTGGACTTGGCTTCGCTTGTTGCCGGAACCAAATACAGAGGTCAGTTCGAAGAAAGGATGAAAGCCCTGATGAATGAACTGGAAAAATCTCCCGATATTATTTTATTTATCGACGAAATTCATACCATTATCGGTGCAGGCGGTGCCTCGGGTTCGCTCGATGCCAGTAATATGTTTAAACCCGCCCTCGCCAGAGGTGAAATTCAATGCATAGGAGCTACTACCCTCGACGAATACAGGCAGTATATCGAAAAGGACGGAGCCCTCGATCGACGTTTCCAAAAAGTAATGGTGGAACCAACCTCTGAAGAGGAAACCTTGCAAATCCTGCACAATATTCGAGAAAAATATGAAAGTCATCACAATGTGACTTATACCGAGGATGCAATTAAAGCCTGTGTAAGCCTCACTTCCCGATATATTACAGATCGATTCTTGCCCGATAAAGCCATCGATGCACTGGATGAAGCCGGAGCAAGGGTACATATTATTAATATTAAAGTACCCCAAATTATCCTCGATCTGGAAAAGAAAATTGAGGAAATTAAGGAAAATAAAAATAAAGCTGTTCGCAATACCCAATACGAAGAAGCTGCTAAATTCAGAGATCATGAAAGATTGGCAGTGGAAGAACTGGAAAAGGAAAAGAAAAAATGGGAAGAGGAAACTAAAGCCCATCGCGAAACAGTTAGCGAAGACAATGTAGCCGAAGTTGTAGCCATGATGACGGGTATTCCCGTTACGAAAGTGGCTCAAACGGAATTGAATAAATTGTCGAAAATGTATGACCTGATTAAAGAAAAAGTAATTGGTCAGGACGATGCTGTTCGTAAGGTGGTTAAAGCAATTCAACGTAATCGGGCCGGATTGAAGGATCCGAATAAACCTATAGGTTCTTTTATGTTCCTCGGTCCCACCGGTGTCGGAAAAACACAATTGGCAAAAGTTATTGCCCGTTATATGTTCGACAGCGAAGACGCTTTGATTCGCATTGATATGAGTGAATATATGGAGAAATTCTCCGTAAGTAGGCTGATTGGTGCGCCTCCGGGATATGTTGGCTATGAAGAAGGCGGACAGTTGACCGAAAAGGTGCGCAGAAAACCTTATTCTGTTGTCTTACTCGACGAAATCGAAAAAGCACATCCCGATGTGTTTAATTTATTGCTCCAATGTTTGGATGACGGACATCTGACAGATAGCCTCGGTCGTAAAATAGACTTTAAGAATACGGTGGTTATCATGACCTCTAATATTGGATCGCGCGAATTGAAAGATTTCGGACAAGGCGTCGGTTTCCGTACTACGGCCAAAGAAACGCAAGCCAGTCAGAATAGTATGAGCGTTATTCAAGGTGCTCTGAAAAGAGCTTTTGCCCCCGAATTCCTAAATCGTGTCGACGATATTATTATGTTCAACAGCCTTTCTAAAGATGATATTTTCAAAATTATTGATGTGGAAATGGAAGGTTTCGTGAAACGCTTGGAAGCAAATGGATATAAGCTTAAAATTAACCGTGAAGCCAAAGACTTTATCGCCGATAAAGGCTATGATGCCAACTTTGGAGCACGCCCTCTGAAAAGAGCTATTCAAAAATATCTCGAAGATCCACTCGCCGAAGAAATTGTCAACTCGAACCTCGAACAAGGTGACACTATTCAAGTAACCTACGATAAAACCAAGGACGAATTGAAATTGAAAATTTCTAAAGCAAAAGGACGTAAAGAACCGGAAGAAGAGCCCGATGCTTCTTAATCATTGATCCCCGCTTTTGCGGGGATTTTTTTTGACTCCTTTTCGGCATTTACTCTTATATTCGCCATGTGAAACGAACTAAATCTATATGGAATTCACTGCCATTTGTGCTGACTCTTTTTCTTTTGATCGGCATTACCCTGCAAAAGTATTATGCAGCCCCCATTTTGTTTTTTGGCGAATACCATACAGCATATAATAATTACCTTATTTTTAAATTTTCCGGCCAACACCTCATTCAAGGCCTGCCTCTCTACGATTTTTATCCTTCGGAATATGGCGATTTGTTTAAATATAGTCCCACTTTTGCCTGGCTCATGATTCCCTTCTCTGCCCTGCCCGACTGGTTGGGATTGTTTCTCTGGAACGCATTGAATTGCCTGCCCCTCGTATGGATCCTCTATGTCTTGTCCGAAAAAAATGCACGACTCTTCCTCCCCGTGTTTTTTATTATGGCGGTCGAATTGGCAACTTCCTTGCATAATGCACAAAGTAACGGGCTACTGAGTTTTCTCCTCCTTGCTTATTATACCACTCTGATGAAAGGCAATTATCTCTTGTCCGGATTGCTCCTCGCCTTGTCTGTCTACCTTAAAATCTTTGGTGGTATAGCTATTTTGCTCGTTTTTCTTTTCCCGCAACCCCGCGCTCATTTGCTTTCTTTTGCCGGATATTTTGTTTTATTGGGTCTCCTTCCCTTAATCCACATTGGCCCCAATGCACTCATTTCTCATTATGTCGATTGGTACGAACTGCTTAAATCGGATGGCTCGCATGCATTGAATTATAGCTTGTCTACACTCATTAATCGATATAATCCGGCCCAATGGAATATTCCCGATTTGTGGGTCAGTATAGCGGGCTTGGTAATTTTAATCGGCGTTTTAGCGGCCGTACGAAAAAGAAATAATGCCCATCAAATGGCTTATTTTTTAATGGCTTTCCTGATGATGTGGTTTGTTATGTTTAACCATAAATCCGAATCTCCTACTTATATTATCGCTATGAGTGGTGTGGCTTTATTGTGGATCCCATTACAAAAAAATACGATTTTTCGTATATGCATGGGTATAGCCCTCGTTTTTGTCAGCCTTGGCTCTACAGACCTATTCCCATTGCATATCAGAGAAAGCTTTTTTCAGGCAAATAAATTGAAAGCTATGGGCTTATTGCCTATTTTCGTATATACATGGTTTTATATACTTACCCATTCATCCCCTAGCTCAAAATCCGATTAAAAATACACAAGGAATATTGTCTATTTCCGGCTTCTCTTTACGCCAATCTTTTATTTCCATAGTGCGTATTTTTTCGGTATCTCCGGTTATATTCGCCGCTATACAAAGACGCGTATCGGGTTGTAAATTGCCGATTAAATCGTTGAATAATCGTTTGTTTCTATATGGGGTTTCTATAAATATGTGGGTCACTCCATATTTGCGCGCATCGGTTTCGAGTCGACGTATTTCGCGTATAGCCTCGGATTCAGCTTTGGGTAAATAGCCGTGAAACATGAATTTTTCCCCGTTTAATCCGCTCGCTGCCAATGCTAAAAATATACTCCCCGGACCAACCAAAGGAACTATGTCTATGCCCTTTTTCTGAGCCAGCCAAACTATGTTTTCTCCCGGATCGGCTATGGCAGGAAGACCCGCATCGCTTAATATGCCTATGTCTTCCCCTTTTACACAGAGATCCATAATATCGCTTATATCGCTGATATCACCCTTTTTTACATGCATGCTGTAGAATTCCAGTTCTTGCAAAGGCAATCCCCAATATTTCAGAAGTTGACGTGCACTTTTGGGATCCTCTACCGCAAAATGTCGTATATGCTGTATCCTTTTTCCTATAGTGTCCGGAAAGACCTCAGTATGGGTTCCTTCTGCAAGTATATTGGGAATGAGATAGACTTTTCCGCTCATGCTTTATGCTTTTCTATGAATACTTTTGCGGCTGTTTCAAGCATCTTGTATACTTCTTCAAAATCGGCCATTTCGCCGTAATATGGATCAGGAACCTCGCTTTTTTCGGCCTCCGGATGATAGTCGAGCACAAGTTTTACTTTGTTTTTTTGTTCCTGAGTGTCGCAAAGTGACAAAACATCGAGATAGTTCTGCTTGTCCATTACCAATATATGCTGAAATATATCTAAATCGGATTTGTGTATTTGCCGGGCTCTTAAATGCGAAATATCCAAGCCCTTTTCTTGCATACAGCGTTGTGCCCTTTTGTCGGGAGCTTCCCCACTATGCCAGCCTCCTGTACCACAACTGTCTATTTCTACAGGGAATGCGTTGTTTTCGCAAGCATGTCTGAATACGCCTTCTGCCATGGGCGAACGACAAATATTGCCTAAACAAACCATGAGGATTTTTGGTTTTATTTCCATTTTTTCAAAATGTTTTTTGCAACTTCAATATGTTTTGTAGAC
Source organism: Bacteroidota bacterium (assembly GCA_023432985.1). Lineage (GTDB taxonomy): Bacteria > Bacteroidota > Bacteroidia > CAIKAF01 > CAIKAF01 > JACVCJ01. The sequence goes on along the minus strand of JAEZEQ010000021.1, from coordinate 1,585 downwards.
TGAAATTGTGAAGAAAATATATGGCGTACTATCCCCTGTTTATCTATAATATAGGTAACCCTACCCGGTAAAATGAAAAAGGTGGAAGGCACACCGAATGCTTTACGCATTGAACCGTCTTCATCACTTAACAAGATAAATGGCAAGCGGTGTTTGCTTTTGAATTTTTCATGAGAAGCCCCGCTGTCGCTGCTTATTCCAACTATTTCGGCACCCAAATCTTTAAAGTCTTCATAGGCATCTCTGAATTCGCATGCCTGTGCAGTGCAGCCCGGCGTATCGTCTTTGGGATAGAAATAAACCACCAGATTGTTTTTCTCCCAGAGCTGACTTAATTTGCCCGATGGCTTGCCGTCAATTTGTATGTCGAAATCCGGCGCTTTGTCGCCTATTTTTAGTGTGGTTGAACTCATTTTATGTTATATTGTCATGTTTACTGCAAAGGAACAAATTTTGTAATGGAAATCCTATGAAATATCAGGAAACCACTTTTAAATCTTTATGGCTTTCTTTATTGCCTGCCATACTCATGGCAGCACTTCCGGTTTTGGTTTTTATGGTGGAATATTGGGGAGATTTTTCCTGGTATAAATATGGTATTTTACCGCGTACATGGAGCGGATTAAAAGGTATTTTATTCAGCCCCTTCCTGCACGGAAATGCACAGCATCTTTGGTCGAACACTATTCCTATGGTCGTGTTGCTATGGCTTATTCGTATGCTTTATCGTCCTATTTTCCCTGTTGTATTCGGATTTATTTGGCTTGCAAGCGGATTTTGGACCTGGACTATAGGGGGTGCTCATTATGTAATCGGAAGCAGTGGTATTGTGTATGGATTGGCCGCTTTTGCCATTACGGCCGGCTTTATTAGTAAGAATAGACAAGCTCAGGGAATAGGATTGTTTACCCTCTTTTTTTATGGAGGATTGATATGGGGCATTTTTCCTTTGGAGTTTAATGTGGGGATTTCATGGCAAGGACATTTGTCCGGACTTCTGGCCGGTATGCTCGTAGCGCTTATTCTGAAACCCGGATTACCCGAAAAACCTAAATACAGCTGGGAACTGGAACCCGAACCCGAAATTCCGTACGAAGATCAATACTGGCGACTCGATTATGTGCCCAAAGAAGAAAGAGAGGAAAACGCAAGCGAGGAAGCTCCGAAAGTTCCGGCACCGGTTCGTTTTGTATACGTTTTGAAAAGGTCTGAAAAGGATACAAAAACACCCGAGTAATTCCTTTATATTTGCAGCATGAAAACGAAATGGCTCTATTTAGTATTGTTCTTAACATTGCAGTCGTGCGTAGACGACAGGCCATATAAGACCTATACGGCCAAGGAATTAATCACGGTCGAAATACCCGAAGATATGCAAGTACAGGCCGAAGGAATAATTCCCAATCAACAAGTCTATTTGCTGGGCGAAAAAAAAACTCCCCTCGAAATGGGGATGGATTTTTATAAGAAGAATGACTTAACAACATACGGAGTGCCTTTTACTACCGACGAAATTTATAATTCCGAATCGGAAAAATTTGCCGAAGTTTTAAGCGAAATGAAAATGGAAAAACCCAAGAACGAA
>JAEZEQ010000066.1 GCA_023432985.1 Bacteroidota bacterium | reverse complement strand
CGGTCAGACCCTTGTACAAGCAAATGCTGCTGCAGGGGTATACGATGTTTTTGTGGGATATAATGCTACATTTAATGGTTCAGCAACACCTCCAACATTGCAATCACAAACGCCGGTTGATTTTGCTGATTTCACCGGATATGTTTCTTATGCAATCCCTGTTACATGTGCGGGTATTCCAAACCCGGGCAATACCATAGCTTCTGCATCAAATATTTGTTTGGGAGAAAGTGTGACTTTATCCATACAGAATGCAACCATAGGCTTGGGTGTGAAATACCAATGGCAAGTCTCTACAGATGGAATTACATATAGCAATTTGGTGGGCGATTCTGCAGCTGTATTGCAAGTAAGTCCTGCCGGATTGGAATATTACCGTTGTAGAGTATTGTGTACATACGGTCCGGATTCGGCCTATACTATACCTTTCCAGGCAACATATGTAAACAGTATTCTAAGCTCGGTTCCGGCTACACGTTGTGGAGCAGGTAGTGTAACTCTTTCTGCAACTGCTAATCCGGGTGCTTCTATCCAATGGTTGGTGAATGCGAATGATATTGCTGCCGTGGGAACAGGACTAAGCTTTACTACAACCGTAATAAGTGATACAGTATTTTATGCACAAGCCTATGCGATTTCTGCGGGAAGTGCAACCTATGGAAATGGAGCCATTAATTCAACCTTTGTTGGTGAAAGCTATTTCCCGGGAGCATGGGGTGGAGCAAAAACACAAAATATATTTACCGCAGCCGAATTGGCAGCAGGGGGACTAAGTGCCGGACCAATTACAGCCATGTCTTTCTTTGCAAATACTTCGGGTCAGGTTTATGACGGATTTAGAGTGTATATGGGTCATACCACACAGAACACAGCCACTTCTACCTTTATAAACAGCGGATTGGATTTGGTTTATGTGGGAACTCAGCCCGACTCGGGCTTTACTCCTGTTGCCGGAGCAACGAATACACTTGCTTTTGGTACAGGTGGTACAAACTCTAGCTTTGTATGGGATGGAGTTTCCAATATAGTGGTAACTATATCTTGGTCGTCCGTACCTAGTGCAAGTTCATCTACAGCAAGTAGTATACAGGTAGACAATATAGGATCACCTGTAACCACAGCCACGCGTGGGGATAATCAAACGCCTTCACAAATGTTTGGCTATACTTCCGGTTCAGTATATAATTACAGACCAAAATTGACTTTCCATGGAGAGGTAGTTTGTAAATCTGCGCCTGAACCGGTAGCTGTTACGCTAAGCGTGCCACCGGCATTTGCCCTTAGTGCATCTATAGACACGATTTGTGTTGGAGCGACTACTACTACACCAATTACCATTACTACAGGAGCTTCTGATTATGATACTTATGCATGGGATCAAGCAGGTGTAAGCGGCGATGAGCTGAATGGCTGGACCTTCAATCCAACCACTACAACTACCTACTTGCTCACAGCAACTCAGTCTTCCGGACTACTCTGTGGAAATGTAGCGCAGGTTACTATTGAAGTAGATCAATTTATTCCAGATAGCCCGACTGCTACTGCTACTGCTTATGATTTATGTTTGGATGCAACGACTCAAATCCTAAGCGTACAATCTGCTACAGGATCCAGTCCCCTCACCGTTTCCAGCGGACCATTAGGTATTGCTATTCCGGATTCGGATCCAATCGGTATTTCTAACACCTTGGTTGTATCTTCCATTCCGAATGGTGCTACCATTACTCAAATAGATGTATTGTTTAATGCTACACATACCTGGGCTGGCGATATTGACCTTTATTTAACCGGAGCAAACGGAACGCAAATAGAGCTATCAACAGATAATGGAAGTAGCGGAGATAATTATGTCAACACCTTGTTTAGTTCGGCCGCTACAAACTCGATTACTACAGGAACAGCGCCATTTACAGGAACCTTTTTGCCGGAAGGCGATTTAAGCAGTCTGTTTTCTACAGGAAATGGAAACTGGACCTTACAAGTATCTGACGATGGTACCGGAGACCTTGGAACACTAAACGACTGGACATTGAGTATTTATTATACATTGCCGACTATTACCACACATTGGTATGATCAAGCAACAGGTGGCACAGAATTGGGAACAGGACTCACACTGGAAAGTGTAGGAACAATCGTTCTTCCAAGTCCGGCTCCTGTAGGTGTTTATGATTTTTATGCAGACCATATTTCAGGGAAATGTAGTGCTTTAAATAGAACACAAATTACAGTTACCGTACACGATTTACCGGTAGTTAACGCCGGAAACGACACTTCAGTTTGTGAGAATAATGCCCTGCCATTGAATGCCACAGGTGCGGATAACTATGTTTGGGATAATGGAGTGAGCAATGGATCTACCTTCATCCCTACGGTTACAGATACGATTTATGTAATTGGTACAGATGTGAACGGATGTTCGAATTCGGATAGCATTATTGTAACCCTTCTTACAAATCCTGTAGTTGACGCCGGTATGGATATTACGGAGTGTGAGGGAGAAACAGTTACTCTTTCGGCAAGTGGAGCCGACTCATATGTGTGGAATAACGGAGTTACAGATGGAGTTTCGTTTATACCTACGCTGGGTGGATATTATACAGTTGTTGGTACAGCGCTTAACGGCTGTTTCGCGGCTGATTCACTTCTATTGACACTGAACACATTGCCAAGTATTACAGCTGGTAATGATACCGCTGTTTGTGAAGGCTCAACCGTGTTTTTACATGCTGTAACTCCTCTAAATTCAAGCATTAGCTGGGATAATGGCGTAGTTGACAGCGTTGGATTTGTGCCTGCTGCAACATTGGTATATACGGTTACGGCCACAGATACAATTACCACTTGTGTAAATACAGATCAGGTTCAGATTACGGTTAATGCCAATCCAACTGTTGACTTAGGATTGGATATTACAACCCCAAATCAGGATTATACCATTGATGCACCTCTTGGATTTGATGCTTATGCATGGAGTACGGGAGCTACTACTCCATCTATTACGGTTAACCAGTCCGGTTCATATTCCGTTACAGTTACCGATAATAATGGTTGTACCGCATCCGATACGGTTGTTTTTGTTACCACATTCTCTATCGAAAATGCCGATGGCAGCAAAGGTGAAATTAAAGTGTTCCCGAATCCGACTAAGGATATCGTAACGCTTAATTTCCAATCTGTGAATGCCAATGATATTCTCGTGGATGTATTGGATGTTTCCGGTGCTGTATTAAGTGCACAAGAGCTTAACCTAAACGCAGGTGCAGGTAATATGACAATAAGCCTTGCGCATTTAGCAGAAGGTGTTTATTTCGTACGTATTCAATTTAATAATACGCAACACGTACAACGTATTGTATTGAAAAAATAAAAGGAATATATTTCCATTCATTCAATCCCCGACATATTTATGTCGGGGATTTTTTTTTCCATTTATCGAGATTTTTTTCCCCGCATTTTTTCACAAAGTGTAGAACAATTCCCCGAACAAATGTTTTTTGGCACAAGATGTTTTTTTGCATGCTGTTAAAAATCAACCTCTTGCGACTTAAGCCCTTTTGTGGCACTGTTTTTATATTATACTATACAGAAACGCAGACAGATTTCTATTATAAAAAGAGGGTGGATAGACCGTTGCCTTAAAAGGCAATCCCATTAAGGCAACGGATTTTTTTTATAATAGTTATATATAAAGACAGTAGAGGTGTGAGAAACAGGGTGTAGAATTAGCCTTCGCAAATATGCGGAGGCTTTTTCATAACTTTAAGGTCTGAATTTAATCCTTCTTTCAATGAAAAAGAGAATACTAGCAGTAGATGACGATAGCACGTTTAGTGCCATGATACAGGCTTATTTAAGCAAGAATGGCTATGAAGTGCGCATAGCAGGAAATGCAAACAGTGCGCTGGAATTGGTGAAGAGCTTTGAGCCTCATTTAATACTCAGCGATTACCGTATGCCCGGCAAAGATGGATTAGAGTTTTTGCAAGCTTTAAAAGAACTCTCTTGTAGTGCCCCTTTGGTATTGATGACCGGGTTCGGCGATATACGTTTGGCTGTTCGGGCCATGAAACTGGGTGCTCGCGATTATTTGACCAAGCCCGTAAATCCGTCCGAATTGCTGGAAGTAGTTGAATCCATACTTTCTGCACCGCAGTCGTTATCTGCTGCGATTCCTGAACAAGGACAACTGGAGAACCCTTTGCCGGCGAAAAGCAAAGTGGCTCCACCATCCACATTTATTAATGGAAGGAGCGAGAATTGGAAACAGATAAGCGAACATATAGAATTGGTTGCACCTACACCCTTGTCGGTGATTATACTTGGAGAAAGTGGTACGGGTAAGGAATTTGTAGCACGAAGGCTGCACGACCTAAGCGCACGTGCCGATAAACCATTTGTGGCTATTGATTGTGGAACCCTTTCGCATGAAATGGCTGCCAGTGAGTTCTTCGGCCATGTCAAAGGATCATTCACCGGAGCTATAACCGACAAAGTAGGTCAATTCGAGGCCGCTAATGGTGGTACGGTGTTTTTGGATGAAATTGGAAACTTGAGTTATGAAGTTCAAATCATGTTGCTCAGAGCCATTCAAGAACGGAAAATAAGAAGAGTAGGCAGCGTGAAAGATCAGGAAGTCGATGTGCGTATTATCGTTGCCACAAACGAGAATTTGGAAACGGCCATACAGCAAGGACTCTTTAGGGAAGATTTATTCCATAGGCTGAATGAGTTTTCTATTTATGTTGCACCCTTGCGCCGCCGCAGCGAAGATATAAGCCTTTTCGCAAATCGCTTTTTAGAATTGGCAAATGCAGAGTTGAATAAGAATTGCCTTAAATTTTCGGATGAAGTGATAAACGCGTTTACGAATTATATGTGGCCGGGAAATCTAAGGGAATTGAAGAATGTTGTGAAAAGAGCTGTATTGCTCAGCAAACATCAAGTCATAGGTGTAGAATCTCTGCCTAAAGAAATCTTTGCCAAATCGAAAGATTTAGCCATTGATGAAACGGTGGACTTGAAAGTTATTTCCGAAAATCTGGAACGAAATAAGATTTTAGAAGCACTGGAGAAAGTAAAATACAACAAATCCAAAGCGGCTCAATTGCTTAATATAGACCGCAAAACATTGTATAATAAAATAAAATTATACGGACTGGAAGTTTAGTTTCCCAGGAGGCTTTCGTGTAATTCGGCAAATAGTTTTTCCGATTCTTTGTCCAAATCCTCTATTAAACCTGAAATGGTCTCATCGTCCAGGTATTTCTCATCGACCAGCCTTTCTAAACGCGCTATGATAAGCATGCAAGCTCCGGCTTTCAATTGCCCATAGGTGTTTTTGAGTAAATGCGCCGATTCGCCTATGGAGCTGGTATCGTTTTCGGCAAAACTCTTCTTTATTTTATCGATTTCAATACGTGCATTTTGAATAAACAGCTCCACAAATTGTTTAAGTTGAGAAGGATCGCCACCGGCAAAAGTATTGAAATACTCTAAGGAAAAACTATGGTCTGTATCCACTGTATCTATATCTAAAGGAGAAGGATAAATTTTCCCGAAGACATGCATCAATTCGCTCATTCGGTAAGGTTTATATAGAATATAATCTACGTAGGGACTATCGATTTCTTTGCGGACATTTCCCGTACAAATAATACAATGCGTATCTTTTTGTATGGGCATTTCTTTTACCTGTTCCAGGAAACGAAGTCCGTCCATCTGTGGCATATGCAAATCGGTCATAATTACATGAAAGGCTTCAGTCCGACAAATGGTTAAGGCTTCAAGGGGATTTTTTTCGAAGCGTGCAAATGCTTCATTTTTTTCGAAAACAGGTTTCAGTAAAATTTCGGCCATAGGGTCATCATCCACTACTAAAATGCGCACATCTTTGAGTGGAGCTTCGAATTGCGCCACCGGTTCCATAGCATTATATTGATTTTCATTTGTGATTATATACGGTATTCGGAAGCTGAACACAGACCCTATTCCCGGCTTCGATTCGGCTTTTATGGTTCCGGCTTGCATTTCTACCAATTTTTTACAGATGCTTAATCCCAGTCCAGATCCTCCGAAGCGCCGGTTTGTCGTTAAATCGCCCTGGTCGAATTTGGTAAAAATGCGGCTCAACTTTTCTTTAGACATACCCACACCGGTATCGCTAACCCAAAAGCTGAAATAGGACTTATTGTCGGAAATCGGCTCCTGCTTCAATTCGATTTTTACACTCCCCTTGGCGGTGAATTTTACCGCATTCCCAACAATATTCAATAGAATTTGACGCAATCGTACCGGATCTCCTTTCACCAAAATGCGACCTATATCTCCGGGTTCAAATTGCAAATCGAGCCCCTTGCGCATAGCCTCCGGCTCCAGTACTTCAATAACTTCGTCTATAATATCTACGGGAGAAAAGCCTATATATTCCAATTTTAAAGAACCGGATTCTATTTTGGTGAAATCGAGTATATCGTTTACCAATGAAATCAGATGATCGCCCGAACGAATCAACGCATGCACTTTCGCTCTTTGTCCGGGTTGTAAATTCCCTTCATTGAGCTGCTCCGCAAATCCGATTATGCTGTTAAGCGGAGTGCGGATTTCATGACTCATGCTCGATAAAAAATCCTCCTTTGAAAGTGCCAGCTTCTCGGCTTCTAATCGGGCCTCCTGCAATTTATCGCGATAAAAAATACTCTTCGAAACATCCGAAAAAGTAATGATGGCCAATACGATTATGATAACAATAATGATAAGGGTAAGTCGACGCAGCGTCTGTGTATTGGATAGTATTTTTTGTTCTGCTTCTCGGGAAAGTTGACTCGTAATTTCATTTTCTTTCGATTCCAAATCGCTAAGTATATTCCGAATTTGTTCGATTATACCAAGCTGACTGGAAAGTACTTCATTTTCTCGCTGAACCGTATTTTCCTGCCATTTGATTTTACTATGTAAGCCGCTTCTTACCTTACTTTGTACTTGTTCGACCAGATTGTCGTATTTCTTAATCAAGGAGCTGTCCACCGGCATTGGCTCTATTTCAGGTTTGGATGCAATGCTTTTGTTTTTTTCGGCTCTTTTTAGTTTTCGTTTTTCTTTGGCAGTCAGCTCTACTTGCTCTTCAGGGTTGATTTCCGGCTGAACGATTTCACTTTTTTGGCTTTGCTTTATATCGCTCTTTTCGCTGCGTATCATTTGCAAAATTTGATACTCATATGCTAAACTATTGCTTGTTTTTATCTGAATATATGCGTCTAATGATGCTACATATTCTTCATATAAATAGGATAAAGAATCCATTTTTTCGGGATAACCTTTGCCAAAGGTTTGCGCTATGCTATCGATGAGAACGCTGATTTTATCAGCTTTTTCGAAATAAAGATCCAGCTCTTCCATATCTCTGCTCGCTATGTAGGAATTCGATTGCCATTCCAGATTCGCCATTTCGAGCATGAGTTTGTTCAGTATATCTTCGTTTTCTTTGGGCGAACTCAATTCTTCCACAGAAAGGAGTATAGAGTGTAAGCTTTTTTGCGATGTGAAAAACAATAGTCCCAATATAGACAGAACCGTAATTCCGCCCAATACCAGCTTCCATTTGAGGCGCCCCAATTGCCCCCCCATTTCCTGCCAGTTTTCTCTATTTCTTTTCCTGTGCGGCATATAATTTTCAACCCTTTTCCTATGCAAATGTAGCTATTTATGCAGGCTTTTTCTTTTGCGGTTTATGCTTCGCCAAAGAAATGCGTACCTTTATAGTCTGTAAATTAGCAAAATTGTGAAAGAAAACGCACGTCTTATTCGAATTATTTTACCGCTTGCCTTCGCATTACTCGCTGCATGGTATTTTAGCGGCAATAAAGAAAATGACAAAAACATTACCTATAAAAAGGTTGAGCCTGAACTAATCCATAAAGAATTTGATCGTAAGGAACGCTATTTGGAATACAGTAACCACGCCTTATGCCGCATGGATTGTCGTACTATTTCCAAAAGAGAAGTAATGGATATACGAAAAAATGGCAGTGTGAATGTGGAAAAAAGCAGCCTGGATGCAGAAGATTGTCCCCGATGGGCGCTTGAAGGAGATACAGAGGATGGCCAGGAACTGCGCATTATTTTTGCCCAATGTGCGGAAAAAATGGTGGTGGTTACGGCCATAGATTTGCATAATGAATATATGTGTGCCTGCGAATAAAATTTTAGTATATGAATTGGATCGATGAAATTAAAAGACTTTCGGATGATGAATATACGAATATTGTAGATGTAAGACGGCATTTACACAAATATCCGGAATTGTCATTTCAGGAATTTGAAACCGCAAAATTCATATCCTCAAAATTGGATGAATTGGGCATAGAACACAATACAGGCATAGCAGGAACGGGAATACACGGAGTTTTGAAGGGGAAAATTCCTTCGGATAAATGTATATTTCTGCGTGCCGATATGGATGCTTTGCCCATTCAGGAGGATAGTACGGCTGAATATTGTTCGCAGAATCCGGGTATTATGCATGCCTGTGGGCACGACGTACACAGCGCTTCTCTTCTGGGAGCTCTTTCTATTCTGAAAAAAACAGAAGCCTTTTGGGGCGGAAATATCTCTTTTGTATTTCAGCCCGGTGAAGAAAAATTACCAGGTGGCGCAAGCCGAATGATAGAGGAGGGAGTCCTGAATCAACCACGCCCCACAGCTGCTTTTGCACAACATGTGTATACACAGCTTCCTGCCGGCAAAGTAGGCTTCAGACCCGATATGTATATGGCATCCTCCGACGAATTATATATTCATTTTATCGGGAAAGGTGGCCACGGTGCTATGCCCGAACAATGTATTAATCCCATTTTGATGGGAGCTGATTTTTTGAAATCTGTTTACGCACATTTTGACGCCTCCAAACCGAAAGGAATGCATTCTGTTCTTTCTTTCGGAAAAGCAATAGCAAACGGAGCTACAAATGTAATTCCCGAAACATTCATACTCGAGGGTACTTTTAGAACCCTGGATGAAAATTGGCGTCGAAAAGGAAAGGAAATTTTGAAACAGATGGCTCAGGAAATTGAGGAACTGTATAAAGCAAAGGTCGAACTGAATATAGTGCAGGGTTATCCTTCTCTAAAAAATGACCCGGCCCTTACCATGCAAGCTATTGAAGCAGCTAAAGCCTATTTGGGTGAAGAGAATGTGGAAATGCTGGACCTGAGAATGACTTCGGAAGATTTTGCCTATTTTACGCAAGTACTTCCTTCCTGTTTTTATCGCCTGGGAACCGGAAATCCGGAAAAAGGAATAGTTCACAATGTACACCATGCCCGCTTCGATATAGATGAAGAAGCCCTGAAAACAGGAATGGGCCTGATGGCCTATTTGGCATTGAACGCATTGGATAACCATTAAGAGACCTCTTCGCTTTGCAAACTTTTTTGAAAGGCTTTAGGTGATAATCCGCAATGCCTCTTGAAATATTTCCCGAAAAAGGATTGGTCGCTGAAATGTAAAGCTTCCGAAATTTCGGAAATGGGAATTTCGTTCTGACTCAGCATGAACTTTGCCTCCATAATTACCAGTTCGTGTATTAAGGCAGCCGCATTTCGACCCGTTACTTCTTTGATTACTTCGGTTAGATATTTACTGCTGATATGGAGCTGACTGGCATAAAACAATAATTTTCGCTCTCTTTTATAGTGTTCTTGTACCAGGCGACTGAATTGCATGCTTATTTTTTCTTTACGGCTGAAATTGAGCTTTTGCATGTCGCTGTATTTCTGTGTCAATGCCCCGATTTCATACAAGAAAATCAATATATAATACAATATTAATTCTCGCCCGAACAGATGCGTTTGAGCCCGACTTGTCGTCTCCGAAATACGCCTTATTCCCTCTTTTACCCACAAGGCCTCCTGATTGTTTATTTCCCATATTTGCTGATAAAGCGCATTGGCAAAATGAAAGGCCTCGCTATGTATGCTCGATATTTTATGCGCCAATAAAAAGGATGCAGGAAAACGAATTCCCGATATAATTAAACGGTCTGTTTCCGGAATTATACGCAGATTCTTGCCCGGAGGCGATTGTATGACCGTGTTTTTGCCGATGAAAATGCGCCTTGAATTTATTTCTATATAACCACTGCCCGAACAAACATATAAAATCAACATATTGGTAGTCCGCGCAAAGGTTTTGGGATAAATGTCTTTCTCTATGGCATATTGCTCGAATACCATTAAACCTTTATGCTCTTTAATATTCCCATTTTTTACAAACTTCGCCTTCTCTTTTTTTCTTTTTTGCATGATAATTCTTTTTTTAAATGAAAATGAAATTAGACGTATTTTTGACCAATTTTCTGTATAACAAATGGGAAAGTTTTATTCGGAATAATCGAACATTCTTTTTCTGTACTTTAATTAATAAGCTTTATAGAAGAAGCTGCTCGAGTCTGATTTTACTTTTTATTAATGCAAATTTAACCCTTTACCGACAAATTGACCAATTTTTATGGAAATAAGCACACCTGTTTTTAAAATATTTAAACGAATTTTGCAGAAAAATTTCAATGTTTTATCATATGCTTGAGCAAATCAAATATAATCTTCTGCTATTCACGATTCTATCCGCATTTTTTAGTCTTAGCTCCAGCTCTATGGCGCAAAAGAATAATGCCGCCGGTGCAGATTCGGTATTACTGATTCAGGCCGGTTTGGATGAATTGATCGACTACGCCCTTCGAAATAGTCCCGCTCAAAAACAACGCCTTATCGATGAGAAAATTGGCGAGAAGGATATTCATACGGCCATGTCGGGCTGGGCGCCACAGATCGGACTGAATGCAGGCTATACCTATAATATTAAATTGCAGGAAAATCCGCTCACCGTGGGGGGACAAACCTCTTTTATTACCATGGGGCAACGCAATAATTCCAGTGTGGTATTGCAAGCCGATCAACAAATCTTAAACGCCGGACTCATCCAGGCTTCTAAGTCGATTAAATACTATCGTCAGCAATATGATTTGAATACGGAATCGCAATCTATTCAAACCATAGTGGATGTCAGTAAGGCCTATTACGATATCCTTATGAGTCGCGAACAACTGAAAGTCATCAACGAAAATATTGTGCGTGTCGAAAAACAATATGCCGATGCAAAAGCACTTTATGATGCAGGAATGGCAGACAAAACGGATTATCAAAGGGCGCAGATCAGCCTCAGTAACAGTAAGGCCGATTTGAAGAGAACGGAAGAATTGCTGAAATTTAAATATGCCTATTTGAAATCTTTATTGGGTTATGATGCCCAAAAAGAATTAAGCATTTCTTATAATCTTGAGGAATTGGAACAGTCGGTGGGACTTAATGAATCGGATGCTTTTAGGGTTGAAAACAGGGTTGAATTCAGACAATTGGAAACGCAGAAGAAATTGCAATCCATCAATGTTTTGTATAATAAACTCTCTTTCATGCCTACATTGCATGGTTTTGTAAATTATAATTTGGTTTTCAATCGCAATGATTTTGCAACTTTATATAATCAGACTTATCCATCTTCGGCTGCAGGTTTGCGTTTAGCTTTACCCATTTTTACCGGCGCACGTCGTATTCATCAAATCAGAAAAGCCGAATTGATGGAGGATAAAATTGATTTAGATATGCAGGATTTGAGCAATCGTATGCAAAGTCAGTACGCCCTGGCCATGGCTTCGTATAGAGCCAATTTCAACGATTATGAAGTCGCCAAAGCCAATATGGAATTGTCGCTTGAGGTATACAATACCATCAAAGCGCAATATGATGCGGGTGTAAAATCTTATTTGGAATTGATGACTTCGGAAACCGACTTGCGTACCTCGCAATTGAATTATTTAAATGCCCTGTATAATGTACATGCAGCCAAACTGGATGTAAAACAATCTTTAGGTAAAATAGCTGTTAAATAAAAATATAAAATGAGAAAGAATTCACCATACGTTTTGTTTGTTTTTGCACTTTTCATCGCTTCATGCGGACCGAAACAGGGCAATATGCCTCAGGGTGCCTCGGCTCCGGTGGAAGTTCATGCACACCAGGTGCGCAAAGACGTGGTTTCGCTTACTGAGAAATATCCGGCATTATTAGTTCCCCTTCAGGAAGTAGAGCTACGTGCCGAGCTTAGTGGTGTTGTTACCGATATTTTTTTTAAAGATGGACAACGCGTAACGGCCGGACAGAAATTGTACGAAATAGATCGTACCAATTATCTCGCTGCCTATAATGCGGCCAAAGCCAATGTGCAAGTTGCCAAAGCCAATTTAGAAAAATCGCGTAAAGATGCGCTTCGCTATAAAGAGCTTTCGGCCAAGGATGCCATTGCCGCACAAAGACTCGATTATGCATTGACGGATTCAAGTAATGCCGCTTCTCAGTTAGCCCTGGCTGAAGCCAATTTGATGACGGCTGAAGCCAATTTGCGTCGCTCTCAAATCGTTGCACCTTTTAGTGGAATAATTGGGATTTCGGCTGTGAAAAAAGGAGCATTTGTGAGCCCGGGCGCTACCTTACTCAATACCATTTCTACCATAGATCCAATGACAGCCGATATTTCGGTTAACCAGCGCGATATAGCCCGTTTTATTGCATATCAAAAAGAGAATGCCCAAACAGTGTCCGACTCCATTTTTAGGCTTGTTTTGGGAAATACGGTCTATTCGTATCCCGGAAAAATAGAAATCATTGACCGTGCTGTAAACCCGGGCACCGGTGCCATTTCGGTGCGCGTTGCTTTCCCGAATCCGGAAGCGCAACTGATTGCAGGTATGAATGCCTCCTTAATGGTAAAAAATACATATCCGGAAGCACAAATCATTATCCCTCATAAAGCGGTAAGTGAGCAATTGGGTCGGTATTCGGTTTTTGTAATCGGGTCTGATAATAAAGCCGAATTAAGAATTGTAGAAATTGGTCCCGTTAGCGGCGATCGTATAGTGATTTTATCCGGATTGCAAGAGAATGAGCGCATAGCGGTAGATGGAATTATGAATTTACGTCATGGTTCGGATGTGTTGATTGCGGAAGACACAGTTGCTGCAAAATAATCTAAAGAAGAAGAGTTTATGATATCAAAAATATTTATTAACCGGCCGGCCCTGGCTATTGTGATTTCCATTTTGATTGTAATGGTGGGAACTATAGTACTGACCGGTTTGCCCGTGAGTCAATACCCCAATATTGCACCCCCTACGGTAACGGTGAACGCCAATTATACCGGAGCAGATGCCCAAACGGTCGAGCAAACGGTTACCACCCCCATAGAAAGCCAAATCAACGGTACGCCCGGGATGAAATATATCACGTCGAATTCAACCTCCGACGGAAGATCTTCCATCACAGTCACTTTCGAAGTGGGAACGGATATCGAACTGGCTACGCTCGATGTACAAAACCGCGTGGCTATTGCCGAACCCTCTTTGCCCGAACCGGTGCGACGACTCGGTGTGGTAACCAAAAAGGCAAATACGGATATGCTTATGGTTATGGGTTTGGTTTCTCCAAATGGTACTTATGATCAGGCTTTTTTGTCGAACTATATGAATATCTACGTCAAAGATGCCATCTCGCGCGTCAAAGGCGTGGGTGATGTTATGGCTTTCGGTCAGCCCTTTTCTATGCGTATATGGCTGAATCCGGCTAAAATGGCGGCGCTTGGTATTCATACTTCGCATATTTCGGCAGCTATACAAGAACAAAATATTCGTATCCCCGGAGGATCGGTAGGTGGCGCACCTCAAAAAAGTTCGCAATCTTTCGAATATTCTATCGTGTTGGACGGAGATTTGAAAACGGAAGAGGAATTCGAAGAAATTGTTGTAAAAACAAACCCCGACGGCACTATGGTCTTCCTTAAAGATATAGCACGCGTTGAATTGGGAGAGTTTGCCTACTCGGTTTCATCTAAGATAAACGGGCAAGTTTCTTCCCAAATGGGTATCATGCAAACACCCGGAGGAAATGCCGTGGAAACTGCGGATGGAATTTATAAAACCCTGGAAGAATTGAAAAAATCTTTCCCTGCCGATATGGACTATGTCGTGGGTTTCGAGAATGTGTCTATTATTAATGCTTCTATCAGTTCGGTTTTAACCACACTTTTCGAAGCCATTCTTTTGGTTACGCTTGTGGTATTTATTTTCTTGCAAAGTTGGAGAGCTACGCTGATTACAGTAATCGCTATTCCGGTTTCTATTATTGGGACTTTTATTTTCTTTAGCGTATTGGGCTTCTCTATTAATGTGCTTACCATGTTCGGTTTTGTTTTGGCCATTGGTATTGTGGTGGATGACGCAATTGTGGTCGTGGAAGCGGTACAACATTATATCGATTCGGGATATTCGCCCAAGGAAGCTACCATGCGCGCCATGAAGGATATTACGGCTCCGGTTATTGCTATTGCCCTTATTTTAGCGGCCGTATTTGTGCCGGTTGGATTTATTCCCGGAATGGTGGGGAAATTGTATCAACAGTTTGCCATTACCATTGCCATTTCTGTTCTTATTTCGGCTTTTGTAGCGCTTACCCTTACGCCCGCACTCTCGGCTATGTTGTTGAGACCAAATAGCATTAATCGCGAATCAAAAGGTGTGGCACGACTGTTTTATTTGTTTAATGCCTGGTTCGAAAGAGTTACCGGAAAATATACGCATACGGTACGCCGTATTTTGAAAAAAGCACCTCTTGTTTTGGTTATGCTAACCGTACTTTATGTGGGAACCGGCTTTTTGTTTATGAATAAGCCCACCGGCTTTATTCCAAATGAAGATTCCGGAACTTTTATTGTTGGGATTACGCTTCCCGAAGGCTCTTCTTTGGTGCGTACCAGAGCTTTTTCCGACAGAGTTTCGGAAACAATTCGCTCCAAAAATCCGGAGGTGAAATCGGTAACTGCAATTACGGGAATCAATATCCTGAATCGTGCGTTTAAATCGAATGTGGGTACTTTCTTCGTGCAGTTGAAACCTTGGGAAGAAAGAGAAAGAGGCGCAGCAGAAATTATAGCCTCTATACGAAAAGAATTTGCCGGCGATAAAGACGGAGCCGTACTTGCCGTGCAGCCTCCACCAATACCCGGACTCGGATTCAGCGGGGGATTTTCTATTCAATTGCTCGATGAAAAAACAGTGGATATTAAAGAGTTCGACCAAACCGCTAAAGCTTTTGTGGGACAAGCAAATCAACGTCCCGAAATCGGAATGGCCTATACCCTTTTTAATACCAATACGCCCAATTACAGGTTGGTTTTAGACCGCAATCAGGCCAAAAGAATGGGTGTTTCGGTAGGGAATGTTTATGGAACGATTTCGAATTATTTTGGTAGTGCCTATATAAACGATTTTACCCGCTTCGGACGAAATTTCAGAGTGGTGACCCAGGCCGATACCAGCTATAGAAGTACGATCGATAATATCAATCATATTTATGTGCCCAATTATGCCGGACAACAAGTGCCTTTGTCTTCACTGGTGCAATATAAAAAAGAGGAAAATCCGGCTATTATAAATCACTTCAACCTCTTTAGATCTATTGAGGTCAGCGGCTCCTCTGCTCCCGGATATTCGAGCGGCGATGCATTGGATCAGCTCGAAACTATGGCAAGCGAATTGCCCCCCGGATATAATTATGCCTTCTCGGGATTGAGCGAACAGGAAAGAGAATCAGGAGACGCAACAGGTACAATTTTTGCCCTTATTTTTGCATTTGTATTCCTGCTCTTGGTGGCCCTTTACGAAAGCTGGTCTGTGCCTTTTTCGATTTTGTTGAGCGTGCCATTGGGATTGTTTGGAGCTATTTTGGCGCTGACTTTTTTACCTCATTTGGATAATAATATTTATGCCCAAATCGGATTGATTACGCTTATCGGATTGTCGGCAAAAAATGCGATTTTGATCGTTGAATTTGCCAAAGAAAGAGTCGACAAAGGAATGGAATTGTATGCAGCGACACTCGAGGCAGTGAAATTGCGTCTGCGTCCAATTATTATGACTTCCTTAGCCTTTATATTGGGCGTATTGCCTTTGGTCTTTTCTTCCGGAGCCAGTGCCGTGTCGAGACAAACTATAGGGTGGACCGTTGCAGCAGGTATGACCTCGGCTACCTTCCTCGCTATTTTTGTAGTACCCGTTTTGTTTGTTGTGATTACCAAATTGGCCTACGGCAAAAAGAAATTGGCCGAACTCTCGGAACATTATAAACCCGAAGAGGGACACGGATAAGAAATTAGACCCGCAACGATTGTGTTTGCGGGTTTTTTTATGCCACAAAATGCCGATTTTTTTTATCCGATAAGAGGCGTTTTTCGAAAATGAATTTCTACATTTTCCTTGCCTGAAATACGTCCGATGATAGGCTTCAGAATTTCCGGAGCTTTTTCTAAGGCTCCTTCTATGGCCCTGCGCGTCACTTCTTCACTCTTCATAAATCGTTCGGCTTCTTTATAGGTCGACTCTATCAATGCCGCATCATCGTCGAGTAATATCCAGCTTTGCTTATCGAAAATGCGCGAATTTTCATGATCTACTTTGCTGTAACAAATCTCGGGTAAAGGTAAATATACTTTTATGCCCTGATCGCTTATCTGCATGTCTTCGGGTTTTATTTTTTGAAAATCTATGCAGGCGTTTACTTCGCCGCTAACCTGAAGCATGACCTTGGAATCGGGCAGAAAACGGCGCGTAACCGTATAGTCGATGATGTCTTTTATGTGCAGTGTAAGCAATTGCATTTTGCCCATAGTCTGCATTTCTTGCACTATGGCCTGATGGCTGATTTGTATCTCCGGTTCGGTATTTGTCAATTTCTTATACAAAGCCAATCCCGAAAATACCCCTACAATCACTATGGCAATGGCAATGGCATAATTGAGTACGGTTTTATTTTTCATTTTAGGATTGTATAAATTTTTCTATTTGCGTTTGCGCATCCTGCACAGCATGATCTAAAATATCGTTTAAAATTACTAAGTCGAATTTTGGATAATAAGACAGCTCTTTTTTGGCCTTTGCCAATCTTTTTCTAAGCGAATTTTCGTCCTCTGTCCCCCGGCCACGCAAACGTACTTCCAGGATTTCTTCATCGGGTGGCATAACAAAAATGGCTAAGGCATCCTTGCCATAAGCGCGTTTTAGACTTAAGCCCCCCTCTACATCTACATCAAATAATACATTTTTACCCGAATTTCGTATGCGCTCTATTTCCGATTTCAAAGTGCCGTAAAATCCATTTTCGTACACTTCTTCCCATTCAACAAAGGCATTTTCTTCAATTTTTTGTTTGAATTCGAGGGGACTAATAAAATAATAGTCGCGTCCATTTACCTCTCCTTCCCTTTGTTTACGGGTGCAAGCCGAAACAGAAAAGGCAAGCTTTTCGGGCATTAATTCCATTAGTTTTTTCACAATACTCGTCTTTCCTGCCCCGGATGGTGCAGAAAAAATAATTAACTTTCCTACCTTCGCTGTTTCCATATATGGTACAAAAGTCTGTATTTTAGATGTAACTTAAAAAAAATGAATGCGATTAAGTTGATTTTTTCCCCGCTCTACACCATCTGGGCCCTAATTGGATTTATGGGATTTGTACTGCTTATCATGCCGGTTATTTGGTTTTTGAAGGCCTTCAGACCGCTTTCTGCCGATTCTGATTTTTATAAATTCGGAGCAGCCTATTCCCGTTTTTGGATGTATTGGATGGGAATTCCCTACCGCATTCACAATAGAGAAGCCTATTATCACAAAGACAAAACCTATATAGTCTGCAGCAATCATGTCAGTAATCTGGATATCTTTTGCAGCTCTATACCGGTATACACGCCCATACGTATTTTTGCCAAATCAGAAATTAAGAAAATGCCCTTTATCGGACAGGCTTTTTCTATGGTGAGTGTGTTTGTAGACAGATCCAGCGCCGAAAGTCGCCGTGCCAGCTTCGAGAAAATTAGACAGGAATTGGTTCAAGGCGGATTCAGCGTCTTAATTTATCCCGAAGGAACAAGAAATAAAACGCAATTTCCGCTGAATAATTTTTATGACGGCGCTTTTAAATTGGCCATAGATGCACAAGTGCCCCTTATCTTTTATGTATCTATAGGAACCCGCAATGTGTTGCATCCGCGCTCTTTTCTTTTTAAACCCGGCGGAAAAATTGATGTTTATTTCCTCCCTCCCTACGAAACCAAAGGGATGACAGAGAAAGATCTGCCCGAATTAAAAGCCAGAGTACACCAAGACGTATGGCAATTTCTTACCGAAAAAGATCCTTATTTTAAAAATATAAAACAGTATAATCCTACAAAATAAAACCGGGATTGTCGAGGATTTTTTGAATGCCCTTTTCCAAAGGAAGCAAGTCGTGTCCCAACAAATCCAGCATTTTGCTGTTGTCGGGTTGACGACGAGTCATGTCTCCGTCTTTCAATGGCGGCAAATGCACTATTTTCGATCTAGATCCGGTTAGTTTTAAAATTACCTCGGCCAATTCGACTATACTTGTTTCGATGTGGCTGCCTATATTTACCACGTCGTTTACATGCTTCTTTTTTATAAAAGCATTATAGCAAGCATCTATATTATCGTCGATAAAGCAAAATGTACGCGATTGTTTTCCATCACCGTATATGGTAATATTTTCATTTTTCAGTGCTAAAGCCAGAAATTTAGAAATCACGAAATCACGACTTTGTTTAGGTCCGTAGGTATTAAAAAATCGGAAAATGGTATGCGGAATACCATATTCCTGATGATAAGATTTCAGATAAGCTTCGCCCACATTTTTCACAATGGCGTAGGGGAGGCGACTATTGAGTGGGGTCGTTTGTTCGTTTTGCGGAAACTCTACCGGTTCGCCATATACCTCACTGCTGCTGGCATAAAAGACATGTTTTACCGAAGTGTTTTTAGATAAACGCAGAATATTTTCTATACCATGTATATCTTCCAATACAGAAACCGGATGCTTTAAGGTTCTTTGTACGCCGACTACAGCGGCATAATGAAAAACATAATCGAATCCATGTCCGTAAAATACATCTTTTATCTGCTTATTCTCGTTTACATTGGCATGAATAAATTGAACATTGGGATACTTGGGTAATTTCAACAAGTTCCCGGTCAGCAAATTGTCTACAACCACTATGTCGAAATCGGGATTTTGCGCCAGTTTTTCGGTCATGGCACTACCAATAAATCCGGCTCCGCCGGTAACAAGAATTTTAGTTCTTTTCATTTCGTTTGTTCTGAAGTTGGTTGAGTAAATATTCGCCATAGCCACTTTTCAATAATGGATCGGCAAGCTGCTTTAATTCGTCATCGTTTATATAATGCATACGCCAGGCAATTTCTTCAATACAGCCTATTTTCAAGCCTTGTCTTTCTTCAATTACTTGTACGAATTGTCCGGCCTGCATCAGTGAGTCGAAGGTCCCTGTATCGAGCCAGGCTGTTCCTCTGTCGAATACCTGTACATGCAACGCGCCTTTTTCGAGATAAGCCTTATTGATATCCGTAATTTCATATTCACCCCGGGCACTTGGCTTTAAATTTTTTGCCAATTCCACGACCGTATTATCGTAAAAATATAAACCCGGAACGGCATAATTCGACTTGGGATGTTGAGGCTTTTCTTCTATGCTTACCGCTTTTAAATTTTCATCAAAGGCTACCACACCATAGCGATTTGGGTCACTCACATGATAGGCAAATATAATGCCTCCTTCGGGTTGGGTACATTGTTGCAATTTCTTGCTTAATCCGCTTGCATAAAAAATATTATCGCCGAGAATCAGTGCCACAGAATCGTCTCCTATAAATGATTCACCGATTACAAAAGCTTGTGCCAATCCATTCGGTACTTCCTGTACCCTATATTCCAGCTTTATGCCCAATCGACTTCCATCGCCCAGTAGATTTTGAAATTGGGGCAAATCTTTGGGCGTACTGATGATTAAAATTTCTTTGATTCCGGCCATCATCAAGGTCGAAAGCGGATAGTAAATCATGGGTTTGTCGTAAACCGGCATAATTTGCTTGCTTAAAGCCAGTGTGATGGGATATAATCTGGTGCCGGAACCGCCGGCTAAAATGATTCCTTTCATGGTTGTTGTTGGTTGGCCTGGTTGTTTTTCTTGTTTTGTATTTTATACATAATCATCAATAAGGAAGGCAAAAGCACCAAATTGGTAATCATAGCCGAAAGCAGGGTGAGTGAAACCAACATACCTAAGGCCTTTGTTCCTCCGAAATTGGAAGCGGAAAATACGGAAAATCCAAAGAATAACACAACGGAAGTATACACCATGCTCATGGTTGTTTCGCGAATGGCTTTTACCACAGCCGAGCGAATATTGCCTTTATAGGCTTTTAGTTCTTGCTTGAAACGAGTCAGAAAGTGAATGGTATCATCTACCGAAATACCGAAGGCAATGCTGAAAACCAAAACGGTACTTGGTTTAATGGGAATGCCAAAATATCCCATTAGTCCCGCCGTTAAAAGTGCCGGAATAATATTCGGAACAAGGGACATGATGACTATACGTACATTTTTGAGGAGTATTCCCATAAAAAGGGCAATGAGTATAACCGCCAAAAACAAACTTTGAAATAGATTTTTAATCAAATAATTGGTACCATACATATAGGAAATGGAAGCTCCGGTTATGGTAATATCATAGACTTCCTTATCGAATATTTCGTATAACTTTTCCTCGAGATCTTTCTTGGCTTCAGCAACTTCGAGCGTAGTCAGGTTTTTCATTTGTATACTTATGCGCGCAACCGATTTTGAGCTGTCTGTCATCGAATTCAACAATGAATCTTGACCCGTATCACCTTTTACATAATCGATAATAAAGGGGGCATCGAGTCTTGTAGGTACATCAAAGGCCGAAGGATCCCCTCCGTAAAATGCCTGATTTGCCGTTTTATAAAGCTCGACTATACTCAAGGGGCGGCTATAAATGGTTTGATTGTTGACATATTCCTGAAACTCGTCGATCTTTTTCCATAATTTCTGATCGCGCACTACGGCTTTTTCGCGTTTGGTGTCGATAAGAATTTCCAAAGGCATAACTCCGCCATATACTTTTTCGAAGAAACGCAAATCGGCCAGGGCTTTATTTCCCTCGGGCATATCGTCTACTATACTGCCTTTCACTTCAATCTTTGTGATTCCATACAACGCAAAAATAAGCACAGCTGCTGCACCCATAAATACGTATTTGCGGTAATACTGGCTGAGCAGGATGAATATACGCACAAGGGCATGACTGAATTTTTTGTCGAGATGTGCTCTGGACTTTATACTTGGAGCCGGTAGATAGCTGAATAAAATGGGAATAAGCAATACGCTTAACATGAATAATAGCAGTACATTCAACGAGGCTACATATCCAAACTCCTTTAAAATTTCGCTATTGGTAAATATAAAGGTTCCGAATCCGATTGCGGTTGTCAGGTTAGCCATAAACACAGCCGATCCGGCCCTGTCGATGACGTGAATCAGCGCCTTGGTTTTGTCGCCGTTATGCAGGGCAATCTCTCGATGATATTTATTGATGATATAAATAGAGTTAGGTACGCCGATTACAATCAGCAAAGGAGGCACCAATCCGGTCAATATCGTAATCTGATATCCCATTAATCCGATAGTTCCCTGTGCCCAAATTACGGCTACACCCACCATTGCCAGGGGAACAACAACTTCCCAAAAACTTCTGAAAATAAGAATAAGAACAATTGCCGTTACTAATGCCGCCAATCCGATAAAAAGACTAATCTCTTTTTGGCCCATTTTCACATTGACCGTGCGTATATATGGCAATCCGCTTATATGCGTTTCTACCCCTGCTTCTTCACTATACTGCTCTATAATTTTTTCCATTTGTTCAACCAGAGCAATACGCTTAGGGCTGTTCAGCACTTCTTTGTCGAGCGTGGCAAGGACCAAATAGGTATTCTCGCTCGAGTTGTATAATAATTTATTGTAGAGCGGTTGTTTGTACAATTCTATCCGTATACTATCTATTTGTTTGGCACTCAGGCTTTCCTTAGAAACCAGATTTACCGGAACAAATTGCATCAGGCTGTCGTCTTTGTGCAGTATAACGGCATTTTTCAAACTGGCAACATTGTCAATTCCCTCCAGGGATTTGATATTGTTGTTGAAAGCCAAAAATTGGTCGAATTTTTCCTTTTTCCAAAAATCTTTCGACTTTACGGCTATGATGACCATGCTTCCATCTTGGCCATAGTTGTTTTTAAAATTTTCGTAATCGATAAAAGCCTGGTCGCTTTTGGGCAATAACTGAGCCAATTTATAACTCATAGAAACCTTGCGTCCCTGATAGAGCATAAATACGGTTGATGCGCCCAGGATCAGCAGTATGATTAATCGAAATTTAATGGCTAAAGTGGCAATATATTTAAACATAATCTTGTTTTTTTAAGTTTATCTACAGTTTCATTTTCTATAGGGGTGCCACCACCCAATTCTTGATAGAAAATAGGGAGCGAAGTTATTACTTCCAAAATAATATTGCAACTTTGTAGGCTATGGCTAATATGAGAATTGTGCTGTTTATTGCCAAACGTTATCTGTTTTCTCGGAAGAGTAGAAATGTAATTAATCTCATTTCGTTTATATCCGGATTGGCCGTATTTGTGGTTACGGCTGCATTGGTGATTGTTTTGAGTGCATTCAACGGGTTAGAGTCTATGGTACTCGATATTTTCAATACCCTCGACCCTACCGTAAAAGTTGTGGCAAAGGAAGGAAAGTCATTTCCCGATGATAGTCTGCTTATCGAAAAATTGAAGCAGTTGGATGGGGTTAAAAGTGTGAGCCGTGTCGTAGAGGATAATGCCTTGTTTATGTATGCCGACAAACAATATATAGGCAAATTGAAAGCTGTAGAACCCGAATGGGGTGGCTTAGAAAAAATAGAACCCTATATGGTAGAAGGAAATTCCGGCATTTTTTCCGACTCGATATATTCTGCTATTTTGGGCTGGGGCGTTGCCGCGGCATTGGATTTGAATCCCAATTATAATGCCTATTTGTCGGTATATTTCCCAAAAAGAAAGAAGAAATTGGATTTGTTTGAGCCCTTTAGAACCGGGTTTGCCTATCCGCAGGGAATATTCGAATTGCAAAAGGATTTCGATTTCACCTATGTTATCGTGCCGCTTGAAATGGGATCGGAAGTTCTTGAAATGGATGGAGAAATCAGCGCTATAGACATCGAAACCGACAGTACGCTCAGTGAAAAGAAATTATTTGCATCCATCGAAAAACTGATGCCCGAACACCTTGTAGCCAAAGATCGGCTGAGTCAGCACGCTATTGCGCTTAAAGTTATGAAATCGGAAAAACTGGCCATTTTTATTATTCTTTCTTTTATTTTTCTAATCGCTTCTTTTAATATAGTCGGTGCGCTGACTATGCTTATGGTCGAAAAACAAAAAGATATTATGTTGTTGCACGCCCTGGGTTTTTCTGTTAAGAAAATTCGTTCTGTTTTCTTTTGGCAAGGCGCCGGTATAGTTTTGCTGGGTGCGGTTTTCGGGTTAGTGGGCGGACTCCTGATATGTGTTGCGCAGATGAAATACGGCTTTGTGCGCATCAACCCCTCGCCCATAGCTCCGGCCTATCCGGTTCTTATAAAAACAAGCGATTTACTGCTGATAATCGGACTGGTTTTACTGGTGGGACTAACCACTGTGCTGCTTAGAGTCAGAGCTTTGAAGGTGCAAGATTTATACCTGCTTCGCTAAATCCTTAAAAACTTGTTGAAATCTATTTTGATTTTATGCAAAAAGGGCGTCATGCAATTTCTAACTTGAGGTCAAATTAAATGTACATGGCCGTTAGAAAAAAAGGAGATACGAAAATATTTGTATTGGATACTTCGGTAATTTTATACAACCATAATGCCATTAATGTATTCGACGAACATGATGTGGCCATCCCGATTAGTGTTTTGGAAGAACTGGACACCTTTAAAAAAGGGAATGATACCAAGAACTTCGAAGCCCGGGAATTTATACGATTGCTTGATGGGTATGCCCAGGGGAGTACTTTCACCGACTGGATAAAGTTGGAAGGCAAGGGTAGAGGAAGTTTTAAAGTAGTTCTTGAAGAACAATTGATGAAGGACGTATTTCCGAATGCCATTAAAGCATTTGGAGTAGATAAACCCGATCATCGCATTTTGAATGTGGCTTTAAGTCTGAAGAATCAGTATCCAAATCGTAAGGTGGTATTGGTTTCGAAGGATATCAACCTGCGTATTAAAGCCAAATCTTTGCATATAGAGGCCGAGGATTTTGAAACCGGGAAAGTGCGTGATGTAGGCAATTTGTTTACAGGCAGCGTAGAAGTCGACGGGGTGAGTCCGGCCCTTATAGATAAAATATACAAAGAGGGTTTTTGTACTACCAAAGATTTGCCGGCAGATATAGAGCATAAAGCCAATCAATATTATCTGATTAAAAATGATAAATCATCGGTTTTGGCCTATTTTAATGCAATAGAAAACCGGATTGAACGGGTAGAACGCAAGGATACATACGGCATACGTGCGCGCAATGTAGAACAGGTTTTTGCTTTGCATGCTTTATTGAATCCGGATGTAAAATTGGTAACGCTTCAAGGTGTAGCCGGAACAGGAAAAACCTTGTTGGCCTTGGCTGCCGCGATTGAGCAGCGACGTAATTTTCACCAGATTTATTTGGCACGCCCCATAGTACCTTTAAGCAATAAGGATATTGGATTTTTGCCAGGTGATATAAAAAGCAAGCTAAATCCTTATATGGAGCCATTGTTCGACAATTTGAAATATATACAAAATCAATTCGGAGAATCGGATAAAGAAAGTAAGAAAGTGGCCGAAATGCTCGAAAATGAAAAATTGGTCATTCAGCCTTTGGCCTATATTCGGGGCCGTAGTTTGAGCAATGTTTTTTTCATTGTAGACGAATCGCAAAACTTAACGCCACACGAAATCAAAACCATTATTACCCGTGCCGGCGATAATACCAAAATTGTGTTTACAGGCGATATATTCCAGATAGATACGCCTTATTTAGACACCCAATCGAATGGCTTGAGTTATCTCATCGACCGCATCCACAGTCATCCCTTACACGCGCATATCAGTTTGCAAAAAGGCGAGCGAAGCGAACTGGCGAATTTGGCCAATGACCTGCTTTAGTCTCCTAAAGCACATTAAACAGAGCTTTTGGAAAGCTGGCTTTTGTCGGATTTCAGTATGAAATATCCGACAATCCCGGATAATATGGAGGCCGTAAATATGCCGATTTTTGCCTGTTCGACATATTCAGGATTGGTGAATGCCAGGGAAGTAATAAACAAGGACATGGTAAATCCGATTCCGGCCAAGAAACTTAGTCCGATTATATTTTTTAGGTTCATACCCTTGGGCAGGGTTGCGATTTTTAATTTAACCAGCAAATAAGTAGCTCCTGTAATTCCGAGCACTTTCCCTCCTATTAGTCCGACTGCTATACCGATTGCAATATTTGTAGCGAACAATTTGTCGACATTAATATCGAGAGAAATGCCGGCATTAGCTAGTGCAAAAATGGGGATAATAAAAAAGACCACGAAGGGGTGCATGGCATGTTCCAGTCGTTGCAGGGGTGGAATAGCCTTATTGGTATTCTTTTTTATTTCGTCGAGAATATGCAATTGTGCCGATTTAAGAGTGGGGATATCGTCATTTGGGTCTATATTTTTGAATCGTTTGATATATTCTTTAAGTTGGCTGATATAGAGGCCTTCTTTAATGCGCACATCGGCCGGGATGGTAAATGCAGCGATCACCGATGCGATGGTGGCATGCACGCCGGAGAGAAGGAAGGCAATCCACACGCCCAGTATGCCCAATATGGCATAAAAAAACATATTGCGCACACCCAAACGATTTGCTCCGTACATAACTCCGGCAATAAACACGCCTAAAGCCAGATTTTGAAGAGAAATCTCGGACGTATAAAAGAGAGCAATGACCAATACGGCTCCCAGATCGTCAACTATAGCTAATGCGGTAAGGAAAACCTTAAGGGCGAGGGGTACTTTTTTGCCGATGAGTACGAGTATGCCCAGTGCAAAGGCAATATCGGTAGCCATGGGGATTCCCCATCCGTTTTGTGCTTCGCCGGAGGGGTTAAATATAAGATAAATAAGTGCGGGAATGGCCATGCCTCCAATAGCTGCGCCTATAGGCAGAATTGCTTTTCGCAGATTGGAAAGTTCGCCCCCCACAATTTCGCGCTTCAATTCAAGTCCCACCACAAAGAAAAAGACCGACATTAATCCGTCATTAATCCAATGCAGAATGCTGAACTCCAAATAAGATTTTCCGTCTACCGTAAATCCGAATTTATGTCCCAATAAACTAAAATATTCATCCGACCAGGCTGAATTAGCCAGAAACATAGCGACGATTACAGAGAGTCCCAGTGCCAGTCCCCCCGCTTTTTCGTGTTGAATAAACTTCTGAACCGGATGAGTAATTTTGTCTATAGGATATGCTTTTTCGGAGTATTTTGCCATATATATTTATTTTATAATCAAATTTCGAGCCATTGAAAATGGCATTTAAGTGCGCATGTATCGGGGAAAAGGTAAAGCGCATTTTACAAAAATAAGAGAATCTGCGGGAATAGGGTTTGGTTTAGGGTTTTATTAAGTTTTTCTTAAAGAAAATGCCCAATGTAACTCGGGGTAAAAAAAATCGCCTCGTTTGGGAGGCGATTTTTCAACTGATTTGCAACAGTTATTTAGATTGTTGTATCGAGAATAATATCGAATTGAACGAGATCTACAAAATCCTGCAAACGTTCGTCAACCTGAGCTTCGTTGATTTCAAGCAGGCGTGTAGTACCAAATTTTTCCACAGTAAAAGAGGCCATAGTCGCTCCGTAGATTATGGCTCTTTTCATATTATCGAAAGAGATATCGTCGGTTTTAGCGAGGTATCCGATAAATCCGCCTGCGAAGGTATCGCCCGCGCCGGTTGGGTCGAATACATCTTCGAGCGGCAGGGCCGGTGCGTAGAAAACCTGATTTTTATGAAAAAGGAGGGCTCCATTTTCGCCTTTTTTGATGACCAAATATTTGGGACCCATTTCCATAATGATCTTTGCTGCTTTTACGAGGCTGTATTCTTTGCTGAGCAGGCGTGCTTCCTCGTCGTTAATGGTGAGTACGTCTACCTTGGCAATAACCTTTAGGAGGTCGTCCCACGCGGTTTCCATCCAGAAGTTCATAGTATCCATAACGACCAATTTGGGTCTTTTTTCCATTTGATCGAGGACTTGGTGTTGGAGTTTAGGCATTAAATTTCCCAGCAGGAGATAATCCACATTTTTGGAAGAATCAGGCACGATGGGATTAAAGTCGGCCAATACGTTCAATTGCGTATCGAGGGTATCGCGGGTATTCATGTCGAGATGATATTTTCCGGCCCAGAAAAAAGATTTTTCACCTTTTTTGATTTGTAGTCCCTCGAGGTTAATATTTTTTTCTTCGAAGATATTCAAGAAGGATTGGGGGAAGTCGTCGCCGACTACCGAAACGATGCGAATGTCGTTTTTGAAATATGCTGCTGATAATGAGGCGTATGTGGCAGCTCCGCCCACAACCATGTCTTCTTTTCCGAACGGAGTTTCCAAATTATCGAAAGCGACGGTTCCAATGACTAATAAACTTTTTGGCATTTCTTTTAAAAATTTTTTTGCAAAGATATTGTATATTTCAAAACGCTTTGTATTTTTGCACTCCAAATTTGAACAAAATGTTCAGATGGGAAATTCCTCCTTAGCTCAGCTGGTTAGAGCACATGACTGTTAATCATGGGGTCCTAGGTTCAAGTCCTAGAGGGGGAGCGAGAGGGAAGAGGGATGTGATTTATCACATCCCTCTTTTTTTATAAAATGATTTCTGCTGCGCCGCGCTGCGTTGGAGCAAAAAAGTGCGTCGGTCACGTACCATTAGTACGCTCCCTCCTTACTTTTTCACTCCGCCTTGCGGCGGCTTGCATAAAT
>JAEZEQ010000055.1 GCA_023432985.1 Bacteroidota bacterium | reverse complement strand
TCTTTGGACGGGTACCGGCCCCGGATCATTCACTTTCACTTCACCCACATCCTATAATACACAAATTACAGGCATAACTGTACCGGCTGTTTATACATTTAAGCTATTACTTACAGCTATTCATGGTAGTAAAGTCTATAGATATGCTTCCAAGGTCACTTCAACCCTTTATGTTCCTCCATTTAATCAATCCGTATTTCCGGCTTCAACCACCACTTGTCGCGGTGCAAACAACGAAATTGAAGTTGGTTCAAGTCAGACCGGTGTAGTCTACAGCTTATACAATAATACAGATACCAATACCGTGCTGCAGAGTGCAATCGGAACCGGATCTTCTTTGTCTTATACTATCCCATTTTCACCGGCTGTAGAAACCTATATCCTGAAAGCCGAATTCCCGGCAAACCCATGTATAATTCGCGTTGGAGCGCCTATTACGCTTTCTCCCGGACAAGAACCAAACTATTTGGCCAATGACCTGGATACCTGCGATTGTATCGTAGACGGTAATAATTGGGTCGATTTTATCAAAGATGATCGTATTTTAGTTTCTATTCATTCGGGCGGACAAAATTTGGGTGAAGTAAGGGTAGTATCTTATGTAGGCAGCAGCCCCATTGATGTTCCGGCCTGCGCCTCTAGCAATCCGCTTTATACTACCACAGTTATGGGACGTCATTTTGCGGTATATCCGGAATTCCCACCTGCGAATCCCATTCAAGTGCGCCTATTTTTCTCTAAAACAGAGTTTGATGCTTTAGCGCTCGCAGCCAATGCCAATGTAAACCCGAATGATGATTTTCCTACAGGAATTGTTTCTGAATTGTATTTAGGTAAATATTCCAATACGCTAAATCCCGCCGTAATTAATGGCACTTTCTCAGACAATTGTCTAAACGGAGCTCAGTCTTCTATGCACATGCAAAGCGCAAATGGCGAACCGATAAACCTATGGACATCCTTTCAAGATCTATTGGGGCGCTATACCGAATATAGTGTACTCACTTTCTCTGAACTTTGGTTGCATGGAAATACAAATGGAAATACAAGTCCCCTTCCTGTCGAACTTATCGAATTTAATGCCCATTGTATGCCGAATGAAATAATGGTAAAATGGTCTACCGCTTCCGAAATCAATAATCAATATTTCTTACTCGAAAAAAGTAGAGATATGCAAGATTGGGAAGCAATAGCTACCATTGACGGGGCAGGTAATTCGAACGAAGTTTTACACTATTCCTATTCCGATAAAAGATTTGAAAGCGGATTAACGTATTACAGACTTACACAGTTCGATTTCAACGGAAATTCTAAAGAATATCCAAGTCAAAGCATTTCCTGCGAACCTAAAAAGAATGCTCCATTCACTGTTTATCCGAATCCGGCTACAGATGCAGTTTATATAGAATTTGCAAGCGAACTGAATGCAGAAGAAATTGAATCGGTAGAACTCATCAATATAAGTGGTAAGTCCTTGTCGACATATCATTTACAAGTCGACAAAATGAATATGCGCATGCAAATCCCCCGAAATAATTTGCCAGCCGGTGTATATGTGTTGCGCGTAAATATCGCAGGCGAAAAAAGCGAACCGGTGAAAATACTATTTAAATAAACGCTATTCAGATTAGATGTAAAGAATTGAAAATAACAATGAATAGACTTCGCATTCATTGAAAAAAGATTCAAAGTAAACACAGAAAAAACCCTTCCTAATCCGAAGGGGTTTTTTATTGTATGCCCCAAAAGCAGTGCATAGATAAACTATGCATTACAGATTTCATTCTTAATTCCCACAAAAATGCAAGCCGATTCTAAAAAAAACACTCGATATAAGCCTAATAACAGCAAGACATGCCGCCTTAAATCCCTGTTTTAACAAAAAAATTATAACTGAAAATGAACTAATTATTTGCGTATTAAAAAATTGCGCCTTATCTTTGCGGTCTAATCCCCCCATTAGAATGAAAAACTTATTGACTCTCTGCGCCTTAAGCTTAAGCTTGGTGCTTTCTGTATCGAAAGCAAGTGCTGAAGTTGTAATTAGCACAAACACCAACATCTCCACACTTAACCCTTCCACTTTTAATGGAACGCTTCGTATTACCAATGGTGCGACATTAACTATTGATGCCGAAACCAACTGGATTTCAGAAGCCCCCATTACGGTTATTGTTGAAAACAATGCCCGAATTGCCTGGGGCGGTAATCATACATGGACTTTACCTGACAGTTCGGGAATTAAATTAATTAGCGGAGGTCTCTTATCTACAGCTAATCCCTGTAATGCAAATTGGATGATAGTAATTGGTCCTTATAATATTTCATCCTGTTCAGGCGGGAATGGAGTATTTTCATTTCAGCAACTGAATGCCGCCGGAGGTACACCCACAGTCACCCCGTCTCTCTCTACCCACTATCTGTGCGCCCCCGGCAATTTAGTTGCAACCGGCAATCCTTCCGGAAATTTAGCTGATGTAAACATCACCTATCAGTGGACAGGTACAGGCCCCGGTCCATTTACCTTCACTTCGCCCACTACTGTCAACACACAAATTACAGGTATTACTGTACCGGGTGTTTATACATTTAAGTTGTTGCTGACTGCCACTCACGGAAGTAAAATCTATCGATATGCCTCTAAGGTTACTTCAACACTCTATGTTCCGCCTTTAAATCAATCCGTATTTCCGGTTTCAACCACCACTTGTCGTGGTGCAAACAACGAAATTAAAGTTGCTTCAAGTCAGACCGGTGTTACCTATAGCTTATATAATAATACAGACACCAATACGGTGCTACAAAGTGCAATCGGAACCGGTTCTTCACTAGCCTACACCATTCCTTTTGTTCCAACTGTAGAAACCTATATAGTGAAAGCCAAATTCCCGGCAAACCCTTGTATAATCCGCGTTGGAGCACCTATCACCCTGTTTCCCGGACAAGAACCGAACTATTTGGCCAATAATCTCGATACCTGCGATTGTGTCGTAGACGGAAATAATTGGGTCGATTTCATTAAAGATGATCGCATTTTGCTTTCTATAAATTCGGGCGGACAAAATTTGGGTGAAGTAAGTGTTGTAGCTTATGTGGATAGCAATCCCATCGATGTGCAGGCTTGTGCCTCAGTTAACCCCCTTTATACAACCACGGTTATGGGGCGTCGTTATGCTGTAATTCCCGAATTTCAGCCCACAAATCCCATTCAAGTGCGCGTATTTTTCTCTAAACAAGAAATGGACGCATTGATTCTTGAAGCCAATGCCAACGTGAATCCAAACGATGATTTCCTTTGGGGAAATATGACCGAATTATATTTAGGAAAATATTCCAATACGCTTAACCCCTCAGTGATAAATGGCACTTTCACCGATAATTGCGTGAGCGGAGCTCAATCTTCTATGCACATGCCTATGACAAATGGAGAGCCTAAATGGCTTTGGCCTTCATTTATTGATAATTCAGGGCGTTATGTAGTATACAATGTGCCTACTTTTTCCGAACTTTGGATACATGGCAACTCGAATGGAAATGTAAGTCCCCTTCCCGTAGAACTTACCGACTTCAATGCACATTGTATGCAAAATGAAGTTGTCGTAAAATGGACTACCGCTTCCGAAATCAACAACCAGTATTTCTTACTCGAGAAAAGTACAGATATGCAAGATTGGGAAGCAATAGCTACCATTGACGGGGCAGGTAATTCGAACGAAGTGTTACACTATTCCTATTCCGATAAAAGATTTGAAAGCGGATTAAGCTATTACAGACTTACACAGTTCGACTTTAACGGTGAATATAAAGAATATCCAAGTCAAAGTGTATCCTGCGACCGTAAAGAGAATACTCCATTCACTGTTTATCCGAATCCGGCTTCTGATGTAGTGTTCATTCAATTTGCGGACGAATTGAAACCGGAAGACATTCAATCGATAGAACTTATCAGCATGAGTGGTGTACAGGTTTCTAAATCCATGCTGCAATTCGACAAAATGAATATGCGCATGCAAATCCCAAGAAATAATTTGGCTGCAGGTGTATATGTATTACGAGTTAATATAGCAGGAGAAGAAAGCGAACCCCTGAAAATTATATTTAAGTAATTGGATAAAGAGCAAAAAGAGTATATACCCATAATTTGAAGAATATTTTTTACATTTGTGGCATATACTATACAATTATGAAAAGAATTATTCCCGTATTATTTGCATTATTTCTATTTGTCGGTCTCAGTTCCTGCAATAAAATTGTAGAAAACAAATTAGACGGCACCTATAGAGTAGATCGTGTTTTTAAAAATGGAACGGATAATACACAGAGTTTCAATACGGCTTTTGCCAATTACAAATTGGTATTAGCAGAAGGAGGCACCTATGTCATTACCTGGGTAACATTCAGCGTTCAACTTTCTCAAAGCGGACACTGGCTTGTAAACGAAAATGGAAAAAACATACAAATGACGCCCGGTAACGGAGATCCGGTTGCCAACTGGAAAATTATTGAGCGTAAAAAGAAAAGCTTGAATGTGCAGTATGCCGAAGACGGGGATGTATATGATGTACAATTATTAAAAGATTAATTCGAAAAAATACCCAAAAAAAGCCTCTTCCATATCGGAAGGGGTTTTTTATTTATATACTTTTGTCTAAAATCAGATTATGTACGCATTCATCAAGTCTTTCTTATTTCTCATGGACCCCGAAACGGCTCATTATACAACCTTTTCATGGATTCGTTTGCTGCATAAAATCCCATTTGCCGAAAAAATTTTAAAGAAAATATTTGTTTTCCATAATGCACAAACCCGTGTGGAAGTTGCCGGCATTCAATTTCCCGGTGTAGTTGGCTTGGCTGCAGGATTCGACAAAGACGCCATGCTTTTTGACGAATTATCTTCATTTGGATTTTCGCATATAGAAATAGGCACGCTTACCCCACTCCCCCAGCCCGGAAATGATAAACCGCGTCTCTTTCGTCTTCCGGCCGACAAAGCTCTAATCAACCGCATGGGATTCAATAATAAAGGTGCCGAGCCCGCCGCCCGACGTTTGCATTTTAAAAAAAATGAAGACCTTATCATAGGCGGAAATATTGGTAAAAATAAAAATACACCCAACGAAGAGGCACTTGGCGATTACTTAAAATGCTTCGATATGCTCTACGAAGAAGTGAACTATTTCACCGTAAACGTGAGTTCGCCCAATACCCCCGGACTACGCGCCCTGCAAGAAAAAGAGCCACTGCAAAACCTCTTGGGCAAGCTAAAAGAAAGAGCCCTTTCACAACGTATTTACAAGCCCATCTTTTTGAAAATTGCTCCCGATCTTAGTCAAGAACAATTGGATGAAATCATAGAAATTGTATTCGAAACAAAAATAGACGGAATCATTGCAACCAATACTACCTTATCGAGAGACGGATTGAAAAGCAATGCCCGGCTAAGCGCTCAGACGGGCGGATTAAGTGGTGCGCCTCTTAAAGAAAAGTCTACAGAAATCGTATCCTATATAGTTCAAAAAAGCGAGGGCCGTTTCCCGGTAATTGCAGCGGGTGGAATAATGAGTGTAGAAGATGCCATGGAGAAATTTAGAGCCGGTGCAGCCTTAGTGCAAATCTATTCGGGATTTATTTATAAAGGACCCGGACTTATAAAAGCCATTAATAAACGCTATGCACAGCTCAAAAAATCGGGAAAAATATAAAAGACATTTTCTTTTTTTTATATTCGTTGTGTGAATACATCAAACCGCATAATCATTACCGAATGTCCCCGCGATGCGATGCAAGGCCTTAAAAGTCTCATCGAAACGGAGGATAAAATCACTTATCTAAATTTACTACTTCAGGCGGGATTCGATGTGTTGGATTTCGGAAGTTTTGTTTCGGCAAAAGCCATCCCTCAATTGGCCGATACACACGAAGTTGCACAAGCAATCAACTGGAAAGAATCGAAAACCGAACTACTCGCCATTATTGGTAATATTGGAGGTGCCGAAAGGGCTATTG
This sequence comes from Bacteroidota bacterium, assembly GCA_023432985.1. Lineage (GTDB taxonomy): Bacteria > Bacteroidota > Bacteroidia > CAIKAF01 > CAIKAF01 > JACVCJ01. The sequence goes on along the minus strand of JAEZEQ010000055.1, from coordinate 21,230 downwards.
CTTTTCCTTTTATCAAATATTTAGGCTATCCACATTCGGTTTCGGATACTTTTTTGCAACGCAATATCAATTCCAATTTGGCCGATAGTCTTTTGCGCGTTAAAAATGTACAAGAACATTGTCTTGCTCATAATAAAACCCAGGTAGTCTATATTTCCATGGCCTTTGGTAATCCCTACGGCGATACATGGAATCCGCAAATTGTGGCTGAAGAAGTAGACAAATTAGATCGCCTGGGCATAAAAAATATTTCCCTTGCCGATACAATAGGCGAAGCCAATCCCGACGATATCAGTCGCCTTTTTGAAACCTTAATTCCCGCCTTTCCACATATAGAAATAGGTGCGCATTTTCACACCAGGCCTTCGAACTGGTTTTTGAATGTAAAAGCGGCCTACGAAGCAGGTTGCCGTAAATTCGACAGCGCCATGCTCGGATTCGGAGGATGCCCTATGGCTAAGGATACACTTACCGGAAATTTACCTACCGAAAATTTAGTGGCATTTTGTGAGGAAAATCAAATCGAAACCGGCATAAATATGCCCGCATTTAAAAACTGTATTCTGGCAGCCAATGAGCTGTTTCAAGGGAGATCCTAAATATGAACTGGTTCGCATTACTTTCCGGAGAAAGACCTGCCGCAATGCACTCTGCCTCACAAAACCTCAGACGCAATGCGTTCGAAAAAGACGTAGATCGTATTATTTTTTCGCATCCTTTCCGAAAATTACAAGATAAAACCCAGGTGGTCCCTCTACCTGAATACGATTTTGTACATACCCGACTCACACATAGTCTCGAGGTAAGCAGTGTGGGAAGAAGCCTCGGACTTAGAGCCGGAGCTTTTATCCTGGAACAGGAACCCGAATTGAAAGAAAACGGATATTCTGATACCGATTTTGCGCATATTATTCAAGCCGCTTGCCTGGCTCATGATATAGGAAATCCGCCCTTCGGACATAGCGGCGAAAGCGGCATTTCTTCCGCATTTTCTATGGGCAAACTCAAAGAATACAAAGACCTTTTTCAGCCCAATGCATGGTATGATTTATGCCATTTCGAAGGCAATGCCCAAGGTTTTCGTATACTCATGCAAAAAGGCCTTCAACCTACTGCTGCCGTTTTGGGAGCCTTTGTAAAATACCCTTGCATTGGTAATTTAAACGCCAGAAATAAAAGTCTTAAAAGTCAGAAAAAATACAATTTCTTCATTAGTGAAATTGAGCAGGCACAAGCATTTTTGGATCTATGCCAACTTAATAAACTCAGCGAATCGGATTTTAGTTATGCCCGCCACCCCTTGGTATTTCTTACCGAAGCGGCCGACGATATTTGCTATCTGGTCATAGACCTAGAAGATGCTGCACGTATGCGCATTATTTCTGAAGAAAAATATATGGATTTGTTGGCTCCTATTTGTGGCGAACAATTAGATTTAACGCGTTTACAAACCTATCCCGATATCAACCAACGATTGGGACTGGTAAGAGCCTTGGCTATAAATCGCCTGGTGGATGATGCCATACAGGTCTTTTGTACGCATTATCCCGAAATCATGCAAGGCCTATATCAAAAATCGCTGATGGACGACGGAATCTATGCCGGAACCCTGGATGCTATTTCAAAATTCTCGCAACAATATATTTACAACAGCAATAAAGTGGTCGAACTTCAGGCTGCGGGATTCGAAATATTGCCGCGACTCACCGAATTGTTTTGCGAAGCCATGATTGCCTCCTATCAAAACAGAGCCGATGCCAAACAAAAAAATCTTATGCGCTTATTGCCATTCCAATTAGTTCCTGAAAAAGGACTATACGAACATATGCGTTTGTGTTTGGATTTTATCTCGGGTCTGACTGACAGACATGCCTTACAACTGCACAAAAAATTATGGGGAATAGAAATTTAATCCCATTTCGAACCGAATAATTATGCAAGCAACAGAGCGCCTTGAAGCCATAAAACTCATGCTAAAAGATGATCCGAAGGATCCCTTTTTACAATATGCCCTGGCCCTGGAATATTTGAGTCTGAATCAGCATGAAAATGCCATAGAAATACTTCTTTATTTAAAAGAAAATAAACCCGACTATCTGCCCTTATATATGAAGTTGGGACAAATATATATTCTGAAAGAAAAAGAAGAAGACGCATTAAGCATTTGGAAGGAAGGTGTATGGCTTGCCGAAAAACAAAAGAACGACAAAACCCTGCGCGAGCTGAAGCAACTCGTCGAAGAATACGAAGAAGATTAAAGCTTTATTAGGCTTTTAAACGCGCCAATACGGTTTTATTTCCAACCGGTTTATCGCCAATTTTTACGCATATTTCGGCATCGAGTGGAATGAATACATCTACCCTGCTTCCGAATTTTATAAAGCCGGCTTCATGTCCGCCTTTTATTTTATCACCTGCATGCAAATAATTCACAATACGTTTGGCTAAAGCTCCGGCTATTTGGCGAAATAATATTTGCGTACCGTTTTCATGCCTTACCACCGTGGTTGTTCTTTCATTTTCGGTAGAAGATTTAGGATGCCATGCCACCAGATATTTTCCGGGATGATATTTGTAATATTCTACCAATCCGCCTATGGGACTCCAGTTTACGTGCACATTGAGGGGACTCATAAACACCGATATTTGCATTACCTCTTTGTTCAGATATTCACTTTCGAATACTTTCTCTATAACCACTACCTTTCCATCGGCGGGAGAAATAATATCCAGAGGTCCGCCAGCATAAATGCGGGTGGGATATCGGAAAAATTGAAAAATAAGAGCCAGGAAAAACAGGTTAAAAAAGCCTATGACAAACGATAGCCAGTTTATACCAATAAAATAGGCAATAGCTTGTAGAATCAATGCTATAAGCAAGCTTATAAACATAATGGTTTTTCCTTCGCGATGAAATCTCATATAAATAAATAGTTTTTCAGTGCGTAAAAATAAAAGAATATTACGGGTGCAGAAATTAAAACACTATCAAATCGGTCTAAAAAGCCTCCATGACCGGGTAAAAAATGTCCGGAATCTTTAATATTCAGGTTTCTTTTCCATTTACTTTCAACCAAATCGCCCAGTACGGCCAAAGGAATTCCCAATAAAACCAAGGCAATGGCATGAATAAAATGAATCGGAATGAAATAATTCGAAATCAGCACATGGAATATAAGACTCATGATGGCACCTCCGGCAAATCCTTCCCAGGATTTTCCGGGCGAAATGGATGGAGCCATTTTATGTTTACCGAAAAGGCGCCCGAATAAATACGCAAAAGAATCATTGGCCCAGATGAGCAGAAAAAACCAAATAATAAGTTCGGGTCTGTATCCGTCTATTTTGGCACCCAGAAAAACAAGGGCAATAAAAGGAAATACGGTATAAATAAGCGCTACAAAAAATGCCGATAATTCTTTGAAGGGATGTCCTTCTTTTACGCTAAGGGCATAAAGTAGAAAAAGGGGACTAAAAAAAACAGGAAATAAAACAAAGCGTATATCATCCAGATAAAGAAAGAGAAATACACAAAGCCAAACAACCAGGGCCGAAATGCGCGTAGGCCATTTCAATTTTCTCATTTCCGGATTTCTTTCGCTGAATTCATACAGGCAACCTAAAGAATAGACAGCTGCAAGAGCAATCCATGCATAAAGCGAAAAATAGATGGTTCCTATAGTAATAAGCAAGAAAAGCGCACCAAAAATGGCACGCTTTAAAATATCCGGAAATTTATTCGCGGGCTTATTCGCCTGTAGTGGAATTTCCTTGTTCACTTTCCCTCTTTATTTCTTGATCGATTGTAATTGGATTTTCTGTTGAAGGCACAATAGGGGTCGAATGATCAGGATTTTGAGGCTGATTATTCTGCGCCATGGTAGAGCGTACGGCAGCCGAAACTTCCTTGGCTCTTTCATCATCTTCGAAGGGGCGTGGTCCGAGTATTTCTTCCAAATCTTCACGGAAAATCACCTCTTTTTCAATCAAACGATCGGCCAGTTTTTTCAATTTATCCTTATTTTCCTCCAACAATTTCACCGCTCTTTGGTAACATTCATCGCTGAGTTTCTTCACTTCCTGATCAATCAATTCGGCTGTTTTATCGCTATATGGTTTCGAGAAAGCATAATCTTGTTGTCCCGAACTGTCGTAATAACTTATATTACCGATTATATCATTCAGTCCATATATAGAAACCATGGCATAAGCTTGTTTGGTAATTTTTTCCAAATCGCTCAATGCACCGGTAGATACTTTTTGGAATATTACTTCTTCGGCAGCTCTACCGCCCAAAGCCGCAGTCATTTCGTCCAGAATTTGCTCTTTGGTCGTAATCATACGTTCTTCGGGCAAATACCAAGCAGCGCCGAGAGATTGGCCGCGGGGCACTATGGTAACCTTAACGAGGGGACTTGCATAGCGAAGAAACCAGCTTACCGTGGCATGACCAGCCTCATGATAGGCAATTACTTTTTTCTCGATAGGTGTAACAATCTTATTTTTCTTTTCTAATCCGCCTATTACCCTGTCAATAGCATCGTTGAAATCACTACGGTCTATTTCATCTTTACCTTTACGTGCAGCAATCAACGCTGCTTCATTACACACATTGGCAATATCGGCACCCGAGAAACCCGGAGTTTGTTTGGCAAGGAGATTCACATCGATATTCTGACCTAATTTCTTGCCTTTCATATGCACTTTAAAAATCTCCTGACGTCCAAATAAATCGGGCAATTCAACCATAATCTGACGATCAAAACGTCCGGCACGAATCAAGGCTTTATCGAGTACATCCACGCGGTTGGTGGCTGCAAGTATAATAACACCCGAATTACTTTCGAACCCGTCCATTTCGGTCAAGAGCTGATTGAGCGTATTTTCTCTTTCATCGTTTGCTCCCTGAACGGCGCCACGTCCACGGGCTCTACCGATGGCATCAATCTCGTCGATAAAAATAATACAAGGTGATTTTTCTTTGGCCTGACGGAACAAATCGCGCACACGTGAGGCACCTACACCCACAAACATTTCTACAAAATCGGATCCCGAAAGTGAGAAAAAGGGCACTTTGGCTTCCCCTGCAATCGCTTTGGCAAGTAGGGTTTTACCCGTACCCGGAGGGCCAACCAATAAGGCTCCTTTGGGAATTTTACCGCCTAAGTTGGTATATTTTTTCGGATTCTTCAAAAATTCCACAATCTCCTGCAACTCCACTTTGGCTTCATCCAAACCGGCTACATCATTGAAATTGATATTCACCTGAGAATCTTTATCGAATAATTTGGCTTTAGATTTTCCTATATTGAAAATCTGACCTCCTCCGGCTCCACCGCCCATACGGCGCATCATAAAGAACCAAAGACCCATCATTATAAGTAAAGGCAATACGAATATGATAAATGAATTAAACCAGGATTCATTCTGTGTTTCATAATCAATCATCACTTTTTCGTCGGCAGGCAAAGCTTCTTGAAGTAAGTCAACTTTTTCTACAAACTTTTCTATAGGACCGGTTTCTAATTGAAACTGGGGCTGATCTACCGGAATATTTCTCTTTCTAACCTCGGTATAAACCTCTTTGGTCAAACGATCGGGTTTGATATATACACGGGCTAATTCCTGATTAACAACCACAATTTCTTTCACATCCCCACTCATCACCATATTCTCGAATTCTCTGGAAGTGGTTTCCATGGGCGTACCGGTTTTACTAAATAGATATACACCGGCAAATACCAGTAATACCAATCCGTAAATCCAATATCCCGAAAAACCTACCTTAGGCTTCTTTATAGGAGAATTGGGCTTTTTCTTTTGGTTAGAATTTTCAAAATCACTCATAAATAAATTATATAAAAAATGGAATAATAGTTTTAAAGATTAGGCTCCTACATGTGTAATTTCGGCATCTGCCCACAAGGATTCCAATCCATAAAATTCTCTAACTTCAGGTAAAAATATATGACAAACCACATCGCTGTAGTCCACCAAAACCCATTCTGCATTTTGTTCACCTTCTATATGCCAGGGTTTTTCGTTCGATTCTTTGTATACTTTATCATATACCGAATCGCATAATGCCTTCACTTGTGTGGTGGAATCGCCTGTGGCCACTATAAAATAGGCACAAACGGCATTGGGTAAATGGCGCAAATCGAGTATCTGTATATCTTTTGCTTTTTTGTCTTCTAAACCCATTACAATGAGTTCGACCAATTTGTTTTTTTCTTGATCCTGTTTTGTTTTCTTTGTCATGCTCTATAGTATCTTGCAAAGGTAATAATACACTTGGAACAAAAAATATGCTACATCAAATAATCGGCCTTTCTGTCACATATATTCCCGTTTGCGCTTCAACGAACAGCTATATGCGCGAAAATAGCAGCGCCTTCGCGTCCGGAGACTGCATTTATGCCGGCGCACAAACTGCGGGACGGGGACAAAAAGGAAACAGCTGGCACGCAGGAAGCGGACTGAATATTGCAGCTTCCATTAAATTGCTTCCGCAACGACTCCCCTCTACTACTCCATTCGTATTGAGCATGTTCACAAGTCTGGCTTTGGTGAAAATGCTGCAGGATTGGAAGCTCCCCGCCCTCATTAAATGGCCCAATGATATACTGATTCAACATAAAAAAATAGCCGGCATTCTCATTGAAAATACAAGTACGGAAAAATATATCACTGAAAGTATTATTGGAATTGGACTGAATGTGAACGAAATACACTTTCCAACTTTCCCATTACCCGCCACTTCACTCAAAATTGAAACGGGGATGGATCATGAGATAACCACGGTATTGGAATCTATGTTGCAATATATGGATAGGGTATATAAGAAATGGCTCATCGCCGGAACAGCTGCATTGGAAGAAGAATATCTTTCGCATGTATACGGTTTTGGTCAATTCGTAGAAATTCAAAAAGACGGAATTAACATGCATGTCAAAATTACAGGGATTGATTCCTGGGGTCGTTTAAAAACAGAAAATCCTGACGGGCTGTCAGGACTTTATGATATAAAAGAAATTAAATTTATTTTTTAAGCTTGCGAATCGAAGTGCTTTTTAAGCGCATGGCCCCAATAACCGAAGAAATTTTTCAGCGGAGCTTCCACCATCATTTTCATAAAAGGGTTTACATCGCCTTTAAATTCCATATGTATATAGCAAGATTGGGCATCATTTTCTTCGATTAAAATGGCCAAATCATAAGGAAACATCACATCTCCGTATGAAGTCATGTCTATTTTGCTATGTGCAAGTTTGCTACGGTATTGCAGACCTATTTTGGCCATGCCTCCAATTTTAAAGGAACAGTTTTCTGCTGTTGCATGCCAATCTGTAGCCGATTTGGGCAACATATCCTTAAAATTATTCATATCCGATAAGTAAGTAAAAACTACCTCGGAACTTGCATTCACTAATTCCTTTTCTGTATTGATTTCCATCGTTTCGTATTTGCTGTTTTTCGTTATTATTTTTTCCAGGACTGAGGATTGGATCTCCATTCCTGTAATATTTCGACTTCATTTTCGCGAATATAATCCATTTCTAATGCGGCTTTAAGCACGTATTCGTAATTGGTTAGAGAAATCAATTCGCAATTTGCCTTTTTGAAATTTTCTTTTTTCACATCAAAATCATAATCGAAAACGGTAAACATGCTTTTCACTTCGCATCCGGCTTCGCGCAATGCGGTAACGGCCTGGAGCGAACTTCCACCGGTGCTTACCAGATCTTCAACCACCAAAACGGTACGTCCCACCGGAATTTCGCCTTCGATTAAGTTTTGCATGCCATGACCTTTGGCCGCGCTACGCACATACAAAAAGGGTAAACCCAATTCCTGAGCCAATAATACGCCGTGCGCTATACCCCCTGTGGCCACACCGGCAACCGCATCTATATGAGCAATTTTTTCGCGTGCAGCCTGCACAAATTGTTGACGTATATAATTACGCAATTCGGGATAGGAAAGCGTTTTTCTATTATCGCAATATATGGGCGAGTTCCACCCCGATGCCCAAACAAAAGGCGTTGTGGAGTTTAATTTCACAGCTTGTTTTTTTAACAAATATTCTGCTACTTTTATGGCACTTTCTTCAGTAAATATCATGACGACAAAAGTATTTAAAGTTTTTGTAAAGAACACGCGTTTTCTACTCGAAATAGACAAAACTTCTCAACAAACAGGGCAAGATGTGGTAATTGCCATGCTGAATGCCTTGAAGGAGGATATGGAGGATTGCACTATGCGCATTTGTTCATTTGATTCCTTTATTGGGGAATTATTACCCTATTTCGAACCGGCACCGGCCGCCGGAGGCATTGTTCAAAATAATAATAATGAAATTTTATGGATAGTGCGCCGGGACATGTACGACCTGCCCAAAGGCAAACTCGATAAAGGTGAAGATTTTGAAACGGCAGCCCTAAGAGAAGTGGAGGAAGAATGTGGCCTGCACGACCTGAAAATAACCAAGGAGTTGGGCTCTACTTATCATGCCTACCTGATGAACGATACCCCCTATTTTAAAGAAACTCGCTGGTTTGCCATGCATAGCCAACAAAAAAACCTAAAGCTGCAAGCCGAAGAAGATATCAGCGATTATATCTGGGCAAATGCCGAAAAACACCGGGAATTACGAGAAAAAACATTCCGAAGTCTGCGCGAATTCCTCGATTCAATTTAAGATTTGTTTAACCAATTTAAGAGTATCCTAAGTATAACTTGGCATAACATTTGTAATATTCTATGCAGGTAAGTTTATTTCATAGGTTTAGATTTAGTCGTGAAAAGGAATTGTATTTACAATTCCTTTTTGCGTTTTATAAGGGTCTTGAATTTTCTTATTCTTTTCTATATAAACAATGCCTATTGCTTCCCTTGGGAAGTATAATTTCAACGCATTAAATCTGAAATATTTTTATTGGTAGCGAATCTTCGCATCTATGAGCAAACTGGCGTTCTCGCTGATATTGTTCAGGGACATTAAGGTGGTCACGGGCACACAATACAACTCGGCTATTACGTGTAAATCGTCCCCGGGTCTCACCTGGTGAAATTTCTCTTGTAAAGCACGTGCAAATACGCCGCTATCTTTGCCTTTCCCATATTTATAAGGAATATATTCTACCGTTGCCAATTCTTGTTTGGCAAGATCTATGATAATAGCCGGATTTATGGCTTGGCCTAAAAATCGAATTTCGAAATGCAAATGAGATCCATAGGAACGCCCTGTATTTCCGCCCAGGCCTATTTCCTGACCGGCCATAACATATTCGCCCGGCCTTACATTCAGCTTGGATAAATGCGCATAATAGGTTTCCAGTCCGTTCGGATGACGCAAAATAACCACATTCCCATAAGACGAACTATACTGCGAAATACGAACCATTCCTTCGAAAGCCGCATAAACCGGATCTCCACTCTCTAAATCTATATCCACCCCTTTATGCATGCGCCCGCGTCGCCCGCGAGGACCCCATTTCGAGGTTATGCGCCCATTGGGAACCGGAAAAAAGAAATCACATTCTTTATCATATACCAATTTTAATGCTTTATTGGCAAACATCTCAACCGTAGCCGGACCATAATAGTGAACCACGGCCGTATCCCATTGATTGTACCACTCTCCGGCCGGAATCAAACTGCTCATATCTATCATGGAATCTGGCTCAGCATATGCCAAAGTGTCCGACTCATACTGTGCCGAACCCCGTATAACGAATAGTAAAATACTGCTTAATAATAAAATTCCCCTCATAACTTCTTATGCAAAAATAAGTCGCCCCCCTCTTTTTTGTTGTTAAGGGGTGTTGTATAACAATTCCTTAACAAAACTTTCGAGCTCGGGGAAAAAGATTTGATAGCTCTCTTCCATCTCTTGCGCATGTTTCCTGAATAAATCTACTGCAATGGTCTCTTCGAATGGTGCATTGCTGCGGCGAACCAATCCCCGTATCGCATTTTCAATTCCCCCTCTGAAACGATAGGTGTATAACCAATTCCCCGATTTTATACGCCAAAATATATAACTGAAATCCTTGGGTACATGGTCTATTTTTAATTCGACCGATTGATATACTTTTTCGCTGAATTCTTTCAAACTATCATTACTGAAATAACGGGCATCATTGGCCAGAAAATGATCGAATATCAAATCGGGAAATAAGGTTGCATAATGCCCCATATGTGGCGATAATAAACGCTTACACTTGATAAATTCCGGATGCCTGTCGGTAAAATAATCAATCTCTCTATGCAATAATATTCCCTTTGCCATCTCTAAGGGATAGTTTTCCCATTGCTTCCCCTTGACAAAATCGCCGATAAAATTGCCTACTAAAAGCTCTTCTTGATTGAAGGACAAATATGCATGTGCCAAATAATTCAACGCCTCTTTTTTTTGTTAGTTTTTTTTTATTTGCGTGATTTGGTCAAATTTAAAGGGAATATTATTTATAAACAACCTTATTTCTCTCTTTTTCTCTTCACCTTGCTTATTTAATGCATTCGTTTGCTTTTCCATAACCACTTCCGGCAAGCAATATCCGAAGATATGCCGGGGTTTTATTTTCTTTTTACCTTTATGGCATGAATTATTCTTCTAATAAAATAATGCTGATTGGCGGCGGTTCCTGGGGAACGGCTTTGGCTAAAATTCTCTCGGATGCAGGTAATCAGATTTTATGGTATATGCGCAATAAGGATGCGGTTACGGAATTTAATCAGCACGGCACAAATCTGCGCTATTTTCCCAATCTCACACTCGATCGCAATCGCATCCGGGCTATTGACTCTTTTCATGCCCATGCCGAAAATGCCGATATCCTTATTGTTGCCGTGCCTGCCGCTTTCGCCGAAGTAAGCCTGCCCCTCATTCAATCGCATTTATTTAAAAATAAAATTGTAATCTCCGCTGCCAAAGGCATGCTGCCTAGTAATCATAAAACTCTTACGGAATTCCTCCAGGATAATTGGGAAATTCAAGCCCCTAATCTCTTTTTTATCGGTGGCCCATGCCATGCTGAGGAAGCTGTTGACGAGAAACGCTCTTATCTTACCCTGGCCGGGAATAATCAGGCCCTCGGCGAAAAATTAGCCGCACTTTTCAGAAATCCCTATATCAGTTGTACCTATCACAGCGAATTAAGAGTGGTGGAATTTGCAGCTGTTCTGAAAAATATTTACGCCGTGGGTATGGGTCTTGCGCAAGGCCTTCAATACGGTGATAATTTTCAGGCCGTTTTGGCCGCAAATGCCTGGAGAGAAGCCGAATTATTCCTGAACCAAACTTTCCCCGATTCTCCCATTAATCTCAACGATTCTTCCTGCCTGGGCGACTTACTGGTGACCTGCTACAGTCCACATAGCCGAAACCGAAATTTTGGCATTTTAATGGCCCAAGGCAAAAATGTGGACCAAATTAAAGCGGAAGTAAACATGGTCGCCGAAGGATATTATGCCGTACAAAGTTTTGAATCGCGCTACCACCACGCCTTCGAAAATATGCCCATTTGCCGAACGGTTTTTCAGGTCGTAGCCGGACACGAAAATCCCCGCACAGCCTTTCGTAAACTCGAACCTATTCTGAAATAATAGCCCCAAATCCCCCCGGCTTAACAAAAAAATATATGAGACTCTTTTTCTTAAGCAAATAATTTAACGTACCTTTCGTTCTATAATTAAAACCATGCACTACATGAAAATGCAAATAAAAACTGTGTTACTTCTTGTTTTTACCGCCGGATCTTTTTATTCATGCGATTTGTTTAACGGCAAATTGAATGAAGATGAAGTGGCGGCCGGACTCAAAGAAGCGCTTCGCTACGGAGCCGATAGCTCGAGCACGCAATTGCACCGCCAGGACGGATATTTACTGGATGCAGCCGTGAAAATTATGTTGCCCCAGGAAGCTACTGCAGCTGCCAATACGGTGGATGCCATAATACCCGGACTCAGTTCGCAGCTGATTACAAAAATCAACCGCGCCGCCGAAGATGCAGCCGTTGAAGCCAAACCTATTTTGTGGAATGCCATAGACGGACTTACCGTAAACGACGCTTTTACCATTTTGCAAGGCGAAGATGATGCCGCTACGGTTTACCTCAGAAGTAAAACCTACGACGGTTTGTATAATGCCTTCCAACCTAAAATTGAAAATTCGCTCGAAAGTGTTGGAGCTCAACAATTGTGGACGCAATTTACAACCCAGTACAATTCGCTCCCTTTGGTGAACCCAATCCCCGATAACCTCGCTGCGCACGCTACAAGTAAAGCCTTAGACGGCTTGTTTATTTATGTAGCCAAGGAAGAAAAAAGAATCAGAACCGATGTGAATGCCCGGGTCACCGACCTGCTGCAACGCGTTTTTGCACAACAATAAATGAAAAAAGGATGTCCGTAAAGACATCCTTTTTTTTATTCTTATTTTTTCTTTCTATTCTTTTACCCATACATTATTCTTCGAATCCATATCGGCAAATCGTGTGCTGGGATCTATTTCTATTTTCTCTACATCTTTCCATTTCACATCGCTTATTTCAACACGATAAACGGGGTTTACCCAAGCCCAGGAAGGCAGAACATGAATGCCGACTCCATTGTCTTTCGTTTTGGCACCACGCATGATATCGAGCGGAATAGTATAGTATTTCTTCTCCCCGCTTTTCAAATATATAACGAAATCTACAGGCATAGGAAAATTTCCTATACGCTTCAATTCAACCTCTATACCCTCTTTCGATTTTTCGGCATTTACCAAGGCATAATCTATGGTATTCATGCTGTAAATAAATTGCAATAAGAACCAATCGAGCTCCATGCCCGATTCTTTTTCGAAAACCCGTATCAGGTCATTCGGTGTAGGATGTTTGAATTTCCAAGTATCATAAAATTTCAACATGGATTTATTGAATATTTCTTCTCCTACTATATAGTTTAACTGGGTAAGAAAAACGGAACCCGAACTGTAAGCAGCCACTCCGTATCCATAATTGGTATGATACCAATCGGCATGCGTACACAAAATTTCTCTATAGCCATGCCCTTCTATTTCTTTATAACTTTCAAAATCTACTCTATAGGGATTCAGTGCATTTTTTGCATAGAGTTTATCCATAATATAATTCGATGCATAGGTCGTAAAGCCTTCATCCATCCATGGATAAAGCAATTCATTTGTGGCCAAAACGCCATGAAACCAGCTGTGCACGGCCTCATGTACCGAAACTCCGACCAAACTTGTATTGCTTCTATTTCCGGTAATCAGTGTCATCATCGGATATTCCATTCCCCCGTCTCCACCTTGTACAAAGCTATATTGTTTGTAGGGATATTTTCCGAATTTGGCTTGCATCAATTCGAAAAAAGCCAACATTTTCTCGGGTAATTGTTCCCATGCTGCTTTATAAGACGGGTTTTCCTGATAGAAAAAATGCAAATCTATTCCGTCGGGAGTTCGAACTTTTTTATGCACATAATCCGGATCTGCACCCCAGGCAAAATCATGTACTTGCGGCGCTATAAAATGCCATTTTATTTTATCTCCTTCTGTGCTTTTCACCGGCCCATTCTCATATCCTTTGCCTACTTCATTCGGATTTTGAAGGTATCCGGTGGCACCTATGGTATAGGATTTATCTATGTAAATGGTCACATCAAAATCGCCCCAAACGCCATGAAACTCACGTCCTATATACGGATCGGCATGCCAGCCCATATGGTCGTATTCGGCCATTTTAGGATACCACTGACTCATGGAATAGTCTATGCCCTCGCTGCTGTTTCTTCCGCTACGGCGAATCTGAATGGGAATTTGTGCCGTATATTGCATGTCGAACTGTGCACTGCTGCCCGGTAAAATCGGACTTGCCAGATCTACCTCCAATACGGTTCCCACCACTTTAGTGCGCACTTCTTTCCCATTTTGTGTTAGTGTTTTTATTTTATACCATCCCTGCTCTTCCGGCTTCAATGCCCCAATACGACCTTTTACTCTTTTGTCGGAATCGGGCAAAATCTGATTGCGTATATCCATCTCGCTACCGGGCTGAAATGCATTGAAATAAAGATGATAAAAGACCCGGTGCAGGGTGTCGGGACTATTATTGTAATAGACCAGTTTCTGTTTTCCCTGATATTGATGCTTGGTATGATCCAGGTCAACTTCCATCGTGTACTCCACTCTTTGCTGCCAATATCCTGCAGTTTGAGAAATGGAAACAGGCATGCATAAAAGCCATAAGCCTAATAAAATCAAAATACGTTGCATAGTTTTCTTTTTCTGTAAATATACAAGTTGTGTTTATGTAAAGGAAAAGTTTTCCGACTAAATGGGATTATCACGGGCTGAATGCGGAATTTTACCTGAGTTTTTCCATTTGTTTGGCTATAAAACCCGCACTCCAAACCGGAGCCAAACGATATAATTTTATCAACATACGGGCATCTTTTCCAATATATACAGCGGCTTTTTTGTATTCTATAGCTTCTATCATTTGGCGTGCCGCATCATCGGCTTGGGTGATTTTCATTTTCGTGCCTTCCGAATCTTTGCTTATGTTTTCTACCCCCGAATTATGCATTATATCTGTATTTACCGCACCGGGATAAATCAGACTTATTCCTATGCGGCTATTTCTTAATTCAGATTGCAAACCTTCGGTCAGTAATTTTAATGCGGCTTTACTGGCACCATAAAGGGTCTGACCCGGAAATGGCATAAAGCCACCCATACTCGAAACATTGACCAGATGTGCTTCCGGACGTTCGGCCAAATAAGGCAAAAAGGCTTTACACATATATAAACTGCCGAAAAAATTCACACGCATTACTTTTTCGGCCATATCTAATTCTAAATCTTTTACGGGCACAAAGGGTTGTATAATTCCCGCATTGTTGATGAGTCCGTCCACCCCGCCCAAAGCATCGATCACTTTTTGAGGCAAGGCAAATACTTCTTCTTTATTCGAAATATCCAAACGAAAGGATTGGATAAAGTCTGCTCCCACGCCCGATAATCGTGCCGTTTCTTTCATGCCTTCCTCGTTCAGGTCGACCATGGCCACACGAGCTCCCTTTTTTATCAATTGAAGGCTTAACTCTCTACCCATTCCGCTTCCGGCTCCGGTAACTACTATGGTTTTATCTTTTACTTTCATGGTTGAATTGTGGATTTTGTATGCCTATCAATACCCGAAAATGGGAAATTTTTTAAAGAACCGGACTTTTTTCTTTCTTGGCTAACACACGTTTGTATAGGTCTTCGTATTGACGTATGATGCGGTCGGTAGAAAATTCTTCGGCCTTTTTACGGGCTCCTGCTCTAAATTTAGCCAAACGCTCTTCGTCGGATAAAATAAAAATGGCCTTGGTTCCCATGCTTTCCACATCGCCCACATCACACATATATCCGGTGACCCCATTTTCTTGCACTTCGGGCATTCCGCCTGCATTGGAGGCAATCACCGGCACACCGCTAACCATAGCTTCCAGCGCCGAAACACCAAAACTTTCTTTCTCGGAAAGCAATAACAATAAATCGGCACATGCCAATACATCATTGGCACTTTTAATGGATCCCAGAAAACTTACATCGTCTTCTATGCCCAAATTTTTCACTTTCAATTCGGCTTCTGCACGCTCCGGTCCGTCTCCCGCCATGATCAATTTTGCCGGCATGGCCTGACGTATGCGGTAAAAAACTTCTATTACATCGGGTATGCGTTTCACTTTCCGGAAATTGGATAAGTGTACGATTACTTTTTCGCCGTTAGGCGCTATTTGTCCACGCAAACAATTCTCGGATGGAATACCGTATAAACCGGGATCTATAAAGTTATAAATCACCTCTATTTCTCTATGTATATGAAAATTGGTCAGCGTCTCATCTCTTAAACTCCGCGATACGGCTGTTACGGCGTCGCTGCTGTTTATAGCCCAGGTTACACTGGGTTCTAAATATGGATCCCGACCTACCATGGTAATATCGGTTCCATGTAGGGTGGTAATTACGGGTATGTCTTTTCCTTTGGTCTGTAATATCTGCTTGGCTAATAAGGCCGCCGTAGCATGGGGAATAGCATAGTGTACATGTATTAAATCCAAATCGTATTTCATCGCAACGTCTACGATTCTTCCCGATAATGCCGTTTCGTATGGCGCAAATTCGAATAATGGATAGTCGGCCACATTCACCTGATGAAACTGAATATTCGGTGCAAAATATTCGAGACGTGCCGGCCTCTTATAGGATATAAAATGTATGCTATGTCCCAACTTGGCGAGTTCATGACCCATTTCTGTGGCTACTACCCCACTGCCTCCAAAGGTTGGATATAATACGATTCCAATTCTCATTCCTTTTTTCATTTACTTACAAAGATAATGGAATGAAACCTACTTATTTCTTTTTTATGTTAAACTACACTTAAAGCCTTTCCTAGTGCCTGATAAGTTTTTTCACACCCTCTTGTGTCTGGTTCTTATAGTAGATTATATAACTGCCCGGTGCCGAAGGCAAATGTATTTCCTGATTTTGATAGTCTGTTTTTTCGAAAAGCACTTGCCCCTTTATGTCGATTATGCGCAACAAGGACGGACTCTCTAATCCCTCTATTTTCACATTTTCGTCGGAGGGATTGGGATATATTTCTACCCCATCTTTTTCCTCGCTAAATAAACCCGTGGATGGAATAAATATTATGCCGTTGCTCCATAGGGTATCGGAATGTAATCCGGCAAAATTTTGGGCAAACACCCCTCCATAATACCATTCATAGGGCTGTAAACTCAGGCTCTGTGAAGCTTGAAGCTGGAATGTCGGATTATTGGGTAAGGAAATATCGAAGCCCGGTGGATGCTGTGAGATGCCGAAATAATAGTATTGCACATTGGAATGGGAATCGACTGCCGCATCCCAATAGGCCGTATACATGCCGTTATATACCGATATACTGTCTATATCGTTTGCCTGCATATCGGCTATATTTTGCGGTGCATGGGGTGCGGTGAAATCTACATCGGCATATTGCATAGCATAACCCGGATTTCCGGCCGAATCGATGACTATACTTTTGAGTTGTGCTCCGGCCAATGAGGGAGACGGATTGCAAGCCGCCCATTCTTTATTTATCCCCACGCTAATGGGAATCGGACTCCCCTTTTTCCTGCCTTTATAACTCTCTAAAAAGTCTACACGCATACGCGCATTTCCACTCCGAAATGAGACTCCGTTTCCAATGGAATGCGGGTTAGAATCGCTATAACTAAGCCGCAATGTATCGTTTACCCATACTGCAATTTTCCCATTTTGCACATGATAATAGGTCTTCATATCATACCACTGTCCCGCATGCATGACCAATCCCGTATCATGAATCATCGTAAATACATCGTTTTGTACTTTGTACAATTCCAGGCGCTGATACATATCTCTGTACCATATAAAATAGGAATTGCCTCTATTGCTTTTGTGGACGGAATCGCACATAAAATGAAATCCGAATCGTCGGTTGGCATCTGTTCCATCGAAGGATGCTGCAAAATGATAGAGAAATACGGAATCATTGTTTTGCTGAAGTGCTGTGGCTAAATTGCTGTTTGAAATGGCTTCATCGCTTTGTTCCACCCATTGTCCGTTGCTCGACCAATTGCCGGCATAATTGACCCAGTCGCCTGTAAGTACCGAAAAATCATCGCTCACAAATCCGTAATCGCGAGCAGCATTCCATCTATTGTTCTTATAATAAGCGGCATGATAGAAACAGTGCGCTATGCCACTCCCTGAATCTATATCGGTAATTTGTGCCTGTGTATCTTGGGTAATCCAATTGTTCCAGGGCGAAATTTGTGTTATAGGCGCTTGCGTATCCGGCGCTGTGGGCAAAGTGCTGTTCCATCCAACTACCCATCCGGGGGCTGTTGTGGCACAATCGCTGCGGAATTCAAAGGTCATTTTACCCGAATTGGCAGTGAGATTTGGAGGCAAATTATTCCCCGTAAATACGCCCAAAAGTGGCGAGAAAACCGAATTCCCGTCGTAGACATAGAGATAATCCCAATTGTTTTCTAATGAAAAACTCGAAAACTGTACGCTCACACTACTTGCATTAGGCGGCTCTACACGGTAAATGGATCTTTCGTCGTTGCTGTAATTTCCCATATTTCCAGAATCGGTAAATGTGCCCGAAAGTGCCGTGTATACGGTAGCAGGGGGAGTCGGATCTATCAGTTTGAAATAATAATCCCAATCCCAATTCGCTCCCGGATCGGTATGGGTCTGGTTGGGATAATGCTGATGTCCTTTTATACGCACACAAGATCCCGGAATGGAAGAGGCATTATAATGTGTGGTGGCAGCCCAGGGGAACCAGGAAACGCGTAAATCGGAAATGCCATAGCCGCTGGCCACTATATCTTGCACCAGATTGGCCGAACTTTGGTACATGGCTTGGGTATACCAAGCTGGATTGTTTACATAGCCCTCATGTTCGAATCCGATGGTATATGGATTTTCACTTCCGACATGAAAGGCCCGATCTGATTCGGAAACCATTTGGGTAATTTGTCCGTCCGAACTTCGGATTACATAATGTGCCGAAACAGAGGCCGCACAATTCTGAAACCAACTGATGCATCCGGCATATGTACCTTGCACGGTATGTATGGTCACTGCACTTACGGCCACTCCATTTCGGGAACCATAATTGCAGGAGGCAGCCGGCACCCATAATGCCGGTGCATAATCTGCCGATTTGGGAAGAGCCAGTGTATCGCCCTGTTCATTATAAACCGCTTGTGGCGAAATATAAATCTGGGTCGAATTGTGAAGGGCATAGTTTTCTTCTCCGAAAAACGCAACAGCATCTATACCTAAGGCCGTGAAATTATAATTTGCAGCGGCATTTTTATCGTTCAAAAATCGGATCCATTCCCATAGTATGGCCTCGCGCGCAAAGCTATTGGCGGGACTTTGGTCATGGGGTATTTCGGTGAGCATGGCCATTTTCCTCAACTTTTCTGTGCTTTGTTGCAACCCCGAAAATTGGGCTTGCAGATAATAAGCAAAGGCTAAAATTTCCTGATGCGGATTTTGAAATAACTGATTGGTATCTATTTGCGAAAAGGCTGCAACCTCTTTTCCATTTTCTCTAAAATAACCCTTTCCATTATAATATAATCCCATTATTCCCCTTGCGGAAGGCATGCCTTGACAGGATTCTGGTCCAACAGGATCCAAAACTTGCATGCGGGTATTATGCCAGGCATAGGCTTCGAGAAATCCGCCCGGAATGGAAGGATAAAGTTGATATGCTTCCCGAAAAGAGGCGTCATAGGGCGATTCGGGGTAGGTAGATTGAGAATAAAGCAAGAGGGGGGAAACCAGCAAAAGGAAAAAAAATAAAAGATTTCGCATCATGGCTTATTCGATATTTGGTAGTTAATCTTTGGGTTTACAACAAGCGTCGAGTTTTTGTTGTGCCTCGGCATCGGCAGGTAAATCATCGGCATCGAAACCGGCCATGGATATGCTCTGACGTATAGCTTGGGGATTTGTTTTTTGCGATTTATAGGTTATATAAATGGCATTTTCGGCGGGTTTTACTCTGATTTTTGTTATGCCTTTATTAAGGGCATGCACCCTGTTAAATATATTCTCATCGCAACTTTCGCAGTCGAGACAATGATCGCAATAGATCTTTGTTTCAACACGGAGTACTTGTTTAGAGGGCGACTGAGCATGGAGCTCTGAAAATGAAAAAAGAAATAAAAGTGAAGCTATCCATTTCATCGTTTATACTTTGTTTTTTTTACTTTTTTCAAAGTTAAAATTTTTATCGGGCGAAATGATTAATTTTGCAGAAAATACATACAAATGAGTTATATCTATTCTATACAAGCGAGAGAAATTTTAGACAGTCGGGGCAATCCCACTGTTGAAGCGGAGGTCATCACTACCGATGGAGGATTTGGACGTGCGGCTGTTCCGAGTGGGGCTTCGACCGGAGCACATGAGGCGGTGGAATTAAGAGACGGCGATGCCAAACGTTATTTAGGCAAAGGCGTTTTGAAAGCGGTAGAAAATATAAATGGAATCATAGCCGAGCGCATAATCGGTTGGGATGTATTCGATCAGCAAGGCATTGATGATATGATGCGCAGTCTCGACGGAACGCAAAACAAATCGGTTTTGGGTGCCAATGCTATTTTGGCTGTTTCTATGGCAGCTTCCAAAGCGGCAGCCAACGAATTGCGTATGCCTTATTATAAATATATAGGCGGTATTCATGCCAATCTTTTGCCTGTGCCTATGATGAATATTTTGAATGGTGGAGCACATGCCGATAATAAAATCGATTTTCAGGAATTTATGGTTATGCCCTTTGGTGCGGAAACTTTTTCTCAGTCACTACAAATGGGAACAGAGATTTTTCATGCCTTGAAATCGGTTCTTAAAGCCAAAGGGTATAGCACGAATGTGGGCGATGAAGGCGGATTTGCACCGAATTTACAAAGCAATAAAGAAGCACTCGACTTTGTGATGATGGCCATTGAAAAAGCCGGATATAAACCGGGTGTGGATGTATGGATAGCCCTGGATGCTGCAGCAACCGAATTTTATGATGCCGAAAAAAACAGCTATATCCTGAAAAAATCGACAGGCGATATTTTGAGCAGCGATCAAATGGTGGACTTCTGGGTTGAATGGGCCAAACAATATCCCATCGTTTCTATTGAAGACGGAATGGCCGAAGACGATTGGGCCGGATGGAAGAATCTTACCGGAAAAATTGGAAATTCGGTACAATTGGTGGGCGACGATTTGTTTGTTACCAATCCCACGCGTTTGCAAAAAGGTATAGACGAAGACACAGCCAATTCGATTCTGATTAAGGTAAACCAAATCGGAACTTTAACGGAAACCATTCAAGCCGTAGAAAAAGCACATAATAACGGATATACATCGGTGATGAGTCACCGCAGCGGCGAAACGGAAGATACAACGATTGCCGATTTGGCCGTGGCTCTAAAATGCGGGCAAATTAAAACCGGCTCCCTCTCTCGTACCGACCGCATTGCCAAATACAATCAGTTATTGCGCATTGAACAGGAACTGGGAAATTCAGCCCATTTTAATGGGAAAAATTTCAAATTTTTAAAATAAACGGACTGTCAGGGGCGAATGGTCATTCGCCCCCTTTTTTTATTTCGGGGGG
>JAEZEQ010000004.1 GCA_023432985.1 Bacteroidota bacterium | reverse complement strand
CAAAACTTCCGCAGCGCTTGATTTTTGTTGCTTTTCATCAAGGAAAAGCAATTAAGAAAATAATTTTCTATCGGGAAACGGAATTCTAATAGCCCTATGGGGTAGATAAAATATTTTCTGCTGCGCCGCGCTGCGTTGGAGCAAAAAAGTGCGTCGGTCACGTACCTTTAGTACGCTCCCTCCTTACTTTTTCACTCCGCCTTGCGGCGGCTTGTATAAATGATTTTAAGACTTTTTTATTGTGATTTTTTTATAATCGTAAATTTCAAATTTGAGTCCGAACTACCCCGAAACAATGAACTTCGTCCAACATTACATTTAGCAGTAAACAACTCCTATACATAAAAAAAGCCTCGTTGTTTACGAGGCTTTTCTTTAATGCAAATCGAATTAATTGACAATCAACTTGAATGTGTTACTTATGTTTGAAGAATGTATTGTTATGAAATAAATACCCGAATCCAGATTGAGTGATTTGGTAGATATGCTTTCCGGCAAAGCAGATCCCTTACCGTCTACATAGACGGTTTTGCCTAACATATCGGTGATTTTGATTTGATCTACTTCTGAAATGGAATTGCTTTCTATCATGAAAATATCATTCGTCGGGTTAGGATATATCTGTATTCCTAAATTTGTTTGATGGTTTTCTAATGAAAAGAATGGGCTAACTGTCGTATACAATGTATCGACCCCGCAAGGACCGGTTACTATAACGCGAACCTGGTATGTGCCACCTGCTGAATAGGTATGCTGCGGACTCGTAGAAGTATTCGTGGCTCCATCTCCAAAACTCCACATATAACTGAAATTGCCGGTTAAACCTAAGCTGAAATTATGAACAAGTCCATTGCTTGTAACATGTATTGTGGTGCCCGCAGGTAAAAATTGCTGGTTTAATGATACCGGTAAGGATGCTGTCGCTGTATATTGCGGACATGTTATCATACAACGATAGTATTTATCCGAACCAACGGTTGTACTATATGTACTATTTGTAGCTCCGGATATATCGGTATAATTGACCCCATCGGCAGAACTTTGCCACTGATAGGTATATGTGAGCGCTTCTTGTGCATTCAATCCGCCCAAACTTAAGGTAATCGGATCCCCCAAACATACATTTAATGCAGAACTAATTGTGGTCGCATTGTTAGCAGGCCCTGTACAACCAACGTTTACGGTTATTGTTTCAGTGGCAGAACCACAAGAATTGGTGACAGTAAGTGTCACCGTATACGTGCCGGCGAGGGTATAGGTATGGGTTGGATTCACATCTGTAGAACTTGCTCCATCTCCAAAATCCCATGAATAAACATTCGGATTACCCGTTATCCCGGATCCGGAAAAATCATACTGGTTATTGGTATTTGTAAAAGTAATCGCACTAACGGTTGGCGCAGGAAGTATGGTTACTTCTACGTCAGCAGTAGTAATGCTTAAGCCCGAATTGCTGCAAGTAATAACACATCTGTAGAATGTGTTTTGCGTAATTTGGGTAATGAAATTCGGATTTGTAGCACCCGGGATAGGCGTGAAATTTATCCCATCTGTAGAACTTTCCCATTGATAGGTTAATCCAAGCGTACTTCCCACAATGCCGGTTAAACTCAAGTTTATAGCCGAGTTTACACATGCACTTAATGTGCTGGAAACTACCGTTCCCAGGGGCGGTGTACCCGAACATCCTACCTGCACCGTTGTCGTATAAACATCAGTACCGCATGCATTGCTAACGGTTACACTTACTGTTAATGGTCCACCTGAAGTATAGGTAATAACCGGACTTGCTGAAGTAGAAGTCTGTCCATTTCCTAAGTCCCATAAATAATTGGTCACCGTTCCGGTTACACCTGTTGCCGTATAGGTATAGGTATCGCCTACATTGCTTACAGAAATACCACCGACCGTAGGTGGATTTAATAATTGAATTTGAATTGGACTCATGGTATCTGTCAATGCCGATGTTGTGCATGTTACATATACCCTATACCACATATCTCCGGTTATTGTAGCTTGATATGTATCCGCATTTGCCCCGGCTATATTCGTGTAGGTAATATTATCCGGAGAAGATTGCCATTGGAAAGTTAAGTCGGGCAATGTTGTGAATATACCCGAAATGCCTAAGTTGCTTGTTCCATTCATACATACTTCTACCTGCGATGCGGTAGTGGAACCCGACCCCGGATTTCCCGAACAATTCGTTTGAAAGGGGGCAGCTTCGTCAGCGCCTCTGTAGGGCATAGCCGGATTTCTTAATTGCCCGTCAATATCGCTTGTAATAAAGCTGATGGGGGAACCTATTAAACTTAGATCTCCAATCGAACTCCCCGCTAAATGCAAGTCGCTTCCGGAAGTGGTTTGTACGACCGTAGTGTTGGAATTTTGCTCATTTCCGGCGGGTACAAATCCTTGCCATGTTGCAAGATTCGTATAGTTTGTAGTTCCGTATCGAATCAAAGTTCCCTGGGTCGAATTATAGGTATTGTAATCTGCATTAATCGGAGTAGCCGTATTGGTGAAATTCATTGCTGTATGCAATACGCCCGAATTACCCCCGCTTCTCGTATTTAAAAACAAATTGTTTTTTATATCTAAGGTGGACGCATTGGTGGTAGATACTTTTAAGCAGGTCGAAACCACATTTCCACTCGTACCGACGCTGCCCATAACTCCACCCATTTTAATGGTATTGTTGTAGATTTGAGAACTATACCCATTCGTACCTTCAAAGGAAATTCCGGATAAATTCGTAGCACTGGTATTGCCTTGTTCGTATGAAATAAAATTGTTGTAAATTATGGAATAACAATTGCCCGAAACTCCGGTTCTGAAATAAATAGAAGGAGCATTCGAACTTTGAGTAGAAAGCTGTAAATCTTTGAATGTACTGTTTCGAATAATTGCCGTATCCAGTTGAGAATCGAATAATATAAAATAACCACTGTTTCCCGTCGATGTTGTATTTTGGAAAGTACATGAATCAACCACTAATCCGGCTGTATTGGCTTGTGCCCAAATTCCCGCAAAAGTAATGTTCATTATGTTCACGGATTTAATTGTGTTTTTTCTGTTCGGATTAGCCGCTGTACCCGAACTATTGATTCTATATCTGCCTCCTGTTATATCACAATATTCAATGGTATTATAGGAGTTTCCTGAAGGATTGGATACAGAAGTGCTGAAATGAACTCCTCTACCCGCACTGCTACTGGATCCATGGAAAATAGTGCAATAGCTTACTTTGTTATATGTTGCACCATTATCAAAAAGAATAGTACTCGTGGAACCTGTCGCAGTACACATTATGGTCAAGGATGAAGCGGTACCAACTCCGCCTTCTCTTCCATCTATATATACATAATCGGCATCGTTAAAATGGAAAATTTGATTGGCTGAGCTTAGGTTTTTTGCCCCGGCTCCCGCAGCAGGCCTGATGGTAATCGTATTGGTTGCACTGGCTCCACTTCGCGCAAGCAAAGTTATAGGATAACTTTCGTTTGCCGCCGTATAGGAAGATGTCAACTCAATAATATAGGGCTGACTTATACTGAGTGGTATGGAGGCCAAAGCAGCCGTAATACTGTTATGTGAACTGATAACTGCGCCTAAACCATCCTTTACTTCTACAGAGTTTGTTTGTGCTTTCGCAAAGGGAATAGCCATAAAAAGCAAGACTAATATTCCCGTAATTTTTAATGATTTCATACTTTTTACTTTTGTAGATGAATGCACAAATATAGTAAATAATGAGGGTATTAAAAAATGTTAATTTCTATTCGTGCTGAATGAGCCATATTTAAAATGGGAATATTTCTCAAAATAAATGAGCTCAATGGGCTTTCATGCGTCCTATTTCTTTTCGAAATACGCAAAATGAGATGAGGCTTAAACGCTTTTATACTTCCACTTGCAGGCTGAGATTCTTTCGCTCCTGGGCCTTTGATCAGGACATGTATTTTTCTTTCAATTGCAGGGTGAAATTCCTATACAATGCAATGGCTTCTTCATTTTTTCTTTGGTCAATAAATTCGATTACCGGCATAATCATTTCTGAATAAATTGAATCATAAATGCGGTTTTTTTCCGAATCTTGATTTATACATTGCAATAATTGAGGCGCAAAAGCATAATATTGGCGTACCAACTCACGACCGGGAATAGAGCTTAATAAAACATTATCTCTGAAATTTCTCAATATAGTCAACTCGGCACAATCGTCACTTTTGCCCATGTGATTTACGCAGGCTGTAGTGAGATAACAATCTTCATAATCGTCCCAATCCTCATAAATTTTCACGACATTATTTCCTTTTTTATCCGAAATAGAAATAAAACAGGGCTCCTGATTTTTGTCGAAAATGAAATTGAATTTTTTGAATTGGATATTATAGGGGATTTCCAGATCTTCTTGGAAGATGGAAATGAGTTTTGATTTTACCTCATAGCTCTTAGAAGAGTTTGAAACTAATGTAGATTCGATTATTTGAAATTTTCCTTGCCAAACCGCTATATCAACCGCTTTAATATCGCCAACATATTGGTATACCTTCAACAAAAAAAATCGATCATTTTCAGCCGCATTGCCCGGGTTCATTAAAGCAGCTTTGCATGCATTTACTTGCCAATAAAGAGGTTTATTATTTACCGGATGTTTAGCGGTATAATAAAAAATGCTTTTATAACAATCCGTTTTGTCCTGAAAATTGCGCAAAGTAACCATTGGTGCAGCAACTCCCAAAAGGGCAGCATTTTTGAAAAATTGTCGTCTTTTCATGGGGATAGAGTTTTTTTTATTTCAAATATAAAATTTTTATTTCAAATATAAAATTTTTATACGAAATTCCTGTTTTTTTGAAAAGAAAGATATTAAAATCGAAATGGCTGCTTAGGAATAGCTCTGGGCAGATTCAAAGCAATAGAAGAGTCTTCGCCTCAAGAATAGAAATAATTCGGACAAACTTTAAGCGACAGTTTTATTTTAGAGGCTTACTACAAAAAGGGTTAAGCCACTTACCAAAAAATAAGGTACAAGAGAAGCAGCTCCGGCATAATCCTTGGCAATTCTTTGTCCGAAAAATAAACAAAGCAAAGCCAGTAAGGCATTAGCGGCTCCCATAACACCGGTTAGTACGGCATATTCGTTCAATTCCGGAATCATAAATAAAGCCGCGGAAAGAGCAGAAAATAATCCAGCCGAAATCTCAATCAGAGTTATTACAATGAGCAAAGAAGGTACTAAATTTTTAAACATAGTTTGTGCAAAATGCCCTTTCAACCAGGTTAAATTTCCTTTGAAATCTACTATCTTATCGAGGCCCGATTGCAAAAATAATATGGCCAATAGGGCAAGTCCGGCTATTTGTATTAGGTTTAAAGCTAATTCGTTCATGAGATATAATTAAAATGAAATAAGTTTATTAAAGTGCAAATGTAATGCATTTTGTGTGTTTTGGTCTGTAATTCCATTTTCATTACTCAGATTATGGATGGAACTAAGGGGTAAGTTTATAGGCAAAACAAGAGCGCCCAAGTGGTGCAATACCATCTGAAAATGATCCATGCCTCTCAAATTTCCTGCTCTGCCGGTAGCTACGCCTATTAATCCGACCTTTTTATTTTTAAAATAATCCGGCTTAACTCCATCTATAAAAACCTTTAAAATGCCGGGAAAACTGCCGTTATATTCCGGAAAAACAAAGACCAAATGCGTAGCTGTTACTATTTTTTCGTTGACCCAAAGGTCTATTTTTTCATTTCCATTTCCCATTACCTGATTGTGAAACAAGAAATCCGCATCCATGTCAGCAAGGTCTAAGCTGTTGATATTGGGGTGATTGTTTCGCGCATATTTGATATAATGGGCACAAACCTTTCGGGTATTGCTTTCGGGTCTGGGGCTGGCAGAAATAATTGTTATATGTTGATTATCAGTCATTGTTTAAAATATTTAAGAAAGGTAAAAGAAAAGCAGGTCAAAATCGTTACTTTTGTGTACATAATTACAAAAATAACAGAATTGAACCTGAATGGGAAAAGTTATCTCAATTGCGAATCAAAAAGGTGGTGTTGGTAAGACAACCACATCTATCAATTTATCGGCGGCATTAGCAGTGCTTGAGTATAAGACATTGATTATCGATGCAGATCCGCAAGCCAATGCTACATCAGGTATAGGTTTCGATCAACACAATATCAAAACCAGTATATACGACTGTATGCTTAATGAAGCAAAGCCTTCGGATATTATTTTGAAATCGGGTACGCCCAATTTGGATATAATTCCGGCTCATATAGATTTAGTAGGCGCCGAATTGGAAATGGTGGAAATGGATGACCGGGAATTTATGATGAAAAAAGTAATCGATCAAATCAAAGACGATTATGATTTTATCATTATTGATTGTTCGCCTTCTTTAGGCTTGGTTACCGTAAATGCATTAACAGCCTCAGACAGCATTATTGTTCCCGTTCAATGTGAATATTTTGCATTGGAAGGATTGGGCAAATTATTGAATACCATAAAGATTGTTCAGCATAGATTGAATGAGAATTTGGTTATTGAAGGTATATTGTTGACCATGTTCGACCGTCGTTTACGTTTAAGTAATCAAGTGGCCGAAGATGTACAAACCAATTTTGAAGATTTGGTATTTGAAACGATGATTCACAGGAATACCACGTTGGGAGAGGCTCCGAGTCATGGTGAATCCATCATTATGTATGATATTGAGAGCAAAGGTTCGCAAAATTATCTGGACTTAGCCCGGGAAATTTTGCAAAAGAACAATATGACTAAAATTAATAAATCGGATAAAAAGATAGAGTCAGAGTAAGTATGAGCGCGAAGAAAAAAGGATTAGGGAGAGGATTAAGTGCATTGTTATCGACTCCCGATCAGCAGGCGGAATTATTGACCCCGGAGGCAGCTGAAAAGAAGCCGACCGGCGTTGCATCTATACCGGTTGCTCAAATAGAGCCCAATCCGTTTCAGCCACGGACAGAATTTAGCGAGGAGGCCTTGAATGAATTGATTGACAGCATTAAAATGCATGGATTGATTCAGCCCATTACCGTGCGTAAGGTTTCTGCCGGGAAGTATCAGTTGATCAGTGGAGAAAGACGTTGGCGTGCTTCGAAAGAGGCCGGCCTGGAAGAAATCCCCGCTTATGTGCGCACCGCTGATGATCAGGGCATGCTCGAAATGGCGCTGATTGAAAATACGCATCGCGAAAATTTAAATCCCATTGAGGTCGCTATTAATTACCAGCGTCTTATGGAAGAGTGTAATCTCACTCAGGAGAAATTGAGCGAAAGGGTAGGGAAGGAAAGAGCCACCGTGGCCAATTATTTGCGTTTATTGAAATTGCCGGATGAGATTAAAATCGGGCTCACCAAACAATTATTGAGCATGGGGCATGCACGTGCGCTTATTAATATCGCAGATCCCAAAAAACAATTGAAGATTTTTAGCAAAATTCTCGAGGACGGATTGTCGGTTAGAGCCGTGGAAGATTTGGCCCGTTCTATGAATAAAGCCGCTTCGGGTAAAAAATCGGACGATATTTCTACCTTCGATTATACAGATGAGGTCGCTATGCTGAATGATATCCTTCATGCCAATGTCGAAATTAAAGAATCGAAAAAGGGCAATGGCAAAATTATTATTAATTACAGCTCTAAGGAAGATTTACAACGTATTTTATCTGCTTTGAAATAATTGTGCCTCACTAAACATATATACGCATGGATGTTGACCGGTTTTTTTTGCCTGTCGCTTTCTTCCGTATTGCTCGCACAAAACGATAGCATTCCGGCTAAAAAGTCTAAAGTAAAGAAAACCAAGGTTATTATTCCCCGAGATCCGGTTAAGGCTACTTATATGGCTATTTGTCCGGGTTTGGGCCAAATTTATAATCGTAAATACTGGAAATTGCCTATAGTGTATGGGGGATTGGCCGGAGCCGGATATTTCATGGGGGTGAACCAACGGAATTTATCCATAGCGCGCCAATCTTACCGAGCAAGGATTGGACTTCCCGGCTATAACCTGCACCCAAAATATAACCTTGCCTCAAAGGAGCAAATTGAAGCCGATGCCTTGTATTTCAGACGCAACAGAGATATAGGCGCAGTGATTATTGCCGGTGTTTATCTTTTGCAAATGGTCGATGCCGTTGTAGATGCACATTTAAGTACTTTCGATGTTAGTGATGATTTAAGTTACCGCGTTAAACCCTCTGTATCTCAACATGGAATTGGCGTTAAATTGCAATTTTGATACCGAATATGGACATTTAGGTTCGGAAAATAATGAGATAACTCAGATAAAGTAAATAGAACCCTAAAAATAGAATTCCTTCTTTTCTGCTCACTAATTGGTCCGATCGAAATACAGGATAACAGGCCAGGGCTACCAAACCCGCAAACGGCAAATCGAACCATAATATATCCTCTGATATGTCTATGCCATTTGGAATAAATAGTCCGGTGAAGCCAAGAATAATAAATATATTTATTACACTGCTTCCCAGTAGGTTTCCTATGGCAACATCTCTTTCATTTTTATACGTAGAAACCAATGTGGTGGCCAGTTCGGGTGCTGATGTGCCAATGGCCACGATGGTAAGGCCGATTACTCCATCACTGATTCCGTAATTTTTTGCCAAATATGTGGCCCCAATTATCATTTGCTCTGCGCCGTATATGGTGGCAATTATTCCGCAAAACAACAACATGAAATGCCAAATCCACGTTTTTAAATCTCGTCTTTCGGTGAGGGGACTGGGTTCGTATTCTTCGTGAAATTCTATTTGTAATTTTACAGGCTCTTTCTTACTGCTGCGAATAATTATGATAAGATAAATCAGTCCGAGTAAAATTAAAATGCCGGAATCGAATTGAGAGAGAGTGCCGTCTATAGAAAAGAAGAACAATAATGCGGAAGCGAGAATCATAGCAAAAAGTTCAATTTTTATGCTGTTCAGTTGCAGAGGTAAAGGTCGAATAGCAGCACTTAAACCGAGTATTAAGAGTATATTTACGATATTGGTTCCCGCTATATTGCCCACGGCAATATCACTGACCCCTTCTTTTATTGCTGTAAGTCCCACCGCCAATTCGGGCAAACTGGTGCCGATGGCTACTACGGTAAGTCCGATTATTATAGGTTTTATTTTTAATAAGGAAGCTATTTTAGATGCGCCTCGAAGTAGTATTTCGGCACCTATGGTAATAACAAGCAATCCAAATAAGAAAACAAGAAAATAATGTCCATTCATACTGGAAGGTGAAATTTAGTTTATCCGGTGGCTACTTTTTCGGCCCAAGGCGTTCCCCAATGCATATTTTCGCCGTCTATAACATAGGGGTAATAATAATAATATCGGCATTTTTCGCCTACAATTTTTATCTCTACTATGGCGCAATCCTCTTCCTGACCTTCGGGCACGGCGGCATAACAAATCCATGTAGCCACACGTCCGAAAAGATGTACATTTTGTCCGGTTTCTTTGCGCATGCGCACCACCAATTGCTCGTCCTCCAATTCATTTTTAGGTTCAGGCCAAACTTCCAATTCCAAATTGGGTTTTACCCAACCTGCTGTGGCCGCAAAAAAGCCAAATTCGTTTATGTCTGCCTCTATTTGAGGCAATAGCGTATGCAAAACGGCATGCAATATATTCTGGTTTGTCATGAATAAAATTTAATTTTTGGTTTGCCGGAAGTATAGAGAAATGCAAATTCCTTCAGAAATATATAAATATAATATACAGGAAGCATAGTGAATACCCCTACACCAAACAGTATGAAAATATGTGGTATCCCAAACAGAAAAAATCCGCTTATGCTTACATATAAAACCAGACACAGTAAACAGAAAGAGAGAACTAAATATAAAATATATACACTTTTATAAATCCATGGTGATTTGGATTGCAAAATAGATACATAATCCAACGCATGTTTTCGGGCCAATTCTTCTTGTTTTTTGCTGCGCAACTCTTCCTGATATTGGCGCATTTTTTCTCTTTGTTTGCGGATTTTTTCCGCCTTGGTTTCGACTTTATTTTCAACTGCAGTTCCACTTTGGTCGAAATGTATGCCTTTTTTTTGCGCCTTTTTCAGCGTTTGATATGCCAATTGTATATCCTGAAATTTTCTTTTGGCTCCGGCTTGATTATTTACATCCGGATGCCATATTTTGGCCAGACGTAAATATGCCTTTCGGATTTGTGCCGAATCTGCACCCGGAGGCACTTCTAATATTCGATAGGATTCCGAAATTGTCATTCCCAAATGTACGCTAAAGTTTCGTGAATTACAATAGTCTATTCTTCCTTTTCGGGGAATATTTTAGAGGGATTCAGAATAAATTCCGGATCGAATAATGCTTTTATTTTTCGTTGTAATTCCAATTCTTTCTCCGAAAATGCGATATCCATATACTCTTTCTGCACCCATCCTATCCCGTGTTCGCCACTCAAGGTTCCTCCTAAACCTACGGTAAGTTCGAATATCTCTCTAATGCCTTTTTTTATTTCGGATTGCCAGAATTCTTCGCTCAAATCGCCTTTTATAATGTTCACGTGTAAATTCCCGTCTCCGGCATGGCCGTAGCATACAGATTTGAATCCATATTTTTTACCGATTTCTTTTACTCCTTTCAATAAATGAGGTAAATAATAGCGGGGCACTACGGTATCTTCTTCTTTGTAGATGCTATTAGATTTTACTGCTTCTGCCACGCTTCTGCGCATCAACCAAAGGGCATTTTTTTCCGATTCACTTTGTGCCACCTGTAAGGATTGACAGTCAAACTCCTCCAATACTTCAAATAATTTTTCTGCCTCTTTCATCAGATAATCTATATCATTCCCGTCCAACTCGATCAATAAATGTCCCTGTACTTCGGGTTCGACCTGAATATGGAGTTCGGGTTTGAATTTTAAGGTCCAGTCTATGGCATCTTTTTCCATAAATTCGAGCGCAGAGGGCACTATGCCTTTTCTGAAAATGGCCGAAACGGCTTCGCATGCTTTATCAGCTCCGCCGAAGGATGCGAGTAAACATATATTATGCGAGGGAAGGGGGATTAATTTGAGGTATATTTTGGTAATAATACCCAAGGTGCCTTCGCTTCCCACAAAGAGTTGGGTCAGATTATACCCTGTCGAATTTTTGAGCGTAGCGGCGCCGGTTTTTATTATATCGCCATTGGCTAAAACAACCTCCAATGCCAAAACATAATCTTTGGTTACTCCATATTTCACTGCCCGCGGTCCACCCGCATTTTCAGCCAGATTTCCGCCTATAAAACAAGAACCGCGACTGCTGGGGTCGGGTGGGTAATAGAGGCCTTTAGCGGCTACTGTTTCTTGCAGAACTTGAGTAATAACCCCGGGTTGTGTGCAGACCTGCAAATTCAATTCATCAATTTCTAAAATGCGATTCATCCTTTCTGTGGATAAGGAAATTCCGCCCATTACAGCTAAAGCCCCACCGCTTAATCCCGTGCCTGCACCGCGAACGGTAAGAGGGATTTTTTTGGAATGACAATAGCGTAAAATGGTCGATACCTCTTCGCTTTCGGAGGGCAATAGCACCAACTCGGGCATAAATTCTAGGCCTTCCGTTTCATCGTGTGCATAACGCAACAGATTTTCCTTATCGTATATAACATGAACAGCGCCCAGTGTCTTTTCAAAAAAAGCAATATCCTCTGCATCTATCTTTTTATAATCTGCCCTCATTTTGGAATGAAATTAAGTGAAAATGGGAATAAAGATAGAGGGAATTCCATTTCGATAGAAATCACTGCATTTTTTTTTGTTTTTTTGTGCTATGAATGCGTTAGTAAGTCAGATTAAAAAGGAAAGTGCCTCGGTTTTAGGTAGCCTGTGCGGAAAAGAAATATCCGAGCAAGATATATTGTTGAATCCCATTCCGGCCGATTTCGACGGGGATGTATCTGTGGTATTGTTTCCTTTTGTAAAAATTTCGGCCAAAAGACCGGATGAGCTGGGTCAGATATTGGGTTTGCATTTGCAGGAACATATTGCTTTTATCCAAAAGTTTGAGGTGGTAAAAGGCTTTTTGAATTTGACTTTTCATGCACAATATTGGAAAGAGTCTTTGTTGGAAATACGCCGTGCAGGCGAAGCATTCGGAATTAAACCTGCAGCATCCGATGCCGAAAGTGTATTGATTGAATATCCATCTCCGAATACGAATAAGCCCTTGCATTTAGGGCATTTACGCAATATATTTTTAGGGCAGTCCGTATCCAGATTGTGGGAGGCGCAAGGCAAAAAAGTTATTCCCGTTTGTCTGTATAACGACAGGGGAACCAATATCAGTAAAAGCATGGTGGCCTGGCAACGCTTTGCAAATGGAGCAACGCCGGAATCAACTTCTACCAAAGGCGATCATTTTGTGGGCGATTATTATGTGAAGTTTTCTGAAGCCTATAAGTATGAAGTACAATTGGGAATGGACAGAGGTTTGAGCGAAGAGGAAGCAAAAAAACAAAGTTTGCTTCAGCAGGAAGTGGAACGTTTGACTCTGGCTTGGGAAGCCGGAGATCCGGAGGTGCGCGAACTTTGGCGAACTATGAACAATTGGGTGTATGAAGGCTTTAAAGAAAGCTTCGATCGCTTGGGTATACGCTTCGAGAAATCCTATTACGAAAGCGATGTATATCACCTCGGAAAAGAAACGGTGGAAGAGGGGTTGAAAAAAGGGATTTTTTACAAACATGAAGATGGAAGTGTGCGTATAGATTTGCAGGATGTAGGACTTGATGAAAAAGTGCTCCTGCGCAGCAATGGAACCAGTATTTATATTACTCAGGATATTGCTGTAGCCTACGAAAAGCAAAAAGATTTTCAGTACGATTCCTCTGTTTATGTAGTGGGGAATGAACAAGATTATCATTTCAAGGTTTTGTTCGAAATATTGAAAAGGCTCGAAATGAAAGCAAGCGATAAATTATTTCATTTGTCGTATGGAATGGTAGAATTGCCTTCGGGAAAAATGAAAAGTAGGGAAGGAACCGTAGTAGATGCCGATGTATTGCTTGATGAGATGGAAAAGGAGGCTCGAAAAACAGCCGAAGAGCAGGGAAAACTGGAAAATCTGAGCGAAGCGGAGAAGGAGGAATTATACAAAATGGTGGGCAATGCGGCCTTGCGTTATTTTATTTTGCGGGTAGATCCTAAGAAAAGGATGATTTTTAATCCGGCCGAAAGTATAGATTTTCAGGGACAAACAGGGCCTTTTATACAATATACCCATGCCCGTATACGCAGTATTTTAAGACAAGGGCATAATGCTGAAAATGGGGATTGGGCAAATCCGGAAGGGAAAGAAATTTCGGTTATATCCACATTGCAACGTTTTCCGAATGCGGTTGAACATGCGGCAGAAAAAATGGATCCTTCGCATTTGGCATCCTATGTATTCGAATTGGCAAAAGAGTTCAACCAATTTTACCATGAATGTCCGGTTTTGAAAGAGGAAAATAACTCCAAGAAAAGTTTGAGGCTGGAGATATGCAGAGCCACGGCAGATGTGCTGAAAAAAGGCATGTATTTATTGGGTTGTGCCGTGCCGGAAAGGATGTAGGTTAAATCCAGGCCTCTTTAATGGCTTTGACTAATAATTCGCTCACATTGCGGCAACCCGATTTTTGTAAGATATTTTTTCGGTGATTGCGAATGGTGAATATGCTGCGGTTTAATTTTTCGGCAATTTGTTCGCTGGTATAGCCTTCGGCAACAAGTCTTAGTATTTCTTTTTCGCGCGTACTGAAAATTTCGTTTTGATTTGTTAGGGCCAAATTGCTTTGTAAATGGTGAAAGCTGGGTTCTCCTTCTAATCCGATAAAAGAGAGCGTTGATTTTAAATGCACGGCATCCACGAAGTTACTCAAATCTGTATGGATAATCAGATTGCGCAATATATTTCCGTTTTCGTCGAGTTGTATGGTTATAGATTGATGCAAAATGGGAATATACGTCCCATTGGCATGTCGAATACGCAACTGATATCGGGTTTTGTATTTTAATAGTTTTTCGGGCGAGAGCGTTTTTTTGAATTGAACCACATATTCTTCGAAGCGTGCAAAAGTCAAGACATCATCGGGGTGTAAATGGTCGAGCAAAAAATCTATATTAAATTCTTCGGGTTTATAGCCTAAAATTTGGCATATGGAGTCGGATACCCAATCAATACGCGCAAGGGCAGGCACGAAGGTGAAATAATAGATCTCGCCAACTTGCACTAAATCGAGCCATTTTTTATAGAAAGAGATTTCGAAATTTTTCAAATCCAATTCCGAAGTACGGCCCAGGGAAGTCCATTTTTGATTTAGACTATTTTTAATGGCATCATGTGACATAGGAGGGTGGATTTAATGAGATTTTAGCTGTGCCACTGAGCGCCGATATCGAGCAAGATTAACTTTTTCCCTTTAGCGTTAAAATCTGATTTTGCCTTTTCGTGGTCAATAATTATAGCCTCGGCTGTATCGTAATGGGAGCCGATAATTTCATTACATTCTATAAAATCGCTGGCCATTATTGCCTCTTCTACGTCCATGGTAAAATTGCCGCCTATAGGCAGGATGGCTATATTGGGCTTACGAAAAAGAGGAATCAATTTCATATCCATATGCAGTCCGGTATCGCCTGCTAAATATAAACAGTTGCTATCGTCAGAAATAAGAAAACCGGCCGGATTTCCACCGTAGGTTCCATCCGGAAAAGAGGAAGAATGGGTGGCATTGAGCATTTTCACCTTCCCGAAATCAAATTGCCAACTTCCACCATGATTCATCCCGTGGCCCGAAAAGCCTTTGGATTCGTAATAGGTTACAATTTCATGGTTCGATATGATTTTGGCCTTTGTGCGCTCTGCTATGCGTTCTACATCCATTATATGATCATAATGGGCATGGGTAATTAAAATATAGTCAACAGGAATTTCATCTATGGCAATATGGGCCGCTTTGGGATTTAGACTAATAAATGGATCAATTAGTATATGTTTCCCATTTAGTTCAAGCTTAAAACATGCGTGTCCGTAGTAAGTTAGAATCATTTGTCTTTTTATTTTGAAGGTAAAGTATTATAAAAAATGGCTACATGTAGCTATTGGTATTTCGTTTGATAGCTTTTAAATTTGTGTTGTGAATTTACAGCGAAAAGTAACACATTATTTCAGAAATAGCAATATAAAATATGAAATAATTTTTGGGTTCTCTCTAATCTCATCCCCCCCCTGGTGAAGCTGGATATTTTCCTCTAAACCAAAACGGCCGACTGATTCAGTCGGCCGGCCGTTTTTCTGTTAATATGCTCGTGCAAATAAGACCCTTCGTGTAGATGGGTTTCCGCTATAAATACAAGCTCCGGATTCCTCCTTGCTATCGAAGGGGATACAGCGTATAGTAGCTTTGGTTTCGCTCTTTATTTTCTCCTCCGTTTCTCCGCTTCCATCCCAGTGTGCCATAACAAAACAGCCTTCTTCAATTTTCATTTTAAAGGTTTCGTAGTCGTTCACTTCTACCATATTATTGCTGCGGAAATCTTTCGATTTTTGAAGCAATTCCACTTGCATAATGTCTAAAGTATTTTCTATATACTGACTCAGATTATCCATAGACACGATTTCTTTACTAAGTGTATCTCTTCGAGCTACTTCGACCTGATTGGCTGCTATATCGCGAGGTCCGATGGCTATACGTAAAGGCACTCCTTTCAATTCATATTCGTTGAATTTCCAGCCGGGTTTATGCGTGTCGCGGTTGTCGAATTTTACGCTGAAGCCTTTTTTCATAAGCTCGGCACGTATTTCATTACCTTTTTGTTCGGTTAATGCTTTTTCTTCTTCGCTGCGGTATATATTAATAATCACCACCTGAATCGGGGCTAATTTTGGAGGTAAAACCAAGCCGTTGTCATCGCTGTGGGTCATAATCAACGCACCCATTAAGCGCGTAGAAACACCCCATGAACTTGCCCAAACATATTCGAGTTTACCTTCTGTATTGGCAAATTTTACGTCGAAAGCCTTGGCGAAATTCTGCCCCAAAAAATGCGAAGTCCCTGCTTGAAGAGCTTTTCCATCCTGCATCATGGCCTCAATACACAAGGTTTCATCGGCACCTGCAAATCTTTCATTTTCCGTTTTAAACCCTTTTATTACCGGCATAGCCATAAAACTTTCTGCGAATTCGGCATAAATATCCAGCATTTTCTTGGTTTCTTCCATAGCTTCTGCTTTTGTAGCATGTGCCGTATGGCCTTCCTGCCAAAGAAATTCGGCCGTACGCAAAAACAAACGGGTACGCATTTCCCAACGTACTACATTAGCCCATTGGTTGATTAATATGGGTAAATCACGGTAACTCTGAATCCAGTTTTTATAGGTATTCCATATGATGGCTTCGGAGGTTGGACGAACGATTAATTCCTCTTCGAGTTTGGCATTGGGGTCTACCATCAATTTGCCTTTATTATCCGGATCGTTTTTCAGGCGATAATGGGTAACAATAGCACATTCCTTGGCAAAGCCTTCCGCATTTTTTTCCTCTGCTTCGAATAAACTTTTAGGAATAAATAAAGGGAAATATGCATTTTCGTGTCCGGTTTCTTTGAACATTTTATCGAGTTGCTGCTGCATCTTTTCCCATATAGCATAGCCATAAGGTTTTATTATCATGCATCCTCTGACAGCAGAATGATCCGCCAATCCGGCATTTATTACCAATTCGTTATACCACTCTGAATAGTTCGCTGCGCGTGTTGTAAGCTTTTTCACTTGTTAATATGTTGTTATAGTTGCCTGAATGAATGAAATAAAAATCGTATATTTATAGCACAAAAATAGTAGAGCATTTAATATTTTCATAATTAAATACGAATCAGCATGAAATCACAAATTGTAATATTCCTTTTGGCATCTGTGTTTCTGGGCAGTTGTGCCACACATAAAACGGCAATTTTGGCCGAGGATGATGCTTATTATAGTCTGGCTGATTCGCGCCGCGAGTACCGTAAGGCTATGCAGCAACAAGCACAATCTTCCCAGTTGGACCAAGATACAGAAGACTTAAGAAATGATGAGCAGACGATTATTGTGAATAATTATTATCAGAATAATTACCGTAATAACCGATATTTTTCTCCTTATTCCTACGGGTTTGGTCAATTTTATATCTATTCCGGTTATCCCTATTATTATCAGGGAATAGGTTATTCCGGATATTATATGCCTAGTTGGTACAGACCCTATGGCAATCCATGGTTCAATTCGCCCTTTATGAATCCTTATTATCCCGGTGGGTGGAATTATCCATGGAATCTCTATGGATGGAATAATCCCTACGGATGGAATAATCCCTACGGGTGGAACAGTCCCTACGGGTGGAACAGTCCTTACGGATGGAACAGTCCCTTTTACGGCGGCGGTGGTTACTACGGCGGCGGATATTATGGAAGTCCGTCTTATAACAATTATGTTTGGGGTAAACATGGAGCAACGGGTGGATATTTCGGAGTGCAGACTCAGAACGATATCTCAGCTACAACTTTCCATAAGGTGAAAAGTGGAGATAATACGGGTATGACTCCGGATAAGGTTCAGGAACCCATTTCTTATAGTCGTCCCTCTGATAAAAAACCGGGTACTATTTCTGAATATGTTCCCGCGAATCCCGGTTCTACCGGCTTCAACAGACCTTCCGCCGATAATAAGCTTTCGGGTGTAGACCGTATTAATACAGGTGTACAGCCTGCAAATCCGACCACG
Source organism: Bacteroidota bacterium (assembly GCA_023432985.1). GTDB lineage: Bacteria > Bacteroidota > Bacteroidia > CAIKAF01 > CAIKAF01 > JACVCJ01. The sequence goes on along the minus strand of JAEZEQ010000004.1, from coordinate 73,492 downwards.
CCTGCAGGAAAAGTGAACAGCGATAATCGTATAAATTCTGAAAGCGGACGTGTTTATAAAAACAGTGCTATAGGTACGGCCAGACCTGCATCAGCGCCGGTTAGCAATCAGCCTTCCCGTCCACAAAACGACGGGTTTCAGAATCAGCAGCCCAATCGCAATAATTATGCGCCGACTCAGCCTGCAACGAATCCGAATCGCGGCGGTTCCTATACACCTTCACAGCCGAATAATAATCAGGGTACACCTGCCCGAGGCGGGTCTTATACCCCACCACAAAATAATAATAATATGAACACGCCTTCGCGTGGTAGCAATTACAGTCCGGCCCCCAGCAGACCAAGTTCGAATATGAATATGGGCTCTCCTTCTCGTAGTTCGGGTATGAACTCAGGTAGCTCCGGAATGAATTCAGGATCTTCCCGTGGAGGCAGTCCCTCCTCCTCCGGTGGACGTCGCTAATTGAAATTTTAAGGGGCTTTTGCCCCTTTTTTGGTATATAATTATAATTTATTCCCTATGAAAAGAATTAAATTAGGCTTACTTTCTTTGGGCTTTTTCTCGTCTTTTCTCATATTTGCGCAGAATGACCAGGATGCTGTTCGATATGGTATTTATAAACCTAAAGGTACTTCCCGATCTCAATCCTTAAGTGGTGCCATTAATGCTATGGGTGCCGATTTTTCTAATGCATCGAATAATGTTGCCGGTTTGGGGGTTTTCCGAAAAAGTCAGACCTCTATTACGCTCGATCTTACCTACTCCGCAGTTCGCACCGGCTATTTTAACGAATCCACGCTTGGAAAAAAAGCTACACCGGGTATAGGCAATGCCGGATTCCTCTATTCGCACCGTTTTGGAGATGAAAAGAAAACCAAAGGCCTACTTTTTCTTAATATCTATGCCGGATATAATAAGATCAATGACTTCAACCGGATTGTTCACTTTAAAGGAATGAACGATGCTTCGTCTTTTTTAGAACCCTGGATGAATAATGTGAATCAAGGTATAGCAGGCACTTTTTACGAACAATTGGCCTTGGAAACGGAATTGCTTTATCAGCCTGTGTCGAACGGACCTTTCGTGGCTTTTGATGCACCCTGGCCGCAAATCAGAAAATATCAAACAAAATTTATTCAAGGTAGAGGATCTCTGGGCGAAATTAATTTGGCCGCCTCCGGGAATATTTCAAATAAACTTTTTTTCGGAGTAGGACTGAATATAAATACTCTGAATTATAACGAAGTGGCCGAGTTTACCGAAACCGAAGCCGATCAAAAAGTAGCTGATTTTTTAAGCTATACTTTTCGGGAAGAGCTGCGTACCAAAGGAACAGGTTATAATGTGAAACTCGGGTTTATTTATAGACCGGCCGACTTTATTCGCATCGGATTGGCATTTCATACGCCTACATGGTTTACGCTTACCGATAGATTCAGTAATGAACTGAAGGTGGTGTACGATAATGGAAACCGACCAAAAGCTGTTTCGCCAGATGGCTTTTATCGTTATAAATATACTATGCCGCTCGAAGTACAAGGTTCTGTGGCTTTTGTTTTCGGAAGAAAAGCTTTTATAGATCTGGAATACGAATACAATCCGTCTAAATCTATGAAATTTCGCGAGTTTAACGGCACGCATATGGACTTGAATCAGCTTATTCGGGATAATTTTAAAAGTGTACATACACTGCGCCTTGGGGCTGAATATAAATTGGGAATGTTGGGTCTACGCGCAGGCGGATTTTTTGGAAGCAGCTTACTGAGTCCCGGCCTGAATAATATGCCTATTTGGGGCTTGTCGGGCGGATTGGGACTGCGCTTGCCATCCGGATTTTTTCTGGATGCGTCTTACCAGTTTATTCAGAATAAATATGTTTATCGACCCTATGTGGGACCTAATAGCAGTCCCTCTGACAGTCGCCAACAATGGCACACTCCCTCGCTTACTTTAGGGGTTGCTTTTTGATAAATAAGTTTACAGATATAGCGGACCTACTAATGCCGATTTGCTCAGCTGATGCCTATAAGTTTAGCCTCATTTGTAAATGATAATAAGATATAGTTTTCATCCATTTCTTCATTTTACCGTATATTGTGTCCTAATTTGTAATATAAAACTATCTGAAATTGTACCGCATTTTTATTCTATCGTTGGCGTTACTTACCCTTTTTTCCTGCTCCACCACCAAGCAATATATTACCATTTTGAAACCGGCTGAAATTACGGTGGATAAAGATATCAAATCTCTTGTGGTCTTAAACCGAACCTTGCCCTCAAGTGAGGTTGGAAATGCCGTAGAAGGTTTTCTGACAGGTGAAATGCCACAACAAGATCGCAAGGCTGCTGTTCAGGCTTTACAAGGTTTTTATGATCGTACTCAGGATGTAAAACGCTTCGAGGTAATTATGGCGGCCGAACCTATGGTAGGGTCGGGTAGTGGTGTTATGTTTCCTAATCCACTCTCATGGAATGATGTGGAAAAGTTATGTAATCAGCATAAAACCGATGCATTATTGTCCCTGGAAACTTTCGATTCAAATGTTCAATATAATACGGTCACCGATTTTAAAAATGTGAAAAACGCAGCCGGTATTCCCATTAAAATGCCCTATTTTAAGGTGACTGTGCGCGTAACTGTTACCCTGGGTTTCCGTTTGTATTACCCCAAAATTCGAAGTATTTACGATCAAGATCAATATAGCTTCTGGAGAAGCTGGACACGGGAAGGAAATACCGTGGCCGCCGCAATGAATGCCTTTATGGCAAAGGAACAATTGATTCTTAATACGGCCTATTTTTCCGGAGAAAATTATGCGAAAAAAATTAACCCCTATTATTTGAATGTACGCCGTTTGTATTACAAAAGAGGAGCTGCCGAACCGAATTTGAAATTGGGTTCCCGCATGGCTCGGGTACAGGCATGGGATGATGCAGAAAAGTATTGGACGCAGGCTTATGAATCTCCAAAACGTAAAGCCAAAGCCAGAGCCGCATATAATTTGGCTTTGATACGTGAAATGGAAGGAAAATTGCCCTTGGCTAAAGAGCTTTCGGATAAAGCTTATGGGCTAGGTGCACGTAAAGCCCTTGATTATAGCCGCATTTTAAATCAACGTATAAGAGACCAACAAAGGTTGAATGAACAAATGGGACAATAAGTAAAGGATGAAATATGGTTTTTAATTTTTACTTTTTTCTTCTACCCCGACAGCGATTTAAGGTCTCGCTCATTTTATTGCTTTTTCAGTTTTTGACCTTGTTGCCCTTTTGCGGATATTATTTTTATTCCATAAATAATAATTACCTGTATACGCATGGAATGGTATTGGAAAATTCACTGGGTTTAAGCTGCAGCTTTATACACCCGCAAAGTGGCGAATTCATGCAGCGTAAAATATCCGATAATTATTCCTTGCCGGTTAATGAGGATATAGCCATTATGATTCATGTGCAGGATGACCATCAAATTATACCCTACGGATTACCCGCTTATACGTTTATAATGTGCATTGCCGCCCTGGCCTTATCTTTTTTGGCTTTCTTTATTCCCTTTTTCTTTCTCTATTTGTACTATCTGTAGATTCTGCCTTTTCAAGAATCTCGTTTAATAGCATTTCATTGGGTTTACCCATATTGGCAATCTGAAACATTGCCGATTCTAAATAAGGATGGTTGGGATATTTTATAATAAATTCTTCATACAAAGGCAGACTTTCCCGTTTTAAATTTTTCATTTCAGATAAAAGAAAAGCCTTTTTAAATAAAGCCTCTGCCGCAAGTGGATGCGATGAATGTTGTATGCGTAAGCTATCCCAAGCCTCTATGGCCCGATCGTATTTGCCTTGCATGGTATAGGTCTCTGCAAGCAATTTTCTGAAATGTACTTTGTTGCTGTCCTGATTTGGCTGATGAATGAATTTTTGAGCCTCTTGAATAAATTGATTTGCAAAAATACTGTCGGCACCGAAATCAGCTTCCACACGCAAATACATGGCTTTTAATTCTTCCTTGCTTTTTATTTTTTCTTTGCAGGATTGAAATCCAAGCACTAAAAACATGAAAAAAAACAGATAGCTTTTCATTTTATCTAAGTTTGGGAAATCGCATTTTATAATCGGTTCGCACCTTGCCTCTACTGATATCGCTGAGTTTGCCCTGTAATAATTTACGTTTCAAGGGAGCCAATTTGTCCACAAATAATATACCCTCTATATGATCGTATTCATGCTGAATGATACGCGCTTTTAATCCGTCAAATTCTTCTGTGTGTATTTCCCAATTTTGGTCGTAATACTGTATGCGCAATTTTTCTTTACGATTTACGTCTTCCCGTATACGCGGTATACTCAAACAACCTTCGTTAAAAGCCCATTCTTCGCCTGTTTCTTCGAGTATAAGCGGATTGATAAATACTTTTTTGAAATCTGCCATCTCCGGATCATCCTCCACAAATGGCTCTCCGTCTACGATAAATAAGCGTATACTTTTACCCACCTGCGGCGCCGCCAATCCAACCCCCGAAGAGGCATACATGGTGTCGAACATACTCTGAATAAAAGCATCTAAATCCGGATAATCCCGGTCTATTTCTACTGCCTTTTTTCTTAAAACGGGATCCCCGTATGCTACTATGGAATAAATCATGCCACAAAGGTATTAAATTTCTTATTTTTTTATAATGCCGATTCCCTGAATGTCCGACTCTCTAAAAAGGATTGCAATATTATGGCAGCACTTACCATGTCTATATTTTCTTTTGTTTCTCTGTCCTTTTTTTTTGCCCCCGATTGATGCATCGATTGCAGAGCCATTTTGCTGGTATATCGTTCGTCGGTTCTATATACTTTAATATGAGGGAATTGTTTTTCAAATTTCCGGATAAATCCGATTATATGTTGCTCTACTGTAGATGCAGTGCCGTCTTTTTGCTTAGGCATTCCCACCGTTATGGCATCTACTTTTTCTTTCTCAATATAATTTTGCAAAAAGGACATTAATTCCCCACTATGCACAGTGGCCAATGGAGATGCTATTATGCGCAAGTTGTCGGTAGCCGCAATGCCACATCGCTTGGTACCGTAATCTATGCCTATAATTCTGCCCATTACCAACTGATAAGTATAGGTTGAAATATCTCACTGCAAATGATACTCTGATTGTTTAATACAACACTGAATGTTTTACGCTGAGTCGATTCTAATTGATAATGATACCCATCCTCAGATTTGTACTGCTTTAATAAACCCTTTATTTCAATTTCAGAGTTGTCTCTGCCCAGTTTAAGTATACGCCATAATCCGTCAAAACTGTATTTCTCATATACGAATCTTGACTCGCCTTCTGCATTATATACCGATTCTAAGACCTGCCCTATAAATAATGATTTGTTGCTCTTGGCATGGAAAAGCATATCTAATGTATGCGTTTCTATAGGCATATTCTCTTCTTTATTTTCTTTTAATTCTACAAGCGGAATGGAGTATACTTTCCATTCTTTGACAAATTGTTTGCGGTTGTCTATTATTTTTTCGAGCGAACTATTGAGGATTTTTGACCTTAATTCGGTCTGATAAATCTCCGAACTGTCCATGTGTATACGAAAAGGTTTACTCCCATCGAAAAATACTATTTCGGCAATGGTAGGAAAGGACTTATTGTAGGTACTGTTGATTTCTAACTCGAAGTTTTTTCCTTTTAATACCTGCTCTAATGGGATACGCAAGGTGTTAATCTTATTATCTACACCATATAATGGCATTTTTCTTTTACGTAAACCAAATTTATAGGTCTGTATATTGGTCTCGTTTTCTTTTTGTAAAGGAATGATAATTTCGCTGATTATTTGCTCTTCAGGAAAACTGAAAAGTATGGTGTGCGGGTTTTTTATGGATTGCCATTCGGTATTCATGTTCCCATCGAATAACAAATCAATGCTGTAGAATTCTCTTGGACTTTGAGTGGAATGACTATTGGCAAAAGCACGCACTTTTGGAATGTTTTTGAAGGGAATTCTTTTCTTGTTTTCATCCCATATGCGTATTTCGGCAAGAGCTGCGGATTTACTGGAATAGGTGCTTATGATTTGCTGCTTATGCACCCCGGTATTCGACAAACTATCGTTTTGAACGGGAATTTCAGCCTTGTTTGTACCCGGTGTTTGGTTGATTTCTATGCGTAATTTTTGAACCGACTTGTTTAAGGATACCCTTTGATTGGGCAAATATAAACCGGTTAAACTGTCGTTTACGTATATATAATAATTCTCTACCTTGGCATGGAATATTTCATTCGAAAATAGAATTTCTATATCACTGATATATCGTTCATCCCATACCCATTCAAGGAATTCACCGGTTATATTGCCGGGAATGGTTTCCCAATAAGTTTTTTCATCCCCGTCTAATGCATTTTCTGGCGAAAATTTTTCGTAAGGAATTTTGGTCGAACTTCCCCTGAAATATAGGGGGTAAATATGCGTGTCTACCTCGAATACAGGTGCTTGCATAAATTCAGTGCCTTCCAATTCGGATTCGATCTGCTGCTCGGTACCACAACCCTTGCAACCGATTAATCCCAACGAAATCAGTATAAATATATATATAAACCCGCTTTGCTTCATTTTCTGCTTCTACAAAAGTAATGTCTATTTTTTATTTGTTCTCTATTTGTGAATTTTATAACATGCTTTTTTTGTATATTTTTTATTTTTATGGCTAACTTCGCTCTATGCGTATAATAGGTATTACTTTTTTTATCGTTTTTTCTACCCTTTCTTGCAATGCCCAGATTGTGCATAAAGCAACACCAAAGGCCGAAATGAATCTGCTCGATACAATTTCGTATACAGATCCCGATTATTTACTGGGCAAAATTAATTATGCCGATTATCCCGGTTCTTTTACGCTGATTAAACCGCCCTACGCATCCTCGTCCATGTACCTGCGCATAGATGCCTATCAGGCTTTTCAATCTATGGCCGATTCGGCAAAAAAGGATGGGATTCAGCTACGCATTATCTCCGCAGCACGAAATTTCGATCGCCAAAAAAGTATATGGGAAGCTAAATGGAACGGAGAAAGATTGGTGGAAGGAAAAAATTTGGCAAAAGATGTGAGTGAGCCCGCAGAAAGAGCAAGATATATTTTACTCTATAGCAGTATGCCCGGAAGTTCGCGCCACCACTGGGGTACAGATATAGATATCAATAGCCTCGAAGATGCCTATTTTTTGTCGGGTAAAGGAAAATTGGAATATCAATGGCTGCAAAAAAATGCCCCTTTCTTCGGCTTTTGTCAGCCCTATACCCCAAAAGGCATAGACCGCCTTACAGGATATGAGGAAGAAAAATGGCATTGGACTTTTATGCCTGTGTCTTCCATACTCACCGCCGAATATGCCCGGCGTATCACTCTCTCCGATATCAAAGGATTTAAAGGCGACGAAACGGCAACGGATCTGGATATTATCAAAAACTATGTTTTGGGAATTGCACCCCAATGTAAGCCCTGATTTATTCTTTTACATACAAAACTAAATTGGGAATTTCTTTCTTTTTCACAAAGCCCATTTGTTCTATTTTTTCAATTTCCTGCAAAAAGAGTTCTTTGCTGTAAAGTGGATAATAATTGCTATGCTCGGTTACCAAAACGACCATTTGCGCATCTGCAATTCTTGGAAAATGATATATCTTTGGTCTTAACGCAAGATGAGGCGCCAGTTCGCTCGATACGGAAAGCGGAATTTTTGGGTCAATTTCCTTCAAAAAGCTTTTCATTTCGGATAGGTTTTCGAAATCTGAACTATAATGGTCTTTCTGATAAAATGCCATTAATCTGTATAAAAAAGGATTGCTTTTCTGTATGCCTACGCTGATCGCACAAAGACTTGCAGCCATCAATATACCGAAAAGAAGAAAGCGACCTTTATTTTGTAAATACCGACTTTCGTTTATCCAAATGAAACTTAGAATGGGCACGAATTCTATGTTGTAATGTAGTCCTATGCCCTGAATTAGTTCATTCCCGGATAAGAATTTTTGTGCCAGTATGGGCAACATCATCAGGAAGTATTGAGGCCTGCGGAAGGCAAAAAATCCGCCCGAAAAAATGAGCATAATCCACACCAAAACTTTGGGTCCGAACTCTATAGTTTTTCCGGAGGAATCGAGGTTTATAAATAATTCTATAAACAACATGGGATTGCTACGGAAATTATCTATAATATCTGTTGGCGTTTCGCCCCAGTGGGTATAACGGGAAAGTTGGTAATTGACGTCGGTCGAATTAAAAGCCGGCATGATATATTTCACGGTGATGACCGTATAGAGTATGCAGATTATCCCGGGAATCAGAAAACGAATCAGGAATTTTTTTGGAGCCATTTTGTGCAATAAGCCATATCCCATCCAGAAAAATCCCAACCATAATCCCATATTTTCTTTAGAAATTAAGATCAATAAAGCAAAAATGAAGGACTTATAATGCTGTTTTTTTTCATAATAATAGAGAATCGGAATGGCCCACATGGCGGCTAAAACATTGGTATGAAAGTCGAATGATACGGCGTGTATAATAGGCCAAAAAAGGAAAAACTGAATAAGAATCAGCCGACTTTGCAGAAGACTCAATCCTTGCAAACGCGCATAGGCATATGCATAATAGGCGCCAAGCACTATCATCCCACACTGAATAAGTAAAGGTGTATAGGATCCAAAAAGAAATTGTAGGGGAGATAGGAGTATGCTGATCGGTGCAAAATGATCGGCAAAGTATGACTGTTGCTGGTTTAAATCGAGCGTGAAAATATTATGCCTGAAATGCGAAAAATCGTACAATGCATGGTTAAACATTCCCAAATCGAAGGCAAAGGTTCTGAAATTGTAATGATTGGGTAAGGAAATCATACAGAGTATACATCCAAACAGTAGCAATAATAGTGCAGTATAGGGTGTAGATTTGTTGATTTGCATGGACAAATATATAAGGAATTAGGATATGCACGGCTTATACCATGAAGCGATACAGGAATTTAGAATAGCTATAACTGTAAATTCGCTTTGTAAGAATTTGAAGCAAAATAGTATATTTGTGTGCGTTTTAATAAAAAACTATAGTTATTACGCGTCAAAATGTACACATGGAAATAATCATAATTCTCGTTTTAATTTTATTAAACGGGGTTTTCTCAATGTCAGAAATGGCATTGGTTGCTTCAAGAAAATTTAAACTTGAAAGTGCGAAAAAAAAGGGAAATTCGAATGCCAAAACCGCACTCGAATTATCCGAAAATCCAACCAAATTCTTTTCTACCGTTCAAATTGGAATTACCTTAATCGGTATTTTACTCGGGGTCTATAGTGGAGATAAACTTACCGGAACTTTTGCCGATCTGCTTGCCAAAATCCCCTTTATAGCCTCTTATTCCTCGCAATTGGCGACTTTATTGGTGGTAGTGTTTATTACCTATTTGTCCATCGTATTGGGCGAATTATTGCCTAAGAAATTAGGGATGACTTTCCCCGAACCGATAATTACCATCATGGCCAAACCCATGCGCCTTTTATCTGTTATTACTTCCCCCTTTGTTTGGCTTTTAACGGCATCTAATAATGCCATTTTGAGATTGCTGGGCATTAAGAATAAATCTGAATCCGCAGTCTCTGAAGAGGAGATTAAGTCTATAATTAAAGACAGCGCTCAAGGAGGCGAAATTCAGAATATTGAACAAAATATTGTAGAAAGAGTCTTCGAAATGGGCGATCGTAAAGTGAATTCGCTCTATACCCACCGCAAAGATATTGTGTTCTTTACACTGGAGGATACCTGGGAGGAAATCAAATATAAAATTAACCATGAAAAACATTCTGCTTATCCGGTTTCTAAAGATGGTAATCTCGAAAATATTATAGGCATAGTTCTACTGAAAGACCTTTTTACTCCCACCACCGATGAGGTATTTGATATAAAGAAGTATATTAAACAACCTGTTTATTTCAACGAAAATACTTATGCATATAAAGTACTCGAAATGTTTAAATCCGAACAAATTCACTATGGAATTGTAGTCGACGAATTCGGATCCGTAAAAGGCATGGTGACTATGGATGACGTACTCGATGCTTTGGTGGGGGACGTTTCTGAAGAGTATCAGGAAGATTATAAAATTGTACAACGAGACGATAATAGTTGGTTCGTTGACGGACAATATTCTTTGATAGATTTTCTGAAATATTTCGATATAGAATGGGAAAATGAGGATATGAATAAGTTTACTACAGTGGCCGGATTAATCATTCAGCGTACAAGTAAAGTTCCCGATATTGGAGACAAAGTGCGCATAGATAATCTGGAATTGGAAGTCATTGATAAAGATGGACAACGTATAGATAAAATCCTCGTAACCCGGAAAGACCAATAAATACCCCTCTCCACTCAATTTTAGATTAAGTATTGCAACATTGTTGCTTTTTTGTTTACTTTGCACTCTAAATTTACGTTTTGAGTGCGCATATACTGTTTGCAGTTTTTTTACTTTCGCTTACACCATTAATAGCTTTACCCTTATGGTATTTTATTCAGGGGAAGAGCAATAATTGGGTCAGGACGATTTCTCTCATTTCTGTTGGCTCCATTGTGGCTGCGGTTTTGCTACATTTTCTTCATTTTCAGGAAGATGCGCATCATCAGTTGGGGCATTTTCATATTGATATTTGGGGTTTATTGGTAGGCATTCTTTTTAGTTTGATTTTGCACTTTGCACAGCGTGGACGCATGCGTCTTGATGCCATTTCTATTGTGTCGGCCGATTATATACACAATATAGTCAACTCTTTTAGCCTGGTTCTGGGTATATATGCCTTACCCGAAATGTGGATACCGATTACCCTGTCGCTCATTTTACACGAATGGGTGCATAAAGCAGGAAATTATGGCTTACTTTTATCCTTAAACATATTGCCTAAGAAAGCCTTATTGTTGATATTGGCCGGTATTCCCACCTTCTGGATTTTTCCGATTTGGCAATCTGTGACTCATGTGAGCGAAGATATGTTGCCCTTTTTAGCCAGCTTTGCATCGGCGAATTTGCTATTAATGTCGGCTTTTATTTTATGGGCTTTGCATAAAAAACAAAGTCTGAATTTGAAAGAAATTATATTGATTATTTTTGGTGCTTTACCGGCTATATTAATTAATGTGTTGAGTCATGTCCACTAATATTGATAAAGATATATTATCCCTTTTCGAATTGCATAAAATACGAAATACACCGGTGCGCAAATCGGTATTGCATCTATTTAAAGAAAAGGGTCATGCTTTATCGCAACCCGAATTGGAAGAATATTTCAAAAAGGATTTTGATCGGGTTACTATATACAGGACTTTGCATGCATTCATGGACAAAGGATTGGTGCATAAAGTTCCTTCCGAAGACGGAGTTACCCGCTATGCATTATGTATGCACAATCATCATGGCAGTGAGCCGCATGTACATGAACACATACATTTTCTGTGTTTGGCTTGCAGGAAAACCTTTTGTATAGAAATGGAAACAGTACCCAAGGTCGATTTCCCCAAAGGCTTTAAAAAAGAAGAATTATCCTTTTTTGCTAAAGGATATTGCGATGCTTGTTCTGCAGACTAAAATTTAAGAAAAGAATACCATTTTTTGGGCGGACTTAAATCCAGATTCTTCAGATCGGTGATTAAATCGCTTGCCTTTGCATAACGTGCGGCAATATTCAAAACCAAGGCTTTAATTTCTTCATTGCCTGCTTTTTTTCCGGGTGGTTTGGGGAATAAAGGTTTGGCACAACATTTTTGAAAAATGGGAAATAAAGAATCGGGAATTTCTTCTCTTTTGGGTAAAGGCAGAGACAATTGCATTTGCTCGAGCATAGCCGGATGTTGCATAGAGTAGGGAAGTGCCTGACTGAGCAGACTGTAAAAACAAATTCCGCTCGAGAAAATATCACTCCAGGGGCCGGTCAATTCTTTCACTTGTAGAAATTGTTCGGGCGCACTAAAAATAAAAGCTCTTTGCATAGGCTGTTGAAGCGGAAATGCTGCGACCGAATCAAGGTCTATCAGCTTCATTTGATCCTCGGAGGCATCATATATCAGATTCGATAATTTAATATCCCCGTGCAAAAGTTGTTGTTGATGAATATGGTCTAAAATTTCCAGGGTTTGAATCCATTTAGCCACTATGAAATCGGCCTTGCGCCAAATCTTTTTTCTTTGGTCGAATTGTTGTTGCAAATCTTCACCTTTCAGATAAGCATAAGCGCTGAATTTTTTGCCCTCGTGCACAATCTCTTCTATAGGCGATTGTATGTGTTTATGTGGTGCAATATGAATCTTTGAGGCTGGATTTTTATGCCATTTAATAATTGCAAAATTGCCACTTTCTTTTTGAGTAGCCAGCCAAACAACACCATTTTTTCCCCTTTTACGAATGGGGTCGTTTAATTGGAAAGTATAAGTAAATTCTCCCTTTATTTCCACTATTCAAAAGCTATAAGCACTTTGTTTTTCTCAACCGCATTTCCCACTTGTACCTTTATATCTTTAATGATTACATCGGCCGGGGATTTAAGAATATTTTCCATTTTCATGGCTTCCAAAACCAGCAATGGATCTCCTTTTTTAACTCGGTCGCCCACTTTTACTTCAATTTTTAAAACCAATCCGGGCATAGGCGATTTGAGTTCGTTGAATTTTTTCTCTCCCATTTGTCCCAAACCCCATTTTTCAAGCTTTTCGTCCATAGCATCTTTGATGAAATAATTTCTTTTTTCGCCATTGATACGCAAGCTGATTTGTTTTTCGCCAAAATCAATCCCTTCCAAAAGCACATGATAAAGCTCTTCTCCTTTGGTGATTTTGAGGTATTTGGAATGTATCCTTTCTATGGTATATTCATCGGAAACAGCCTCTATAAATGGGTTCCCGTCTTTGTCTAATCCTACTTCAATAAGTTTATCTCCAAATTTGGTTTTCAGCATGATTTATATTTTTTACGAAGATACAAAGGGAATTTATCTGTGCCTATTTTCACTACAAAAAATGAAGTCTTTTCTTTACCTTTGCGGGGTTATGAAAAAGCAAAAGACAGGTAATTCGGGTGGATTAATGTATAGTACCAATCCGAATTTTGTATTGCCTCAAGAGGACGAACAAGTTTCTACCCCCGAGCCGTCAAAGCAGCTTCTGCGCATAAGCCTTGACCGCAAACAAAGGGCGGGAAAGGAAGTTACGCTCATTACGGGTTTTATTGGACGCGATGAAGATTTGCAAAGTTTGGGCAAACTTTTACGCAATAAGTGTGGAACCGGTGGCAGTGCGAAAGAAGGCGATATATTGGTACAAGGCGATCAGCGTAAAAAGGTAAACGAAGTGCTCCTTTCTCTGGGTTATAAAACCAAATTAATCGCTTAACGCAGCTCTTTTTTATAATAGTTGCAATAGGATTTCAGACTGCATGAAGAGCATTTGGGTTTACGGGCTACGCAAACATAACGCCCGTGTAAAATAAGCCAGTGATGCGCTTTATAAATCTTTTCGGCGGGTATATGACGCACGAGTTGTTGTTCGCATTGCAGGGGATTTTTGGCATTTTTCGTAAGCCCTATTCGCTCCGAAACCCTGAAAACATGTGTATCTACAGCCATATTCGGAGTTTCGTAAACCACAGACATTACTACATTGGCGGTTTTTCTACCTACTCCGGGTAATTTTTGTAAGTCCTCCATATTATCGGGAATATTGCCCTGGAATTCTTCCATGATCATTTGGCCTAAGCCTTTCAAATGTTTGGCTTTATTGTTGGGATAACTGATGCTGCGTATATAGGCAAAAATTTCCTCTACATCGGCCAGGGCCAAATCGGCAGGTTCCGGAAATCTTTCGAACAAAGCCGGTGTGGTGAGGTTGACCCTTTTATCGGTGCATTGTGCACTCAATACCACCGCAACCAATAGTTCGTATGGATTCGAATATATCAATTCTGTCTGCGCATCCGGATACAATTTCTCCAGTTCGCCCAATACCAATGTATATTTATCTTTTATAGTCATAAAAAAAATGAGGAGCTGCCTCCTCATTCTCATGTACTTTATAATATATTCTATTAATTATTGAGCATAATAGGCATAACTAGCATCATCAATTTTTCGTGTTCGTCTGCTACTTCGGCGGGACGAAGGATGCCGGCGCGTGTACTTTCGCTAAGGTCTATGATTACATTTTCACTTTCCAGATTATTCAACATTTCGCCTAAAAACTTACTGTTGAATCCAATTTCCATATCGGCACCGTGATAATTGCAGACAAGTTTTTCATTTGCTTCATTCGAAAAATCCAAATCTTCGGCACTAACCTGCAATTCGCTTCCACTCATTTTCAGGCGTACCTGATAAGTTGTTTTATTAGCGAAAATGGAAACCCTTCTAAGTGTATTGATAAATTGATTGCGGTCTACGGTTAATTGATTAGGATTTACCTTAGGAATAACCGCTTCATAATTGGGGTATTTGCCTTCGATAAGACGACTTTGTACCGTAATATTTTCGAAAATAAACAAGAGATTTTTCTCGTTGAATTTGATTTGAACCGGCGCATCAAAACTCAATAAAATAGTTTTTAAAAGGTTCAATGGTTTTTTGGGTAGAATAATAGAACGAACCTCGGGAGTTGTGATATCCGTACGCGAATATTTTACCAATTTATGTGCATCGGTGGCGACAAAATTAACGCCGTCCGGACCCAATTCGAGGAATACACCCATCATCACAGGTCTCATTTCGTCGTTGCTTGTGGCAAAAACTGTTTTCGAAATAGCTTGAGCCAAAAGGGAAGAATCGATGCTTAATTCGGCTCCACCTTCGAACTCGGGCAAATTTGGAAATTCGGCAGGATCATGTCCGGCTACTTTATATTTTCCGGTTTCGGAAGTCACCGTTACATTGTAATTATCGGGCTGAACCGTGAAAGTAAGCGGTTGATCTGCAAAAGTTTTTAATGTGTCAGTCAATAATTTTGCCTGAATGGCAATTCTTCCGTTTTCGTTGGATTGAACCGGGATTTTAGAACTGATTGTAGTTTCCATATCCGACCCATAGATGGTTAATTCTCCATCTTTAATATCGAATAAAAAATCGTTCAAAATAGGCAAATTGCTATTTCCGGATACTACGCCACCAACAATTTGAAGTTGTTGCAACAGGGCTTTACTTTGTATGATGAAATTCATATGTCTGAATTAGATTTTGAGTGACAAATATAAAATTTAAACTTTAAGTCTGTATTGCTTTTTAAATAAACTTATTCACTAATTCCCCTGAAAAAATGCAGGTGTTTTTAAAATGCGGTCAAAGGTTAAATATTGCAGGAAAATATATTCTTCGCCAAAACTGTTTATTTCGCCGTACATACGGTTGTCGTCGTATTCTACTTCTTTACCGAATTCATTGTAAGTATTTGCCATTAATTTTATTCTATGGCCTTTTACCACTGTAGTCTTACCCGAAACATCGGTTACATGAAGCGTGAATAAATTGTATTTAGAGGCTATGGAATCCATTGTGCTTTTGGGTATATCTACAAAGCTTTCGTAGGCAATATTCTTAAATTCCAACAGATAAGCTTTCACAATATTGGTATCAAAGGGGATTGATTCGCCCATGGCATTTTTCACAACAAAAATACTTCTTTCGGGTTGTTCCACTGTATATCCGGCTTGTGGTTCGTATGTATATTCTACGCGTACAGATCGGATGTCGCGGGGACTCATGGCAAAAATCAACCGATCCCTCCATTCGAGCGGATTGGGATTATAGAAATTGGTCAAATATCCGTTATGTCCGGGTAAATAACATATATATGGATTTTCCGAACCGTCCATTAAGGCAAAGGAGCCGTAATTATCGGCCGTACCACCACCTACATAGTATACTTTTGCCAGTTCGCCCTTACGGTAAATCTCGACTTTAATATTATTGGTTGCCAATCTTTTCAAAATATTTTCGGAAGCAGAATTGGCCACAGGAGCCCTTACGCTTATACGTTTTATGACATCAAATAAGTTTTCGAGCATATCAATTCGGGCTGTATATTTCCCGTTTACTTTCCAACGGTTAACCCCTTCTTTTTCTAAAGTGGTTTGCAATCCGCTTTTATCGGCCAGGAATATTTTATCCACACCCGAGGTGTCAGCCATTCCAAAATCTTTTTCACCGGCTTCATAAGTGCTTTTACTCTGATTGAAATATAAATAAGCTCCAATGCCGATTAAAACCAGGCCAACCAAGGCCAATATCATATTTTTATTCTTCATAATTCTTATTTTTTAGCATATCTGTATCTTCTGTACACAAAAAAGAGAAGTCCCAATATCCCCACCATAGCAATGGGTGCAAGCGTATTCATCCATGTCCAGTAATTTTTCTCTTTGGTCAATTTTTTCGTATTCAGCATGCGAATTTTGAAATCCTTGGATCGGAGTGGAATCAGCCATCCATCGTCCATAAGGTAACTCACACTATTCATTAAAAATTTCAGGTTTCCGCCAAAATATTCCCCCGTTTGCGGATAAGAACCGGGAGGGTAATTTTCGCCACTTTGCGGGTCGAAATAATTCATGGCTAAATCGCCGTCGCTCACCACAATCATCTTCGTTTCCTTGCTTTTGAAAAGAGGTTCGAATTCGGCTGGCGCACCCTCGTTTTTGGCCAATCTGTTTTCAAAAACAGAAGTAAATTGTCCCTCTAGTAAAACCCCGCCCATAAGTTTATTTTTATTGAAAACGGCCGGACTGGGTTCCATAAACGCAATTTGCGGAGTAAGACGCACCGGTGCTTTAGGCGCACGGCTCATATTCGAAGTATAGAGTAGTGGTGTTTTCTTTACATCTTTCAGGTTAATGGTATCTATACTGCCGGCATATTCCAGCTTTACATTGCCTATATTTTTGGTGATTACTGCATCGGGATTCACTTGCATACTGGGGAAAAATACCCAGGGTCTGAATTCCATTCCTTTTTCCGGATCTCCGCCACGAGGCAAAATAATCTTACCACTTTGGGCATCATTGAGTAAGTCGTAATTAATTCGCACCCCATATTTAAACAGCATATCGTCCAGATTCAAATTAAACGGTACGCCTATTCTTAGGCCGCTTGCCACACTGTCCGACGGGAAATAAATATTATCGAGTAACCATAAAACCCGTCCGCCATTCATAATAAACTGGTCGATTACAAATTTGCTGCCTTCGCTAAAAGCAGAATCGGGTTTAGCGATAATCAAAACCTTGGCTTCCTTGGGTATGCTGCGCAGATCGCTGGATATTTTTGCCGTTTGAACATAATAGATTTCCTTCAACTGATCTCTGAAATACATAGATTGCCTCTCGGTCAATTCGCCGTGTCCGGATGCAAAAACAAGTGATTTACGCTGATTCAGAGATTGCAATACATAAATAGATTGGGCAAAAGTCGATTCCAGGCTTTCAATGGCTTCTTTGAAAACAGCCTCAGGTGCTCTTTTGGCCTGACTTTTCATGAAGTTCACCGGTACAGTCTTGTTTTTATAGGAAATCAATGCTCCCGGGAAAATCATATTCACCCGTGTACCATCTGCCGACCTTTCATTCACCACAAATGGAGAAAGCCCTCTGTTCATCAAATCAAAAGCTGCTTTTTCCTTGTTTTTTTCCTCTTCTGCCCGGAAGGGATTTTCGAAATCATATTGGAGATTAACCCCGGCATAGGCCTTAAATTCGTCCAACATTTCCTTAGAAGCATTGCGCATTTTCTTGAAATCGGCATTTAAATCGCCATCAAGAAATACTTTTACATAGACCACATCGTCTAGTCCTTTCAGCATAGCCTTGGTACTGTCGCTCAGCGAAAAACGCTGTTCGGCCGTCAGGTCTAAGCGATAAAACTGAAAATTACTGATAAAATTTATGCCGACTAATAGCAATAGTACGGCTCCAAAACGAAACAGATCCGACTTTTTCCGAGAATTTGATTTTCCGTTTTTCATTACCATTTTCTTTTCTGTAACATTAAATTGGCTGCATAAAGGAAGGCTATATCTGCACTGATGAAATAGGCTATATCGCGGCTGTCGATTACACCCCGACTGATGCTGTTATAATGTTCTGAAATACCCAGGTTTATAATTAATAAATCGATGATTTTAACCGAATTGAATTGTGCAATCATATCCAGACCCCAGGTTAGAAATAAACATATAACAACCGAATAAATCAGTGCGATAATTTGATTTTCTGTGAGGGTTGAAGTAAAAATACCTACTGCAAGATAGACCGAGCCCAGCAACAATAGGCCTATATATGAACCCCATATTCCGCCTAAATCTATATCGCCTTTAGGGGAAGCAAGCTGGTATATACTCAGGACGTATATTAACGTGGGTAAAACAGAGAAAAAGACCACGGTAAAACCAGCCAGATATTTGCCTAAAATAATGCGTATATCACTCAAAGGCTTGGTGAGCAAGCTTTCAATTGTTCCCGCTTTTTTTTCCTCAGCGAAAGCACGCATGGTGATTGCCGGGATTAGCAGGAGGTAAATATAGGGTGCATTGATAAAAAGAGGGTCTATTGCCGCATAACCCATTTCGAAAATATTTCCCGGAAGAAGCCACATAAATAGCGCATTGGCCATCAAAAATGAAATGATGACTATGTAGCCGGTAAGGCTTCCGAAAAATCCGGTTAATTCCTTTTTGTATAAAGCCCACATATCTTTTAACTCGTTTTGACAAAAGTAAAATAAATATTAGACTGTACTACCTATAATTTTTCTGATTTATCGGAAAAGTAAGACCGATAAATTACGGATTTTTCATTGAATTAGTGTATCTTTGCAGCCTTATTTAACAAAACACTATTATTCAATGGGTCGTATTTTCGAAACACGAAAGCATAAAATGTTTGCCCGCTACGATAGAATGGCAAAACAATTTACCCGAATTGGAAAAGAAATTGCAATAGCTGTTAAAGCCGCCGGACCTGATCCCGACAATAATGCCCAGCTGCGTCGTTGTATTCAGAATGCGCGCTCGGTTAACATGCCCAAAGATCGCATTGATGCAGCCATTAAGCGTGCATCGGATAAGACTTTGGACAATTTTGAGGAGGTATTGTACGAAGGGTATGCACCGCATGGTATTGCCGTATTGGTGGAAACTGCTACGGATAATTCGGTTCGTACTGTTGCCAATGTTCGTTCGCATTTTAATAAAGGTGGAGGAAATATGGGTAATAGCGGAAGTGTGAGTTTTATGTTCACCAGAACAGGAACCTTCAAAGTGAAAGATACTTCGAATGCGGATGAAGAATTGGAGCTGGAATTGATTGATTTCGGACTGGAAGATTTGGGTCGCGATGAAGAAAATAATTTAATTATTCACTGTGCTTTTTCTGAATTCGGAAATATGCAGAAAGCATTAGAAGAAAGAAAAATGGAAGTATTGAGCGCCGAATTGGAATGGATTCCCCAAAATACGACCCAATTATCTGAAGAACAGGAAGAAGATGTGATTAAACTGATTGAACGTTTGGAACAAGATGACGACGTTCAAAAGGTATATACAAATATGGCGTAAGCTGCTTAATTTTATTCAATGGCCTCCAATTTTGTTGACTATGTGAAAATTTTCTTTCGCTCCGGAAGCGGTGGAAATGGTGCAATCTCTTTTCGTAGAGAAAAGTATATTCCCAAAGGAGGCCCGGATGGTGGTGACGGAGGGCGAGGCGGACATATTATTCTGCGTGCTAACCCTCAATTGTGGACTCTCCTGCACCTGAAATACCGCAAACATATTCATGCCACCAATGGTCAAAACGGTATGGGATCCCTGAAACACGGGAAAGATGGCGAAGATGTTATTGTGGATGTACCTCTGGGAACCGTGGTAAGAGACGGTGAAACCCGAGAGATTTTGTTCGAAATTACAGAAGAAAATCAAGAATATATTCTCATGAAAGGTGGAAGAGGGGGTTTGGGTAATGATTATTTTAAATCCTCAACCGTACAAACACCTCGATT
This sequence comes from Bacteroidota bacterium, assembly GCA_023432985.1. Lineage (GTDB taxonomy): Bacteria > Bacteroidota > Bacteroidia > CAIKAF01 > CAIKAF01 > JACVCJ01. The sequence goes on along the minus strand of JAEZEQ010000004.1, from coordinate 53,412 downwards.
TGCGCAACCGGGCGGTGAAGGTCTTGAAGGATGGATTATTCTTGAGTTGAAAGTGCTGGCAGATGTGGGTCTGGTAGGTTTTCCAAATGCCGGAAAAAGTACCCTGCTCTCTACGCTTTCTGCAGCAAAACCCGAAATAGCAAATTATCCTTTTACAACCTTGGTTCCTCAATTAGGAATCGTTTCGTATCATGATCACAAATCCTTCATTATGGCCGATATACCCGGAATTATAGAGGGTGCCCATGAAGGAAAAGGACTCGGACTTCGTTTCCTGCGCCATATCGAAAGAAATGCCGTATTGTTGTTTTTAATTCCCGCCGATAGTTCGGATTATAGAAAAGATTATGCTATCTTGTGTAATGAATTAGAGAAATATAATCCCGAATTAATGGATAAACCGCGCCTTTTGGCCATTAGTAAAGCCGATATGCTCGATGAAGAATTGAAAACAGCCCTTAAAAAGGAATATGCGGATATGCAATTTGTGTTCTTTTCTTCGCACAGCGGCGAAGGTATTTCTGCTTTGAAGGATTTGATCTGGAAAGAAGTGAATAGATAACATGAATTTTAGCCTACTTGGTTTTTCTTTTTTTTTACTCATTTTGTCTTTGCCGCTTTATGCACAGCAAAGTCGCTTTGTGAGCGAGGAATCTATGTATAATCCTGTTTTTGTGCATGATGTGGAAAACATGTTCCCTCATGCCGAACTGATTTTTGATAAAGCATTTATGGAAATTAAAGAATCTGGAAAATCGGATTTTAAATTTCAATTTCCTGAATTATTTCCCCTCCACCAATCGGTTAACCTATACGGATGTAAAAATGATATCTGTATAGATTTGAACGTTAAAATGATCAGTTATACCGACATCTTGTTGGACATTCGAATGAGTATACGTAAAGATAAATTTAGCGAAGGTCCTTTCACTGCGGTATTGAATAGCGGTATTGTGCTGGCAACATGTAGAGATGAAGATGAAAAAGGGGATTTTTATGACGCCTATCTCTATTCGGCAAACCCAAACGATGATGATTGGTTGTTTTTGCGTATAGGGAACTGTGGAAATGGTGTCTATTGTGCATATCTTGAGCGCATAGGTGCAAAAGAAGAAATGAAAAATATATCCGGAGAAGCGGCCTTTTTATTGAAAAGCCGGCATAAAGAGTAAATCATGCCCTATATGCTCGATTTAGATAGTCAGTTATTTATAGAACTCAATACATGTTCTTTTCTGCACAATGATGCTTTTTGGCGTTTTTTCAGTTCGCATTATGCCTGGCTGATTTTCGTATTGCCTGCCACTTTTTTTCTCTTTTATAAATGGAAACGCAAAGGCTTTCTTCCATTGTTTTTTATAGTCTTACTCTTTGTAGTTACAGATCAGGGAGCAAATCTGGTCAAACATTCCGTACAAAGACCCAGACCTTGCCAGGTTGATACGCTTTTGGAACAAATGAATTTTCTGGCTCCGCATTGTGGAGCCTATGGTTTTTTTTCAGGCCATGCCGCTAATAGTATGGGATTGGTCCTTTTTTGTTGGCTTCTGTTTGCACCCTATCTCTTCATGAAAAAAAGCAGTTTGATTTTGTTTTTTTCCTTTTCGGTATTGGTGTCTATAAGTCGCATAATGGTAGGCGTGCACTATCCGGGTGATATACTTGTCGGATGGTTATATGGGATTATATCGGCACTTATCTTGTTTTGGATCTACAAGAAAGTGCTTCGCTATATAAATAGTAAGTATAAAATCAGAAATACTTAGGCCTGTAATTTCTGTTTTTCGTTTTCCTGCTTCCAATCTTTGTCGTAATGCACAAAAAAATTGAACCAAATACTTCTGGAATAACGCATAATAGGAGGGGTAAGCAGGAGTAATACGACCAAGATTACGCCAAGTATGATAAAGAAATCTACGCCAAATCCTATAGATAAAATGGTGAGAATAGGTACGGCAATCCCAATTGCAATGGCATAACTTACATAAGTAGCCCCCAGGTAGAACCCGTCCTCCATCATAAAATCCTGATTGCAAACCGAACATCTTTCGTGTGTGGCTCCGATATCCTTTAAACTCCAAAGACCTTTGTGTTTAAATAAGTCGCCTTCATTACAGCGGGGACATTTTTCCTTCACCACGCTGTATACAAATCCTTTTTTCATTATTTAAAATTTCTATTTTCTTACTTTGGATACAGCAGACCAGTGGCAGAGTTCGAACAACATTCTGGCACCTACATTTGCATCCCATTCATCTTCACTGTCTCCAACCTCATTTAGGTCGAAGCCCACTATTTGTTTTCCGCTTTCTACAATTTTCCGAATTAAATATACCGCTTCATGAAATTCCAATCCGCCCGGTACAGGCGTACCCGTATTGGGGCAATATTTGGGATCTAACCCGTCTATATCGAAGGATATATAAACCTTTTTACTAAGTTTAGATATGATTTCTTTGCATTGCGTATCCCAGGTTTTTCCATTGAATTTGTCTTGAGCCATATGCTCATAAAAAAAGCATTGAATGCGCTTAGGCTCTGATTGAATCAACTCGTATTCTTCTTCGCAAAAATCGCGTATGCCCACTTGAACCAGCTTTTTAACCTGGGGTATTTCTTTCAATACATTATACATAATGGAGGCATGCGAATAAGTGAAGCCCTCGTATGCATTACGTAAATCGGCATGGGCATCTATTTGAAGTACGCTTATGTCCTTGTGTTTTTCGGCTACGGCTTTAATAAAACCAAGGGGTGTACTATGATCGCCGCCTACAAGACCTACATTTTTATTTTGTTGTAAATACTTTTCACTTTTGGCTTTTACGTAGGCATTCAGACTTTTAGACTGCTGATTTATTTCTTCCTGTAAAGCTTTCATTTCCTCAGAAAGTGGACCTTCACTTAATGCATCGATGATTTTTTCGGCTTTTTTTCTATATTTTTTCGAGGTCTTTAAAATATCATGGGGAATATCATCCATAAATATTCCTTGTTTCCAACCATCTCTCACAGAAAGATGAAAAAGGTCGACCTGCTTAGAGGCCTCCATAATTACCTGTGGCCCTTTGGCTGTACCGGCTCCATAAGATACGGTCACCTCCCACGGAACGGGAATTAAAATGGTGTCCGATTCTTCGGCAAGAAAAGGTAACCCAAATATATTCGAATTTTCATTTGCTAAATCATTGGGGTTGAATTGCCTGATTTTTGCCGCTTTGCTTTGCTCCATTTTGCCTTAATATAATACTGCAAAATTACGAAAAATTAAATGCAAAAGAAGTATTACCTAGGTGTTCGCCATAAATCATTGCCCCATGATCCATAGTTTTGTTGATAGGAATTATTGTCTATATCTGAGTCTTTTTTGCCTCTGCCGTTCAGTATAAATTCCCAATTAGGCGTTCGTCTTTCGCCGATTGCATCCGAATGAAGCAGCTCATAATCATTAGTGGCCGATTCTGTGGTATAGAATACAAATTTGCGGTTCGATTGTGTTTTCAACTTATAATACCACCAAATTTCGTAAGGATAGGCGTGCGGTTCATTTGGCCTTTCGCTGCGTACATCGGGTGGACCATATTGCAGATAAACACGACCTCTGTCGGTCTGATAACCGCGACGTATGGGTGTGGAAAAATAAGTGTTTACAAAACCTACCTTGAAACGATAATCTTTAAAAGCCTGCAACCTGTCTTCTCCACTCTTTCTATACCAATACGAAACGATATACTTTTTTAAGGCATCGCTGTTTTCGCTTTTGAGTATGGATTGTGCGAGGTTGATTTCGTTGCGGTTGCTAATGGGAGCGAGCGAACGAATATATTCTTCAAGTGTATCGCGGTTGTTGACGTAGGTGAGCCATTCGGTTCCTACAGATTCTATATCGCTTAGGTTGAATTCCGGCTCTTTCCCAACGATTTGGACATACATTTTGGACTGTGTATAAACGTTCTGATTTATATCTCTGACCTCGGCTACAAAAAAATAAAACCCCGGCTTCAGGTCTTTAATGGGAAGATAATTTATACTGGCATTGAAAGATTGAAGGGGTAGAATTTTACTTTGCTCGGTTTCTGAAATAACCTGATCATTACTTAAATCCTGAAGGTAATAATGCAATAAATAAATGCTGTCTTTTATATAGCTCGATGCCCCATAAATCTCTTGATAAAAGGTCATGAATTCGCTCTGATTATGCCATGTAATTCCTTCATAAGGAAGCATAAAAAGTCCGCTTTTGTTGAAAATACTTCCCTGTTCTTCGGCTTTAACTTCAGATGTAAAAAAGGGAAAACTCATTTGAGGTTTGTTTTTATTAAAATGTACGAAAATACTATCGCTGTGGGTAAGTGTATTTATTCCATCGGCATGTAGATCTTCCAGATATATCTGCAATTTATAATTGCCTTCTTTCAGCGGATGTCTGAAAATTCCGGGTAGGGAATAGGAATTTGTATCTGTGGGTAGAAGTTCGCCCGTGCTTAAAATAATCTTATCTTCAAATACAATACTGCTGCCCGAGCTATATGTAAAGTGCACCGAAACACGGCCACTGCGTTCCCCTTGTCCGTTATTTTTTATAAAATAGGTTTTGGGCAAAATACGAAGGTAATTTTCTATATAAATTTCTTCATTTTGGTTCTTGAAAATACCGTAATTATAATAGGCATCAAGCTTTCGTTGACCGTGCAGCGAAAGAGACATGCTGATTATATATGTGGCAATGGATAAAAATACAATATGCTTCATAGCACAAATATAACGAAATAGGAATTGATTGTGACCGACAAATATATAGCCTTATCGACCTGCTGAAAGGGCTTCCAATTCAGAATCGGCAAAAAGTGGCATAGGGCCATTTCCATTTACAAATTCGCCTTTGGCATTTATGGTAAAAAAGGCTATGGTGCTTCGTATGCGGAAGGGGATTAAATCCTCCACATTTTCTGTTCTGTAAAGAGGAAGCGTAATGCCGTTTCCGAGTTTAAACTCTTGCAATTCATAAGCACTTGCTTTAACGGCAACGGGAACAAAATGTATGCTGTTTTTGTACTTTTCGTAGAGGTAACTTAAGCTCGAAATTTCTATGGTACTCGTTTCAGTAAAGGGGTCAAAAAAGCAGAGATAGATTGGCTTTCCGATAAAGGTTTGCAGAGAAAGGCTTTTATTTTTTTCGTCCATTATGTCGATGATAGGTAAGGCCATTCCTTTTTCGAGGGGTGCATATTTTTCAAGAAAATGTGTTGCGGCGATACGTATTTGTTCGTTCTCATTTTTCTTGGCTGCTTCGCGAAAGAGGAACCATATATTTTCCGGATCGAAATTGTCTTTATCATACAGGGCTTCCGAAAGTCCGACCAATAAAGCCAAATCTCTTAAATCGCTTTTATTCCCATAGTATGGAATGGAATCGAAGGCTTTACTCAAGGCAGTCCATCCCATTTGGTTTTTAATAATGTTTCGTATGGGTTCCGAACTGTTTTTGATATAATTCTCGTAGAAATAACCTCCGTAAAAATCCTTAACAAAGGCCATGAATTCGGCTCCATAAATATGAATGGGTTCTTTATAGAGATAGTCTACATAAATTTTAGAGCGTGATTTTGCCCTACCTGCAATTTCGAGTTCGGCACATCTATAGTTTATAAAATCAGCTATAAGCGGATTTTTCATTTCGTTTTGCAGAGAGTCTTTCAGGTTTTGGGTAAACTGCAATATCTCTTTGGTATATTGACCGCGGACAATTTTCATATCATTTTTCGATATAAATTCGTCGAAATGAAAAAGGAGGTCTACATAGAGTTTATTTATTTCTGAACCTGCGTTATTTTGGACTATTTTGAGGCGTTGCGTACTATCATTGCGTACGTATACTTCATATTCCATGCCCGGCTCCAATATCAGCTGTTTGTCGTACAATCCCCCATACAATCGGGCTACATAAGGTTTGTCTATATTGAATTCAAGTTTGAATTGCAGATCTTTAATTTTCGCTTTTGCTAAAATATTGGGTTTAAGCGAAAAATAATCTTCAAAAACGGCTATTCGAATTTCTTGCAATTTGGCATCGTCAATGCGTCCTTTTACGTAGGTAGTCCGACCATTTTGTGCCCATAGTGCCGTTTGACTTAAAATAAGAATAACAAGAAGAAGTGATTTCATATTATATGGAAACGGATTAATTGAGAAGGCAGTAAATGCTTAACAAATTTTTAATTAAAAGTAGGAATGAATGGCCGTTGGCAAAAACTGTTTGACGTCGCCTCCATGTCTATGTATATCGCGCACTATGCTCGAGTTAACAGCTGAAAGTCCCGGTGATGAAATGAGAAAAACGGTTTCGATTTCGGGAACGAGGGCATTATTGGCCTGAGCTATATTTCTTTCGTATTCGAAATCGGTAGAAGAGCGAAGGCCTCTAAGAATAAAACGTGCATTTTTTTGCTTACAAAAGTCGGTTGTTAATCCCTGATAGGCATCAATTTTTACATTAGGAATATGTTGAAAGGTATGCCTTAAAAATTCCATACGTTGTTCCATGCTGAAATATCCGGTGGGTTTTGAAGCATTATAGCCTATGGCTACAATAATCTCATCAAACAATTGCGAGGCTTTGACTACCATGGATTCGTGACCTGCAGTTACCGGGTCGAAAGTGCCCGGAAATATGGCAATTCTTTTTGATGTGGACATGATTTAATATAAGTTGTATGAATACAATTTTACAAATAATATTATAGATAATGGGAGTTAGGGCTATTTAAAAGAAGCATATAGGCAAAAAAAATCCCCAATGGAAATGCATTGGGGAAATAAGGAGATATAATAAAACGCGATTATTGTTCTGTTGATTCTTGTTTTTTCTCCGGTTTAGGTAATAATACCTTGCGACTAAGTTTGAATTTGCCGTTTTTTTCATCCACGCCGATTAATTTAACATCGATGATATCGCCTTGACTTACTACATCGTCGCTTTTGGCAACTCTTTCCCAAGCCAATTCAGAAATATGAACCAATCCTTGCTTTCCGGGAAGGAATTCAACGAAGGAACCGAAGTCCACATTGCTTACCACTTTTGCTTTATATACATCGCCAACTTCGGGTATGGTTGTAATACCTTTAATACGGGTCAACGCTGCTTCAATTCCGGCTTTATCGTTGGATGCAATTTCCACTATACCTTTACCGTCCACTTCTTCAATGGTAATAACCGTATTGGTAGCTGCTTGCATTTCCTGAATAATTTTTCCACCGGGACCAATAACGGCTCCGATAAAATCTTTATGTATTACAATACGCTCAATTCTTGGAACAAATTCTTTGTAGTCTTCGCGTGGAGTAGGTAATGCTTCAATCATCTTAGATAAGATATGAAGACGTCCTCTTTTGGCTTGTTCCAATGCTTCGGTCATAATTTGCATCGAAAGTCCGTCCACTTTTATATCCATCTGGCAAGCGGTAATACCATCAGCGGTGCCACATACTTTAAAGTCCATATCTCCCAGGTGATCTTCATCTCCGAGTATATCCGATAGAATGGCATATTTTCCGCTATTGTCGGTAATTAATCCCATTGCAATTCCGGATACGTGTTTAGGCATTTTAATTCCGGCATCGTGTAGGGCAAGTGAACCGGCACAAACAGTGGCCATGGAAGAAGATCCGTTGGATTCCAAAATATCCGAAACAACGCGGATGGTGTATGGATTATCGGTTACAGATTTTAAGATGTTTTTCAAAGCACGTAGAGCCAAATTTCCATGTCCGATTTCGCGGCGACTTACACCTCTAACCGGTTTTGCTTCCCCTGTAGAGAAAGGAGGGAAATTATAATGCAATAGGAAACGCTCTGTACCTTGGTTTATGGGTTGATCGATCAATTGCTCATCGAGCTTGGTACCCAGGGTTACCGTTGTAAGCGATTGCGTTTCGCCACGTGTAAATAAGGCTGAACCATGCACGGCCGGAAGGAAGTTGGGTTCGATCCAAATAGGTCTAACTTCGTCCAATGCACGTCCGTCTAATCTTTTGCGCTCATTTAAAGTCAGATTTCTGGCCGCTTCCCATTCCAAATCGCCAAAATATTTTTCGATTAATCCGGAAAGTTCGGCCAATTCTTCCTCACTATACGAAGCACAGAATTCTTCTTTTATTTTTTTCAATGTATCGCGACGCTCATGTTTTGCTGTAGCAATAGACATAGCGGCGTAAATTTTATCATATAGTTCGGCTTGCATTTTGAAACGCAATTCCTGATTATGCGGAAATGCCGGAATTTCACGCTTCTCTCCGGAAATACCGGCTTTTGCAGCCAGGTCTAATTGAGCCTGACATTGCACTTTAATAGCTTCATGCGCAATGCTGATGGCTTCCACCATTTCTGCTTCGCTGATTTCTTTCATTTCGCCCTCTACCATCAAAATATTTTTTGAAGTACCGGCTACTATCATATCTATGGTCGATTCCGACATTTTGTCGAAACCGGGATTAATTACATAGGCTCCATCGATTTTTGCAACACGCACTTCGGAGATAGGACCGCTAAACGGAATATCCGAAACAGCTAGTGCTGCACTGGCGGCCAAACCGGCCAAAGCATCGGGTTGAATGTTTTTATCGGCAGAAATCAATTGTACAAATACCTGAACCTCGCAATAATAATCCTCAGGAAAAAGAGGACGAAGAGCCCGGTCAATTAAACGCGAAATAAGAACTTCGTTGTCGCTGGGACGTGCTTCACGTTTCAAAAATCCTCCGGGAAATCGACCCGTTGAGGCATACTTTTCTCTGTATTCAACAGATAATGGAAAAAATCCCTGACCCTCACGAGCCTCCTTGGCAGCAACCACTGTGGCTAATATCATGGTCTCACCACAACGTAGTACTACAGCTCCATCTGCTTGTCTGGCCATTTTGCCGGTTTCTAAGGTAATCTCAAATCCGGGTATGGTTTCAAATGTATGTGAAATAGCTTCTAATTTCATATTCAGTGAATTATAATAAAAAAAGAAAAGGCAATTTAAAAAAACTGCCTTTTCATCAATTTGTAAATTATTTTCTTAAATCGAGCTCTTTGAGTATTGCTCTGTATCTGTCAATTTCGGTGTTCTTTAGATAGGTCAATAACCTTTTACGTTTACCTACCAGGTTTACCAAACTGCGCTCTGTATTAAAATCTTTTCTGTTCGATTTTAAATGATCACTTAAGTGTGCAATTCGCTTTGTGAATAAAGCGATTTGTCCCTCTGCAGAACCGGTATTGTTCTCGCTTCCTCCGAATTTTTTGAAAATGTCTTTCTTTTCTTCTGTTGTAAGATGCATATCCGTATGATATTTCTTAAATTTATTGTCTTTACGTAATTCTACTTTAAGGCTGCAAAGTTAATGACTTTTTTTTTATATGCAAATTAACCTCTAAAAAATGTTTATTGTTTTTATTTATGCTGCTATTGGGTAAAAACTTTTCTGTTTCGCATACAGAAAAGAAAAAAAATACTTATTTTTCGCCGAAATTTATAATAGAAATCTTTTTAAAAGTACATTTTATATGTCAGATTCAGCCGAATTATTATTTGAAGGTAAGTCTTATTCACTTCCAGTTGTGGTGGGTACAGAAAATGAAAAAGCAATTGATATCACTAATCTGCGTCAAGATTCAGGTTTAGTAACCCTGGACTCCGGATATAAAAATACCGGCGCTACGAAATCTAACATTACTTTTCTTGATGGAGAAGAGGGAATTTTGAGATATAGAGGATATCCAATCGAACAATTGGCAGAACGCAGTAATTTTTTGGAAGTGGCTTATTTGTTGATTAAGGGCGAACTTCCGACCAAAACTCAATTGGATGCATTTTCTGAGAAAATCAAAATGCATACCTTGATTCATGAAGATATGAAGCGTTTTTATGAAGCTTATCCAACCTATGCTCATCCAATGGGCGTTGTAGCTTCTATCACTTGTTCCCTTTCTACTTTTTACCCCGAATCGCTTAACCCAAACCGCTCTAAGGATATGGTAGATCTTACCATTACCCGATTGTTGGCTAAGTTCCCAACAATCGCTGCTTGGGCATATAAAAATTCTGTGGGACACCCGGTTAATTATCCCAAAAACTCGTTGGGTTATGTCGATAATTTCATGCATATGATGTTTACTTTCCCAAGTCAGGAATATGAAATTGATCCGGTTGTTACCAGTGCTTTGGATAAACTCTTAATCCTGCATGCCGATCATGAACAAAACTGTTCAACTTCTACAGTGCGTATCGTAGGTTCTTCTCAGGCCAATTTATACAGTTCTATCGCTGCCGGTTGTATAGCCCTTTGGGGACCTTTGCATGGCGGAGCAAATCAGGCTGTTATCGAAATGCTTGATCTGATTCAAAATGACGGTGGTGATGTAATGAAATTTGTCGCCAAAGCAAAAGATAAAAATGATCCATTCCGCTTGATGGGATTTGGACACCGCGTATATAAAAACTTCGACCCGCGTGCTAAAATTATCAAAAAAGCATGTGATGATGTTTTGAATAAATTGGGTATTCATGATCCGGTATTAGAAATTGCTAAAAAATTGGAAGAGGTTGCGCTTAATGATGAATATTTCATCGAACGTAAATTGTATCCGAATGTAGATTTCTATTCCGGTATTATTTACAGAGCATTGGGTATTCCGGTGGATATGTTCACCGTTATGTTTGCATTAGGTCGCTTGCCGGGCTGGATTGCTCAATGGCAGGAAATGATTGATAATAAAGAACCAATCGGTCGTCCTCGTCAGATTTATACAGGAGCCACTACCCGCAATTATGTTAATATTGCCGAAAGAGGTTAAGCCTATTTTTAAAGCAAAAAAACCGACTTATTCTTTAAGTCGGTTTTTTTTATTCTGTTTTTTTTAATCTTCTTTACTGAATTCTATTTTCCACAATGCCCGCATATCTCCCAGGGCATAATTCATAGCTTTATCATCGGGATAATAATGCGCTATATGTTTTCTGGTCAGACTGTCTATTTGCTCCTCCGGTCCGTGACATGCCAAACAAGTCGGCATTGCCAATAATATAGGCTTGTAATACAGTACGCGTTTTTCGCTTTCGACCAATTCGGCTTGAGCGGCAGTACCCTTTTCTTTATGCCATTGCTGCATTTTAGTCCACATTCTATGATCTTCCTTTTCCGAAAATGCATTATTGGGATTCCTGTTTTTTTCTGTAATTCTTTTTAGTTTTACTCCATATATCCCGGCCAGTGAATCGGTGATTTCCTGGGCATGCTGACTACAAAACAATACAGCTCCTGCGCTGCCTTCTTTTTTCATTTTCTCTTGCAAATGGGTCGAAAGACTCGCTTGCGCAATGGCAGAAATACTATCGCCTAAAGCAAGATAAGATGTGTTGTTTTTGGGGGCTTGCGTAGTTGTATTCTGACAGGAATAGAATCCCCATGACAATATGCAAGGAAGCAGAAACAGGACTGTTTTTTTCATTTCTAAGTTATTTTTTGCCTGTAAGCGAGCGAAATACATCTTCCAGACTTAGATCGCTTTTGGCAACGGTTAATATGGTTACGCCTTTGGCAACGGCAAATTGGAATAGGGCACTGCGTACATCAATTTGTTCTTTGGCTTCGATTTGATAACTGTTGTTTTGCAACTTTTCAGCTTTTAGTATGCCCTCTATTTTTCTCAATTCATTGAGTGGCACTTCAGCACTGAATTCGATATGAATTACTTGTCTCTTGCCTAAGCTTTGGGTTATTTCGGATGTAGATTTATTGGCTACAATATTCCCTTTATTAATAATGATAATGCGGTTACACATAGCCTCGGCTTCCTGCATGATATGGGTACTGAGCATAACTGTTTTTTCGCGACCTATTTCTATGATGAGCTTGCGAATATCAACGAGTTGATTGGGATCTAAGCCAGAGGTCGGTTCGTCCAATATTAAAACGCTTGGGTCGTGTATCATGGCTTGTGCTATGCCTACACGCTGTTTATAACCCTTCGATAAAGCCCCGATTTTTTTATGTTTTTCCGGCGAAAGTCCGGTTAATTCTATCATTTTATCCGCCTGTTTGCGTACATTTTTTATTCCATACATGCCGGCAGCATATTCCAGGTATTCGCGTACATACATGTCGTAATAAAGGGGATTGCTTTCGGGTAAATAGCCCACATGTTTTTTTACTTCTTCCGGATTCTCATTAACGTTTAGTCCGTTCACCCAAACCTGACCCGAACTGGCAGGCAAATAGCAGGTGATGATTTTCATCATGGTAGATTTTCCGGCACCGTTTGGACCAAGAAATCCGACCACTTCGCCCGACTTAATGTCGAAGCTGACTCCGTTTAATGCTTTTTGTTCGCCATAAATTTTACTTACATCTTTCGCTGAAATCGACATGGAATTTTTACTTTTTATAGTGCGAATATACGTAAATTAAGCTCCACTTTCGTGAAATAAAATCGTACTTTCGTCCTATGAATACTTCACCGTTAGCAGAGCGTATGCGGCCTCAGGATTTAAACTCCTATAAAGGGCAAAAACACTTGCTCGGAAAGGGAATGCCTATACAATTGATGATTGAAAATGGGATTTTACCTTCCATGATTTTTTGGGGTCCTCCCGGTACGGGAAAAACAACCCTGGCCCTGATGTTAGCCAAGCATTTCGACCGGCCTTTTTTTCAATTAAGTGCCATCAATAGTGGTGTGAAAGAGGTGAGGGAAGTATTGGACAATGCGGCTAAATCGAGCCTTTTTTCGCAAGGAAAAAGAACGGTTTTGTTTATTGATGAGATACACAGGTTTAATAAAAGTCAACAAGATAGTCTCCTCGGCGCAGTCGAAAAAGGAACCATTACGCTGATTGGTGCCACTACCGAGAATCCCTCCTTCGAAGTAATCAACGCCTTGCTGAGTCGTTGTCAGGTTTTTACACTGCAACATCATGGAAAGGATGAATTGATCGAAATTTTGCATCATGCTATTGAGTCGGATGCAGAGCTGAAGGAAAGAGATATACAACTCCAGGAAACGGATGCTTTGTTGAAAATCAGCGGTGGAGATGCCCGCAAATTATTAAATGCGCTCGAACTTACCGTGGAGGTGAATAAACAGAATAAGCCCCTTATTATTACCAATGAAATGGTGCAAAAGGCTGTGGCTTCTAATATATCTTCTTATGATAAAAATGGGGAGTTGCATTATGATATTATTTCGGCTTTTATTAAAAGTATAAGAGGAAGTGATCCCAATGCCGCCATATATTACCTTGCACGCATGTGCGAAGGAGGAGAAGATGTGAAGTTTATTGCCCGACGTTTGCTTATTCTTGCAGCCGAAGATATTGGACAGGCTAATCCTATGGCTATGGTAATTGCCAATTCTTGCTTCCAGGCAGTGTCGGTTATTGGCTGGCCGGAAAGTCGCATTATCTTGTCGAATGCCGTTATCTATCTCGCCGTTTCTGCCAAAAGTAATACCGCCTATGAAGCCATTGGTCAAGCCCAGGCCTTTGTAAAGCAAAGTGGAAATTTACCCGTCCCCCTGCACCTGCGTAATGCGCCCACCTCGCTCATGAAAGAGCTGGGATATGGCGATAATTACGGATATGCACATGCCTATGAAGGTAATTTTGTAAACCAGGAATTTATGCCCGAATCTGCAGAAGGTAAAGTTTTTTATTCTCCGGGACAGAATAGAATGGAAGGGGAATACAGAGAACGATTGAGGAATCTCTGGAAAGAAAAATACGGCTATTGATTTTTTCTGTCAATATTATTATATTTTTACTCTATGGAAACAAAAAATATCCCGATTTTAGCTCTGTTCGGCATTTTGTTTATGCTCTGTTTTCAGGCTTGTAAACTCGATCCGAATTGGGAAACGGACTGGGAAGCTCCCTTGGCAAAAACCACGCTTACACCTTCTAATATTATTCCAGTTGGCGAAGTGCAGGCAGCACCTGACGGTAAGTTGAATTATGTATTCGATAAGAACGTATTTACCCTTCCGGTGGATAGCGTTTTGAATATTCCGGATACCAGTTTAGTGTATTCTTTTACGGCCCCACTTACCCTCAATGTAAGTCCCGGCGCCATGTTTGTGGTTTATGATAATTACCTCGATTTTAATGTTACTCAGGCGAATTTACTCGAGGCTATTTTGTCGGAAGGAATGGTCGAATTGCAAATTTTTTCCTACGCAACACAACCCCTCGATGTGAAATTGGAAATTCCAAAAGCGGTAAAGAACGGACAAGCCTTTATGCAATTGGAATCTATGTCGGCTTCGAATGGATCTAAACCGGCTTTGTTGAGCACTACTAATAATTTAAATGGATATTTTCTTGATTTTTCTGGTGATAATAATAACTTGTCGAATAAGCTGAGATTGCGCATTACGGCATATTTACCCACAAATGCACAGCCCTTTACGGTAAATGCCGGAACGCAATTGGTGGGACTAACCTTTAATCTGAAAGGATTGAAACCGCATTATGCTCGTGGGAAAATTAAAACCCAAACAATTAGTTTTACTCAGGATACTCTGCATATTCAAGCCTTGAATATGATTCAATCGGGTTCTCTGCAATTGCAAGATATTTTGATGAACCTGAAAATTACCAATGGAGTCGGTGTAGATTTGAGGGTGAAATTGCAGGAATTGACCGGTATTAATACGCGCACAGGAAATGTAGTTGCCCTGCAACACCCTATTATAGGGGGAGTGGTGAATATTAATCGAGCCATTAATCAACAATGGAATAATCCCGAATATATTTCTACGGTGCAGGATATTTTGTTCCAAAGCAGCAATAGCAATTTGATCGATTTTGTAGAGAATATTCCCGATAAAATTAAAATGAAAGCCGATTTTATTATCAACCCTAACGGACCATCATCGGGAGGGAATGATTTTATTTATGCCCAATCGAAATCCGAAATTCGTCTACGTATTGATGCGCCATTTTCTTTTGGAATGGACGGATTATTGCTTTCGGATACGGTAAAAGCCGACATGGCAAAGCTGTTGAAATCGGATCAGATTAAGGAATTAGGACTCACCCTTTGGGCCGAAAATTTCTTTCCCCTGGCTGCCGAGGCTCAACTTTATTTCGAAGATGAATGGGGACAGACATTGGATTCTCTCTTGTTTCAAACCAAGCTCGATCCGGCAATTACGGATATGAATAATGAATCTATAAGTCCCGTCGTTTCTGAGTTGACCGGAAGCTTGTCTGAATCGGCATTAGAGCATGTTCGCCAAGCCGTTCGCATACGCTTTAAAATTAAATTTCAAACATCCGGACAACCGGCCTTGACGCATTGGAAGGATAATTATTATATGCATCTGAAATTGAAAGGTCAACTTAAGTATAATATCTAAAATCTGATTTATTTGTGGTTTCTGTAGTTAGTGATACACTGAATTGGTTGTTCCCCATGATGATGTGGTTTTCATCCGGGCCTCAATACCACGCCTTTCCGGCAAATTATACCCAAAATCCCATGCATTTTTCTATACAGGCTTCTTTGGAACATCAATCCAACAGCCTCAATGCAGAATTGCTTAAGGTTATCAGTGGAGGGAAACAAATAAGTCCCCTTATGAAAAGTCGCACGGATAAACGCCTGAAGAATGTGAACCGATTGGGATTGGATCTGAATGCCGAACTTTCTTTTGTGCATTTTCCTGAAAAATTTATAGGAAAAGAAAGAAATTGGGGCTATCATGTGGGCTATAAAAACCGAGTTGTGGCAAGCGGCCGATTATCGCGAGATACTTATAAATTGATGTTTTACGGCAATGCTCCATTCAAAGGTGATACTCTGCATTTTCGTGACGACAGATTACAGTTCCTGGCCTATCAGCAGCTGTCGTTCGGATTGATACATCAGATGACTAAAGGGAAATGGACCGGAAATATGGGATTCGCCCTGTCTTATATTAATGCAAGTAATTTCGCCGATATATCTATTCGTTCAGGGCACTTATATACCTCTGAAGATGCTTTTACGCTGAATGCCGGCGCCGATTTTGCATATTACGGAAACGACGCCTCCAAAAGCCGATATCATTACCCCAATGGCTGGGGAATGGGAGCCGATTTTTTCTTGAATATTCAGGATCCCACACGGAAGAATTCTATCTCTATAAAAGCTCAGGATTTTGGCTTTGTGCAAACAAGAAAATTTTCGCAAGGTTTGGCCCTGGATACAAGTCTGAATTTTGAAGGCGTGGTTTTGAATAGTCCCTATGACCTGAATGGAGATTTTTTCCAAAATTTAGGTGATAGCGCCATGCGCATTGTAAACGAGGGTAAGTTTACAGGCAGGCGAATTTTGCCCCTGCCGGCACAGATTCAAATAGCCTATAATCGAGAACTTATTCCCTTTAAATTGTATGGAAGTCTGATTTTTTCTCAACGTTTGTTCTCCGGTGCTATGCCTATGGGAAGCATTCGGGTTTGGGGTTATCCCGACGCGCAAATTATGATTGGGGGAAGTGTTTCGTATGGAGGCTGGGGAAGCTATTCGATTGGTGTCGATTTGGGCTTTGATCTGGGTAAGGGATGGGTTTTTAATCTTGGAACCAATCAGTTGCAAGGCCTGGTGGCCGAAAAATATAGCTCCGGATTTGGAGGATATTTTGGAATGGTGAAAAGTTTTTCTGGAATAAAAAGTAAAAAAAATGCGGGTAAATCTTAAATTTAGTGCAAGCATACTTGGCCTGCTCCTGTCGTTCAGCGCTCTTGCTCAAAGTCCATGGGTACGCACTTATGGGGGAGTGAATGAAGAAAAAGGTAATGATCTTATTCTTACTCCCGATTCGGGTTTTCTGGTTGTCGGATATTCCGGTTCTATGGGACAGGGAGCTTCTGATATGTATATTATTAAAACGGACTCTTTGGGTATAGCCCAATGGCAAAAAAGTATAGGTACAGCCAATGTCGATATGGCCGAAGCTATTGTGGAGGGCAATCTCCCCGGTGAATACCTTATAGCCGGTTCCAGTAACGGTTTTTTTCCGTATGAATACGATTTTTATTATGCCAAGATTTTATCGAATGGAGATACTATAAAAACAGGATATAGCGGTACGGATGAATGGGATTTATGTCACGCCGCCGTTGCTACCGGTGATGGTTATCTGTTGGTGGGTGAAACCTTTTTTGAAGGCGGAGGCGCTACAAATGGATATCTGTTGAAACTCAATGAAAATCTGGATACGCTGAAATCATACGTACTTAAAAGTTCGGATTATACCGTGTTTACGGATATTGTTCAGTATGGTCCCGATCGTTTTCTGATTAGCGGCCATGCTACTCGCACGTATGTTGACAGCAGTGATGCAATGGTGTGGATCGTGAATGGCAATGGCGATTTTTTGGATAGTTTGCGCTTTGATTATGGGAAGAATGAAAAATTAAATTGTATTGCTGTTTCCCATGGAAATGGAATTATGCTCGGTGGATATTTCCATTACGATAGCACAAATTTTTCCAAAAGTTTGCAAATAAAACTTGACGATTCTGCATCGGTGGAATTATGGCATTTGATGGCACCGGAATGGGATGATTATGGTTTGGAAATTAATGATTATGCCCATTTTGGAAATGATGTATTTATAATGGCCGGTGAAAGCCGATATAAGTATAATGATGATTTTCAGGCTGTGGTAATCCGCAGTTACCCCGATGGTTTGCCCTTTTTTAATAAGGAATCGGGTATTATTTTCCCCATTGACGGTTTCTATGGAATTTGTGCCTCGCACGATAAGGGACTTGTTGCTGTAGGATATACCCAAAGCTATGGCCCCGGAATACAGGCGCTGCTCTTGTCTAAATTTGGCGAATTTGGGGCAACGGCAACTTCGGTTAGCGTTGATCTGGAAACGGAAAAAGAAACGAAATGGAAAATTTATCCGAATCCGGCCAGCGATTTTTTGTATCTGGAAGTGCCCCGAAAATCGGATTATATGATTGTGGATATGGCCGGAAGAACCATGCAAACAGGAAGCTTTCAGGGTGAAGGTCTCTATCAGATTTCGCTTTCTATGCTGGGAAAAGGTTCTTATTTTATTGTACTGCATGCCGATCAAATGCCGCCTGCTTATTTCCCATTTATTAAGCACTAAATACAGATGTATCCGTTAACCAAAAAAGTTTATGCCTATACGTTTTTGTTATTCGGATTCAACCTGTTTCTGAAAGGTCTCTTTTATACCAAAGTCTCCTTTTCCGGAGATGAACCTTTTACTTTTTATCATGCACTTTTGCCCGTAAAGGATATAGTGTCTATTTTGTTGCAAGGGAATAATCCACCTGCCTACGAGATTTTTATGCATTACTGGATGCGTGTTTTTGGAACAGAAGTTTGGGCATTGCGCCTGCCTTCTCTCCTTGCAGCATCTGCAGTGCCCGCACTTTGGTTTGCACTTATTTCTCGTTTTTATAAGCAATCAATCGCATTTTTTGTGGCATTGATGTTTACGTTCCTGCAGGAACAATGGATTTTTTCGCAGGAAATGCGCGCTTATGCCTTATGTTTTTTTATGCTTAGTTTGGCGCTTTTTCTATTGAGTTTTATTCAAGAAAAAAAAGGCTTTTATTTTATTTTTTCCGCTGCATTGTTAACCGCCTTGGCTGTGTATACACATTATTTAAGTGTGTTGACTTTGCCTTTGTTTTATTGGGTTATTCTAAAAAAACAGGTTAAACCACTGCATTCGATTCTTGTTTTTTCATTTTTGTTGGCAGTCCTACTCCTTCCTTTTGGGTGGATTTTATTGCAACGTCTCTCGGATCCGGATAATACCCTATGGGGTAGTCCGCCCGATTGGAAACAATTATATGGACAGTGGAATACGGCATTTAATTTCCGGTTTTGGATCATACTTCTGCTGCTGGCTATTGGGTTGCTATTGCCGGAAAGCAGAGTGAAATTAAAACAATTGCGTTTTACTCCCGAATCGTGGAGGTGGACAGGTTTTTTGGGTGTGGTTTTACTGTTTTTGTACCTCTCTGTATTTGTTTTTTCTCTTTATAAACCCATGTTTCAATCCAGATATTTAAGCTTTTTATTTTTCGGATTTGTACCCGTTTTTGGCATATTGCTTTCTTCGGTATTGAATGAAACGGCGCGGGGTAAATATTTGATGATAGCTATATTGATCGCTTTGCTATCCGGATTGAAATTCAACGCCAAACCCGATGATCATCCCGAGCGGGTTGCGAGCTTGACCTCCGAGTTTCAACAAGAGCACAGGAGCGCTGTCGTATTGTTATTTCCTGAATGGTATGGGTTGACCTTGGCCTACCATTCCAATCTTAAGGAAGTTCCTTTGCAGGAAATAAATAGCGCATTAAAAGCACAAAATATTTTCACTTTTTGGGATGAGGAGAGAATAGATTTTCTGATAAGGGAATTAGAACCATCCTCGCTTCTTTATATAGATGCGGGCGAATATTTCTTGTATGGCGAATATAGATTCGAGGATAGGATAGCGTCTTATTTTCCCAATAAAAAAGTGCTGCAGGTCGACCGACAAGTGAGGTTGATTTATTTTGCGGAATAAGTCTGTATTTACTTTTCGGAAATCAATGCTGCGTATCGGAGGGTATTATGAGTAAATTTTTGGTTACCCTTTCCGAAAGCATAAGTTCGTTTCGACCTATTTGTGCGATTATACTTTGGTCGTAATTGTATTTTTGTTTCACCAAAATCTCTGTACCCGGTTTCAGGTGCATGCTGTTTAAATAAGATAAAAAGTCGGCATCCTGATCTTTGATTTGAAGGAGGATTCCTTTTTCACCGGCTTCGATTTCAGACAGAAGACAGCTTTTCGTTTTGGGTATTTTTCCTGATTTATCTGGAATGGGATTTCCGTATGGATCGCGTTGAGGGAATTGCAAAAATGCATCCAGTTTATCGCTAAGTTTGGGCGATTTAATATGTTCCATTTGTTCGGCTATAGATCCAACTTCATCCCAGGAAAAATGTAGATGCTGAATCAGGAATGTGGACCATAAACGTTGCTTTCTGACAATTTCCAGTGCTGTACGCAGTCCTTTCGGGGTGAGCAATACGCCTTTATATTTTTCGTATTTCACCAATTTTTTATCCGACAATTTCTGAATCATATCCGTAGCAGAAGAGGCTTTACTTTCGAGCATATCGGCAATGTCGTTGGTAGAGACCCGCTTTTTATTCTCTTCGCTCAAAATATAAATTGTCTTCAAATATTTTTCTTCGGATCTGCTATACATAAAAGCCAATTATTTGGATATACTTTTAAGGTAAGAAGTGAGTTCGGCCGGTTTCATGTTTACCTTCAGAAGTTTTCCTTTTCCGTCGTATAGAAAATTTTGGGGAATAAATTCGACCTCATAGCTTTCAACAATAGTACTTTCCCATCCTTGCAAATCAGAGATATGTCCTTTCCATTGCAATTGGTCGGTGTTAATGGCAGCTAACCAGGATTCTTTATTCACATCGATAGAAATAGACAAGATTTCGAATCCATTGCCATGTTCGAAAGTTTGATCTTTAAATTCCGTATATAATTTCACAAGGTTCGGGTTTTCGGAACGACAGGGGCGGCACCAGGATGCCCAGAAATCCACAAGCACCACTTTTCCTTTGTATACCGACATGGGAATTGTATTTCCATGCATATCGGGTAATTTAAACGAGTCAATATTAGAAATATCCGCAATGGGAGATTCTATAGATTGATTAAACTTGTCGCGATTGGTCTTATCAATGGCTTTTTTTTCATAAATGTAAAAAGCAATTATGGTAATAAGGCCCAAGCCTATCAGGATATAATTCAAATATTTTTTCACAGTTCAAAAATAGTGATTTGTCTTCGTTTATTTTGGTCAAAATGAATCGGAATTGCCTTTTTTTTTATGACCTTTGTGCTAAGATTAAAAATATGATTCAATTTACAAAAAAGCAATTGGCTAATGGCTTAAAAGTTTTAGTAAATTCCGATACATCTACACAATTAATTACGGTTAATATCATGTATAATGTGGGTGCGCGAGATGAAAATCCGCATAAAACGGGATTTGCACATTTGTTCGAACATCTGATGTTTGAAGGATCTAGGCATATAAAGCATTTTGATAAACCGGTAGAAGATGCGGGAGGAATGAGCAATGCTTTTACAAATAATGATGTTACAAATTATTATATAACCCTTCCGGCGGTTAACATGGAAACGGCCTTTTGGTTAGAGAGTGACCGAATGTTGGAATTAGACTTCAATCAAGAGAAGCTCGATATTCAGAAGAAAGTGGTCATAGAGGAGTTTAAAGAACGCTATTTAAATAAACCTTACGGGGATGTTTGGCATCATTTGCGCAGCATGTGTTATACACAACATCCCTATCAGTGGCCTACTATCGGAAAAAACGTAGCCCATATAGAAGAGGCGGGATTAGAAGATGTGCGTTCATTTTTCTTTTCTCATTATGCGCCCAATAATGCGGTTTTGGTTGTAAGTGGAAATGTGGAAGCTGAAACGGTGTTTGATATGGCCGAAAAGTGGTTTGGGGATATACCGGCTCGAGAAATTCAGAAAAGAAATTTAAGCAAAGAGCCCGTTCAAACTGAAAGAAGACAGATAGAAGTGAGCGCGGATGTGCCCAAAAATATGTTTTATATGGCCTTTCCAATGCCGGGTTTCGATCAAGAAGGCTATCATGCTGTAGATTTTCTGACCGAAATTTTGGGTTATGGAGAAAGTTCCCGTTTGTTTCATCGCTTGGTGGTAGAGGAACAAATTTTCGACGATATACATGCATACGTACTGGGTTCATTTGATGAGGGATTGGCCATCATCAGCGGAATGCCGTCAGAATCGGTTTCATTCGAAAAAGCAGAGGAGAAAGTATGGGAAGTGTTGGAGGATTTGAAACAGAATCTGCTCCCGGAAGAAGAGATTTTGAAATTGAAAAACAAAGCCGAAACAGCTGAGGCTTATGCGTTGGATAATACCCAGAGTCGGGCTTTGAAATTGGCTTTATTCGAAACACTGGGTGATGCAGGGCGTGCCAATTATATTCGTGGCAAATACAATGCGCTTCAAGCAAGTGAGTTGATGGAAACAGCGGCTCAATATTTCAAACCCGAATATGCGAATGTGTTGCATTATAAAGGAAAATCAAAATGAAAGTAAACAGAAATCAAGCTCCGGAAATTAAATCCGCGCTTCAATTAAATTATATTTTACCCGAAGAACGCATTGGGAAAACGGGCAATCGTTACTTCCTGTTTTCCGGTTCAGATGCTGCCACTTTGCGTATAGAAGCCATATTTGCTGGCACGGCTTATCCTGAATTTAACAGGGCATATACCTATGCCATAGACTTATTGATGCGGGGTACAAAAAACAAAACGGCACATCAGATTCACAGTCTCACCGATTTATATGGGGCATTTATTTCTACCGAAAGTACCAAAGATACGGCATCATGTATGTTGTTTACCTTAAAGAAATTTTTGCCTAAAGCTTTGCCTTTATTTTTGGAATTGCTGGAAGAATCGATCTATCCGGAAAATGAAATTGAGTTGTATAGGAAAAGTGAGCTCAATCAGCTTCAGATCAATAAGCAAAAAACCGACTTCATGGCCAATAGAGGTATGCAACAATTGGTTTTTGGTGCAGAGCATCCATACGGACGATTATTAGACGAGTCCGATCATGCAGCCATAAATCGTGAAGAAATTTGGAATTGTTATACAAATAGATTGAAAGGGGGAGGCGTATTGTATTTTATATCCGGAAATATAAGCGATGCGGAATTTGCAGAAATCGATGCAATATTAAGCCATTCGGCCATAAGTCAATTGAAAAGTTTATCGACATCTATATTTGAAAAACCCGAAACAGAACTTAAAGAAGGGCATTTTGTTATGCCTCAATCGCTACAGAACAGTATACGGGTATCGCGTCTCATGCAAATCAACAGTCCCGCCGAAATGGCTATAGCATCATTGAGCAACGTGGTATTGGGAGGCTATTTCGGGAGTAGACTTATGTCGAACCTCAGAGAAAAAAATGGCTATACATACGGGGTAGGAAGCGGATATCAAACCTTAAGGTTTACCCATATGTGGAATATACGTACCGAAGTAGGTTCGGATATGAGTAACGATGCGCTCCGTGAGATTTTTAGCGAAATAGCAAAATTGCAAGAAGAAAAAGTGGGAGAGGAGGAATTGCTTCGGGTGAAAAGATATGTGTCGGGAAATTTATTGAATAAATTCGAAAACATACACAGTTTGCCTGTAGCTTTAAAGCCCATATTGATGCGCGGAGAAAATGCCGATTATTATCAGAAAATGGCAGCGCATATTCATGAAGTGAAAGCAGAGGATATTCTATTATTTGCGCAAAATAACTGGAATAAAAACGAGCTTTATACCTATATAGCCGGGAAATAAACATATGTCGCTGAAAATAGAAGCAGGTAAAACCTGGAAACTTTCTTTGCCCATAATTTTAGGCGAACTCTCACAAATGAGTTTGGGCCTGATTGATAATATCATGGTGGGATCTGTTTCCTATAAACATTTAGCCGCATCTGCGCTGGTTTTAAGTGTGATAAATATCCCATTTATATTGGGAATGGGTATTACTTTTTCCGTTTCACAGATGGTATCCATGGCCAATGGACGAAATGACGGATTTAAAGTGTCGCATTATTTATATAACGGATTCCTGCTATCTGCCATAGCTTCCTTTCTTATTGCTGTATTTTTGCATGGGAATATTTGGGTGCTCGACCACTTGAAACAAGATCCCGAGGTTGTCCGCCTGGCCAAACCCTATGCGGTTATTATGGCCTATTCCACCATACCCATGATGCTGTTTTTTGCTTTAAAGCAGTTTACAGATGGCTTGGAGCAGACCAAAATGGCATTTGTACTCAGCGTGCTGGCTATACCTGTAAACATATTTTTAAACTGGATTTTTATTTACGGAAATCTGGGCTTCCCAAAGATGGATTTAAATGGCGCCGGTTGGGGTACGCTGATTACCCGTATACTTATTCTTGGAATATTGATTGCCATCGTATTTTATCACCGCAGCTTTAAAAAATATATTGCGGTTATGCATTCGGAATGGAAATGGAATAACCGCACCATGCGCGAATTACTACAAATCGGCATTCCTACCAGTCTTCAAGCCGGAATGGAATCCGGAGCCTTTGCCGTTTCGGGAATTATAATTGGAACTATAGGGGCGGTGGAACAAGCTGCACATCAAATTGCACTCAGTTGTGCGGCATTTACCTTTATGGTATCATTCGGACTGGCACAGGGAGGGAGTATACGCATCAGTAATGCTTATGGGAGAAATGATTGGAAGAATATTAAAATTATCGGAAATAGTACGCTCATAAGTGGTATAATATATGGTGTTTTATGTTCTCTGTTTTTTATCCTGTTTCGCCATCAATTGCCCCGGGCATTTACAGACAATTCGGAGGTATTATTATTGGCATCAACCCTCATGTTTTTTGCCGCCTTTTTTCAAATTTCAGACGCATCACAGGCCGTTGGGGTCGGAGTTTTGCGTGGGATAAAAGATGTGAAAACACCCACTTTGTATGTTGCATTATCCTATTGGGTAATAGGTTTGCCTCTAGGTTATGTGCTGACTTTTTGGTACGATTTGGGTGCCATAGGTATGTGGCTCGGATTTTTGGCGGGACTAACTTGTTCGAGCTTATTCCTTAACCTGCGTTTCTATAGAAAATTGAAAAAGAAATTGGTCTGAGCGTTTATTTAATCGCGTCTTTGTATTGATTGGCTATAGATTTATATTCCGATTCACTAATCACCCGGTTTCCGGAACCATCATTCATATTCACAACGCCATAAGAACTTTGTGTGCCCGATATATAAGCAAAGAGATAAATACGTTTTTTAGGCGGAACCATAACCGGATTTTTCGCTTTGTTCTTGGCTAATTCCAGCATTTCTTTTCTCTTTCTGGCGGCCTCTTCGGCACGTGCTTTTTCCTCTTCGGCAAATTTTTTCTGACTTTCTATAGACTGTTGTCTGCGCGCTTCATCCTGCTCTTTTCTTTTTGCTTCAGCTGCAGCCCATTCCTGTTGTTTTTGAGCCTCTATTTCGGCCAATCTGCGCGCTTCCTCTTCGGCCTGACGTCTACGTTCTTCCTCTTCCTGCTTCACTTTTTCTGCAGCAAGTGCGGCTTCCTTTTCTTGTTGCGCTTTCAATTCGGCTTGCTTACGTGCCTGCTCCTCGGCATCTTTCTTAGCTTTTTCTGCAGCAAGTGCGGCTTCCTTTTCTTGTTGCGCTCTCAATTCGGCTTCCTTACGAGCTTGCTCTTCGGCATCTTTCTTAGCTTTTTCGGCAGCAAGTGCGGCTTCCTTTTCTTGTTGCGCTCTCAATTCCGATTCCTTACGTGCTTGCTCTTCGGCATCTTTCTTAGCCTTTTCGGCAGCAAGAGCAGCATCCTTTTCTTGTTGCGCTTTCAATTCGGCTTCCTTACGTGCTTGTTCTTCGGCATCTTTCTTAGCTTTTTCGGCAGCAAGAGCGGCATCCTTTTCTTGTTGTGCTTTCAATTCGGCTTCCTTTCGAGCTTGCTCTTCGGCATCTTTCTTAGCCTTTTCGGCGTCGGCCATACTTTTCAGGATTCCGTCAATTTCGGCTATTTTCGTTTTTGGTTCAGATTCCTCAGGTTTAATTTGCATAGCTTCCGAATAAGCCGACTTAGCTGCATTATAATCATTAGCTGCAAAAAGTTGTTGTCCTTTCAGAATAGCCGCATCATACTTTGCTTGTTTTTCCTTTGCAGATGCTTCGGCTAGTTGTACAGCCTTCAGGGCATCTTCCGCCTCCTTAATTTTCAGTTTTGGTTCGGCTTCATTGGGCATGAGAACCGCAGCCTTTTGATAAGAGCTGATTGCAGCGGCGTAATTCTTTGCATTGAAATCATTTTTGGCTGTAGCTATGAGTGCGTCATACTCTTGTTTTAACTCGGCCTCTTTTTGTTTCTTTTCGGCCTCGGCGAGGAGGAGTAATTCTATTTCGGCCAATTTATTCTTTGGCGTTTCCTCATTGGGTTTAAGCGTAGATGCTTCCGTAAATGCTGTTTTGGCATCGCTTAATTTTCCGGCTTTTAATGCGGTTTCTCCTTTAGTCAGCGCAGCTTGATACTTATTATTCAGCGCCAATTCCTGCGCCTTTTTCTCATTTTCCTCGGCGATTAACTTATCAATTTTTGCAATCTGTGAAGCGGGATAAGCTTCGCCGGGTTTAATTTTTAGCGCTTCATTATATTTATTTTTCGCCTCATTTAATTTCGTTTCGCCAAACATGCGATCGGCATCTACGATAAGGCTTTCGAACAGAGCTTGCTGTTCTTTTTCTTTCGCCAGTTTGTCGGCCTCGGCTTTAATGGCAGCTTCTGCTTCAGCAATTTTTGTTTTGGGGGCACTTTCATTGGGTTTTACTTCCAAAGCAGAGCGGTAGGCGCTAATGGCATCGGTATAATTTTTTGCTTTTAGGGCATTATCTCCATTTAGCATTGCGGCGGCAAAGGCGTCATTACGTTCCTTTTCCAGTCTTTTTTGTTCCTCTGCTTCAGCATATTTGTTTTCGGCATCCTGAAGTTTTTGTGTAGCCGTTGGGTCAGCGGGTATGATTTGTAAAGCTTCGCTAAAAGCAGATTTGGCGCCTGCATAGTCTTTTCCGGACATACTTTTATCGCCTTTAGCCATGGCAGCGTCGAACTTGGCTTTATTTTCTTTTTCCTTAGCGGCTTTTGCCAATTCTTCATCGGCAGCTTTAATTTTTTCTTTGGGGTAGACTTCGTTCGGTTTCAGTGCGGAAGCCGCGGTAAAAGCCGTTTTGGCAGTTGTATAATCCTTAGCGGCAAAAGCTTTATCGCCTTTTTCGATTTCGGTTTTATATTTCGTTTCATTCGCCAGGAGCGACTCGATTTCCTTTATTTTAGTAGGAGGTATACTTTCATTGGGTTTCAGTTTTCCTGCCTCTACATATGCGTTTTTGGCAAATTCATAGTTTTTATCGGCCAGGGCTTTTGCACCTTTACTTAAAAAATCATTGTATTTGGCATTGAGTTCCTCTTCGGCTTTTTTCCGTCTTTCTTCCTCTTCCGCCTTGCGATATTGCTCTTCATATTCGGCCTGCAATTTAGCCATTTGTTCCGCCTTAGCTTTCGCTTCCTCGGCGGCTTTCGCTTTAGCGGCTACATCGGCCTGGGCTTTAATGGGGTCGAGCTTTCTTTTTTGGAGGGCTATGCTTACAAATTCAGCCTTGTCGAAATCAAAAGAATACAGAGCCTGGTTAAATTTCAAGGTGGCATCAATGGCATTTCCGGAGGGACCACCGTCGAATTGTTGGGTAAGATAAACAGGCAAGGCTTCTGAATTCAGCCCATCTTCCACCGCTTCGGCGGGGACATGCGTAAGGATTTTAAACTTACGGGTAATATAACCGGGTTGAGTAACCGTGATAATATATTCCGAATTTAAATCCAGATCCAATTCGAAAGATCCAGAAGAAGCCACGCTTGCGGTACCCGCACTGCGTCCATTCTTTTCAATTTTGACCACGGCACTGCTGATTGACCCTGTTTCCAATGCCAATTGTCCGTCTATTCTTAATTTATTTTGTGAGAAGGAATTCAGGTTAAACAATAAAAACCCGAGAGAAATCCACACAACACTGAATATAAAATTTTTCAATTTATACACCTTAATACACACACTTAACGGCGAAGATATTAAAAAATTTTATGTACATCAATATAAAAATAGCAAATTGATATGTATATATATGTCAAAATGCCTTTTCCTTTTTCATTTCAATATGTATCTTTGCACACTTCAAAAAAGCAGAAGCAGAAAAATTTATGATTCAAATTACACTTCCCGACGGTTCCAAGCGGACCTATGAAAGCGGGGTAAATGGCAGGCAGATAGCAGAAAGCATCAGCCGGGGCTTGGCTCAGAAAGCCTTGGCCTGTGAGGTAAATGGAGAGCTGCGCGATTTGGATTTTGAAATTCGTGAAGACGCAACATTGAGTATACTGACTTGGGAAAATGAGAAAGGGAAGCAAGCATTTTGGCATTCTTCGGCCCATATTTTGGCTGAAGCCATACAGGCACTTTATCCACATGCCAAGTTTGGAATTGGTCCCTCTATAGAGAATGGCTTTTATTACGATATAGATTTTGGCGATACCGTTATCAGAGAAGAGGATCTGGCGGCGATTGAAAAAAGCATGTCCGAAATGGCAGCCAAGAACAGTCGTTTCGAGTTGTATTCCGTTAGCAAGAAAGAAGCATTGGAATTTTATACGCTTACGCATGATAACGAATATAAGCGTGAGTTAATCGAGAATTTGAACGATGGTGAAATTACATTTTGTCGTCAGGGTGATTTTGTAGATTTATGTAGAGGTGGTCATATACCGGAAACCGGATTGGTGAAAGCCATAAAATTGACCAATATAGCCGGAGCATACTGGCGTGGAGATGAGAAAAATAAAATGCTTACGCGTATTTATGGGATTACATTTCCGAAGAAAAGTTTGCTCGATGCGTATTTAGAATTTTTGGAAGAGGCCAGAAAAAGGGATCATAGAAAAATTGGTAAAGAGCTTGAATTATTCACCTTTACGAATAATGTGGGACCGGGTTTACCTTTATGGCTGCCTAAAGGTGTGGAGTTGCGCGACAGGTTGGAAGGATTTATGCGTGCTGCTCAGAAAAAAATGGGATATCAGCCGGTCATTACGCCCCATATTGCCAATAAGCGCTTATATATTACCAGCGGGCATTATGAGAAATATGGAAAGGATAGTTTTAAGCCTATACTTACTCCCGAGGAGGGGGAAGAGTATTTCTTGAAGCCTATGAACTGTCCGCACCATTGCGAGATATACAAAACGAAACAGCGTTCCTATCGTGATTTACCCATACGGTTTGCTGAATTTGGGACTGTGTATCGTTATGAGCAAAGTGGAGAATTGAGTGGGCTGACTCGTGTACGCGGATTTACTCAGGATGATGCGCATATATTTTGCCGTCAAGATCAGGTGAAGAACGAGTTTATGCAGGTTATAGATTTGGTTTTATTTGTATTTAAAGCCTTGAATTTTACCGAGTATACGGCACAAATCAGTTTGCGTGATCGGGAGAATAAGAGTAAGTATATAGGAAGCGATGAAAATTGGGAAAAGGCTGAGGCAGCCATTATTGAAGCGGCGACAGAAAAGGGCTTACCAACCGTTGTGGAATACGGAGAAGCTGCATTTTATGGACCCAAATTAGACTTCATGGTAAAAGATGCCATAGGTCGTAAATGGCAATTAGGCACCATACAGGTCGACTATAATTTGCCCGAAAGGTTTGACCTGGAATATGTAGCCAGCGATAATAGTCGCGCTCGTCCGGTCATGATACATAGAGCCCCATTTGGAAGCTTGGAAAGATTTGTGGCGGTATTGACTGAGCATTGCGCCGGAAAATTCCCATTATGGTTAACGCCCGAGCAAGCCATAATTTTACCTGTGAGCGATAAATATAGCGAATATGCAAAAAAAGTTGCACAAGTCGCAAATAATTACGACCTTCGCACCTCCTTAGACGAACGTACAGAGAAAATTGGGAAGAAAATAAGGGACGCGGAATTACAGAAAGTGCCATATATGCTTATTGTAGGCGAAAAAGAGGAATCTGAAAATTCGGTTTCGGTACGTAAGCAGGGCCATGGCGATTTGGGAAGCATGTCTATGGAAGAATTTGTGAAATTAATAGAGTCGGAAGTAAATGAAGTTCTGGCTTTACATATAAATGAAAGTTTAACTTAAAAGAAAGGAGTTGTCCTATAGCACTACAGTCTAAACCCCAGGGAAGAAGAAATTTTCCACCCAGAAAAGTGGAACCTGAGCATAAGATCAATCAATTTATCACGGCCTCTAAGGTTAGGGTAGTAGGTGATAATATTGAATCCGGCGTATATTCTTTAAAAGAAGCGCTTGCTTTGGCTGAACAGATGGATTTGGATTTGGTGGAAATTAGTCCCAATGGCGACCCACCGGTTTGCAAATTGACGGATTATAAGAAATTCCTTTACGAACAAAAGAAGAGACAAAAGGAATTGAAGGCAAATGCCACCAAAGTGGTATTGAAAGAGATTCGTTTTGGACCACAGACAGATGAGCATGATTTTAATTTTAAATTGAATCACGCACGCAAATTCTTACAAGAAGGCTCTAAAGTAAAAGCCTATGTTTTTTTTAGAGGTCGCTCTATAGTATATAAAGAGCAAGGAGAAGAGTTGTTGTTGCGTTTTGCTCAGGCCTTGGAAGAAGATGGTAAAGTGGAAGCCTTGCCGAAATTAGAAGGGAAACGTATGCATATGATGCTGTCTCCCAAGAAGAAAAAGTAAAATATAACGTAAAATATAGATCAGTTATGCCAAAAATGAAGTCTAATTCCTCAGCGAAGAAGCGTTTTAAAATAACGGGCTCAGGAAAAGTGAAAAGAAAACAAGCTTTTCACAATCACATTTTGACCAAAAAAGAAACGAAACGCAAGCGTAATCTTGCTAAATTTACTTTGGTGTCTGATTCAGACATGAACAACGTGAAGCACATGTTGCCGGGTAGATTGTAATTTTAATTAATGTAATAAAAACGGATAAAAAGAGTATTTTAATATGCCTCGTTCAGTTAACCATGTAGCCTCTAGGGCTCGTCGAAAAAAATTTTTGAAACTAGCAAAAGGGTCCTTCGGACGTCGTAAAAACGTTTGGACTGTTGCTAAGAATTCAGTAGAAAAGGGATTATTGTATGCCTACCGCGATCGTCGCAATAAAAAACGTAGTTTCCGCTCTTTGTGGATCCAGCGTATTAACGCTGCGGCCAGAGCCGAGGGTATGAGCTATAGTCAGTTTATGGCTTTAGCCAATAAAAAAGGATTGGGCCTCAATCGTAAAGTATTGGCCGACCTTGCCATGAATGAACCGGCTGCTTTTAAAGCCATTGTCGATTCTCTAAAATAAGAATAATCAACGTTATATTTTAAATGCCTCATTTCATATGAGGCATTTTTTTTTTACTTCTTCGATCGTGCAATGATTATGACCATGTATGTGGCGTAATGACTGTCCGGATTTTCGGCAATAGCAATGCCAATTTCGTCGCAAGCGCCCCAAAATGCATTCATTCCCAATAAATGATGTCGATGACTGGGGGGACGCACATTTCGATCTAATATCAGTTCGTTTATATGCTCTTTTCCACTTTCGGCACCTGCCGATAAACTCTCGTAATAATTATTGCTTTTTCGGGCATACTCTTGTGCTTCCAGGGAATAACCGGATCTATGCAATTTGATATTAATCCCTTCTCCCGATTTATCTATATGGTCAAAATAATTTCTTTGGGCCATGTCTATTGCTTTTTCTTCAGCCACTTTTTGTAATATAGGATTAATCTTTAGAGCAGGCATGGCATCAACATTGCCTAAATCGGCACAGCGCGTACTATCGATATAAGCCTTTGGATTATTACGAATGCGGTTGAGATAGTGCAGGGCGTCCAATGCCTCGGATTGATTCAGTTGGGTTTGACCATGAACTGTTAAAGTCCACATATATACCATATATAGAAAGCTCCATAATTTCATACCATCAAAAACGTGCTTTCTAATGATTTTGGTATATGGGTTAATTAGAACAATTGAAGATCCTTGATTAAAGGTTCTTCCAGTTCGCTATTTAGTTTTTCTATAATCAAACTTTTGGCCATATTCAGCTCATTTCGTAGGGGGGCACTATTCATATGCACGCGCAATACGCCCTGATGAAATTTTAATTTTTCTGTTCGATTCACCACAAAAGGTCCCATGGAATTATTCCAGCATTGGTAAACCTTCCCTTCATTCATTTTATCTTCTAAATGATATTTTTTCAGAAAGAGTTTTAATGCTTCTTTTATGGTAGTTTGGTTATTCCTCATAGGTCATAATCATTTGTTGTTCGACCGGAATTAGTTGGACCTCTTGTTGAATTTGTTCAAAAATCTGTAAAATACGTTCGGATCCCGTATCGCTGATAATAACCTGTCCGTATTCTTCACCGCTTAATAACTCCAACATACGCTTCACTCGGCTATCATCGAGTTTGTCGAAAATATCATCAAGTAAAAGTACGGGTAAATCTCCGGTTTTCTTGCTTAAATAATGATATTGGGCTAATTTCAGAGCGGTTAGAAAGGTTTTTTGCTGCCCTTGCGAGGCCGATTTTTTAATAGGTAAATCGTGCATACGGAAGGCTATATCGTCCTTATGCGGACCTATGGAAGTATGGCCTGATTTCAAATCTTTCTCTCTGCATATTTCCCATTCACGGAACAGGTTTCGGGGATTAGCTCCGGCGAGATATTCCAGATTTGCTTCTTCATCTTTTCCGGCCATCCACCGAGCCAAGTCGCGAAAAGTAGCATTGAATTCCGAAATAAATTCCCTTCTTTCATTCATGATACGTTCAGCCGGCGCAGCCATTTGTTCTTCGTATATTTTCAACATATCGCTTTGTACGAAACCGGATTTTTGAATCTGTTTAATTAATGCATTTTTTTGCAGCAGCAAACGGTTGTATTGCATTAAATCGTCGAGATAAGTGCGGTTAAAAACAGAAATAATGGCATCTATAAATTTACGTCTTTCTTCGCTTCCACCTTGTATCAAAACATAATCCAGGGGCGAGATGGTTGTCACCGTAAAAAAGCCTATATGGTCGGCCAGGCGTTCATATTCCTTTTTATCCATTCGGAATTGCTTCCCATTTTCTCGTTTATATCCACAAAAGAGACTGTGCTGATTCTCCTTTTTCTCAATTTTTCCTTCAATAAAAAAAAAGTCTTCCCCTTTTCGAATATTCTGACTATCGATCGGATTCACAAAACTTTTGGTCCACCCCAAATAATGGATAGCATCCAATAAATTCGTTTTTCCGCTTCCATTCAGGCCATAAACCAAATTGAACTTAGGTCCAAATCGGGTTTCGGATAAAACATAGTTTTTAAAATTACCGGTTTTAAGTTGCGTGATTTTCATGCGTTGTACAAAGGTCTGAAAAAAAGCAAGGGAATAGAAAAAAAAGGGAATAAAAAATATAATTGGCCCGCTATTCTTTTTTTAGCCTAAATATTCGCTTAAGGTATAGGCTTACTGAAAAAAATGTATATTTTTGCTCCCTAAATTTTGTACGAATACTATGGCAAAAAATAAAAATGCGGAATATGAAGAGGTAAAGCCTTCTAAAATGGAGCTTAATCTTGAAATGTGGACAAAGAAAAATCGCAATTTGGTTTACGGTGTTTTAGGTGCTGTTATTTTAATTCCACTTTTATGGTTTGGCTATCAGGAATATGTGGCTAAACCTAAAGCCAAAGAAGCTGCAGCTGCTATGTTTATGGCAGAAAATTATTTTGCACTCGACAGTTTTAATTTGGCTTTGAATGGAAATGCAGAATTTTCCGGTTTCTTAGGTATTATAGACGAGTATAAAAATACGCCTTCAGGCAATTTGGCACATTATTATGCCGGTATTTGTTATTATAATTTGGAAGATTTTGAAACGGCTTTGGATATGATGAAAGGATTTAAAACCAAGGATGTGGTTCTTTATGGAATCAGCAATGGTTTTATTGGCGATTGTTATACAGAGTTAGGGAATTTTGAAGAGGCCGTAAATTATTACGAAAAAGCCACGAAAAAACACGCCAACGAATTGAGTACGCCTATTTATTTGCGTAAGGCCGGACAGATTTATGAAGTGGAATTGAATAATCCGGATAAAGCCATTGAATTGTATGAGCGTGTGATTTATGAATTCCCCAATTCGGGTGAAGTTGAAAATTGCACCAAGTTTGCTGAAAGGGCGAAAGCCGGTAAAGGATAATATTTACGGAAAGCCGGTCGGATAAAGACCGGTTTTTTTATATACCAATTATAGTATGTCATCAACATTAAAAAATTTATCGGATTTTGAATCGGGGCATTTTGCTTTTGCACCGCATGTACAAATTGGAATTGTAGTTTCTGAATGGAATAGAGAAGTTACGGATGCCCTGTTGAAAGGTGCTCTGGATACATTGACCAAACATGGTGTTTCGCCCGATAATATCTGGGTAGAATATGTGCCCGGTACCTATGAATTGCCTTTGGCAGCACAAGGATTTGCTGAAAATGACGATATAGATGCGGTGATTTGCATAGGTTGTGTTATACAAGGTGAAACCCCGCATTTTGATTTTATTTGTGATGCCGCAGCGCATGGTATAATGCGGGTCGGACTCGATTATAAACTTCCGGTTGTTTTTGGCGTACTCACTACCTTAACGCAAGAACAGGCCCTGGACAGAGCTGGTGGAAAACATGGAAATAAAGGAGATGAAGCCGCAATTACTGCCTTGAAAATGATTCAGTTTCAGGATAATGTAGAGGAATAATGCTTTCTCCCTTTTTTAGCGTATTTTTGTATAAAGCTAATCAATATTGAAACGTCTCCGAGGAAAAATTGCGCCGCCCTGGCTCGTATTGATGGTGGATTTGGTTATGTGCCTCGTGGCCTTGTTTGTAGCCTATAATCTGCGATTCAATTTTGCCGTACCCGGACGCGAATTAACCCAATTTAAACTGGTTATCCCCATTTATTTAGGTATTCGCCTTATAACCTTTGTGTTTTTTGGAAGCTTCAAAGGTATAGTCCGCTATACAGCAACCGGTGACGTTACACGCCTCCTTTTTTCCATTCTATCCGGATCGCTTTTCATTACGGCCATTAATCCCATTTGGCTTCATGTAAACGGCATTTATCTCAGCCCCTATTCGGTTATTTTTATAGATTTTCTGGTCAGTACTTTTTTTATCATAGGTTCGCGCATTGCTTTTAAAATTATTTATCGCCGTATTGCCTATAAAGAGAAAACCAAAAAGGAAATTATTATTTATGGAGCCGGAGAGGAGGGACTGATTGCCAAAAGAGCCTTAGACGGCAATATGCGCGAACAGTATGATGTGATTGCATTTCTGGATGAAAATCCACGACTCGAAAATGTAAAACTCGAAGATGTAAAAGTCTGGCACACCAATACCATTCTGAAATTATTTGCCAAATACCCCGATGCCAGTCTCATTATTGCCAAGAAAAATATCAAATCGGATACAAGAAAAAGATTGGTAGACGAATGTCTGAAAGCCGGTGTTAAGGTATATGATATTCCTCCTATGAAGAGCTGGATCGAATCGAACGCTTCTACTATACGACTGAAGGAAGTGAAAATCGAAGATCTTCTCGCCCGTGATGCCATTCAGATTGATAATCCTGTTCTGCAAAGAGAATTTGTCGGTAAAACGGTACTGGTTACCGGTGCTGCCGGATCTATAGGCAGCGAATTGTCACGTCAGTTGGCCGAGTTTAATCCCAAATGCCTGCTTTGTGTAGACCAGGCTGAAACACCCATGTATGAGCTCGATTTACTGCTTCAACCCTATACCCATAAAGTAGAGATCGTTCAAAAAATTGCCGATATTACCGATAAGGATAATATGCGTGCTTTATTCGAAAAATATAGGCCCGATTTTATTTTTCATGCGGCTGCATATAAACATGTGCCATTGATGGAAAAAAATCCCGCCGAAGCCGTTAAGGTAAACATAGGAGGTACGAAGATTATTGCTGATTTAGCGGATGCCTATAAGTCGGAAAAAATGGTGTTGATTTCCTCTGATAAGGCGGTGAATCCCACCAATGTCATGGGAGCCAGTAAGCGTATAGCCGAACTCTATGTGCAATCTTTTAATGATGTATCAGAAACCTTATTTGTAACCACTCGCTTTGGGAATGTACTGGGTTCAAACGGTTCGGTGATTCCCCGATTCAGAAAACAAATCGAAGAAGGTGGTCCCGTTACGGTTACACATCCCGATGTTACCCGTTATTTTATGACCATACCCGAGGCCTGTAATCTGGTTTTGGAAGCAGAAGCCATGAGTAAAGGCGGCGAAATTTTTATATTCGATATGGGCGAATCGGTGCGTATTGCTGATATGGCGCGCAAGATGATACGGCTATCGGGATTGGAACCGGATAAGGATATTAAGATAGAATATACCGGATTGAGACCGGGTGAGAAATTATATGAAGAATTACTCATTTCGGGTGAGGATAATTTGCCCACACATCACCCCAAAATCCTTATTGGAAAAGTGATTTCTACAACAAAGAATAAAATAGATAAAGACATTAAAGAATTGGTCGAATTGGCACGTAGCGAAAATGCTGCAGCCATTGTTGCAAAAATGAAGGAAATATTACCTGAGTATAAAAGCGCAAATTCGGAATTCGAGAATCTGGACTTAAAAGTAAAATTATGAGTGAAATACATACAGATTGGGCAAAAGATGCCGAAAATCTACGCCGGGAAATTGAAGGCTATTTTAATGCCGATTTGACGACTTTGGATTTTGATTTTATTCAGAATGAAGATCAGGTTATACTTCATTTATTTACCATTAGTGCCAAGCATAAACAACGCTTTTTGTTTTATTCTGTCAGCGGAAAAACCAAAATTGAAGCACTCGTTGCCATGCTTGCCTATGTGCGCGAAGAAAGTAAGTTCGAAAATACTTATACCATACAATGGAGTGTGAAAGGTGAAAATGCATTGCAAACTTCTTATTTTAGAGCTGCCGATATTTTTCAAGCATTGGATAAATTTAGCTTCGGTATAGACAAAAATTCCATGCTTGTGTTTAGTGTTACATTAAATCCTATTTCTTAATCTATGCAGCTTTCCGAGTTCAATCATACCCGGCATATTCAAATTCGTTTTTCGGATATTGATATGTTGGGTCATGTTAATAATGCTATATATTTAACCTATGCCGAATTTGCGCGAGTACCTTATTTCGAAAAGGTATTTGGGAAACTGATAGATTGGAAAGAAACCGGACTGATTTTGGCAAAAGCCGAAATACAGTATAAAAAACCGGTTTATTTGAATGATGAATTGATAGTAGGCATACGTACGACCTCTGTAGGCGAGAAAAGTTTTGTGTCTGAATATGGTTTTTTTGTAAAGAATGATAGCGGATATGTTCTGGTTGCCACCGGAGAAACCGTATTGGTTTGCATGAATTATTTAGAGGGAAAAACCTTTAAAATGCCCGATAGTTGGAAAGAAGCCATTCGTAACCATGATTCCAATCCCGCACTGAAATTTTGAATGCCGCATTACGCATATTAAGCCTGGTTAGACCATATAGGTCGAGTATAGGAGTATATGGACTCTTTATTATATTGAGTTCGGCTTTCGGCGTTGTCAGTGTCGCCATGGTTATCCCATTTTTGAATGTGATTTTTGATCGCGAAAGCGGAACCAGTGATATGAAGGCCATATCTTCCGACGCTTCCGATATATTCGACCAAATGCTGCAATGGGTCAAAATGGTGAAGAGTACCCAAGGCCCCGAAAGTGCTTTGCTTTATATTTCACTGGGTATTATAGCCTTGTTTTTTCTCAAAAATCTTTTTCGTTATCTGGCCATTAAAGTCCTCACACCCGTACGCAGCGAAATTATATTCAATTTGCGCAAACGTATGTTTGATAAAATGAATAAGCTGTCTATAGGCTTTTTTACCGAACAAAGAAAAGGGGATTTATTAACCCGTATCAGCAGCGATATTGGCGAAGTGGAATGGGCTATTTTAGCCTCTCTTTCTTCTTTAATAGAAAATCCCGTTAAAATTCTTTTGTCTCTTATTTTCTTGTTTACCATAAGTTTCGAATTGTCGCTGATTATGCTCTTGGTTTTACCAATAAGCGGATTTCTAATCGGCAGGGTGGGGAAAACTCTCCGTAAAAGCGGATACGATAGTCAGGCTATTGTTGACAAAATCATGTCTCTAACCGAAGAAACCATTGGGGCCGGGAAGATTGTGCGTGCTTTTAATGCCGAGAAATATGTTACCCAAAAATACCAGGAGCTCAATAGAGATTTTACCCGCATTCATATGAAAATGCTCAATCGCAAGGAGCTGTCTTCACCCATGGGCGAGTTTTTGGGCTCACTGGTTGTAGCCTTGATCATGTATTTAGGGGGTTTGTTGATTTTAAAAGGATTCAGATCTGGGGGAGACGGTTTGACCCCGGAAACTTTTATTGCTTTTATTCTTACCTTTTCGCAGCTGATTTCGCCCGCCAAAGCAATGGCCAACACGGTTTATAATTTACAAAAAGGTATGTCTTCGCTAGATCGCATTGAGGAATTATTGAATCAGGAAGAGAAAATTTTAGAGGATACGAATCCCCTTTCCTTGGATGTATTCCAATCCGAAATCCGGTTCAAGGATGTATATTTTACCTATGAACAAGAACCTGTATTGTCGGATATAAACCTGAGTATTAAAAAGGGTGAGCGTATAGCCATAGTTGGCCCCTCCGGTGCAGGAAAAAGTACCTTATCCGATTTGATACCCCGATTTTATGATGTAAGCAAAGGAAGCATTGAAATAGACGGGACTGATATTCGAAAATTCAGCTTATATAGTCTGCGCGATAAAATGGGAATAGTGCCCCAGCAATCTATATTATTCAACGATACCATATGGAATAATATTTGTTTCGGCGATGCTAATCCCGATTACGAAAAAGCTAAAGAAGCGGCTGTACACGCCTATGCCGATGCTTTTATTTCGCAGCTCGAGTTGGGCTATGAAACGATGGCAGGCGAGGGGGGAAGTCGTTTGTCTGGCGGACAAAGACAGAGGATTGCGATTGCACGTGCTTTATATAAGAATCCGGATATTTTAATTTTGGATGAAGCCACCTCAGCACTCGACAGCGAAAGTGAAGTTATGGTACAAAAAGCATTAGAAGTTTTGATGGAGAATCGCACTTCACTCGTAATAGCACACCGTTTAAGTACCATACGCAAGGCCGATAAGATAGTGGTTATGGATGCGGGTAGAATCGTAGAAAGTGGCACCCATGAAGAGTTGATGGCACTTCAATCGGTCTATTTTAAAATGGTACAATTGCAGAATTTCGCTCACTAAAAAGAAATACAAAAGAAGATTTACGCTCATTTTATGCCTTATCTTTTGGGTATGAAATATTGTTTAGTCATTATGCTTTTATGGTTTCCATTAATACTGTGTGCACAAGAAGGACGCATTGTTTTTTGGAATGTAGAAAACGCCTTCGATACCATAGATCATCCCAATAAGAAAGATGATGAATATACGCCGCAGGGATTCAGGCATTGGAATTCGTATAAATATCGCACAAAAATTCGGCATTTGGCGCAAGTCATTGCTGCGATAGGAACGGGAGATCCGCCAATGTTGGTGGGATTATGTGAGGTGGAAAACAGACAGGTTCTGTTCGACCTGACGCATAATAGTATATTAAGGAAAGTGGGTTATCAAATCATACATTACGAAACGGCCGATGCACGGGGTATAGATCCAGCATTTCTGTACGATCCGAATCAGATCCAAGTTTTTGATAGTGGTATTGTGCCATATATTTACGAAAATGACTCCTTACGCCATTCGTTGTGGATAGCAGGTCGTACGAACAGAAACGATACGCTGTTGTGCTTTATGCATCATTGGCCATCGAAGTATTCGGGCGAAATTACCACAGCGCCTAAACGAAAATATGTGGCAGAAAAATGGTCGGAAAAAATAGACTCTTTTCGCCTGATATTTCCCGGTGCATTGATATTGGGGGGAGGCGATTTTAATGATGAGGCGGAGTCGGAATCTATTCAGTTATTGCTTCGTTTGCAAGCTGATTTCGTCTGTCTAGGGTCCGAATTAAAAGGTGGAACACATAAGTTTAGAGAAAAATGGAGTCTGATTGATTTGATTTTTATGGATCGAAAATGGGCAGAAAAGAATAATTGCCGACAAATAATATTTAATAATGAATTTTTATTAAAGGATGATGCTCGATATTTAGGACAGATTCCGTTTAGAACTTTTTATGGATTCTCATATTTGGGTGGTTATTCCGATCATTTACCTATATATGTAGATATATATAAATAAAAAAAGGAATCCAAACGGATTCCTTTTTTTAGTAAAATTGAATAAGGCTTATTTACCTTGTAATTTTGAATTTGTTTTGTCTTTAATCTCTTGATCAGAGGTTGTTTTACCAGACAATTTATCTTCAGTTTTTGTAGCTGTAGAAGATGAAGAACCGCCTTTACCAGACAATTTATCTTCAGTTGCATTACCGGATGAAGTATTGGTACTTGTTGAAGTAGCTACCGGTTTTTTTGGTTTCGCTGCTGATTTTGCTGCCGGAGGTGTTAATACCTTATCGATAGCATGGATATAACCGTTAGATGCATTGATGTCGGCTTCAACTATAGTAGCGCCACCAACTTGACCATCTTTCTCGGTAATTACTTTGTCGTTTAGAGCTTGAAGCTGACCGATGCCGTTTACGTCACCGCTCATTAAACTTCCCGCAACAACGTGTTGTAATAATACATCTTTTAATTTGTCTACGTTTTTAGGATCTTTTAAATCGGCCAATTTTTTTTGATCGAATGCCATAAACGCATCATTGGTAGGAGCGAAAACAGTGAAAGACTTGGTGCTGTCTTTTAATGTTTCAGCAAGACCTGCCGCACCTAATAACTCTACTAATGTAGAAAAACGAGCATCTTCAGATGCAGTAGTTGTAATGTCTTTAACAGCATTCAAAGCAGCTAAGGCCTTATCCATACTGTCTTTTTTCATAGCCTCAATTCTCGCTAGGGAATCTGCTTTTGCTTTTGCTGCATCCGCATCGCTTTTTCCACTACCTCCACAGGCTACTAAACCCATTGCAGCAAATATTGAAGCTGCATACATTAATTTTCTCATATTGGTTTCTTCTTTTGAATTTTATACAAAAATACAGTTTTCAATCGATTTACATACTTAATTGAAAAAAAAGATGAAAAATGAAGGAAATATTTTTGAATTCTAAAAATTAGACTAATTTTGTTCTCATAAACCGAGAAAAATTAAAAATTATGAAAAAAAGTTTAATGTTTGCTAGTGCTATCGTAGCGATGGCTTTTGCTGTATCTTTCAGCTCATGTGGTACAAAAGGTTGTATGGAAGTTAAAGACGACAAATACAACGCTGAAGCAACTATCGAAGATGCAGATGCTTGTGATATGGAAGGTACTGTGAATAAATTCGTAGGTACTTTTACAGTTGTTGAAGATTGTTCTGGTGCTGCAGATACATATTCTGCTACTATAACAAAATCTCAAGTAGCTGATTATGCTGTGGTTATAAGTAACTTCTTCGGAACTACTTTAACGGTTAATGCAGGAGTTTCTTCTGATAAAATTACTATTGAGCCACAAACTGTTAGTGGATTCACTGTTAACGGTAGCGGTACTATTAATGCTAATGTTATAAACATGAGCTATACCGTTAGTGGTACTACAGGTTCATTGACTTGTACTTCTACTTGGACTAAACAATAATATTGTTAATCTTTTTCTAAAAGGCTTCTGATTTCCAGAAGCCTTTTTTTTTGGAATGGTTTTTGAACTTTCTTAGTGTAAATAACCAACTATGCATAAGTATATAATTTTTCTTTTTATCATAGGCAGCAGCTTGCCATTTGTGCAGGCTCAAGTGGATTCGGCTTCGGTTAAGACTTCTTCCAAAATTCAAAAAGGAAATAAAGCACCCGGACCCGAAAAGCCTGTCTTACTTGGCTATAGAATCGAAAATGGAGATACCATTTTGGAAGTAAATATGCCGGCCGTTGTGGTGTACGAATTGCGAACTTTTAAAAATAAAGGCCAGCAAAAAAAATATGATCGCCTCGTAAACGACGTGAAAATAGCCTATCCCATTGCTAAAAAAAGTGGTGAGGTATGGAATTTACACCTCAGTTTGAGTAAATATATGAACGATAAAGATCGAAAAACCTATATGAAAATGGTGGAAGATTCACTCACCAAAACCTATAGCCGAAAAATAATGGGTATGAATAAGCGTCAAGGTATTCTTCTTTTGAAACTTATTGATAGAGAGACTCAAATACCAACTTATACCATGCTTAAGGATTTAAAAGGCGGATTTAAAACTTTTTTTTATCAAACCACAGCCCGAATGTTTGGCTATAACCTGAAAGAAACCTTCGATCCGGAAGAAGATGATACCGACAAGTATATAGAGGAAATTATTAGAATGATTGATGCAGGAAGAATTTAAAATTCTTCCTTTTTTGTTTTATCTCTTACATTTGTTGCCATACATAATTAAGTATAACCTAATTGTTTTTTATGAAAAGAGTTTCATTTGTTTTGTT
Organism: Bacteroidota bacterium; assembly: GCA_023432985.1. Lineage (GTDB taxonomy): Bacteria > Bacteroidota > Bacteroidia > CAIKAF01 > CAIKAF01 > JACVCJ01. Next base: position 10,976 of record JAEZEQ010000004.1, on the reverse strand, counting down.
TTTTATCAGCTTATTATCTCTGCCTTTATTGGCTCAAAAGCTTACTATGGGCGAAGCTACCTCGGGTAGATATGGGAAATTTTTACCCAAATCGTATCGTTTTGCCGAGTGGATTCCCAACTCTGATGATTTTACCCATATAGTCGATTTCAACAGCATGCATATTGCCAAAGCTTCCGAAGCTTTTCAATCGACCGCCTTTTTAAGTCTCCAAGACCTGAAGAATGCCGCCCAATCTTCGACAAATGAAGTTTTACAAGAAGTCGATTTTTCTTATTTTCCCTATATATATACATGGCTGAATTCGGATCTTATCGCATTCGAATTTCCTGCCAAACAAGGTAAAATCTATTTCACTTATCAAGTTTCTGCCAAAACGATTGTATCTTTTATCCTGCTTCCCGAAAATGCTACAGAAGCTTTTCCGAATGCTGATTATTCGGAAATAGCCTATACAGATGGTGTAAATATTTTTCTTCAAAATAATAAAGGGCAGAACAAACAAATTACCTTCGATTCTTTACCCGGAATACATAATGGAACCTCCTTTGTTCATCGTCAGGAATTTGGTATAGATAGGGGGATATGGTGGAGTCCGGATTATACAAAATTGGCTTTTTACCGTAAGGATGAATCTATGGTTCATAGCTATCCACTGGTTCAGACAGATACGCGTATTGCCGAGCATAAACCGATTCGTTATCCCATGGCCGGAATGACCAGCGAACAGGTGCAACTCCTCGTATACGACCTTGCTTCTCAGAAAACTATTCCCATGCAAACCGGCGAAAAATCCGAGCAATTTCTTACTACCATTAGCTGGAATCCCGCATCCGACAAGATTTTTATTGGTATTCTTAATAGGGAACAAAATCATCTTATGCTGAAATCTTTTGATGTGAAAAATGGAAAAGAATTGGAACTTTTATTTCAAGAAAAAGCCGAAACTTATGTCGAGCCTCTGCATCCTCTAATCTTTGTTCCTCAGCTTCCGGGCGGATTCTTATATCAATCCGAAAAGAGCGGATTCAATTCCCTTTATTTTTTTGATTTTAAAAGTAAAAATTTAAAGTTCCTTGGGGCAGATGATATCAGTATGCAGGAATATTTGGGCTATAATGCCCAAAGCGGTTTGATCTATTATACCGGTACGGCAAACTATGGACTGGATCGCCAACTGTATGCCGTATCGCTGAAAAATGGAAAAACAAGTAAAATCACACGTCAAAGCGGTGTCTACAAAACCATACTCAATGATAAAGCAACGCAAGGATTTTTCACTTTTTCCAATCAGCATACTCCATCTGTGAGCGGACAAATAGATTTGAAAAATGGGAAAGAAAAACATTTGCTTATAGCCGATAACCCCTACAAAGAAATTGATATGCCTAAAATAGAGTTGGTTAGCATTACAGCCGCAGATGGCAAAACACCACTAAACGGACGTATTATTTACCCATCTCAATTCGACCCCAATAAGAAATATCCTATGATTGTGTACGTATATGGAGGTCCGCATGCCCAAATGATTACCAATTCCTATTTGGCTGCAGCCCCTTTGTGGGACGTGTATATGGCACAACAAGGTTTTATAATGTTTACCTTAGATAATAGAGGTTCTGATGCACGCGGTAAAGATTTTGAACATGTAATTCATCGCCAATTGGGAGTGAACGAAGTGGCCGATCAATTGAAAGGTGTAGAATTTATGAAGAATAAAGGCTTTGTGGATGAAAATAAAATCGGAGTGTATGGATGGAGTTTTGGTGGATTTATGACACTTTCCCTCTTGTTGGAATATCCGGAAACCTTTAAGGTTGGAGTAGCGGGGGGACCGGTTACAGATTGGAAATATTACGAAGTTATGTACGGCGAAAGATATATGGATACCCCCGAAGAAAACCCCGAAGGTTACGAAAAAACCTCTGTAATTTCCAAAGCCGGAAAATTGAATAGTAAACTTCTTGTTATACACGGAGCCCAGGATGATGTAGTAGTAATGCAACACAGTCTGGAGTTTATCAATGCATGTATTAAAGCAGGCAAACAGGTAGATTATTTTCTGTATCCCGATCATAAACACAATGTTATCGGTAAAGATAGAGTGCACCTCAATCAGAAAATAGCCATGTATTTTCAGGATTATTTAAAATAGGAATATAACTTGTAAATAAAAAAGCCTGTGTTATTTCCACAGGCTTTTTTTATAGATTGGATAATAGCGATTTTTAATCTAAACCGGCTAATTCTTTCAGTTCTTTTACAAAACGTAAAGCCAAGCCGGATGCAGCGTCTATGCTCGTGCTTTCGGCATAGATACGTATGATGGGTTCGGTATTCGATTTACGTAAATGCACCCATTCATTTCCGAATTCTATTTTCAAACCATCCAGCATACTATGGGGCTGGGACGCATATTTATTCTGCATTTTAGTAATCAACGCATCGACATCCATGCCGGGTTTTAATTCGATTTTATTTTTCGAAATACTGTAAAAAGGATAACTGTCTCTTAATTCGGACATTTTTATATTTTTCTCTGCCAGCAGGTTCAACACCAGGGCTATACCTACAAGGGCGTCGCGACCATAATGCAATTCGGGCAGTATTACCCCGCCGTTTCCTTCTCCACCTATCAACGCGCCGATTTTTTTCATTTTTTCAACCACGTTTACTTCACCTACAGCCGAGGATTGATAAGTAAACCCTGCTTTTTCGGTTATATCTCTCAAAGCTCTAGTGCTCGACATATTCGAAACGGTATTTCCCCCTTTTTTTGCCAATACAAAATCGGCGGCAGCCACCAATGTATATTCCTCGCCAAACATTGAGCCATCTTCGCATACAAAAGCCAAACGGTCTACATCGGGATCCACTACAATGCCCAAATCAGCACCGGTCGATTTCACCTTTTCGCTGATATCTACCAGATGCTCGGCCAATGGTTCGGGATTATGCGCAAAATTGCCGTTTATTTCGGAATGTATAAGCTCCACATTTTTTACACCCAAAGCTTCCAAAAGAGATGGAACAGCAATAGCTCCGGTCGAATTAATCCCATCAACCACAACCTTAAACTGTCGACTCGCAATGAGCGATTTGTCCAGGTATGGGAGTTTTAATATTGCCGAAATATGTTCTTGAATAAAACCACCCGGTATATCCGTCTGTTTGCCCAAATCCTCAATCCCGGCAAAAGAAATATTTCCGGAGGCAGCTATTTCGAGCAATCTTTGGCCTTGTTCGGCCGAAATAAATTCGCCTTTATGGTTTAATAGTTTAAGTGCATTCCATTCTTTTGGGTTATGACTCGCCGTAAGAATAATGCCACCTTGCGCTTCGAAATGTACTACAGCCATTTCAACCGAAGGGGTCGTACTTAAATCCAGGTTTATCACATCCACACCCATAAATAGCAATGTACTCGAAACCAAGGATAGCAATGCTTCTCCGCTCATTCTTCCATCGCGACCTATGACTACTTTTTGCTTTTGATCGGGATAATTTTCTTGAAGCAAATGAGCAAATGCAGCACTGTATTTTACGGCATCAAGCGGAGTCAGGTTTTGGCCTGTATTGCCTCCGATGGTACCTCTGATTCCTGAAATGGATGTTATTAAAGTCATAAAATTTTAAAAATTGTTTAACGGTTTGTGGGGGACAAAGGTATGATTTAGCGAAAAGTAAACGAATAAATTGACAAATGTTCTGTGAATAGCTTGTTCATAATTCCATTTTCTAATCACTATTGGCATGCGATTTTTACTAACTTTGTATTGTGTACGAATACACATCACCTTTTTGTGAGGAGGATTAGTATGAGCGAAGAATTTGAAAGAAACGACGAACAGTTTGATTCGGTATTAGAGCAATACGAATCCATGCTTAAAGAAAATAAGGTGTTTTTTTTCGATTTAGAGCATTTTGAGGAAATTTTCGATCATTATTTTGCTAAAAATAAAATTAGTAAAGCCGAAAAAGTACTCAGCATAGCACAAGATCAACACCCTTATTCAGCAAGCCTTATTACGCGTCATGCGCAAATATTATTAAGGCGCAAAAAAGTCGACAAGGCTATAGATTTATTGGATAAATTGTTGCACCTCGAACCGGGAAATCCCGATTTGTTTTTGTTGTTGGCAGAAGCTTATTCCGAAAAAGGAGAAGTGGAAAAATCTGTACGCTGCTATTTGGGCGCTTTGCCTTTTATGGAAAAGGAAGAGCACGACTATGTCTATATGGATATAGCAGGGGAGTATTTAAGTAATGCCAACTACGAAAAAGCACTCGAATATTTGCAAATGGCTCTTGAGGTTAACCCATATAATGATCTTATTTATCTCGATGTATTATTTGGGGCGCAAGTATTAGAAAAGGTTGAATTTGCACTGGATTTATATCAAAAGCAAATAGACAAGGATGCCTATAATCATCTTGCCTGGTTCTATTCTGGCGTTGCTCTTGCCGATTTAGACAGAATAGAGGAATCTATCGAAGCCTTCGACTACGCATGTATTATAGAGCCCAATTTTTCGGAAGCTTTTTACCAAAAAGCGGAAATGCTTATGTCGATTCATAAGTATGAAGAAGCAATTGGTGTTTTGAAGGATTTAAAAGAAGATATGCGGCATTCGGCAGCGGCTAGTTATATGTTGGGCGAATGTTACGAAAATATGTCCCAATGGCACGATGCCTTGCATTATTACAGAAGTGCCGCTAAAATAGACCCGCTTTTTGCCGATGCATGGCTCAGTATTGGCGTGGTTATTTTTAAATTGGGAAATCCCGATGAAGCCTTAGCTTATGTTAAAAAGGCCCTGAAATTGGATCCGGGTAATGTGGATGCCTATATCTATTTGGGCGATATTAAAAAAGAAAGAGGATTTTTTGAAGAAGCTATGCAGGCATACCAAAAAGCGGAAGAGCTCGACAAAACAGTACTCGATTTATGGCTCAATTATTCCGATTTACTCGTGCAAATGGACAATGTTCCGGCTGCAATCGATTTGATGAAAAAAGGATCGGAGTATTTTAAGGAAGCGCCTGAAATGCTTTACAGATGGGCATGTTATGAATATTTGCAAGGGAATAAACAATTGGCCTATTTGCTCATTGAAGATGCAGTGGTCATGAATGCCAATATTGCCGAAAACGAACTGTTTTCTTATGTTCCCATGATGAAAAATGATACGACAATCTTACATATAATTTACAGAAATAAACAGAATGAAAATTAAACTTCCGTATATTCCGGATCGCCCCACCAAACCACGTACGAACGGCCTTTCTATGGTAATGGATAAAGGACTCGGTATCAGAGCAACCCAAGACATGATAGAAGCCGCGGGCAAACATATAGACTTTGTGAAATTGGGATTTGGAACTTCCATGGCTACAGATAATCTGGAAGATAAGATAGCCTTGTATAAATCGCACGGCTTGCAGCCATATTTGGGAGGTACTTTCTTCGAAGCGTGTGTGGTGCGCAATAAATTTGACGCTTATAGAAAGTTGTTGAAGAAGTTGAAAATTGAAACTTGTGAAGTCTCTGATGGAAGTATTTTTCTGGAAGCAGATGTGAAAGCGAAATATATAAGCGAACTGGCAAAAGAATTTAGAGTATTGTCGGAAGTTGGTTCCAAGGATTCAGGCATTTTTATTGCTCCCCAAAAATGGAAGAAATTAATGCAAATGGAATTGGAAGCCGGTGCCTATAAGGTTATTGCTGAAGCCAGAGAGAGTGGAACAGTTGGGATCTACCGTCCCGGCGGAAAACCGCATGTGCAACTTATTCGCCAAATTCTTAATGTGGTTGATGGCGATAATATTATTTGGGAAGCACCCAATAAAGCCCAACAAGTATATTTTATTAAATTGCTCGGTGCCAATGTGAACCTGGGTAATATAGCTCCCGACGAAATTATTTCGCTCGAAGCACTGAGACTCGGTTTGCGCGGAGATACTTTCTTCGAAACCCTGCCCGAAAAATTGAAAAAACAATATCTTCAGTTTAATGAAGATGAGCCGGAACCTGAACAAGAATCAGATAATGAATAATCCCATGAAGGAAATTACTGCTGAAGAATTGAAGGCCCGGATGGACGCTAAGGCCGATTTTACGCTTATTGATGTAAGAGAACCTCTGGAATATGAAACCGGAAATATTCAAGGAATTTCTATTCCGGTCGGACAAGTACTCGATCGTATTGACGAAATTCCTAAAAATGGAGATGTGATTATTCATTGTAAAGCCGGAAGCCGCAGTGCTAACGTGATTCACTACCTGCAATCGGAACTGGGATACGATAATTTAATCAACCTAAAAGGAGGCATTCTTGCCTGGAAAATGAACATAAATCCGAATTTGGATGTACTTTAATTTATGGAATTAATAAAAAGCTTTCTCGACTTTTTTCTACACCTCGACGATCATTTAAGACAAATTATTTTAGATTATCAAGGGTGGACTTATCTGATTTTGTTTCTCATTATTTTTATTGAAACCGGATTGGTAATTTGGCCTTTCTTGCCGGGCGACTCTCTCTTGTTCGCCGCCGGAACTTTCGCAGCAACGGGCGAATTAAACCTCGCCGCTTTGCTTATTTTGCTTTTTGTAGCAGCTGTTGCCGGGGATACGGTGAATTACTATATAGGCAAATATTTTGGTGATAAAATGCTCGGCTTTAAGTTCAGAGGCAAGAATATCGTGAAGGAACAACATATGGAAAAAACCCATAATTTTTATGAAAAACATGGACCTAAAACCATAATCCTAGCCCGATTTGTTCCCATCGTACGCACCTTCGCCCCTTTTGTGGCAGGTATTGGAAAAATGAACTATACTAAGTTTATTACCTATAATATAGTTGGCGGCTTTATCTGGGTTTTTAGTCTTACTCTTCTCGGCTATTTCTTTGGAAATATTCCCATTGTAGCTAAGAATTTCGAAATCGTAGTGCTCGGTATTATCGGTATTTCTGTGCTTCCAATATTTTTTGAATTTGCCAAAGAATGGCTAAAGAAAAAACAAGCATAGTCCGCCATTACGGACTTATTGGGAAACCCCTCGAGCATAGTTTCTCTCCTGATTTTTTTGCCCGGAAATTTGCCCGTGAAGGAATTCATAATGCGCTATACTCTTTATTCCCTCTTAATTCTATTTCCGATTTTCCTCAGCTCTTGCAGAATACTCCTCATTTATGCGGACTCAATGTAACTATTCCCTATAAGGAAACCATTATCCCATTTTTGTCCTATATTTCACCGGAAGCCAAAGCTGCCTCCGCAGTGAATACTATTCGTATAAAAAAGGAAATGGATGGCTCTTTTTTCCTCGAAGGCTTTAATACGGATATACCCGCTTTCTCTCAAGTTCTCCTCCCGCATCTTCACGCATATCATCATACTGCGCTTATTTTTGGTACGGGCGGCGCAGCCAAAGCCGTAGCTTTTGCACTGAGTAAACTGGGTATGGATTACTATTTTGTCAGCCGAAAACCCTCCGATCCTAAACGAAAAATTGTGTCTTATTCAGACCTCAAAAAGGAACATATTGCCTCTATAAAATTGTTGATCAATACAACGCCGGTCGGACAATTCCCAAATGTTGAAGATAGTCTGCCCATTGACTTCTCTGCCATTTCGGATTTACATATTTTATTCGACCTGATTTATAATCCGCCAATTAGCGTATTTTTGCAAAAAGGATTGCTAGCAGGAGCAACGACTATAAACGGATTAGAAATGCTGGAACTACAGGCAGAAGCCGCATGGAATATATGGAATCAAAAAGACCATTGAAAATCGGACTTACAGGCGGAATTGGTTCGGGTAAATCAACCTTTGCAAAAGCCTTCGTGAAATTAGGTGTCCCCGTTTTTTACAGCGATACCGCTGCCAAACAATTGTATTTTAATCCCGAAATTCGAAATGAAATACTGAATTTACTCGGTGTTGAGGCCTATTTGAACCCCAAAACATTGAATACAACCTTTATTCGTCAGACACTTTACCGACAACCCGGATTGAAAAGTCAACTCGAACAAATATTACATCCGGCAGTGCGCAAAGAATTCGAACTTTTTGCTGAAAAATATGCACATAAACCATATCTGATTAATGAATCGGCATTGATAATGGAAAATAATCTTTGCGATCAATTTGATTATACCATTTTGGTTTATACAAATCCCGATTTAAGACGTGAAAGAGTGCTGAAAAGAGATGCTATGTCTGCCGAAAGTTTAGAGTTGATTATTCAGAGTCAAATGCTCGATAATCAGCGTTATATGTATGCTGATTTTATTCTGATTAATGAGGATATAAAAGAAATTGAAGAAAAAGTTTTTAACATTCACGCGATTTTGGAGGGTAAGAGTGTCTGAAAATGAAAAATATTTTGCTACTTTGCTCTCAATTAAATTTTAACAAAATAACCTATGGAATTACAACAAGTTGAACAATGGTTGGCAATGAATGCAAAAAAATTACCCGTAGAAAAGGTAAATGAAGTGAAAGATGCATTATTGAATCTTCCGGAAGACAAAGCTACTTTGGCTCAGGCTGCTGAAATGAAAGATCCTACAATGATGATGCTTATCGCTTGGTTTGGTGGATCATTGGGTATAGATCGCTTTATGTTGGGGCAGACCGGCTTAGGGGTTGCTAAACTTTTAACCCTTGGAGGTTGCGGAATATGGGGTATTATCGATATTTTTACCGCCTCTAAACGTACACGTGAATTTAATTATACCAAATTAAAGGAATTAATTGGTTAATATTTAATACCACTGCCTCCGTTTTTTTAGGAGGCAGTTTTTTTTATGGATAAACAACAATTGATTCAATCTTTTTTAATGGCAAACCGGGATAAATTTCCCGATTTTAGAGTGCCCGAACTGGAACGCATGCTTAATGATGTGCCTCAGGATAAATTATTCTATTTTTCGGCTATAGAATTTAAAGATCCAACGATGATTCTTATTATCTCTATAGTTGGGGGCGGATTGGGTATTGATCGATTCTTGCTTGGGGATACTACAAATGGCGTATTAAAACTAATTTTATCGACCTTTTGTCTGGTTGGATATATTTGGGTTATAATTGATATTTTTAATGCCAATACTCGCACAAAAGACTTTAATTATACCAAATTTTTAGAAGCATACATGCTTAATGCAGGTAAAACTTTCTAATGCGAAACAGTCATTCCAAAGAGTGGACTTATTTGATGATTTTAGGAGCAGGTTTTTGCCTGCTTTTTTTCATTGCCCCTATGCTCACCGGAAATGAAATCCCTTTATGCCTCTTTAAGTTTGTCAGCGGATATCCTTGTCCGGGTTGTGGTATCACACGCGGTTCTGTAGCTTTCTGGGAATTTAATTTTCAGGATGCCTGGTATTTTAATCTCCTTGCTATTCCCCTGAATATTTTTCTGATTGTAGCCTTCTTCTGGTTGCTTTATGATGTATATACGAAAAAGCATACTTTCTTTGCTTTTTTCGAAAAACCATTTCCTGTTTATGTTTATATTTTGGCATTGGCCATTGTAATTTTAAATTGGATTCGTAACTTTCAGCATGGATTATAATGTATCTTATGGAAAATAACGAATTGAACCCCGCAGCCCAGCCCAAACCAAGTTTTATTATACCCGAAAAAATTCCTGAAGCCGAATCTATCTTTTTTATGGGCATTATTTCTATTGCCATAGGTTGTTTGGGAATTATTCCTGCAATCATGGCTCTGAACAAAGCCCCTAAAGCGAAAATGATCTATCAGGCAAATCCCAGGAAATATTCCTCAGAATCTTATTCGCAACTCAAAACAGGTACCGTTTTGGCTTGGGTCGGATTGGGACTGAATATACTCTTGTTTTTATTTTTTATCGTTTATCTTATTGTGGTAATCGGATTGGGTATTGTAGACAATTTTTAACCCGCTTTTATGATAAGGAAATTGCCCATTGCGCCCCTTTCCTATATTCGATATGCCGATGCATATACGATGCAAAATGAACCCATTTCCTCTGTTGATTTGATTCGTAGAGCAGCTTTGGCAATTGCTGCTAAATTAATGGAATCTGTAGCGGCCACTTCGCCTCTCTATTTTTTTTGTGGGAAAGGAAATAACGGCGCCGATGGCCTTTATAGCGCCTTGCTCTTGTCTCCTTTTTATCCGGTGCGTATTTTTGTGGAAGCTCAGCCCGAAAAAGCATCTGAGGAGTATTTGTATTTTTTGAATTTGCTCCAAAGTAATAATATCACAATCGAATTTTATTCCGATTTTTTGAGTCTCGATTATATTGACCCTAAAGTCTGTTTTGTGGATGCTTTGCTGGGAACCGGATTGAAGGGGCTGCCTCGAGAACCTTTTGCTTCACTTATTCATTTTATGAACAATTTGCCCAATAAAATCTACAGCATTGATATAGCGAGCGGATTGAATCCGGATTGCTATAGCCCGGATACATTGGCCGTTGAAGCACATAAAACCTACTCTTTTCAATTTCCCAAAATGGCATTTATGTGGCCGGAATATGAGCAATTTGTGGGTGATTTCGAGATTCTGGATATAGGTTTGCATCCCGATATTTTGAATCCGATTGATGTATCTAGTTATCTGATTGATGCAGTGAATCCCATTCCGCTCCATAAATTCGACCATAAAGGAAAGCGGGGAAAAACCTTGCTGATAGCAGGCTCGGATTTATTGCCCGGAGCAGCATTGCTTTCTATTGGAGGAGCCTTGAGGTCGGGCGTTGGTTATGTGGAAGCTATAGTGCCCCAAAGTATAAAAAATGCAGCCCTGCAAAGTTATCCTTCTGTCATCCTACGCTCTATGCATAAATTGGATGATGAGCGATACGACAGCGTGATGTGTGGGCCGGGATTGGGAACGGATTTTGAAGCCAAATCGCGTTTATTGCTGGCCTTAAATATGAAATCAAAGTGCCTGATTCTGGATGCCGATGCGCT
>JAEZEQ010000024.1 GCA_023432985.1 Bacteroidota bacterium | reverse complement strand
CAATAATAGAAGCTTCTTTTACCATTTCGAGGCGGCAAGTAATCGTAAGTGTTTTCCCGGATTTTACTACAATATCGTTATAAGACTTAAAGGTGAAGTCCCAGGTTTGGTCGGAGGTGATTTCTATGGGTATGGGGTTATAGCCGTAGGCGAAGTGGCGGATGCTAAAATTTGACTGTGCGACACTTAAAGAGCGGTGAGTTCTTCCCATTTGTAAGGGAGAATACCAGTTGTTTAATTTGGGATGGGCGGCTCCCATAATATTATTAGTAAAACCTCCGGGATAATTAGTAGTTGAGCTATCATTCCATACATCACACAAATAATTATAATGAGTATTTGGAAAATAGAAATATTCCGAACTTGAACCTAAATTTGAATATAAGTGTTCTAGTTCGAAATGATGCCCTAACTCATGTGGAAAATGGTTTGCAAATCTATGATAGCCACTTTCCCAAGGTTGAGAATAATTTAAAAAGTCAGAAGCTGTAAAAATAACAGAAATTTTAGACCCATTATAATTAACAATTGCAGCTTCCCCTGCTGCACTAGAATGTCTGCTTTTTTTTACAAAATACCAATTAATTTGGTTTGAATCTAATGGGTTAAAGCTTAGGTGATAATTTACTGCATTTATAATTTGATTAGAGTTGTGGTTATTAAGGATGGTAGAGTTGGGATAGTGTCTTACATTGTTAATGACAACCTTTATTTTTGAATTATTTAAGTAATTATTACAAATAGGAATAACAGAGTCCGGAGGACTTGGATTGGAATATACTTCATTCATCCAGTGTTGAATTAACGGCTTAAGTGAATCAAATGCCGTGGGACTTAATGGATAACCTGTTCCATTATCTTCTCCAAAAAAAATAATATTTACAGGAATTGTTTTTTCGCCAACCCATTGATTATTTAAATCTGGAATATAAGAAGATTGTAATCGATAATGATTTAACCATGTTGCGGAATTGAGCGAACAGTCTTGCGATTTGGGCGCATTAAAATCATGCACCGTTCCACATTCATGTAAAACCTGCTGCGCCATTGTAAAAGGTAGTAAAGCAAACATAAGCAACAGCATTATGCACGGACTTTTAAACTAACGTCCTGTCCTGTCCTGTCCTGTCCTGTCCTGCAGGAGAATGATAAAGTTTTTTCATAAAGAATTAAGATTTAGTATTTTGCTAAAGTAAATAAATTTTATCAAAAAGTCAAGCCTCACTATTCATTTTAACACTTTAACTCAATAATTATCAGCTCTTCGTAAATACATATTTTAGCAATATATATGTAAAAAAATAAGGCCTGTAATTCCATTAGTAGACGTCTACATCCAGGTCTAACTTGTAACTTTTAATGCCTGTTTCAAAAGCCAATTGTCTCGAAATTTCGCCAAGTAGTTCTTTTGCTTTTTGATGATTTTCGGATTGCCCGATTTTTAAATAAAACTGACGAATATGGTAATTGCGTATTCTTCCTACCCATGGTGTTTCCGGCCCCAAAACCCTTTCTTTAAAAGTAGCTTTAAGCATAAGATCCAAAACCCGACTTAATTCCATAACCTGCCCATAGTCTCTGTGTCTTAACGAAATACGTATAATGCGCGAAAAGGGAGGATAATTCCACTCACGGCGTTCTTCGATTTCATTGCGGTAAAATCCGTCATAATCGTGCGATAAAACATATTGAATTACCGGGTGGGCAGGGTTATTCGTTTGTAAGATTACTTTTCCGACCTTATTTCTTCTTCCGGCTCTTCCTGCTACCTGGGTAAGTAATTGAAAGGCTTTTTCATTGGCTCTAAAATCAGGAAAATGTACGAGCGCATCCGCATTGAGAACGCCCACCAATCCTACATGATCGAAATCGAGCCCTTTCGTAATCATTTGTGTACCTACCAAAATATCTATCTCTCTATTTTCGAATGCCTGAATCACCTGGTGATACGCATTTTTTCGAGTGGCAATATCCCAGTCTAAACGTGCAATTCGGGCAACAGGCATTAAGATTTGCAATTCGTCTTCTATCTTTTCTGTTCCAAATCCTTTCAGTGTTAATTTGGTACTTCTGCAAGCAATACATTCTTTGGGGAGAGGCATCATATAGCCGCACAAATGGCATTTGAGTTCGTGTCTGCTTTTGTGATAGGTAAGCGCAATATCACAGTTTTCGCAATAGGGCACATGGCCGCAATCGTCGCATTCTAAACGGCTCGAAAAACCTCTTCTGTTTTGAAATAAGATCACTTGCTCCTTTGCATCCAAACAAGATTGTATCTCTTGCAGCAGATTTTCGGAAAACAAGGATTTCATTTCCTCTTTTTTTCTGGCTTCAATCAGGCTAACCGTCACTATTTCGGGTAGGGCAACCTGCGAATAGCGTTCCTTGAGTTCGACGCGCACATATTTGCCTTTTTCGCAGTTGTATACACTTTCGAAAGAAGGTGTAGCAGAGCCCATAATTACCTGTGCGCCAAACTCCTTGGCCAGTACCATCGAAAAATCTCGGGCATGATATCTCGGCGCGGGGTCTTGTTGTTTATAACTGGAGTCATGCTCTTCATCTACAATAATCAACCCCAGGTTTTTAAAAGGTAAAAACAATGAAGAACGGGCGCCAAGCACAATTTTATAATCGCCGTTATTCAGGAAATTATTCCAAACTTCCACCCTTTCGTTTTGCCCGAAGCGACTGTGATAAATAGCCACTTGTCCTGGAAAATAGGCTTTAATCCTCTCGATTAGATGCAAAGTAAGTGCTATTTCGGGAAGCAGATACAATACTTGCTTGCCTTCTGCCAGGGTATCTGCAATAAGCCGGATATATATTTCCGTTTTCCCACTGCCGGTGATTCCATGCAATAAAACGGGTTTGGCTTTTTCGAATGCCGATTTAATTTCGGCGTAAGTTTGTGTTTGCAAGGGAGACAAAGTTACAGCCCCTTTGCTGCTGTTTTCGCCAAAATTCAAGCGACTTTCCTCCCTCAGTTCTTCCTCAAAAATTCCTTTTTTAAGCAAGGCCTGAATAGCCGTTGAGGCATTTTCGGACAATTTAGACAGCTCCGATTTTTTTACCGATTTAGGCCCTTGCGCAGTAAAGCCCACTTTGCTCAAAAAGCCCATCAATACATCCGTTTGCTTGGCTGCCCTTGCAATCAGCGCAAAAGCTTTTTCCAGATTCTCTTCGCCTTCATATTCGGGAGCTAAATGTATATAGGCTATTTTTTTAGGCTTATAGCGTTTTTCTATTTCTTTATAATCTTCGATTAAGCCTTCTTCAACAAGCTGTTTCAAGTGTTTTTGTACTTGTTTTTTTTGCAGAATTTGTTGTGCATCCTTCAGGTCTATACTTCCACTTTGTTGAATGGCCTCCAAAAGTAAATACGATTCGTCGGAAATATTTAGTTCCGAAAAATCAGAAACACAAAGGCTGTAACGGGTTTCGCTTTCGAGCTTTAATCCGGCCGGCAGAGCGGCTTTCATCACCTCTCCAAGCGTGCACATATAATACTGCGCCATTTTTTTCCAAAAAAGGAGCTGATTCGGGTGTATAACCGGATTTTGGTCCAGCAATTCCTCAATAGGCTTTACCTGATATTGTGTCGGATTTTGTCTGTGTATCTCGGCAACAATCCCTGTATAGGACTTATTCCCAACCGGCACAATAACCCGCGAACCGGGGACTATATGCGGCTGCATTTCGTCCGGTATGCCATAGCTGAGCGTTTGTGGGATGGCCAAAGGCAGAATAATATCGGCAAACTGAGTATACATCAGACTACAAACTTAAATTTTGATTTCAATACTGCCTAATGTTAAAGTGCTATTAAGACGCTTTTTTATTAAGTGGTTTACACGGCTAAAAAAAGTATATTTGCAGCTTAATTAAATGCCCGAACTTATACATGAATTGGTTGCAACTGTTATTGAGCTTGTCTTTGCTGATTGTTTTACACGAAGGAGGTCACTTTTTAGCCGCACGTTTGTTTAAAACGCGTGTCGAGAAATTTTATTTATTCTTCGATTTTTTATTCCCGTTTCCCAATTTATTGAAGTTTTCTGTTTTCAAATTCAAAAAAGGCGATACAGAATACGGCTTGGGTTGGTTCCCACTTGGCGGATATGTGTCTATTGCAGGAATGGCCGATGAA
This sequence comes from Bacteroidota bacterium, assembly GCA_023432985.1. Taxonomy (GTDB): domain Bacteria; phylum Bacteroidota; class Bacteroidia; order CAIKAF01; family CAIKAF01; genus JACVCJ01. Next base: position 48,077 of record JAEZEQ010000024.1, on the reverse strand, counting down.
ACCAAAGGCCCCGACGATTTGCCAGCCGAGCCTCAGCCATGGGAGTTTAGAGCAAAGCCGGCCTGGCAACGACTCATTATTATTTTGGGCGGAATTATCGTAAATGTATTAACCGGAATTCTCATTTTTTGGGGCGTGAAATTTGCATATGGAGACGCTTTTATTCCGGCCAATCAGGTTACGGTGAATGTTATGGACTCCACGCTGATCAAAGCCGGAATGCAAACAGGAGATAAATTGGTCGACTTTAAATATTTCGAAGATTTTAATAAATCTATGTTGTATAGAGACCATGAAACGATACGCGTAGAAAGAAACGGTGAAATTCATTCTATTCCTGTGCCGGAAGACATCACCCGACATATGATCGAAAGCAAAAGTCAGCTCGTTGCACCCCGCTTCCCCTTTTATTTTGAAGCTTTTCTGAAAGATTCCCCAAATCAGAATTCAGGTGTGGAAAGAGGAGATAGATTAACACGCATCGAATCTACGCCCATCGAATACTTCGATCAATTGGCACCATTACTCAAAAATTATAAAGGCCAAAGTGTAAAAGCCGAATTCGATCGCAATGGAACACCCGTTTTGGTAGACCTTAAAGTGAACGAAGAAGGCTATTTGGGTATGTATGCAATGACCCGTCTCAAAGACTTGAAAAAGAAGAATGTGCTTCCGGTGGAAACGGTAGAATATGGCTTTTTTGAAGCTTTGCCCAAAGGAATTAAAACTTCATTCGAAACCATAGCCCAGTATGCCCGTTCAATGACGCTTATTTTTAAACCTTCAACCGGAGCATATAAAGAAGTGGGTGGTTTTATCGGCATGTCTAAAATGTTTCCCGACGAATTTTCATGGGAAGGATTTTGGGTAATGACAGGTATCATCAGTCTTATTTTGGCATTTATGAATTTTCTACCCATACCCATGCTCGACGGAGGCTATGTAGTCTTCATTTTGTATGAAATGATCGTTGGAAAAGCTCCGAACGAGAAATTTATGAATGCTGCCAATAATGTGGGCTTTTTGATATTGATTGCCCTTATGTTGTTTGCAAACGGAAATGATATATTTAAACTTTTTACAGGAGGTAAATAAATGAAATCGATAGAACAAGCATTAAAAGAATTGGGCATAGAGCCCGTAATGTCGGGAGTAAGCACCGGCGTGAAAATCTACCCTGCTGGTGGAAAGATTATTGATTCTTTCTCGCCCGTAGACGGAAAAAAAATTGCAAGTGTTACCGCTGCATCTGCCGATGATTATCAGAAAATAATGCAATTAGCCGGTTCGGCATTTTTGGAATGGCGACAAGTGCCTGCTCCTAAAAGAGGCGAAATCGTACGCCAAATGGCCGAAAAATTTCGTTTGCATAAGGAGGCTCTCGGTACTTTGGTTTCCTACGAAATGGGAAAAAGTCTGCAAGAAGGTCTGGGAGAAGTTCAGGAAATTATCGATATATGCGATTTTGCAGTGGGATTAAGCCGTCAATTGTACGGACTTACCATGCACTCCGAAAGACCTGAACACAGAATGTATGAGCAATGGCATCCTATTGGAGTGGTGGGTATAATCTCATCTTTTAATTTTCCCGTTGCCGTATGGAGCTGGAACTCTATGATTGCCTGGGTTTGCGGAAATGTTTGTGTATGGAAACCATCTTCGAAAACGCCGGTTTGCGGAGTAGCCATTCAAAATATTATTGCCTCCGTATTGAAAGAAAATAATTTGCCCGAAGGTATATCTTGCCTAGTTGCCGGAAATGAAATGGGCGAATTGATGAATAATGATAAACGTATTCCCCTTATTTCATTTACGGGAAGTACGAAAATTGGTCGCCATGTCGGACAAACCGTTGCAGGTCGCTTTGGCCGCACCATTTTGGAATTAGGAGGAAACAATGCCATTATCGTAAGCGAAAATGCCGATCTCGATATGATGCTTATTGGCACTGTATTTGGCGCCGTGGGTACGGCCGGACAACGCTGTACATCTACACGACGCTTGATTGTGCACGAAAATGTTTATGAACAGGTAAGAGAAAAATTGGTGAAAGCATACGGACAATTGAAAATTGGAAATCCGCTCGATCAGAATAATCACGTTGGTCCGCTCATCGATACCGCGTCTGTACAAAATTATTTGCAAGCCATTGAAAAGGCAAAATCTGAAGGCGCTAAAGTGCTTGTGGAGGGCGGAGTATTGGAAGGCGCCGGTTATGAAAGCGGCTGTTACGTGAAACCATGTATTATCGAAGCCGAAAACCACTTCGAAATTGTACAGGAAGAAACCTTTGCTCCCATTTTATATCTCTTGAAGTATAGCAAGCTGGAAGATGCTATTGCTATGCAAAATGATGTGCCTCAAGGCTTGTCTTCGTCTATATTCACAACCAATATGCGCGAAATGGAATTGTTCCTCAGCGCTGCAGGTTCCGATTGCGGAATTGCGAATGTGAACATAGGTACTTCAGGTGCCGAAATCGGAGGTGCATTCGGAGGCGAAAAAGAAACAGGTGGCGGACGCGAATCGGGGTCTGATGCCTGGAAAGCCTATATGCGCCGTCAAACAAATACCATCAATTATGGTACAAAATTACCCCTGGCGCAAGGGATTAATTTTAATCTGTAAGTTGCATCATATTTCGTTTTTATCGTATAATAAGGAGGACAGTAAATGGTCCTCCTTTCTTTTTGTCTACCTTTAGCCTTTGAAATGAAAAGCGGAGTTTATATACATATTCCTTTTTGCAAACAAGCATGCAGCTATTGCGATTTTCATTTTTCGACCGGATTTAAAACGCTGGAGCCGGTAATGGACGCCATTTTGCGGGAAATAAAAGCGCAAGAAAAATTTGAAGCAGATTCCGGGATACAATCTCTATATTTCGGAGGAGGCACGCCCAGTATCGTTTCGCCCTCTTATATTGCCGCCATTACAGAGGCCCTGGATAAACGTTTCGGATTGGGCGAAATGAAAGAGTTTACCCTGGAAGCCAATCCCGACGATATGCATAAAGAGAATCTGAAAGCCTGGAGAGATATAGGCATAAATAGATTTTCTATAGGTATTCAATCCTTTCACGCGCAAGACCTGGAATACATGAACCGCAGTCACACCGCCCTACAGGCAGAAGATTGCATCAAAAGAGCCCAGGATGCCGGATTCGAAAATATAAGTGTGGATTTAATCTATGGAACGCCCGGACTTAATGATGATTTGTGGTTGCAGAACTTACAAAAAATTGCCGATTTGGGTATACCCCATTTATCTACCTATGCCTTAACGGTGGAAGAAAAAACGCCGCTTTGGGGTTGGATCCGCAAGGGCATGGCACTCGCTCCTCTAGAGTTGAGTTATGCCACACAGTTTGAGCTATTGCAGACTTTTCTGCAAGAAAATGCATACGAACATTATGAGATCAGCAATAGCGCCCTGAAAGGACATAGAGCCCTGCACAATAGTGCATATTGGAATGGGAATCCCTATTATGGATTTGGACCTTCCGCACATGGATACGATGGAGTGGGATATCGCTATGCGAATATTGCCCATAATGTACGTTATGCCGAAGCCGCTGAAGTTAAGGAATACAGACAAGATGAAAGCCTGGATTGGAAAGACAGAGTAAACGAATATATACTAACCCGACTACGCCTGATTGAAGGCATTATTTACAGCGAAATGGCCGAACGATTCAATGCGGAAGAGAGCGATGCATTGAAAAAAAGAGCTCGAGAAATGGGCCAGGATTGCTTTATGCCTGCAAGCGAAAGCCTTTCATTAAAGCCCGGGTACAGATTAATGGCAGACGGGATTGCGGCTAAATTATTTGTTTAAAGCCAGGGCAACCCGACCTTCTTTCAATAAAACTTCGGCGGGAATTAAGCCCAAAACACTGTGCACTTGTTTCCCGTTTTTGTCTATAAACAATAAAGTAGGATAGGCCCTTACGCCGTATTTCATGGCCAATTGCGGACCTTCGCCCTTTTCCATGTCTACTTTTATATTTATAAAATTTTTATTAAAAAACTCGCCTACACTTTTATCCTTAAATGTGGTATTGCTAAGTACTTTACAAGGGCCGCACCAAACCGTAAAGGCATCCATAAAAATAATTTTATTCTGTGCAGAAGCTGCTTTTTTCGCTTCTTCAAAAGAACCTGTAAAAAAGGAAATGCCATCATTTTGAGCTTGATTTTTGGCCAACTGCTGTGCAGATGCAGGGATAGAAAAAATGGCAATAAGAAGTAAAGATAGGACTGATTTCATTTCGATTCTTTTTTGGTAAAGTAAATATGATTTTTTTTATAAAAATTAAAATTTGTAAGAAATTAACGAAAAGGAATCTTTTGTAGTATGTAAAAAAAAATGTACTTTTAATAATTGATTGAAAAACCATATGAACCAAACCAGAAGACAATTTGTTAGCGCGGCTTGTGCACTTTGTGCCTCGGCTGTATTAGCGCCGGCGGCTTTGGCTGCGGAGGATGATAAAAAAAAGAAGCTGAAACTTGTATTAAAAGATGGGAAAGTATTTATCCCCGCCCATGTTTTAAATGAAAGACTTCAAAGTTTTAAGGTAAAGAAAATGCCTAAACCATTATTATTGGTTAAGAATTCGGATCATTTCGAGGCCTATTCCATGAGTTGCACGCATATGGGTGTGAAGCTTAAGGTGGATGGAGACGAATTGGTATGTCCGGCTCATGGCAGTATTTTCGACCTGGAAGGCAATGTTACCAAAGGTCCGGCCAAGCGGAATCTCGACAAGTTTGAGATAGAGCCGGCTGAAGATGGCATTTGGGTTATTGTGCCCCCAAATGAATAAGAAGGAATCGGCATATTTTATGTAGTTTTGCACTATGTTGTTGAAAACAGAAAAGCCCAATATAAGATCCTATTCCCTGGAAGATTTACGCCAGTTTTTTGTAGAAAATGGGGAATCGGCATTTCGTGCCAATCAGATTTGGCAATGGGTTTGGCAAAAGCATGTAAAAAGTTTCGACGAAATGAGCAATGTCAGCAAAGAGTTGCGGGCTTTTTTGGAGGAGCATTTTATGATAAGCGAATTGCAAATTCAACAAGTGCAAATCAGTAAAGACCGAACCATTAAAACGGCATTTTCTTTAAGCGATGGGCGTGTGGTAGAAGGCGTGTTGATTCCGGCCGATAATCGCATGACGGCCTGCATAAGTTCGCAAGTTGGATGCAGCCTCGATTGTAAATTTTGCGCCACAGCTCAATTGAAAATGATGCGCAATTTGCATCCGGATGAGATTTATGATCAGGTGGTGGCTATTAAAAAACAAGCAGAAGAACACTATAGTCAGCCTCTTACAAATATTGTACTCATGGGTATGGGCGAGCCATTATTGAATTTTAAAAATGTCAGTACGGCCATACAACATATAACGAGCGAACAGGGCTTGGGCATGAGTGCGAAGCGCATTACTCTTTCCACAAGCGGTATTTCGAAAATGATCCGTAAGTTGGGCGAAGATAAGGTAAAGTATAGGCTGGCATTGAGCTTGCATGCGGCCGACAACGAGAAAAGAAGTCAGATCATGAGCATCAATCAAAGCAATCCGCTCGAAGATTTGGCAGATGCACTGCGTTTTTATTATGCACAAACGGGTAATTCGGTTACCTATGAATATATTTTATTTAAAGATTTTAATGATTCGGATTTAGATGCGCAGAATCTGATAAAATTTGCGCGTATAATTCCCTCTAAGGTAAATATTATAGAGTATAACCCCGTTGAAGGAACGCCATTCCGACAAAGTGACCCGACTCGGTTGAGCCATTTTCAGGCTATGCTCGAAAAGGCCGGAATTACAACAACGGTGAGGCGAAGCAGAGGAAAAGACATTGATGCGGCATGCGGTCAATTGGCAAATAAAAGTGTAACGCATGCAAAAACATGACTTTTGTCATGTTTAATGGTGATTAATCTCATTTGTTTAGTGAAATAAAAAAGAGACTTTTGTAGTAAATTAAATAGAAACAGCATATGTCGGCATTATATATTTTAATCGGATTTAGTGTATTGGTGGCGATACTGTTTTTGTTTTTCTTCATTCGTTCGGTTATGGCCGGACAATATGACGACGATACTTCCCCCGCAATTCGCATTTTAGACAAGCCAAGCATTAAGAAAGAATCAAGTAATAAAAATTAAATAAGTTAACAATTAAACCCGTATAGAGCGTTATGGAATTACAAAAATTTAAGTATGACAACAAAATCGTAAGCATGTTTGCTTTCGCTACCATGATTTGGGGCATAGTGGGCATGTTGGTCGGATTGATTATTGCCATTCAGATTTTTAATCCCGGCTTTTTGGCTACAGAGTTTTCTACTTTTGGCCGTATTCGCCCCCTACACACCAATGCCATTATCTTTGCATTTGTAGGAAATGGGATTTTCATGGGATATTATTATTCCATTCAACGCCTGCTCAAAGCGCGTATGTGGAGTGATATGCTGAGCCGCATTCATTTCTGGGGTTGGCAATTGGTTATAGTGGCCGCTGCAATTACGCTTCCGCTTGGCTTCACAACAACCAAAGAATATGCCGAACTCGAATGGCCAATCGATATTTTGATTACGGTTATCTGGGTAATATTCGGATTGAATATGCTAATGTCTATTCTCAATAGAAGAGAAAGACATTTGTATGTGGCTATTTGGTTCTATATCGCCACTTTCGTTACGGTTGCCGTTTTGCATATAGTAAACTCGCTCGAATTGCCGGTTTCTTTTATGAAATCCTATTCTCTATACGCCGGTGTACAAGATGCCTTGGTTCAATGGTGGTACGGGCATAATGCGGTTGCCTTTTTCCTTACCACACCCTATTTGGGATTGATGTATTATTTTGTACCTAAAGCTGTAAATCGCCCTGTTTATTCATATAAATTATCGATTATACACTTCTGGGCATTGATATTTATTTATATATGGGCCGGACCTCACCACTTGTTGTATTCTACTCTCCCCGATTGGGCACAAAGTTTGGGTACTGTTTTCTCTATAATGTTGCTTGCTCCTTCCTGGGGCGGTATGATCAACGGCTTACTTACATTAAGAGGAGCCTGGGATCGCGTGAGGGATAATCCAACCCTCAAGTTCTTTGTAGTAGCTATTACGGCATACGGTATGGCCACTTTCGAAGGACCGCTTTTATCATTGAAACAAGTGAATGCCATTAGTCACTTTACAGACTGGACTATTGCACACGTGCATATAGGCGGTTTGGGATGGAACGGAATGTTGACTTTCGGTATTCTTTACTGGCTAATTCCACGTATTTATAAAACCGAATTGGCCTCTGTGAAAATGGCCAATATGCACTTTTGGATTGCAACGCTGGGCATGTTGTTATATGCTATTCCGCTCTATTTTGCAGGGTTTACACAAAGTTCTATGTGGGCTCAGTTTACAGAAGCCGGTACGCTCCAATATCCCGAATTCCTTGAAACAGTAACCGCACTCAAAAATCTTTATTTGTTGCGTGCTATCGGTGGAGCACTTTATCTTACCGGAGCTTTAATGATGGTGTATAACCTCGTTGTAACCGTAAGAAAAGGAAGCCTCGAGCATGAAGAAGAAGCCGAAGCTCCTGCATTGGAAACAACTTATACCAAACATAAAGGAGAGCATTGGCATAGATGGATTGAACGCAAACCGATTCAACTCACCATTTTTGCTACCATAGCCATTCTTATTGGTGGTATCGTAGAAATGCTGCCTACCTTTATGATTGAAAGCAATGTGCCTACTATCGCCAGTGTGAAACCATATACACCACTCGAATTGCAAGGTAGAGATATCTATATTCGCGAAGGCTGTGTAAGCTGCCATACACAATTGGTACGACCATTCAGACACGAAACGGTGCGATATAAAGGAGAGTACTCGAAAAGTGGGGAGTATGTATACGACCATCCGCACCTTTGGGGAAGTAAACGTACAGGACCCGACTTACAAAGGGTCGGACAGAAATATCTGCATAGCTGGCACTATCTCCACATGGCAAATCCGGATGATATCTCTAAAGGCTCTTTGATGCCGGCCTATCCATGGATGTTTAAAAAGGAGATTGATTTTGAATCAACAGCCAAGAAAATCAAAGCAATGCAATCTTTAGGCGTGCCTTATCCCGAAGGATATGAAGATATCGCATTGGAGGACTTGAAATATCAAGCAAAACTGATTGCTGATGAGCTATTGAAAGACAAAGCCATCCAATACGATTTTGCCGAAAGAGGAGAGGGCGAACTGGCCGATAAGGAGATTGTGGCATTGATTGCCTACCTGCAACGATTGGGAACAGATATTAAGTTGAATGCCGAAACGGCAGATAATAAATAATCACCATGCTGAAACAAATAAAATTTTATTTAGCCGGGGCCCAGGTCGATTGGATGGGGGTTATCTCCTTAATTATCTTCTTTGCCTTTTTTGTAGGCCTTTTGATTTATGTCTTTAGTTTGAAAAATGACTATGTAGACACCTTGAAAAATTTGCCCCTTAATCAAGATTTAGACAATGATATTAATACCGACGAATATGAAAAAATATAAAAATTTCTCAGGTTTTTTAGGCATTTTTGCTTCATTCTTTCTCTTTGCCGCTCCGCTCTTTGCGCAAGATGCAGCGGTAGAGGAACCGAAAAGTCCGTCTTTTATGGATACCTTTTCAGGATTGAATCTGGAGGAGGTCTTATTGCTGATTTTGGTCTTCTTTTTGGTGTTGATTTTACTCTATTTCGTTTCGGTTATTCAATTGCTTATTGATACGCTTAAAGGAACTATTGAAGAGAATGCACGCCTGAAGGGAGTGCCTGTTGTAAAACAACCATCGGCATTTTCGAAGTTGATGAAGAAATTGACCAATGCCAATGAAATGGAAGAGGAAGCAGATATTATGCTCGACCATGATTATGACGGCATTCGCGAGCTCGATAACAGCTTGCCACCCTGGTGGAAATGGATGTTTTATATTTCTATTGTTTGGGGCGTATTTTATTTGGTGAATTACCATGTAGTGCCAATTTGGAATTCGGGTGATTTGCAGGCAGCACGCTATGAGAAGGAATTGGAAGAAGGGGAACGCCTAATGGCAGAATATCGATTGAAATCTGCCGATTTTGTAGACGAAAACACGGTGACTATGCCTACAGATAAGGCGGTTCTTGACAAAGGAAAACTGAAATATGACGAGGTTTGCGCCGCATGTCACGGGAATTTGGGACAAGGGGAAGTAGGGCCGAATTTGGCCGATCCATACTGGATTCACGGAGGCGATATTAAATCGGTGTTTAAGACGATTAAATATGGTGTGCCCGAAAAAGGTATGATTAGCTGGCAGGATCAATTAAAGGCGAGCGAAATGCAGGCAGTAGCTGGCTATATTCTTACTATGCAGGGAACCAATCCGCCCAACCCTAAAGCCCCGGAAGGTGAGCTTTATGTGCCTGAAGACGGAACGGCAAGCGCAGATTCTGCAGCAACAGCGCCTTAGTTTGCACGATTGCTTCTCGGTCTGATTCACCTGTCATGTAATGTTTTAATTTAGTATGAAAGAGGAAATAGACAGCGACTTATTCCGGGATACTATATCCACGGTTGATAGTAAAGGAAAACGGGTTTGGGTTTTTCCCAAAAAGCCAAAGGGGAAATTTACGCGATGGAGAAATTATGTAAGCTGGGTATTGCTCGCATTTTTGTTTGTAATGCCATGGATTAAGGTTAATGATGCCCCTTTTTTAATGCTCAATATTCCCGAACGCAAGTTCGTCCTTTTTTCTGTCTTTTTCGGACCCCAGGATTTTTTCATTTTTGCCCTTTTAATGATTACTGCCATTGTATTTATTTCTCTGTTTACAGTGGCTTTCGGAAGGATTTTTTGTGGATGGGTTTGCCCCCAAACCATATTTATGGAAATGGTTTTTCGCAAAATCGAATACCTGATCGAAGGCGATTATACCCGCCAAAAAGCGCTCGCCAAAAGTGAGTGGACCGGAGAGAAAATATGGAAAAAATCGCTTAAGCATTTCTTGTTTCTGCTCGTTTCTTTTCTCATTGCAAATACTTTCCTAGCCTATATTATGGGCAGCGATGCACTGTTAGAGATGGTTCGCAACGGACCTATGCAACATCTCGGACTATTTGTTGGCCTCCTGCTTTTTACCCTGGTTTTTTATTTTGTTTTTAGCTGGATGCGCGAACAGGTATGTATTATCATTTGTCCATACGGTCGTCTGCAAGGCGTTCTGCTCGACGAAAAGTCGGTTGTTGTGGCCTACGACCATGTGCGTGGAGAACCTCGCGGAAATCCCAAAAAAAATAAAGATAAAGAACTTGGCGATTGTATCGATTGCTACCAATGTGTAAATGTTTGTCCCACAGGAATAGATATTCGAAACGGAACTCAGCTCGAATGTGTGGGATGTACGGCTTGTATTGATGCTTGTGACGAAATCATGGAGAAAATCGACAGACCATTGGGACTGATTCGATATGCATCTAAAGATGAAATAGACAAAAAGGAAAAATTCCGATTTACCACGCGTATGAAGGCCTATAGTGGGGTCTTACTTTTGTTGCTGTTGATCTCGGCCGTATTGCTGATTACGCGTAAAGAATTTGACGCCACTTTCAGCAGAATGCGAGGCACAACCTATCAGGAACAAAGTGATGGAACTATATCGAATTTCTTTACCATCGGATTGGTGAATAAAAGCTTTCAATCCTTTAATCCGGAAATACGACTGATTAGTCCCGCCAACGGAACCTTAAAGATAATAGGAACCCAAAGTAGTCTCGAAGGAGGCGAAAGCGAAGAGGTGAATGTATTGGTTTCTTTGCCTCAGGATATGGTTCAATCGCATAAGACAAATATAAAACTTGGCGTTTTTAAAGGGGATAAATTGATGAAGGAATCGGAAATGGTATTTTTCGGACCTATGGAATAATATAAGGAATAGATAAGATGTTTAAGAATAAAAATTTAATATTTCTACCCTGGGCAATTTTTGCTGTGTCTATAACGATTTTAGGCATTTTTGCATATACCAAGAAGTTCGATTTGGAAATGGACGATTATTATGCCGCCGAATTGCAACATAGCGCCACTATGGATAAAAGACAGCGAGGACAAGCCTTCGCTTCGCAAATTAAACCATATGTAGAACAAGGTGTTTTTAAGGTGAAATATCCGGCGAATTTTCTCAATAATCCACAGTTTGAAGGTGAGCTGCGCTTTCATAGAGCCTCAGACCGCAGCTTAGATACTGTCTTTGCCATAATACCCAATGCAGAATTGATTCAAAGCTATCAGTCGCCCAAGCTTATTCCGGGTTACTGGAAATTAGAATGGAGCTGGAAATTGGGCAATATGGAATACTTGTTGAACGATACGATAATGCTGCCCTGATATGTTTGCCGCAGCCTTTTTATTAGGGCTTTCCGGGAGCCTGCATTGCGCCGGTATGTGTGGCCCGCTTTGCTTTATTTTTCAAAAGGGAGAAAGGAATTATTTCGGACTTGTAGTCTATAATTTTTCTCGCATTTTGGTTTATGGCTTTTGGGGCCTTTTGGCCGGAATGCTTGGACAAAGCATAGGCTTCACAAGCTATTTCCCCGTATTGATTTTTATTTCGGGTTGCCTACTGCTTCTCGTTGGTGTTTTGTCTTTTTATAAAGGTAATATTCTCGATAAAATCCCATTTTCAGAAAAGCTAATGGGACATATCCGCAATATTTTCAAACCCTTTTTTGCAAAAAGAAATCTGTGGGGCTATATGGGTATGGGGGTATTTAATGCGTTTATACCGTGCGGACTTTTATACACGGCCTTGCTGGCAGCAATAGTGCAACCCGATATGGGAAATGCCGCCTTGTTTATGATTTCGTTTGGTTTAGGCACCTTTCCCGCCATGATGGCTTCTCAGTATATAGGCAATTTTTTGAAAGCTAATTTGGGCTCCGGATTGCGCTATGTAATGCCTGTGATTACTGTACTCCTTGCTTTGTTGCTCATTTATAGAAGCGGAATTATACAAAAGCAATATTTTCCTCCTGATACAATGGAGATGACCGATTGTTAAAGAAAAAGCGAAAGGATAACTCCATTTCGCTTTTCCATATTTAATTATTTAAGGCAGCCATATATCCTCTTTATGGCTTTCTCTTTACAATATTACGAAAGAATTGTCGCACAAAGACAAAAAGTTAGCGAATGGAGAAAATTAGATATTCTTTTGCGACAGGGAAGAGTGAGCTTTGCTCTCTATCTTTATCCTGTGAAGCAAAAGTACGGCAATATTATTCGAATAATTCGGCAGAACAAAAGTTTAAGTCAGCAAAATATGGCTGATGAAATGGGCATTACCGTAAGCTCATACTCCAAAATGGAGAGGGGCGAAATAGATATAAAATTATCTCGTTTGTTGCAAATCGCCGAGGCTTTGGACGTTCCGCTTTCCGAAATAATAGGGGACACAGCATTGAATGAGCCGATATTCAGATATCAACAAAAATCAGATAATCAGATAGGGGAAACCCTTGCCTTTTTATTGGATAAAGTAAACAAGCTCGAGAAGGAAATATTTTCCTTAAAACAGCAGATGAAAAAGTCTTAATGCAGTCTAGACGAAATCAGACTGAGAAATTCTTTACGCGTCGAATCTTTTAAAAACTCACCGGTAAATGCCGAAGTGGTGGTCACACTATTTTGTTTTTCTACGCCGCGCATTTGCATACACATGTGGCTGGCTTCAATAACAACGGCTACGCCAATCGGTTCTAAGGTTTTTTGAATGCAATCGCGTATATCCGTTGTCAATCTTTCTTGTACTTGCAGACGACGGGCAAATGCATCCACAATACGCGGAATTTTACTCAGCCCTACTATATATCCATTGGGGATATAAGCTACATGTGCTTTCCCGAAAAAAGGAAGCAAATGATGTTCACATAGGCTATACAGTTCTATATTTTTCACCACCACCATTTCTTTATACGGCTCTTTAAACATAGCACTGCGCAATATTTCTTCCGGATTTTCCAGATAACCTTTGGTCAGGAATTGCATGGCTTTAGCTGCTCTTTCCGGTGTTTTAATCAGACCTTCACGAGAGGCATTTTCGCCTAAATTTTCAATAATAGAGCTATAATTATCCGTAATAATTTTCAGGTTCTCTTCTTTATGTATATCCATTTCTATTCTCCAAAATATTCTACAAAGTTATTCTCCGTTTCGTAGAGCGTGATTCTATATAATTTACAATTATCAAATTTGTTGATTTCTGGAGCCAGTATTTTCCAAATTTCCATAGCCAACAATTCGGTTGATGCCATTTTTCCAAGCATAAATGGTACGTCCAGATTCAGGTTTTTATGGTCTAGTTCTTCTATTACTTTTTCGCGAATAAGGCGACTAAGAAATTTCAAATCGATGACAAACCCTGTATCTTCTCGAGGCGTCCCCTTTACGGTTACAAACAAATTGAAATTATGACCATGCCAATTTTTATTGGCACATTTTCCGAAAACGGCGATGTTTTTTTCTTCCGTCCAATCGTCGCGCCATAGCTTATGGGCCGCGTTAAAATGTTCTTTTCGAGTTACGCAAATCATGCTAGTGCAAATATACGCTTGAATATTGAATTTCCATATCTTTCCTGCAAATCGACGTGGGCTATTTTACTCTATAAGCGAGTAAGTGCCCAGTACGGTTTTCCCGTTTTCGTGACGGACTTTCACCTTTTCTCCGCCCGGGTATAAAAAGAGGCCTTCGCCGTGATATTTGTCGCCTTGCCAACCCCCCTTATAGATGATTCCGGACTCTTTAAAAGTATACATGCCCATTCCGCTTCTTTCGCCTTTCACAAAACTTCCTTCGTACACATCGCCCGAACTATACCAAAGGCTTCCTTCACCATGAAACAAACCCTGTGCAAAATTTCCGGAATAAATATTGCCATTGGCCAATTTTAATACGCCGTTTCCATGATAAAGATCGTTGTAGAAATAGCCTTTATAGGATTCTCCTCCGGCCCAAACCAAAGTTCCTTTTCCTTGTTTTTTCCCTTCATAAAACTCTCCTTCATACCAAGAACTGTCGGGGTAAAGCAAATAGCCGTTTTTATGATATTTATTGGCCAACCAATTTCCTTTATAATAATATCCGTTGGCATACTTCATTTCGCCCAGGCCGCTAAATTCTCCATTTCGAAATTCGCCCTCGTATACATCCCCGCTGATCCACGTATATAGGCCCATGCCATTAAACTTCCCGAACTTAAATTCGCCTTCGTACTTACTTCCGTCTTCAAAAACCAAAATACCCGCACCCTCATATTTCCCTTTTTTCAATTTATCCCTTTTCTGCCCCCAACTGTGCAGGGTAGAGGTAATAAAGAAAAGTAAGAATAATGTTGCGTGCTTTTTCATATTATAGTACAATATTACGAAACCTGCGTCATTTAAAGTTTAAATAAGCAAAAATTAGGCTTTTTCCTCGAGCCTTTGCGGAAGTTTTTTATTTAAATTCCAGGCTACCAGCCCGCTCACCAGACTTACCACGGAGATCGAACTAATAGGCATAAGTATGGCTGCAAATACGGGCGACAGATTTCCAACTACCGCAACAGAAATGCCGATGATATTATAGAGAAGACTAAGCCCAAAGCCCAATTTAATGATAAAAATGGTCTTTTTCGACATGCGAAATATTTGAGGAAGTTTGGATAAGGATTTGGCAGAAAGTATGGCATCGGAGGCGGGACTGAACTGACTATTATTATCGGCAATGCCTATACCCAAATGCGCCACTTTTAAAGCTCCGGCATCGTTGAGTCCGTCGCCCAACATGGCCACTTTCTTTCCTTGGGCCGATTTGTTTTCTATATAGTTTAATTTTTCTTCGGGACTGCATTCAAACAGAATTTCGGTTTCCTTGCCGAAGTATTTTTCCAGCCTCTCTCTTTCGGAATCATTATCTCCCGATAAAATACTAAAGCTCATTTCATTTTTCCAATCCCGGATCAATTCTTTCAGTCCCTCTCTATATCTATTGGCGAAACTAAAATATCCATACACTTCATCATTTATTCTGAAATACGTAATGCTTTCGCGTTGTTGCGTATGCTTTTCGGCACCGGTATATTCTGCCGATCCAAGCATATAGAACTTCTGATTTATTCTTGCCTTCAGGCCCTTGCCTTCCAATTCTTCAAAATCGAAAATTTCGGGAAAAGTGGGGACGGATAAATGGTTGAATATGTTTACACTTAAAGGGTGCGTAGAATGTTCGGTCAACGTTTTTAAAGCCATTAAATCTTCCTCGGCAAGCGTTTTGCCATGCCATTGCATTTCGCCTGTTTCCGGAATGGTGAGCGTACCGGTTTTATCGAAAACGATGTGTTGAATATGCGCCATTTGTTCCACCGCTTCAGCATTTTTAATAAAAAGCCCTCTTTTGGCAATAAGGCGTATAAAAGTTCCGAATCCGAACGGTGCTGCGAGTCCCAACGCACAAGGGCAGGCAATAATCAATACCGCCGTTAAAGCATTAAGTCCGCGCGACCATTCACCCCAAATGAAGCCATGGCTAAGAAGGGCAACTAGAGAGATAAGTCCGATTATAGGTGTAAAATAATAACTCAGTCTATCCGTAATATTCTGAATTTTGGCACCTTCTTTTTGAAAAGCTTTATGATTCCATAGCTTAGTCAGGTGTCCTTCTGCCATTTCCTTTTCTACTTCCAGTTCTGCGCTCATTCCGTTTACCTTACATCCGGCATAAACCTTATCTCCTTTTTTGAGTCTTATTTCGCGCGATTCGCCGGTTACAAATGCTGCGTCTATAGTGGCATGCGAACTGAGTAAGATACAATCGGCGGGAATAATTTCCTTGTTTTTCACTTTAATTTTATCGCCGGTATGAATGCTATTAGCCGGCACATATTTCCATTTTCCCTCTATTTCTTTTTGTATAGAAATGGGAAAAAAGGAGCCGAAATCTTTGTCGAAACTAATGCCTTCGTAGGTGATTTGCTGGAAAGCGCGCCCTATGCTCATAAAGAAAATCAGCGCACAAAAAGAGTCGAGATATCCCGGGCCAATATTTAGTGCAATTTCAACTATACTTCTGCCAAAGAGCACCAGTACGCCCACCGCAATAGGGATATCTATATTCATGGTTTTAGATTTGATTGCACTCCACGCCGATTTTAAATAGATGGTGCTGCTATAGAAAAGTACGGGCAGTGCAAAGGCGATATTGGCCAAGCGAAAAAAGAGTTGAAAGCCGGGTGTATGCGCCATTTCAGTGTCGAAATATTCGGGTAGACTCAGCAGCATAATATTTCCAAAAGAAAAGCCGGCTACACCTATTCTATACCAATGCGATCGGTCTGCTTTTTTCTTTTTTTTATGGAGCGAATCGAAATTGAAAACGGCTGCATATCCGATAGAATCGAGATTTTCGGCCAGTTGTCGGAGACTTAATTGAGTATGGTCGAATTGAATATTGACCGTTTTATTCGAAAAATTAACCGAACTGTATTGAATTTGCGGGAAGAGGCTTTGTAAGTTTTCGAGTAGCCAAATGCAGGAGCTGCAGTGGATTTGTGGTATAAAAAGTTCGACCTTAGTAATGCGGTCATCCTTATATTGGATGAGTTTATTTTCAATATCCGGTTCATCGAGAAAGAGAAAAGCGGATGCGTCTATATTTTTGCGACTAAGTCCGGCTCTATCATTGAGCGTATAAAAGTCGCACATATTATTTTCTTTCAGCAGGGCATATACATTTTTGCAGCCGGTGCAACAGAATTCCCTGGCATCGTAGTGAATGGAGTTTTCTTCACATTTTTCGCCACAATGGTAACATAAATCTAACTGCAAAGCGGCCTTATTCTTTTCCATATGGCTACAAATATCCGATAAAAGAAAGGAAGAAAAAATGACAAGAATCAGTTTGCCTTAATCCTTTAACTTTTTTAGGAAATTCAGGGGTAGGAAAGGAGCTACTTCTTTTTGATATTGGGCATAGAGAGGCCTGGTTTTAAGCAGGTGTTTTTCCATCATAGGTATAGAGATATAGCGCAGCATAAGGCCAATAGCGAGGCATCCGATGATAGTCCACGCATAATCGGGCTCTGCGCTCAGTCCCCCCACATAAATGCCGAACCAGAATAGAGCTTCGCCTAAATAATTGGGGTGTCTTGAAAATCGCCAGAGTCCGCTTTTTATGAAAGCACCTTTTTCAGTGTTTTTTTCGATGAATATGCGTAATTGTTCGTCTGCAATTAAAGAGATCACCATTCCGGCACTTGCAAGGGCAAAGGCGAGAATATCGAAACCGTTTGCGTCGCGGGTTGATAGGGAAATAGCCGGATAGAGCGGGAGCATTCCGAGGAAAATTTGGAATGTTTGAAACAGGTGTATACCTAAAAAATCGAGCAAGAATGCTTTTAATTTATTTCCCGATTTTAGTTCTCCGAATCGCCAGTCTTCATGAACCATTCCCGGCCATTTTCGGGCCCAGTTCAGAGTGAGCCTTAGGCCCCAGAGCAGCACGGCGCTAATAATCAGAATTTGTCGAAAACTGCTGCTTTGCGGGTTGGATATTGAAAGAAAATAAAAGACAAAAACCATGGGTGCAACACTCCAGTATGGGTCGAAAACCGAGCTGTTTTTCAGTAAACGACTAAACAGAAAAATAAAGATTGCGCCCGAAAAGAGCGCTGTGGAAAATACGACGTAGGGGTGCAGGTGGGTCGGACTAAAGAAAAGGATTGCTTCAATCAGCCCTATGGCAAAAAGGTAAATCAGTGTCACCAACAATAGAGAAAAGGCTTTGTTGTAGTGTATTTTCATGATCAGAGCGTCGGGTTAGACATAGAGCTTATTGCATACCATTTCTGCTGCTTTTTGTTCTGCTGCTTTTTTATTTTTTCCTTCTGCGGTTGCCTCGATATTGTCGTCTATATAGATGCTTACAGAGTATGTTTTTTCATTATTTTCCAAACGGGGTTCATTATGCTCGAAACGGAGGTTGAGTTTGCTTTTTTGAGCCCATTTAATGAGTTTACTTTTAAAATCATTATCGCTATTTACCAGGGCGAGCATATTGATATTTTTATCGTAGAGGGCAATAGTTTTCTTATAAGTAAACTTAAAGCCCTTGTCGAGATAAATAGCGCCAATCAAAGCTTCGAATGCATTTCCCTTTACGTCTTCGGGCATAACACTGTTTTTGAATTCGCCTATGACTAACTGTGGGATTCCGGCATTTTCGGAGAGTTTATTCAGGGTATTTCTGCTTACAAAACGTGTTTTTAGTTTTGTGAGACTCCCTTCATCGAGGTGCGGGAAAGTATGGAACAGATAATCGGCAATAATGGCATCGAGGATAACATCGCCAAGGAATTCGAGTCTTTCGTTATGTTGGCGGAACAGGTCTTCTTGTGCATTAGCGAAAGATGCGTGGAGAAATGCGCGATAATAAATAGAATAATCGCCCGGAGTAAAACCTATAATTTTCCGCAGGGTTTCTTTAAAGCCACTTTTAATATAAGATGGCGTGGTATGGTTGCCGAATTTGAGCATACCTACGAAAGATATAAAAAAAAATTAAAAAAGGAATTATTCGGCTACTTTCTTTACAATTATCGAGGCATTATGTCCTCCAAAACCGAAGGTATTGCTCAATGCTGCGCGCACGTTTTTGTTTTGTGCTTTATGGAAAGTAAGATTCAATTTCGGATCTATGTCCGGGTCATCTTCAAAGTGGTTAATGGTAGGTGGTATTTTGCTGTCCTGAATAGCAAAAATACAAGCCAATGCTTCAATTACGCCGGTTGCACCTAAAAGGTGTCCGGTCATACTTTTTGTAGAAGAAATATTGAGATTATAAGCGTGTGCTCCAAAGACTTCGGCAATAGCCTTGGTTTCGGCAAGGTCTCCGAGTGGAGTAGAAGTGCCGTGTACGTTAACGTAGTCTATATCTTCGGGGCTCATTCCGGCATCTTGCAGGGCGAGCTGCATAACCCTTTTGGCACCAAGTCCTTCCGGGTGTGGCGCAGTAATATGGTTTGCGTCGGCTGTAGATGCTCCGCCAATAATTTCGGCATAAATGGTTGCGCCTCTTTTCAGTGCATGTTCATACTCTTCGAGTACGAGTGCTCCGGCACCTTCACCCAATACAAAACCATCTCTGGTTTTATCAAAAGGTCTTGATGCGGATTCGTATTGATCGTTGTTTGTAGACAGGGCATGCATAGCATTAAAGCCTCCAATACCTCCAATATTAACGGCTGCTTCGGACCCACCGGTAACAATAATATCGGCTTTTCCGTAACGGATATGGGTCATTGCATCGATGATGGCGTGTGTAGAAGATGCACAAGCCGAAACGGCGGCATAATTGGGGCCTCTGAAATTATTTCGGATAGAAATGTGGCCGGCAGCTATATCTACAATAGTTTTAGGGATAAAGAAAGGGTTAAATCGGGGTGTTCCATCACCTTTTCCGAAAGCGACCAATTCTTCCACCAAGGTATCGAGTCCGCCTATTCCGCTGGCCCAGATAACACCAACCCGATCCGGGTCGAAATTGCCTTCCGTAAGTCCGGCCATTTTAATGGCTTCATCGGAAGAAACAATGGCATACTGTGCAAAAGCGTCGATTTTTCGGGCTTCTTTACGATCCATAAACAAGGTTGGGTCGAAGTTTTTCACTTCGCACGCAAATCTTGTTTTAAATTTCGACGCATCAAAACGGGTAATAGGAGCCGCACCGCTTTTACCGGCAAACAAAGCCTGCCTGTATTCTTCTACGGTATTTCCAATTGGCGTTAAAGCGCCCATTCCGGTTACTACTACCCGTTTCAACGTCATTCGAAATCTTTTTTAGTTTTACACTGGTTACTTTGTTGCGTTTTCTTCGATATACTTAATCGCATCTCCAACAGTGCCGATTTTCTCAGCTTGTTCGTCGGGAATAGCGATTTCGAATTCTTTTTCGAATTCCATAATCAACTCAACAGTGTCCAATGAATCGGCTCCCAAATCATTGGTGAAGCTCGCATTCTCCATTACTTCGCTTTCGTCAACACCAAGTTTGTCAACGATAATAGCTTTTACTTTTGCTGCAATTTCTGACATAAACGTATAGTTTAATAGGTTTTACCGGGTGCAAAGTAAATAAAAAATAGTATGATTCGACAAATTCTTTAGTCAATTCTATATTTTCTTTTATTTAAATCGCATTTACCGATATGGATTTTTAATTTATAAAGTTTAATATTTGAACAAATTTACAAGGATTATTTATATGTCACTTGTTTTACCGCCTCTATAACCCTTTCTACATTGGGCAAATAGGCCTCTATAAGAGAGGTTGCAAACGGGAATGGCACATCCCGGCCGGTAACACGTACTATAGGCGCATCCAAATGATCAAAAGCTCTTTTTTGCGTCATATAAGTTACCTCGGTTGCAATATTTCCCAAGGGCCAACTTTCTTCAATAATGACCATACGATTGGTTTTTTTCACCGATTCGATGATTAAATCATAATCAATAGGTCTCACCGAACGCAAGTCTATAACTTCAGCCGAAACGCCCATTTTTTCAAGTTCTTCAGCCGCATGGTGTACAATTTTCATCATTTTGCCGAAAGAAACCAAGGTTACATCCGTACCTTCACGGGTAATTTTTCCTTTTCCGATGGGAATTAAATACTCCTCTTCGGGCACTTCGCCTTTGTCGCCATACATTTGCTCGCTTTCCATGAAAATCACCGGATCATTATCGCGAATCGCCGTTTTTAAAAGACCTTTGGCATCGTATGGATTTGAAGGTATAACCACTTTAAGTCCGGGACAATTGGCATACCAGTTTTCGAAGTTTTGAGAATGCGTCGCCGCTAATTGTCCCGCCGACCCGGTCGGGCCTCTGAATACAATGGGAATATTAAATTGCCCATTACTCATTTGGTAAATTTTTGCGGCATTATTAATAATTTGGTCTATTCCCACCAAAGAAAAATTGAAGGTCATAAACTCTATTATAGGCCTGATTCCATTCATCGCGGCTCCAACACCTATACCGGCAAAACCCAGTTCGGCTATGGGGGTATCGATTACACGTTTAGCGCCAAACTCTGCCAACATGCCCTTAGAAACCTTATAGGCACCGTCATATTCAGCCACTTCTTCGCCCATTAAAAAAACACGCTCATCTCTGCGCATTTCTTCTTCCATCGCTTCACGAAGTGCTTCCCGAAATTGTATTTCTCTCATCGTTAAAATTTATGCTTTTTTCTTTGCCCATTGCGGACAGCACAAAAATAGAAAAGTTTTACAATTCAAATGCTCCTTTAAATGTATAAACCTGAATAACAGCTGAATAAATATTTATTGCATACATATTTGGCCCGAGTAGCGCTATTTTGCAGAAAAATTACTCGTCATGCATACTTTTTTTTACATTTGTAGTGAATATAGAAAATTCCAATATCATGAACATTTTAGTATGTATTAGTAAAGTTCCGGACACAACTTCGAAAATTTCGTTTGTAGATGGAGATACAAAATTTAATTCTCAAGGGGTAACATGGATTGTAAACCCTTCGGATGAGTGGTATGCATTGGTTAGAGCCATAGAAATCAAAGAAAAGCTAGGCAGCGGAAATGTAACCATCATTACGGTTGGAACGGCAGAAGATGATGCCATTCTTCGTAAAGCCTTAGCTGTGGGTGCCGATAATGCCGTGCGCATCAATTTCGATCCTCAGGATTCTTTTTCGGTTGCTTCTGCTATTGCCGATTATGCCAAAACACAGTCTTTTGATTTAGTGCTAACGGGTACAGAAACCATTGATCATAATAATGCCGAGGTGGGCGGAATGCTTGCCGAATTATTAGGGCTCGAATTCATTAGTCCGGCAAATAAACTGGATATAAACGGGACTACAGCGCGCGTTGAAAGCGAAGTAGGCGGAGGAACTTCAGTTTATGAAGCGGCATTGCCATTGGTACTTTCGGCTGCAAAAGGTATGGCCGAGCAGCGAATTCCGAATATGAAAGGAATTATGGCTGCAAGAACCAAGCCGATTACTGTGGTTGAAGCTGCAGGAAATCCAAAAGTGCGTGTTACGAAATTCGAGTTACCTCCGGCTAAAGCGGGCGTGAAAATGATTGACCCCGAGAACATGGACGAACTGGTAAGATTGTTGCATAATGAAGCAAAGGTTATTTAAGTTAATTATTTTTTGAAATAAATATAAAAATATGTCAGTATTAGCAATAGTTGCAAGTGCAAACGGAAAAATAAAGAAAGCCGGTTTTGAAAGCGTTTCTTACGCAAAAAATACGGCCGACAAAGTGGGTGGAACGGTATCTGCGCTTGTTTTTGGAGCAGCAGATGCGTCTGAATTGTCCGCATTGGGTCAGTATGGTGCTGCTCAGGTTTTACATGTAGAGCAGAACGATGTATTGGCTATGCTCGATGCCATAAAGGCCGCAGCAGAGAAAACTCAATCTAAAACGATAATTTTCCCATTTGATGCCTTCGGCAAATCATTGGCCTCACGCCTTTCTGCTCGCTTGCAAGCGGGCTTGGTTTCAGGTGCCATCGCCTACCCGGAAGGAAATGCCGAGAAATTAATCGTGAAGAAAAACGTATTTTCGGGAAAAGCGATTGCCCATGTAGAATTGGCAACCGAATATAAAATTATTTCATTTTCGCCCAACTCTACCGGCTTGGTAGAGGCACCTACTACGGCTCAGGTCGAAACTTTTGCACCGGCTATGTCTACAAGTAAGATTAAATTGGTGGAAGAGAAAGTACAAGAAGGCGAAATTGCCTTACCCGAAGCCGAATTGGTGGTTTCTGCGGGACGCGGACTTAAAGGGCCTGAAAATTGGGGAATGATTGAAGAATTGGCCAAAGAATTAGGCGCAGCAACTGCGTGTTCGCGTCCGGTATCGGATATAGGATGGAGACCGCATCATGAGCATGTGGGACAAACAGGTATAACTGTGAGACCTAATTTATATATAGCTATTGGTATTTCGGGTGCTATTCAGCATTTGGCCGGAGTAAACCAAAGTAAGGTTATTGTAGTCATTAATAAAGATGCCGAAGCACCATTCTTTAAAGCCGCCGATTATGGTATAGTGGGCGACGCTTTCGAAGTGGTTCCTCGTCTTATTGAAAGTGTGAAAAAGCTAAAAGCAGGACAGCTTTAATTGATTTTGAAATATAAAAAAACCGTCTTCTTTCGATAGGAGACGGTTTTTTTTATGAAATAATTTCCCTGTTAATCGGCAATATATATAGACTTTGTCAGTGCCCTGTAGCGGTTTCTTATTTTTCCGCCTTTTGAAGTACCCTGTGTGATGCTTTTTTCTATTTGGCGATCCATATGTATATTGGTTGTACCTACATTAAACGAGCTTAATTTATTTGTGTCCAAAACAATTCCGGTTACTCCATCGTCTGCTTGCCAGGCTAAAGCAGCTTCACCCCAGGCGCCGTTTCCAATATAAATGCCAATGGATTCGTCAGGTGAAAGCGGGTTGCCTACCCAGTTAATGGTTTGTGCCGATCTTTTGTATAAGGTGTCGAGGGAGGTCTATACTGAATAGTATCACATGCCGGCAAAGTATTGGTATATACCGTTCCGTGCATGCTTTCATACACAAAAGTACCCCCGTTTATCCTTCCTGCAAATTGTTTGTGGTGGGCAAGAAACCATGGATTATAGGCAAGGGTTTCGTTGTTGAAAGTGACATAGGCTCCTGAGTCTAATTCCAAATTTGGTTGGTCCCCCGAATAAAAATCTAGCCACTACGGTAGTCACGTCGGTGTTTGAATTGTATAAAACTTCATAGTCGGTGTAAATTTTATCCTGATTTACATCTGAAGCATTTTCTTTGGCACAAGCGGTTACTAATACAGATACAATAACCCATGCAAATGGGTTAAGGGTTTTTTTGCGTTCATGGTTGTTTAAGTTTAGGATTAAAAATAGGACCTTTTTTAGTAAAAGATTTTTTTTACGACGATATTTTAGATCAAAAAAAAATGCCGGATAAATTACCCGGCATTTTCAATTTTAAACTGATTAAAATTATTTCACTGCATTTTTGAAATCTGCATCTTCGAAATAATCTTGGAATTCTACATCTTTCTCGGCTTTCTTTTTCAAGTTTGCATCTTTAGCGATGGCTTGAGTAAGATTGCTGATGGTATTTGCTTTATTGTCCATACGGGCAGAAGCAATAGCTTTCAAGTAATAAGAAAGAGCTTTTTCTTGATCAGGGCTGCCATCTAAAGTAGTAGCAACTTCGCTATTGTTGCCGGCAAGACATTTTGCTAAAGCAGCATTAAACGACTTGTGGCTTCCGTAAAGAGAAACAGCATCGCTATATTTTCCTTGAAGGATATACAATGAACCTAATGCATGATCAGCATCTTGGTTTCCTGCAGCTTTTTGGAAATATTCAGCAGCTTTGGCATGCTCTCCTTTTTGGTAGAAGTATTTACCTAAGTTTGCCAATACTGTTTTTTCGTTTGGAGCAATTTTTTCTGCTTTGCGGAATTCAATCTCTGCTTCATTCCATTTGTCCATAGCAGCATATTCTACACCGGCATTGTTATATGCTCTCCAATCTTCAGGATTAGATTTTTGTGCAGCTTGATAAACGGCTAATTTTTGATTTCCGTCTGTCAACAAGTTTTGCGCAGCATATAATTTCTCTTCCAATGTTAATGAATCAGGAGAAGAAACGGCTTTGGTTTTGATTTCATCAGCAGATTTCTCACGTAAGGTTACGGTAGTTAAAATCTCTGCACGACGCAATGGAGCCAATAAATCAGCTTCAACAGCAGAAATGCTTTCGCCACCGATAGATTTCAATTGTTTTTGTAACTCATGACGACTAACGCCTGATTTTACAATCTGAGCAACCTGATTGTTTCCGTTTTTCTCTTTAATACGTGCTTCGAATCCGGCTACGTCACGGCCTTTACCTTGACTGCTAACCAATGTGCTGTTTTCAGAAAGAACTTTATTTAATTTTTTAAGCTCTTTTTGCACTACATTTTTAGTTTGTCCTGCACGCTCATCAGATAATTTTTGATTGTGCTCGTCTGTACCTTCAGGAGAAGCCCATCCAACTACATCCATTTTCTTGAAAGTGCTTCCGTTTCCACTGTGAAGGGTTACGAAATCACGGAATCCTTTAATATCGTCGCTTTTCAACTCAGAAGCACGTACAGTCTTACTGTTGTATGCAAAATAAATAGCTGCACTATGCGTGTTGTTTACCGGACCATAATTGTGTTTTCCAACACTTCCTTGTGTTTCTTTTTGAACCAATAAAGGAGTAATACTCACGCCTTTATCAATAGGTTCTTGCGTTTTAGCATTGAATTTTTCGGTAGTCTTATCTTTTATAAAACCAACCGCTTTTACATTCAAATCAGCATGCTCCATACCTTCTTGGTATTTAACCACACCGGTATAGTTGAATTTTCCGCCTGTGTTGTCCAGAACGATACCTTCTCCTTTGTTTTTAATGCCTTTTACTAATAAAGGCTCGGCTTCAACACTTTTTCCGTTGAAATCGAAAACCGGAGTTAATACAGCACGCCCATTCTTTGGGATGGCTTTTTTAGGATATTCCCCCACTACACTGAAGGCTACGCTGTCGTTTCTATACTCCAACGGATCCGGAGAAACCTTATAGGTTACTTTGTCTAAGTTGAACTTAGAACATGCCGCGAGCAACACCACTGAACACGACACCGGGATTAATGTACTTTTTAATTTCATAAACACTCGCTTTTTTCTGAATTATAACCCAAAATAAAACAATTCAAAACATTTTATCAAATAAAAATGGGAATAACCCCTATTTTCTTTAAAATTATTTAAGATAAAGTCTGTATGGACAGGGTCTGCATTCCGGGTTTGTGATTGGTTTCAAATATATACTTGTTGATACGATTAAATAAGTCTATATCTCCCTCAAAGTCGGCATCTGCAGCATCTATCAGTAATATGGGAATATGTTGTATGGTTTTGAAATAATCGAAATAACCCTTTTCTATTGCAGTTAAATATTCGGTAGATATCGCTTCCTCAAAAGCCCTGCCTCTTTTGGCTATATTTTTTTTTAATTGAAGCGGATCTCGGTGTATATATACAATCAAATTGGGCATAGGCAGTATTTGATGCATGATTTGAAAGACTTTTTGAAATAAGTCGAACTCGCCTTCATTTAAATTGTTTTTGGCAAAAATGAAGGATTTGGCAAATAAATAATCGGATACAATATGGGGTTGAAATAAGTCCTGCTCCTCCGTTACGCTTTTTAATTGGGCATACCTTTCGGCTAAAAACGAAATTTCTAATTGAAAAGCTAAGGCATGTGGATTTTTGTAAAATTCCGGCAAATAGGGGTTGGCAGAAAAATTTTCGTAAACCGAACGCGCATTGAATTTCTCGGCCCACATGCGTGTCCACGTACTTTTTCCGGCACCTATATTCCCTTCAACGGCTAAATAGTATTTTTCTGTATGCTTCATTCTTCATCGCAAAGTAACATCTTATTCAGGAAATCCCTTACCTTTATGCTTTAAATTATATATAGAATGCAGGCTTTAAATGATATTGTTTTTAATAAAACAAGTGTGTCTCAAATCATTAAATTGGGAAAAATTAAAATAGTTAGTGGGAAAATATGTGCATGCGACCCCTTGGTAGAAAGTCATTTTGTGCCTTTTGAAAAGGAAGTGACTAAGGGCGAATTCCCGGTCGAGCTTTATCTGGAAGAAGATTCCGATTTAGTTGGCATGGCCGTTATTTGGTTCGATGATAAAAAAGCAGTGAAAGAATGGGAAATGGCAAAGGTGCCCGGAGAATCTATTTCTAAAGAAGAAATGGAAGAGGGTTTTATCCTGGGATTCCCCGTAGAAAGTGGCCTTGCCTGCTTTATGGATCCGGAAGCCGCAAATGCTTTTCTCGAGAAAGAAGATGCCGAAAAAGAGAATGAAGAACATGAAGAAAGTCCATTCCTCGGTCCTTTATTGCTCGAAAATGGCGGCGATTGGGCCATGGCAGATATTTCGGATAAATGGAATATGGCCGTTTTTTCGAGTGGATACGGAGAAGGAAGTTATGCCTGCTATTTCGGCTATACCGATCAAGGTAAGTTAAGCGCCCTGGCTATGGATCTCGATGTGTTTTTTGTGGACGGACTTTAAGCCTTTATCTCCCTAAGGCGAAACACTTATCACGAAAATTAGGGGTATATTTTCTTTTCAGGTTAAGAAAAATTAACAATTTTTTGTATATTTGTTAATCAATAAAACCTGAAAAATGAAAATAAAGCCAATTTCCTTTCTTACTGTTCTCTTTACCCTAAATTTTTCTCTATCCGGATTTTCTCAAATTGTTACCACAGCGGTTACTCCTGCGCAAGCCGTTGGTAATGTGTTGATTGGTGGAGGAATTAATGCCAGTAATGTTACCTATACGGGAAGTTTGAATGCAATTTCGCAATTCACAGCGACGAACAGCAATTTGCCTATAACCTCAGGGTTGATTATTTCGACAGGAAATGCTACGAATCCTCAATTGAACGGTCCGGTTACTACTACCGTGTCCACTGCCAACGGGATGCCGGGAAATACAATTTTATCTTCTATTGCCGGAGTACCTACGAATGATGCGGCCGTTTTGCAATTCGATTTTATTCCATTGGGCGACACACTTAAGTTCGACTATGTCTTTGCCTCGGAAGAGTATAATGTATATGTTGGCGGCGGAGTAAATGATGTTTTTGCATTCCTGCTTTCCGGCCCAAATCCTGCCGGAGGAAATTATGTGGATGCCAATCTGGCTCTTCTCCCCGGAACCTCCACGCCCGTTTCCATTAATACGGTCAACAATGGATCAGGTTTCGGATGTAGTGGCCCTTGTACAGGAGCATTCCCGTATTGTAACTATTTTATAGATTATCAATGCGGAACCTTGGCCGGACCGCTTTCTATTAATGCCTCTACGACAAAACTGACCGCTTTTGCACTGGTTGAGCCCTGTCAGACCTATACGATAAAACTCGCTATTGCCGACGGTGGCGATCAAATCCTCGATTCCTGGGTATTTCTCGAATCCAACTCCTTTGTCTCTCCCCAACTCTTGTTCGAATCTTCTCCCCAATTGGGGGGCGGACTGGTTGGTGCTGTAGATACAATTTTGTACGAAGGTTGTACCAATGCTACGGTAACGATTCGACGTAATTTTGATCTGGATTCTGCAAGAACCTATACGCTTGGCGTTTCCGGAACAGCGGTAGACGGCATTGATTATAGCGGAGTCCCCACTTCTGTAACTTTTGGGCCGGGCGACTCTACGGCCACTTTTAATTTGCAGGCTCTGTGGAACCTGGCTAACCCCAATAATACAACTTTGTCGCTCACCATCACCGACAGTACGGTCTGTGGTTCGCAAAACAGCTATGTCACGGGTACGATTAATTTCTTGCTCTATAATGTGAATCCCCTCGTCGTCGATATAGGCCCGGATCAGGCAACTTGTAATCTGGTCAATATTTTGCCCACCGTAACCGGAGGTGTGCCACCATACAGTTATAGCTGGAACGGAGGCCTGTCCACAGCTCCTTTTATTCTGAATTATCCCCTGCCTAATGATATGAATTTTACCCTGGATGTTACAGATTTATGCGGGAATGTTGCTTCTGATACCATGTTTGCCGATTTGAAAAATAATCCTTTCGCCGGTTTGAATATTTATAATGCGGGATCTTCGACAGCTAATGAATCCTGCGGTAATGTTCGTTTTGGTATATCCCGCACTACGCTTACTGCCCAAGCCCTTTCTTATCCCATTTATGTGGGCAGCGGAACGGCCTCAAACGGGGTCGATTTTACCTATGACGACTGGGTTCATTTTGCAGCCGGTCAAAGCACCGATACGCTTACTTTTACGGCTATTTACGATCTATTGCCCGAAGGCACGGAATTCGTTTATCTCTATATGCTCGACTCCCTCTGCGATGGCTCGGTCCTTAAAGATAGTATACGCATTGATATCCGCAATGTAGATGCAGTAACGGTGGACGCAGGCACCGACCTCAGTACGGGTTGCCCGGTTCTGCCGCAAAACCTTCAAGCTCAGGCGACAAGTGGGATTGAACCCTATACCTATGCCTGGTCTACCGGCGATAATACAGCTTCCATTAGTGTTCAACCTGCTGCCGATACGCCCTATTATGTAACGGTTAGCGACAGCTGCGGACGTACAGCATCGGATACGATTATGGTAACGGTCTTTTATCCGCCAACGGCCGATTTTAATTTTAACTCGCCCGACTTCTGTCAGCCCTCTACTGTGCTATTTCAGGACGCCTCAAGTACGCTGTTTGGAAACCTGAATTCATGGAGATATTTGGATAGTAACGGGGTAGAATTGTCTCAAATCGAAGATTGGAGTATGCTTTTCCCGGATGCCGGATTCTACCCGATTCAGCTTATCGTGGGTAGCGATTATCCCAATTGCTTCGATACGGTAAGTAAAGTGGTGGAAATTTTCCCAAAACCTGTCGCCAATTTTTGGTGGACACCAAACCCGATTACTGAGGTAAATCCCACCGGATCCTTTTCTAATGCTTCTTCACCCGATGTAAGTGCGTGGATCTATGAAGTGGATAATACGTCTTATAATACACCCGATTTTTCGCATACCTTTTTGCTGCCCGGCGAATATCCGACTTATTTGACTGTGCAAAATGAATACGGATGCCGCGATACGGTAGAAAAACTGGTGATTGTGGAAGGCGAACATACTTTCCATATTCCTAACTCCTTTACACCCGATAATGACGGATTGAATGAATATTGGGGACCAAAAGGCGAAAATATAGAATATCTGGAGTATTTTATTTTCAATCGCTGGGGTGAAAAAATCTTTGAAGCAAATAGTGATATGGACTCCTATTTATGGGATGGAAAAAATAAATCCGGAAAGGTATACAAAACAGATTCCTATGTTTATCGCATGTATGTGAGAGATAAATACGGTAAGGAATATGAATATTTTGGGTTTATTAATCTTATGGGTGGTCATTAAAAAAAGTAAAATTGGAAACGTTTTGTTGACTCTCAACGTTTATTGAGTTATGACAAATTTATTGAAGGCTGCTTTTGCGGCCTTTTTCTTTATTTCTGCTATGCTTCTGCAGGCACAGGATTATACTATTTCGGAACAAAGTATAGACTTTGGCCGCCATCAATCTTGGGATAACCCTTTTCAGTCCATAGAAATTGTGAATACCGGAAATAAACCCATGGCCATTTTGCGCGTGAATGCACCCCGAGGCGTTTGGTACGACTACCCCCGGCAATTTATTTATCCCGGCGAAACAGCCGAAATTTCTTTTGCCTACTATACCGAAAATACAGGCAATTTCAATGTTCCCGTCGAGCTTTTTTTAAGCAGCAATATGGAACCTATTCCCATTTTACTCAAAGGACAAATCAAAGGCTTTGCCTTCAATGCACTCACCGCTTGTCCCGCATGGAATAAACCCGAAAGTAAACCTATGGAATTCGATCATCTGCTGCAAGTGCTCGACGATGAAAGCGGCCTACCCATAAGGAACGCTTCTGTATTGGTCTTGAAGCAAAATATGGGAATAGGATATTGGAAAACGCCCTCCAATGGTAAAGTAATGCTTGAATTGCCTTCAGGTATGTTTGGTGTGCAAATCGAAGCGGAAGGCTATCAGGATCTGCTAAGCAGCTTGTCGCTTTCTCAGGAAAACTCGAAACATATTTTTCGTTTGAAGAAAAATATAAGCGAAAAACAGGTGGTGCAATTGCAGGAAATTAAACCCGATACGTTGATTAGTCTGCCCGAAAAAAGACCCGAACTGAGTAGTTTTACACAGGAAATTGAACAGGTTGAAGCAGATGAAGAAAGGGAAGAAATTGTCGAGCTTGATCCATTAGCCACGAATGAAGTGTTGCCCATTGAAAATTTTAAACCCAATAATATTGTTTTTCTGCTCGATGTCTCTTCTTCTATGAATACGCCTTTGCGATTTCCCCTGCTCAAACAAAGTCTGCTCGAACTATCGGGCGTAATGCGTAGTTCCGATAGAATTAGTCTCATCACCTTCGCTTCTTCCAGTAAGATTCGTGCCGAAAATATTCCCGGATCTTTGCATGATACGCTTTATCAGGAAATCAACATACTTCGCCCCTCCGGAAGTACGAACGGAGTAAAAGGATTATTGGACGCCTATGCCCTGGCCGAAAAATATTTTATTGAGGATGGAAATAATGTGGTGATACTGGCAACAGACGGCGCATTTAAGATTGTTGATAAAAATATTCACGCCGAAGAATTGGTGAAAGAAAAGGTAGATAAAGGCATAAAATTGTCGGTATTGGGTTTTGGAAACGACAGAGGCGCATTGGCCAATTTGGAAGAATTTGCCCAAAGGGGAGAAGGACAGTTCTTTAAAATTGATGCAGCAGATAATGCCCGAAATGCTCTTATCGACATCATTAAGAAGCTAAGTCGTAAAGATTAATTGAGAAAAGCCTTTCATTTTTAATATCTTTGCAGAAATATTGATGAACTATGGGTTACGCCTTAGCAAGATTTATTTTCTTTATTATGGGATGGAAATTGACCCAGTTTCCGCCTAAAGATTTGCGCAGAAGTGTAATGATAGCCTCACCGCATACATCAAATTGGGATTTGATTATGGCGCGATCGGCATTTGCATTAATGGGTCTGCCCGTAAAATTTACCATTAAAAAAGAATGGTTTAAATTTCCGTTCAATTTAATAATGAAGCCTTTGGGCGGAATTCCTATTGACCGTAGTCCCAAAACCTCGGGCTCTGACCGCAAAAGCATGGTAGATGCCATGGCCGAATTGTTTGATCAATATGAAGACCTGATTGTATTGGTGACTCCCGAAGGAACAAGAGAGAAACGCAGCGAATGGAAAACGGGATTTTATTATTTGGCCAAAAAAGCCCAAGTGCCTATCTCCTGCGGATGGCTCGATTATAAGAAGAAACATGCAGGGGTCGGACTTATCCTGACTCCGGGCGATGATATGCATGCCGATTTGAAACAAATCATGCATTTTTATAAAGATATTGCACCCAAACATCCCGAGAAATTCAGCGTGGATCTTAGATATGTTTAATTTTTAAAACCATATATTCAACATGAACATTTCAAAAAACAAAGTTGTGTCGCTTACGTATACGCTTAGATTAGACAACGCAAGCGGAGAAATTGTACAGCAAGTAGACGCAACAAATCCGTTGGTCTTTTTATTTGGCCATGGCCAACTTTTACCTAAGTTCGAAGATCAAATCGATAATAAAGTTGTAGGAGAAGCCTATGAGATGACCCTTGCCCCACAAGATGCCTATGGAGTACGTGAGCAAGAAGCTATTGTAGATTTACCTATAGATATCTTTGTGCTTGAAGGCGAATTGCAAGAAGATATGATTGCTATCGGTAATACCGTACACCTTAGAAATCAGGATGGCATGCCATTGAGTGGCGTCGTTATGAATAGAGGATTGGAAACGGTTACTGTTGATTTAAACCATCCTTTGGCAGATAAAACCTTGCACTTTAGCGGAGAAGTAATCGCCGTAAGAGAAGCAACTGCCGATGAAATTAGTCACGGTCACGTGCACGGTGAAGGCGGACATAATCATTAAGAAATTATATTCCAATAAAAAATCCCGGCCATAGTGGTCGGGATTTTTTTTATTGCTCAGTGAGCAAAAGGCCCTATCTTACCTGCAGGCGTTTAACATACCAGTTTTTATCAGTCTGAAATCTCAGAAGATAAATACCTGATTTTAG
This sequence comes from Bacteroidota bacterium, assembly GCA_023432985.1. Classification (GTDB taxonomy): domain Bacteria; phylum Bacteroidota; class Bacteroidia; order CAIKAF01; family CAIKAF01; genus JACVCJ01. The sequence goes on along the minus strand of JAEZEQ010000024.1, from coordinate 15,120 downwards.
GTCTCGAACAGTAAAACTCGCAGTAGAACCATTCAACCCGCCGGAATTAGGCACTATTTTTTTAACCAGTTTCCCGGTTACATCAATGATATCGATAACTCCAAAAATAATCTCACCCTCAGTAATTACATTGGTTTCGTCCGAACTCGGATTAGGATAAATATGTACAGTCCCTTTTACACCACTTGTATTATTTTGTTGGGTGGGTTGATTGGCAGATGGAGTGGTAGCACTAACCGGATTCCCTGAACCGGAAGATTGAGAAATGCCATCCAGAGGCGATAAATGTGTAAATGAATCCGCATCATCTACGCCTAATATATCTTGAACGGTAACATGACCTCCACCATCTAAAATACGCTTATCGCTATTTATGGTGTCGGTTTGTGCATCGTTTGGATTCGAATTATTATCGGGATTATTATTAGACTCCGGTGTAGATCCACTTGCATTTAAAGGAGCTTGCATCTGCTCTTCGGAAGAGCCCGCATTGCCATATATCTCTTGCTGAGCCATGGCCGAAACCACAACTGATAAAGAGAAGATCGAAAGTAAAAGTGCCTTTTTCATACGCGAAACATTTTAAATGGATTTTCAAATATACATTATTTAAACGTTAACTTTTCAAAAATAGCTCCGACAAATTTTCGCGTTTGTCGGATTTTTAAAAACCGCCTCAATGAAACAATTTTTGCTTTTTATATATATAACGAATAAATTAGCCTTAGGTTGCCATGCATAATACTAAACCCATACACATCCTACGCACCTTTTCGATTTCACAGTTAAATGAATTCGAAAAATATCTGCATTCCCCCGTTTTCAATACGAATAAACTGGTCATTTCTTTATTCGAATTGCTTAAGCCTTATGCGCCCGATCTGACTGATGAGGCCATTCATAGAAGTCGTATTTATACACAATTATTCGGAAATAGCCCGCTGGACGAAGCGAAAATCAGATATTTAGCCTCGGATCTGGCCAAAGTGCTCGAAGAGTATATCTCTTGGTATGAGTTTAATAAATCAGGGGGACAAAAAAATCTTTTTCTTCTCGATTATTACCGTAAAACGGACTTAGAAAGATATTTTAATCAGATTTTAGACGAGGAAAATAAAACACAAAGTAAAAATCCAATCAAAGACGCTTCCTGGTTTTTCCACCAATATTTATTGGAAGAAAATGCCTATTTGTATTCCCAATATAAAAAGTCTCGCTCTCTCGATAATAATCTGCAAACTTTAGTCAACTTTCTCGACTTGTTTTATATCTCGAATAAGTTTAAACATACAGGCGAAATGCTTACCAGAGAGGTTCTGCTGAAGGTGGAATACGATAAACCCATGCTGACAGAGCTGTTGAAATATGTGGAGAAATCGAATATAAAATCGGATTATCTGGCCGTGAATTTATATTATTATGTGCTCCAAATGCATTTGAATCCCGAGAAAACAACGCATTATAATCAGTTATTGCAATTGATAGAGCAAAATGGAAATCAGATTTCGCCTTTCGAAAAAGTTGACCTCTTCGTCTTTGCTCAGAATTACTGCACCGCACAAATAAACAGCGGAAATACCTCCTTCTTATCTGAGGTCTTTAAACTCTATAAAACCATGATTGTGCAGGATGCCATTTACGACGATAATGGCTATGTGCGCCTGAATGTTTTCAAAAATATAGTAACGGTCGGAATACGATTAGAAGACTTTGATTTTGTAGAGAATTTTATTGAAACCTATAAGGAAAAACTGGACCCGGATAAAAGTGAAGCGGCAATTTTATACAATTCGGCCTGGCTCAATTATGCCAAAAAAGAATATAAGTTGGCCCTGCGTCTGCTTGCTATGGCAGATTTTGTAGATATTTTTTATTTACTCGGAAGCAAATGCCTGCAATTGAAAATTTATTTCGAAACGGAAGATTTTGATGCATTTTATGCCTTATGTGAATCCTTCTATATGTTTCTTAGACGAAATAAAGTTATTGCAGACTATCAAAAGGATGCTCATCTAGAGTTTATTAAGCAAATTAAATTATTGGGGCGAATTAAAATGACGCATAATAAGAGCAATGCCAAAAAAATGCTGCATAAAGTTCAAGAGTCAAGCGGATTAATTGATCGCAATTGGTTCGAGAAAAAACTAAAGGAAATTATTGGCTAATATTGTTTCCATTCCCCGTTTTTTTATCGTAAATTGCCCATAGAAATTATAATTTTTATGAAAAAAATAGTATTTATTTTTAGTTTGGTTTTCAGCTTTTCTGTGTATGGACAGGTTTCTAATGTTTCGGCCGAAATAGACAAAACAATGCGTCCTGCTCTTAGTATGGTAGCCCCCTATAATGCGAAAAATGCCGGAGATGCATTGTCCGAACATTTGAAAGAAATGGGCCTGAAAGGCGGAAAAAAGCTAAAAGGATGGACTTTTTACGAAGGGGTATTGATTGAGAAAATTTCGCCCAATAGGCAAGATTATTATTTTAAGGTTGAACAAAATGGCAAAAATAAGGAAGAGGCCATTATATATTTGGCTATGTCTAAGGGTTATGGCAATTTTGTAGATGAATCCAACGATAAAGAATTGGTGGAAAAGGCAAAATTATGGATGAATGATTTCAATTTTACCTTAGCGCAGTATAAATTAGGATTGGATATTATTGAGGCCGAAAAAGCATTAGATAATGGAGTAAAAGAATATGAAAAATCGGTAAAAGCCGGCGAAGATTTGGCCAAACAAGTGGAAGCCAATAAGGCAGAGCAAAAAGCCAAAAAGGACGAAATGGATAAATTAAAAGCCGTGGTGGACGGATTAAAGGCTAAAAAAGCCGCAAAATAATATCTATACATTTTCTTTAGAATATCCGACTGTCTATGATGGTCGGATATTTTTTTATTTATAGCCCTGGAAATCGGCCTCGCCCGGTTTGGGCCAACGTATGATTATCTCTACCCGCCGGTTTCGAGCCCTACCCAATACGCTCGAGTTTTCCATTTTTGGCTTTTCCTCACCCCAATATTCCTTTACAATTATACGCGACCGTGGACAACCTATGCGTATCAATCGAGAGGTTACCGCTTTCACTCTTTTTTCGGACAAGGATTTATTGTAGGCATGGCTGCCGAAATTATCGGTATGCCCATATACCTGAAATTTGGCATGTGGATAATTGCGCAATATATTCCATAAAACATAGATGTTTTCCTTCGAAGTATCGGGAATTTTCCAAGAATCGAAATCGAATTCTACAGTTAATTCCCTTGGTAAAGGCTTGCGCTTATTTACAGGTTTTTGCGCTGATGGTTCCGGCGGTGGCCAAATAATTTTTCCCTCGGCCCGGAAACTCTTCCCCTCCAAATAAACCCCACTATCGACCAAATTATCACCCACGTCTGCAATTGCCAGCTTTATATGGTAACTCTGATGAGGCGTCACTCTATACCGAACCGTCAATACACGCGTGAATCCATCCCACTCCAATTGAGGCTCTACAATCGCCGATTTGTTGACCAAATTCTGCTTTTTTGCATCTGTGGTGGAACCATTATCTATGTAAAAATTGGCGTTTTTTTGATGATTGATGGAGTTTACGCTGACTATTTCTCTTGTCCCGGGAACTGTAGCCAAATTTATAGGCTCTTTTATTTCAAAACCCGAAAGATAAAAGGCAAATACATCATTGAAACCTCTGTTTACATATTCCATATATTCCTCACTGGCAAATACATAGCGGAATGAAATCCACTCAGAAACGGGAATAAAATCGAACTCCAAAACTACGGCATCATAGGTATTGGCTTTTGCTAATTTGGTCAGATCTGCATCGCCGGGAGACATATTGGCACTGCCTTTAATGGGCGAACTATTCGGACCGTAACTGCCAATGGCCGAACCCGTGGTCAGCAACAAGCCCTCTTGTATACCTAATTTTCCCCCACCGGGATATTTGAAATAAGCCAGACCGTTTCTTGCACCCTTTAATTTTACCCCTGAAACCTGAATTTCGGGCGTGCCTATAAAAATCTTTTTTACCAATTCCTCTACCTTAACGGCCGAACTAACCTCGTAGTTTTGTGTACGCAACAGCGAGGAAAAAAGGCAAAAAAACAAGAAAAACAGATAATATGGCTTCATACTAAATACGAATGTACACAGGCTTTTCTATGAATAACTCAGCATTATGCAAAGTATTGCACGATAGATTGTTGATTGTGCTTCTTATTGCATTATGTATCTTTGCACCATGAATCGGGATTTATTAGCATCTAAGGCCAATGAAAAGAGAAAGGAAAACCTTGCCTTTCTGAAAAATCCTAAAGCCAAAACGCTTATTAAGCAGCTTTATCCCTTGCATGAAGAGGTTTTTAAGGAGGTCGACTGTCTGCAATGTGCCGGATGTTGTAAAACGATCAGTCCCCGTTTTCGCAGCCCGGATATTGCACGTGCGGCTAAATTTCTGAAAATGAAAGAGACGCATTTTAGTGCGCATTTTTTACGCATTGATGAAGACGGCGATGCAGTGGTGAAAAGCAGTCCATGCCCATTTTTAGGAGCCGATAACTACTGTTCCATTTATGAGGCAAGACCCAATGATTGCCGCAATTATCCTTATACCGACAGCGATGTGTTTTTCAAAAGACCTCAAACCACCTTGCAGAACACATATGTTTGTCCGGCCGTCTATTTAATGCTCGAAAAAATTAAGAAAAAGGCCGGATTTTAACCGCTTTTATTCGGCTCTATAGCTGATTTTATAAATAGCATCTCCAAAATCGTCGCTCACCAAAATAGAACCATCCGGATGCATGATTATATCTGCCGGCCTGCCCCATCGATCACCATTTTTTTGCAAAAATCCATCCGCAAATATTTCATATCCGGTGCTTTGCATTTGTTCGTCAAGCCCAATAAAAGTAACGCGGTAACCTATGGGCTGAGACCGATTCCATGACCCATGTTCGGCCACAAAAATCCCGTTTTTATATTTTTCAGGAAATTGCGTGCCCGTATAGAAACACATTCCCAGAGGTGCAACGTGGGGTCCTAAATTTTGAAAGGGTTTTTCGAAATCTTCACAAGGACGATTGTTGAAATCGGGATCGGTATATTGACCACCGTGGCAATAGGGAAAACCAAAGTGCAAGCCTTTACGGGGAGCCCTATTCAATTCGCATGGAGGCAAATCGTCTCCAAACCAATCGCGCCCATTGTCGGTAAAATACAGCACATCATCCTCCGGATGCCAATCGAATCCCACCGAATTGCGCACGCCTTGTGCAAAAATTTCTGTCTCCCCGCTTTCTAAATCCAGACGCAAAATACTGGCAAATCGTTTGTCATCTTCTCTTTCGCAAAGGTTGCATGGGGCACCAAGGCTTACATATAATTTCTCGTCGGGTCCGAATTTTAAGTATTTCCAACCATGATGTTCTTCCTTTGGAAAACTGAATGGAAGCGCCACCGGTGTGGGTTTTTTATCGTAGAGCTCGTCTATATTTTCAAATTTAAGAATACGCGAAATTTCACTCACATATAAAGCCCCATCTTTGTAGGCAATACCCGTTGGCATGGTAAGTCCTTCCGCTACCAAAACAGCTTCTTCGCCTATGCCATCCTTATTTTTATCGGGAATGGCATATACTTTTCCCTCCTCACGACTGCCCACAAAAAGCATATTATCTTTGCCCCAACTCATGGCACGGGCATTTTTAACCGATTGGGCATAAATTTCACCTCGAAATCCTTTGGGCAAAATCAATGCATGCAAATCTGTATCGCTCACTTCTCCCTTTTTTTCGGCAAAATTTACATTGCATTGCGTAAATGAAAACAGGGAAAATAAGGCTATAGGGAAAACGGGTTTTACTAAGGCTGAATAAGGATAAAATGAAAATATTGATTTCATAAGGTGGAAGAAATACATTAAAAATTGAGGTAAAAGATACTGAATTTAGAAAAAAAACACAAAAAATGCGCACTTAATTTTTATACCTTTGCAAAATGGATAGCACAAGACAACAGAAAGTTTCCCGTTTGATTCAGAAAGAGTTGGGAAATTTCCTTATTAAGTCGGGAAGATCTTTGTACGGAAATGTACTTGTATCGGTGACCGATGTTCGCGTTTCGCCCGATTTGTCGATTTCTCGCGTGCAGTTAAGCATTTTCCCTAACGAACAAAGAGTTCAGGTATTGGAAATAATGGAAGATAATAAAGGGAAAATCAGAGGAGAAGTTGCACATGAACTGCGCAATCAATTGCGAAAAATGCCCGAATTGTTTTTTTATATAGACGATACTTTCGATCGGGTGGCTCATATCGAGAATTTACTGAAGGGGCCGACCAAATAATTCGTTTTTTTCGAGAACTAAGCTGATGGCATTTCCGCCAAATCCGGTTGCGTTAATTAGAACTTTTTTTACCGAAGTATTTCCTTTTTGCATGCCCATATAGGGATATGGAATCTCAAGGGCTTGATTTTCGATATGCGCAATGGCCTGGGCTATACTAAGCATACCCGAAGCTCCTAAACTGTGCCCGCATAAAAATTTATTGCTGCTGACTTCGGGATGATTTTCTCCAAAGCATTGTAAAATGGCTTGCATTTCGGCCTTATCGCCTTTAATGGTGCCGGGTGCATGCGCAATAATCAGATCCGGACGCTCTATTTTTGCCTCGGCACATGCATTTTTCATTGCTTCTTGCAATGCATCTCCGTTTTTACTAATGCCGCTTAAAGAGTCGGGTAATTCGCATCCAAATCCGACCCCACTTATGATGTAAGGTCCGGGTTCGGTCGACAATAAAGCCATTCCGGCCCCTTCGCCCAGACAAAGGTAAGATTGCTTTTTATCGACAGCCAAAGGACGAGAAGGCTGATTTGTTTTTTCTTTACTGTAAACACCGAGAGCTTTAAATTGCATCAGCGTAAAGGGAGTCAACGGCTCCTCTGTCCCCCCGGCCAAGGCTTGTTGGGCCATACCCGATCTAAGCCAGGCAATCGAATTGGCCAACGCCTGAAGTCCGCTCCCACAAGTAATGGAATGATCCAATGCAATGCCCTTCATGTGTAAATGAGCCATGAGTGAACTGGCAATGGAGCCCTGGGTGGTTTCGGGAGAGGATGAAGGCATAACATGCCCTTCACGGAGTAAATATGCATGGTTTTTTTCCCATAAATCGCTATTCCCTCTTGAAGACCCTATATTTAGTAATGTTTTTTTCTGCTTGTCTAAATCGATTAGTTGTAAAGCCGTGTACACCAATTGTATGGTGCGACTTTTTTTGGCAAGTGCGGCCTTCTTTTCTGTTTCTTGCTGCAAAAGTTTTTCGGCATGCGGACTTAAGGTAAAAACAGGCATATCTTCACGTAAGACATGATGCGCTTTTTCGAAGCTGATTTTTCCGGCAGAAAGGGAGAAAATGCCTGCTGCAGAAATACATGCTATGTCATGAATATAGACCTCTTGCATGCCACAAAGGTGTGAAGAATTTGAATAAATAAAAAAAGAAATTCTTATTGCATAAAAGCAGAAAATGCATTAGGCTTGTGGGCTGGCTTTATATTCGAATATCTTCCTGTCTTTGATGATATTAGCAACATAAGAAGGCACCATGCTTTCCCATTCCGGATTGCCGTTTTGTATCATTTTCAGAACTTCTTCGGCCGAAATGCCAACCAGATCCGGATTAAAAGTGGTAACATCTCTGATTTTGCCGTTCTGCATAAGATAGTCGAACAGTCCGCGTACTTCGGGCCTGCAGTCATAATTGGCCAATTGTACGATGCGGTTATTTTTATCGAGAGTAGGATAAACAATCACCGTAGTTTGGTTGTTGCACAGGCGCGACATGGCTTCCAATATGCCTCCGGGTAGACTTTGGTAAATATCATCGTTGAATAAATGCTCTATATTAGATAAAGCCATACTGATGCCTATTTTTCCACTTGTAAAATGTCTGGAAAAATACTGAGCCATTACATAATGCTCCATAAAATTAGACACCATTACAGTATGCCCTAATGCACACAAAATATCGGCACGATCCAAAAATTCCTGTTCGTCATTGGCTTTGTCGGAACCTTTGAGTAAGAGAGAGTTTATGGATAATTCGCTTATTACCAGCGGATCCGGCGCATCTTCGGGAAGTGTATTTTTAAAATCTTTAATCGAATTGCTGAGCATATCTATGCTTTGGCAGGTAATGGGTTTGAAGCGGCTGCGGAGCACGAGTACGTTTTTCTTATAAAGCAAGTCTGCGGCTTGCACAACCGTGCCGTCCGGCAAGAACATCGTGGCATCGGTAAGTCCGTATTTTACCAATCTCAAGCTCATGAGGCGATTGTCTACGTCTTTGAAATCGGGGCCGGTGGCTCTGAACATATCCACTTCGAGCTGATGCCAGCTGAGATTGTCCATAAGCGACATCATAAGCGTAGTGATATCGTTGTGATAATAACGGCAGGCAAAAATGAGATTAGTGCCCAGTATGCCCAGCGTATTATGTTGTTGTAATTTTTCTTGTTCTTTAAGTTTGACGTGAATAATTACGTCATTGGGAGGCGTATTGGGTTTGATTTGAAATCGGCATCCGATCCAGCCGTGCCCGGGTTTGGTTTTATGATAATTGATGGTAGCGACCGTATTGGCAAAAACGAAAAAACAAGTTTCATCGGCTCTTTCCGAAAGTCTTTCGTTGAGCAATTGGTACTCATGATCGAGCATTTTATAAAGTCTGCTTTCCGAAACATATCGTCCGTCTTTTTCGGCACCATAAATCGAATCGGAAAATTTCATATCATAGGCGCTCATGGTTTTGGCCACCGTTTGTGAAGCGCCACCGGCTTTAAAGAAATTTCCTGCAGTATCTTGTCCGGCTCCAATTTCGGCAAAAGAGCCATAAAAAGCCCGGTCTAGGTTCAATTGCAGTGCTTTTCGGTCTGTGGAGAATATTTCTCTCCCTTCTGTGCGGGTTTGTACGTAGTCCATATCTAGCCGTAAAATTAAGAATAAGATTTTACAATATGCAGGAAGTCTGCTTGCCGGATTAATTTTCCCAGATTACATTATCAATCAGGCGCACATCTCCGGCATAATATGCAATACATACCACAGCCGGGCCTTGTGTATATACAGGGATGGGTTCCAGAGTATGGGGATTGCAAATTTCAATATATTCAGGTTCAAGCCCCAGGCTATGCAGCAAGGCGTCGAATTGTTCTTTAAGGTCTTTGGCTTCAATAGTGAGGGTCGGATTCAGGTTGAGCAGGAATGTCGACACTTTGGCGGCATTGTCGAACATTTGGGGACTAAGACGGCGGTTGCGGGAGCTCATTGCCAATCCGTTCATCTCGCGTATGGTCGGACAAGCAATGATTTGCGTATTGTGTCCTTCTTGTTTTACCATATTGCGGATTACTGCAACTTGCTGATAGTCTTTTTGTCCGAAATAGGCAAAATGTGGTTTGATATAAGAAAAGAGAAGATGTACCACTTGATACACACCTTCGAAATGTCCGGGTCTGTATAGGCCTTCCATTCTTTCGTTTAAAGAACCTAAATTGGGCTCAGGCAGCGTTTCGCCTTCAAAGAAGGAAGAGGCGTTCGGCATAAAAACGGCATCGAATCCGGCATTTTTTAAAATTTCCAAATCCGATTCGGGCGTACTCGGATAGGCGTTGAAATCATCTTTATCGTTGAATTGAAGAGGGTTTACAAAAATACTGGCTATGCAAATACCATTTTCTGCTCTGCATTTTTCGAAAAGAGAAAAATGTCCCATATGTAAAGCGCCCATGGTGGGCACAAAACCCACAGAAGAATGTTCGGCCGATTTGTTGGCAAATGCTAGTATATCAGCCTTCTCAGTAAAGATTATCATATATAGTGACCCGCTAAAAGGAGGACAAAGTACGTTACAATTTTGAAAGTTCCGATTTTTTTCGTTAATTTTGCATTCAGATTCTAACGCAACAGCAAGAAATTGAATACATGTTTCTCATATTTTTCGAATTCTCCTTTAGGGAGGGTTCATTTTTTTAATTCACTTTTTATTTAATTATGGACAAAACTAGAGTGCTGTACATCACGCATGAGATGATGCCGTATATGGCAGAAGAGTCTTTAATGGCTAAAACCACGAGAGAGCTGCCACAGGGAATGCAAGAGAAGGGTTGGGAGATTAGGAATTTTATGCCGCGCTTTGGCTCTATAAACGAACGTAGGCATCAATTGCACGAAGTGATTCGACTTTCGGGAATGAATATTATCGTGAATGATACAGATCAACCCCTGGTGATTAAGGTCGCCTCTATTCCTGCAGGAAGAATTCAGGTTTATTTTATTGATAATGAGGAGTTTTTCCGCAGAAAGAATATGTTTAAAGATGAGAATGAACAGTTTTATGCCGATAATGACGAGCGTTCGATTTTTTACTGTAAAGGCGTATTGGAAACAGTGAAAAAGTTGGGATGGGTTCCCGATTTAATTCATGTTCATGGTTGGATGGGTTCTTTGGTGCCTTATTATGTGCGCACTTTATACAAAAATGACCCTACCTTCAGTAATGCCAAAATTGTGATGAGCATATACGAGAATGATAAGTTTCCTGAATTGTTTTCTAAAGATTTTGCACAAAAAGCCTCTGAAGGATGTCCTTCTGATAAGTTAGGCGATCTAGGAAAAAAAGCATCGTACAGCAATCTTATATCTTGCGCCTTGCATCATGCCGATGCCTTGGTTAAAAATGGCTTCTCTCTGGATAAGGAAATACAAAAAGCCATTAAAGATACCGGTATTCGTACTTTAGAAGTCGATTACAGCCAGGATTATATTGAAGACATCAATAATTTTTACACCGAAATATTACAAGAAGAAACAATATTAGGCTAAAGATTTCCGTTATTGGGAACAAAAAATTGCGAAGGTCTGTAAGATTTTTTAATCTTGCAGATTCTTTGTTTTAAGAAGTCAGTTAATGAAAATAACATACACGTTTTTGCACGTATTTTTTGTCGCCCTAATGGTGACTTTGGGCTCTTGTAAGAATCCGCCCGAAGACTTTCCGAATGATTTGGACGGACATGGAGGGACGCTCAATGAGGACTATACCGATTCGTTGAAAATTATAGGCAAAACCGTATTGAGTGATTCGGTGCGAGGAGATATGCGTAATTGGGTGGTGTTGGGTTCTTTTCACGATCCGGTTTTGGGCACAAGTACGGCCGGATTTTATGCGGCTTATCGACCGTCGAACTATTATCCTGCCGGGATTCCCAATCTTAGCTCTGTAGACTCTGTGGTGGTTTCTCTGGCCTATTATCCCAATCAGACCGGCTATGGTTATGTAGATAAATTCAAGGGACAAACGGAAGTCTATGTGCATGCTATTCAAGAAAAATTGCCCGCTACGGGTACAAGTATAAATACGGATGCGTCTTTTACCATTAGTAAACCCTTAGGTTCGCTTCGTTTTGTTCCCCGCCCTCACGATGAGGTTATGGTGGGCGATACTTCCCTGCCTGCGCAAATTCGCATTAAGCTCAATAAAAGCTTGGGTGAAGAACTATTGGGTCATGTGCCGGCTTTGGGGGGACAAAGTTTTTTCGAAAATTATTTTTACGGACTTTATTTTTCGGCACAACATCAAAATACGCCCGATAAAGGTTGTTTGCTCTATTTTCATCCCAATTCTGTATATTCAAAAATTCAGGTCTATTATACCCAAAACACAAGCGATAAAAAGGTTTGGGAAGCATTTATCCGAGATGGAAATCAGCGAATTAATACCTTCCGTCACCAATACGGAAATTCTTTATTGGCGCAGTCGCTCGGAAGTGAAGTGGCCGGAGAAACGAATCTCTTTTTGCAACCGGGTCGAGGCACTTATGTCAAATTGTTCATACCCGGACTCGGTGCGCTGAACCCGGATAAAAATACCATTATCAATAAAGCTCAGCTGATTATTCCCGTCGATGCCAATCTGAGTGGAGTTTTTCGTAAACCACAGGCCATTGCTTTGGTGAAAAAAGTGCCGGGCGGACCTTTGCAGTTCCTGGAAGATTATGGAGCTTCCTCTTCAGACGGATTGTATGATGCGGAAAAAAACAGATATGTGTTTAACATTACCCGCCATGTAAATAAAGTAGCCTCAGGCTCTATTGCCAATGATACCCTTGTATTAAGCTTGCAGGGAGCGGGTACTTTCATGGAAAGGGTTGTACTGAAAGGTACAGAATCCGGAAATCCGCTCGAAAGAGTGCGTCTGGAATTGTTTTATTCTAAAATTCCTTAATAAAAATAGTATGTGTGGAATCGTAGGTTATTTGGGAGATAAAGATGCTTTTCCCATTTTGATTAAAGGCCTTAAAAGGTTGGAATACAGAGGTTATGATAGTGCCGGTATAGCCTTAATCGGAGAAAGCGGACTTAAATTATATAAGAAAAAGGGCAAGGTAAGCGAACTGGAAAAAGAAGTAGGTGCGCAGGATAAATCGGGCACCATCGGTATTGGCCACACTCGTTGGGCCACTCACGGCGAACCAAACGATAAAAATGCGCATCCACATTATTCAGATAGCGAAGATTTGGTAATTATTCATAACGGAATTATCGAGAATTATGCTACCCTGAAAGAAGGACTTGAAAATAGAGGCATAAAATTTCAAAGCGATACCGATACGGAAGTATTGGGAAATTTGATCGAATATATTTTGCAAAACCAGCAAGTAGATTTGGAAGAGGCTGTGCGTCTTGCCTTGAACGAAGTGGTGGGAGCTTATGCTATTGTGGTATTGCGTAAAGGAGATAACAATAAGCTGATTGCTGCGAAAAAAGGTAGCCCCCTCGTTATTGGCGTGGGCGAAAACGAATTCTTTCTGGCCAGTGATGGCGCCCCCATTGTTGAGTATACGAAAAATGTAATTTATCTGGAAGACGAACAAATTGCTATTATTGAAAGAGGCAAGGATGTTCGCCTGAAAACCATACGTAATATAGAGGTTACGCCTTTTATGCAGGAGTTGGTTATGGATTTGGAAGAGATTGAAAAGGGTGGATATCCCCATTTTATGCTCAAAGAAATTCATGAACAACCTCGTTCCATTCGCGATAGTTTGCGCGGTCGCCTAGATCCGGAGACCGGACGTATCAGTATGGCCGGATTGATTGAGTTCGAACATAAATTTCTGAATGCCGATCGTATTATTATCGTGGCTTGTGGAACCAGTTGGCACGCCGGTTTAGTGGGCGAATATATGATAGAAGATTTGGCACGTATCCCCGTTGAAGTGGAATATGCATCCGAATTCCGTTATCGTAATCCCATTATTACCGACAGAGATATAGTCATCGCCATTTCTCAATCCGGAGAAACTGCCGATACTTTGGCTGCTATAAAACTGGCCAAAGAAAAAGGAGCAACTATTTTTGGAATTTGTAATGTTGTTGGTTCGTCTATTGCACGCGAAACACATGCCGGAGCTTATACACATGCCGGTCCCGAAATTGGCGTTGCCAGCACCAAAGCATTTACTGCGCAGGTCTCTGTTTTGGCGTTGATTGCCCTGTTTTTAGGTCGCAAAAAAGGAGCTTTACAAGAGTCAGATTATTTTAGATATCTGAGCGAACTCGATAATATTCCTAATATAGTTGCCGAAGCTTTACATGTCGATAAACAGATTTTAGAAATAGCTCAGGTGTACAAAAATGCACCCAATTGCCTGTATTTAGGACGCGGATTTAATTTCCCCGTGGCACTTGAAGGCGCATTGAAATTAAAAGAAATTTCCTATATACATGCCGAAGGTTATCCGGCAGCTGAGATGAAACACGGTCCCATTGCTTTGATCGATGAGAATATGCCGGTTGTGATTGTGGCAACGAAAAAAGGACATTACGATAAAATTCTCAGCAATATTCAAGAAGTGAAAGCCCGTAAAGGAAAGATAATTGCTGTGGTAAATAAAGGTGATGCCGAAGTGCGTAAACTGGCCGATCATGTAATCGAAATTCCGGAAACCTGCGAAGAGTTTTCGCCTATGGTTACAACGGTGCCCCTTCAGTTTTTAGCCTACCATATAGCCGTACTCAGAGATTGCAATGTAGACCAGCCGCGTAATTTGGCCAAGTCGGTTACGGTAGAATAGCCGTTTGCTATGGACAAAGGTGCTATATTTAAGGCTATGAATTTCCGAAGAGTCGGGAATGCCATATTGCTTTTTATAAGTTATCACCTTTCGCGTTGGTTCAAAAAACCCATAGTTTGGGCTATGCCTTTGGCTGTTTCGGTGGAACCCACGACTTCGTGTAATTTGCGTTGCCCCGAATGCCCGAGCGGACTCCGTTCCTTTACCCGCCCCACCGGTATGTTGCAAGCAGAATTATTCCAAAAAATCCTGGATCAAATCTCGCCCTATACCGCATTTCTTACTTTTTATTTTCAGGGCGAACCCTTTTTACACCCGCGGTTTTTGGATTTGGTAAAACAGGCCAAAAAGAAAAACATATATGTTTCCACCTCCACCAATGCGCATTATCTGAGCGAAAGTATGGCGCAGAAAGTGCTGGAAAGCGGGCTGGATCGAATGATTATTTCTATAGACGGAACCAGCCAGGAAACCTACTCGGCCTATAGAGTAGGAGGCAAACTCGATAAAGTACTCGAAGGAACAAGAAATTTGGTGGAAGCCAGAAGAAAAAATAATGGGAAAGGTCCCCATATTGTTTTCCAGTTTTTGGTGGTGAAACCGAATGAACATCAAATTGAGGAAATGAAACTATTGGCAAATGATATGGGCGTAGACGAATTGTTGTTTAAAACGGCACAGGTCTACGAATTCGAAAATGGTCATCCTCTTATTCCCGATAATACCAAATACAGTCGATATCGCAAATTGCCGAACGGGAAATGGGTTTTGAAAAATAAGTTGCTGAATCAATGTTGGAAAATGTGGCATAGCTGCGTATTTACCTGGGACGGAACGGTAGTGCCTTGCTGTTTCGATAAGGACGCTTCTCACCCCATGGGAGCTATAGAGAATACTTCTTTTAAAAGTCTGTGGCACGGAGAAGCCTATACTCGTTTCCGCCAACAAATTCTGCGCTCACGCGATAGTATAGA
>JAEZEQ010000013.1 GCA_023432985.1 Bacteroidota bacterium | reverse complement strand
GGCGTAAGATAATTGTTCTCGACCGTTTGTATCAGGAAGGTAACCAATAATACACCAATCGGATACCATAAACTTTCTTTAGTCAATAAGGCAAAAATCATGGGCAATAAGCTCCCTATCCAGGGTCCTATATAGGGAATAATATTAAGCGCCGAGGCCACTATGGCAAAAAATATGGCATGCCGTATGCCTAAAGCCGTCAAGCCAATGGAATACAAGATCACCAAAATACCCATCACTTTCAGTACGCCCGATAAATATAGCTGCACCACACGACGCAAATCACTCACCACAAGACGTACTTTCTCGGGCGATTCATTCTTATATAAACGAATCGAAAATTCGACAAAATGATCGCGATACAATAGAAACATAAAGAGATATACGGGAATTAATATCAATACACTTAATCCCGATAAAGCATTGAGAAGAGCCTGACTAAAACTGCTCAAATTTTTCAAAAGCCAATCGGCTACTCTTTGCCCTATTTTATTGAAATCTATATCCTGCTTATCGCCCAATACCCTGTCGAGCAAAGGATACAAGCGTTCGCCCAAGCTCGACAAACGCGCCAAAATAATATCTAAATCGCTCGAAAAACGAGAAACTTGTATGACAATAATCCACACAATTCCGGCTATAAAAAGCGCTATCAAAATTACCGAAATGCTGATAGCAGCAATGCGCGGTATGCCCCATTTTTCGAATTTATTATTTATTGGTACCAGCAACATGGCAAGAAATGCCGAAATTACTATGGGAATAAGGACCGATTTTGCATATATCATTGCCATAACCGCAATTACACATACTATACTTATATAGGCCCATTTTTGCAATCGGTTTTCCATAATCGGACGAGGATTCGTTATTCTTTCGAAATATACATTTTTTCCGGATGAATTGTATGCTCTTTATTATTCATTTCTATGAAAACTCGCTGTTGAATGATTACCTTTGAATAGAATTAAATGAACTTTTCATTACTTGAAGTGTACTCCTTATTATATACTTAAAATTATGCGTAAGACACTATTTTTTATCACATTGATTGCACTGACTTTTTCTTTGCAGGCACAGATTAAGTCTACACCCAAACACCACAAAGCCACGATATTTCTCCAGGGTGCCACTCTGGGTGCCAAAGCGCAGGTGAGCCTTCCGGCAGGGAAAAGCACTATTGTTTTTGGCGGATTATCGCACGGACTCAAACGCGAATCGGTGCGTATTCTTTCCGAAAATGTGAAATTGGGCAGCTTTTCTCATAAGCTGAATTTCCTCGAAATTGAGGCCCGAAATAAAGACCTGGAAAAATTGACGCTGGAAAGAGATGCGCTGGAAAAACAACTCAGTCTCCTCAATAGCCAGACCATACTTCTTACTCAGGAAAAAGATATGATTTTGGCAAATAAAGTGGTAGCCGGAACGGATAATGGACTGGAGCCGGCAAAATTGCGCGAATTGGCCGAGTTCTATCGAAGTCGCCTGCAAGATATACTCCAAAAAGAAACGGCTTTGCAAAATGAAAAGGAAAATATTGCTAAAAAATTCGGAAAAATTGACGACCAAATCACACAGTTCGCTACCCAAAATCTGAATCCAAGTTCCGAAATCGAATTATATGTGGAAGCCGCTAAAGCCGGAACTTATAATTTCGATATTGAGTATTTTATCCATGAAGCAGGATGGTTTCCGACCTACGATTTTAGAGTGGAAAATTTAAACAATGCCTATCAAATCGATTATTTGGCATCTATATACCAAACTTCGGGTATAGATTGGAAAAATATGCAGGTAATGGTCTCCTCTTCCGACCCTTCGAATACGGTATCGGGTATACATTTGAACCCATGGATTATTACACCTCAAAATTACAAATTGCCTTATACCATTATGCAACCCAATCAATCTGCCTTCTCTATGCACGGCTATGTGTACGGCAGCGAGGGAGAAGCAATTCCTTTCGCTCAAATACGCATTGATGGCAGCAGTATGGCCAGCATAAGCGACAGTAGAGGAAAATATGCGATTCAGCTCAACCCTCTTTCTAAAACGGTGACTGTCTCTGCAACAGGATTCGAACCGCGCACCTTGAGTGCCTACGGAGGCAAACAAGATATTTATCTGAGTCCCCTCAGAAATCTTGAATCCATAACCATCATGAGCAACATTCGCGGCAAATCACAAATAGCAAAAGGGAGAGCACCGGCCTCGACTAATGCCCCTGCGTTCGACCAAGGTTTGGATGACAAAAAAGCGGAAGAAGTTTTTGCCAATGTAGAAACCTCGAAAAACACCTTAAACCTTGAATATACGCTGAAGGATAATATAGATATTCCTTCCGATGGCAAACCGCTTTCTTTTCTACTGAAATCGGTACAAACGCCCGGAGCATACAGCAGTACGGTTACACCCCGGGTCAACAATCACGCTTTCCTGAGTATTTTCATTCCGGAATGGGAAAAATTGAACCTACTCGAAGGGGAAGTAAACATGTATTATGCCGGCTCATATATAGGGAAATCGAGCTTGAATCTTTCACAAGTAAGCGATAGTCTCCGTTTCGATTTCGGGAAAGATCCCAATATCAAAACCCTGCGCCAGCTCACACATGCCAAAACATCTAATATTCCGCTCAGTGGAAATAAACAAAGCAGTTACCGTTGGACCACCGAAGTGCGCAATACATCCGACGTACAGGTGAAAGTGAAAGTAGTGGAGCCCTTCCCTATCAGTCAGCTTAAAGAAATAAAAGTAGAGCTCGATAAAAACCTTAGCGAGGCACAAATCGACCAAGAAAAAGGACTGTTGATATGGGAACTTACCCTGCAAGCCGGAGAGAAAAAAAGCCTGGAATTCGGTTATAGTGTCAGCTATCCAAAAAGCATGACCCTACGTTTCGACTGATAAAAATATACACACAGAAAAAAACCGATGTAGAAATTACATCGGTTTTTTTATTTAAAAATTCTCTAAAATCAAATCTATTTGTCGGCGATCCATATCGACCTTATCGACCAGGACCTGCACTTTATCGCCAAGTCTGTAGGCCTTCTTACGCGAACGACCCACAATACTCATGCGTTTCTCGTCGAAATAATAAAAATCGTCGCGCATATCGCGTATGCGTACCATGCCTTCGCATCGGGTTTCTTCAATTTCTACATAAATACCCCATTCGGTCACACCGGTTATCACACCCAAATAGGTACGTCCCACCTTGTCGAGCATAAACTCCACTTGTTTGTATTTTATGGAGCTGCGCTCGGCTTCAGAGGCCAATTTTTCGCGTTCACTGCTGTGATTACAGAGCTTTTCTAAATCGGCTTCTTTATACAAATCCTGATTATTCAGATAGGCATCGAGCAAGCGGTGCACCAGTATGTCGGGATAACGACGTATGGGCGAAGTAAAATGCGTATAGTCATCAAATGCCAATCCATAATGCCCAATATTTTTGGTGCTGTAAATGGCTTTTGCCATAGATCGAATGGCCAATTGACGCACCATATCGCCTTCGGGTTTTCCCTTTACTTCATCGAGCAAAGCATTGATATTTTTGGATATTTTTTTGGGATTTTGCAGATCTAAATGGTATCCTAAAGTTTTCACAAAGGAGGCAAAATCCTGTAATTTAGCTTCAGCCGGTAAATCGTGAATTCTATATACAAAAGGCTTTTTCTTGCTCATTTTGCTTACAAATTCGGTCACCTTTCTATTGGCCAACAGCATAAATTCCTCTATGAGCTGATTGGCTTCTTTTTGTATTTTGAAATAGACTTCAATCGGCCGTCCTTCTTCGTCGAGACGGAATTTCACTTCGGCGGCATCTACCCGTAAAGCGCCTGAATCGAAACGTTTTTTTCTCATTTTCTGCGCCCATTCATGCATCAATAAAATGGGTTCGGACAATGGATGAGATTTCCCTTCTATGATTTCTTGCGCTTCTTCGTACGAAAAACGCTGGTCGCTATGTATAACCGTGCGCCCAAACCAATCGCTGAGCACTTTCCCTTCTTTATTCAGCACAAATACGGCCGAGAAAGTAAATTTATCTTCATTGGGACGGAGCGAACAAACCCCGTTGCTCAATTTCTCGGGCAACATAGGCACCACGCGATCCACCAAATATACCGAGGTGGCACGCTTCACCGCTTCCTGATCTAGGCGACTTTTCGGACGAACATAATAGGATACATCGGCAATATGTACGCCCACTTCATAATTCCCGTCTTCCAGCTCGCGTATAGACAAAGCATCATCAAAGTCTTTGGCATCCGCCGGGTCTATGGTAAAGGTGAGCACATCTCTGAAATCGCGACGCTTTTTAATCTCCTCTTCCGGCAAATCGAAGCTTATACGCTCGGCATCTTTTTCTACTTCGGGTTCGAACTCATAAGGCAATCCATACTCCTCTAAAATGGCATGCATCTCGGTATTGTTCTCACCGGCATTTCCTAAAATACGCAGAATCTCACCGGTAGCCACACCCTCACGACCATGCGGCCATTTCTGAATATGTACCACAACTTTCATCCGAGGCGAAGCACCATGCAATAATTCCTCCGGAATCTGAATCTTAAATGGCAAACGATTGCTGTCGGGTTGCACGAAAAACTGATCGCCTTTTTTATATACAACTCCAACCCAATCTTCCTTGCCACGCGAAATAACTTGTGTCACCACACCTTCCGGACTAGAGCCTCGACGCGGCAATAAAACCACTTCTACCATATCGCCATGCCAGGCATCGGCTAAATTTTTGGCGTGTACGAAAATGTCTTTCTCGCTTTCCGCAGAAACAATATAAGCATTGCCACTGCTGTTGTAATCCACTTTCCCAACCCATATCTCATGAGGCTTACGGGCTACAAATTTGCCGGGCTGAACTTCTTCCACCTCGTCAATTAAAACCAAACTTTGTAAGGATTGAAATACACTATCTTTGTCTGAAACCGATATCTCTAGTTTACTGCAAACCTGATTCACATTCATGGGTTTGCCCGGGTTGTTCTTTAAAAAACTCAATACTTTGTCGGTTAAGCTCATCGCACGTACCGCACTTTTCCCCTTATTCTTCTTGACCGGGGAATTCTTTTTCTTATAATTCATCTGTTATTCTATTCTTCAACGCATCAAGGTACATATAATTTTCTGACTACGTCTTTTTGTTTAATCGAAAATAAAAAAGGGCCGTATCAATTAAGATACCGGCCCTCTCTAACCCTCTATCACCGCGTTTAATATTTTTAAGTTAAGGATTTGCTTTAAACGTTTACCGCAGTATGATGATACAAATGTAAAGCATAATTCCTAACCTGCAAACTTTAATTGCAAATATTCTTTAAAACAACACATAAAATACTGAATATCAGTATTAAAAAATTATCCTATCTCTTTTTTGCATTTGGTATTTTATCACAAATATTAGTGATTTATTCCTCTCCTTTTTGCTTTTTTTTCTCATTTTTTTTCCTAAAAGCAGCCTCTTATATTTCAATTCCCTCAACAAATTCTTTCATTTGTTTCCAAAAATCGGGATAACTTTTGTCGACCACTTCGGGATTCAAGATTTCTACCTCTCCATCTACGCCTACCATGGAGGCAAATGCCATGGCTATTCTATGATCCTGATAACTGTCTATCGCCTGTCCCTTTTTCTCTACTTTTCCGCCCAAAATCGAAAATTGATCAAGGCCGTTATGCTCCACCTCCACGCCCAACTTTCTCAATCCATCCGCCACCGATTCCAGCCTGTTGCTCTCTTTATATACCAGACTTTGCAATCCGTCAAAATCGGCCTTTATGCCCATAGCCGCACAAGTGCACGCCAATATGGGAAAGGCATCGGGCATATTATACAAATCGAAATACATCTCGCGCACATCCGGATCTGCGATTTTGCGCAGCAATATTCCCGCTTCACTATCGCTGATTTTCACACCCAACATTGCAAAATATTCCTGCATCCCGGCATCGGGTTGTAGGCTGTCTGTTTGCAATCCGACCAATTCTACTTCGGCACCTTTTTCCATTTGTGCCAACATACCCATCCAAAAACAGGCCGATGACCAATCGTTCTCTACTACAAAAACTTCGGGAAAAACAGGTGTTCCGGGCCCAATTCTGATGCGAATCCATCCTTCTTCATCCATTCCCACTTCATGACCCACATAAAACATTTGCAATATGTTCAAGCTTAACTGTATATAGGAATAACTCAGTTCTCCCCTAAATTGCAGTAAGCCTCCTTTACCGGCCAACCACATTAATAAGGCCGAAATAAATTGCGAACTTTCCGGTTGATCTATACGCAAAGTCAACCCCGATTTGGGAGCCACCCCTTTTATCTGTAAAGGTAGATAGCCCTCTTTTTCGAGATATGATATTTGTACGCCCGCCTCCTGCAAAGCCTCGGCCAATTTAGCTATGGGTCTTTCCCGAAGACGTGCGGTCCCGTCAATTTGCATTTCTTGTTCCTGCGACGCTGCATAGACCATTAAAAAACGAGCCACTGTGCCACCATCGCCCGCAAACAAATGCACATCACTGCCCTCCAATGCCGCTTGCAAATAACGTGTATCGGCACTGTCGGATATATTGCCTAATATAAAATTCCCATTATACAAGGCTTTCAATAATAATATACGATTCGATATGCTTTTACTCGCACCCACATCTATGGATCCACGGATGCGGATTCTATCTCCCGTTCTAATTTTCATGTATATACTTTTTATATGCATTCAACCATGCCTCTTCTTCTACTTTAATGTCTATGTGCACTTCTCCCGGCCTTTTCAGTAGAACCGCACGAATATCGGAGTCGCTATTCTTTTTATCTCCGAATATATAAGCGAGCCAGGCCTGCGCATCTTCTTCTTTCAATTCAAGCTTTCCAAAAAGATTTTTGATCTTTTTCGTATATGCATCAAACACCCCTTTTTCAGCAAATCCGATCGATTCGGCCACATACATTTCTATAATTAGCCCTGCGGCTACGCATATACCATGGGGCAATGCTCTACCTTGCTGCAAAAGCAAACTTTCTATTGCGTGTCCGGCGGTATGACCCAAATTCAGCATTTTTCTCAATCCGCTTTCTTTGGGATCTTGTTGCACAATTTCTTGTTTCATCGAAATGGATTTACGTATATCGGCTTCTGCAGGAATATGCGCATTGCACCAATCGTCGAAACGATCTATATCCGAAATAAGACTATGTTTTATCATCTCGGCCTTTCCGCTAAGCAGTTCGATTTGCGGCAGACTGGACAACCAGCTATTGTCTATAAATACCCTTTCCGGTTCCGAAAACAGGCCAAGGGCATTTTTCAATCCCCGAAAATTTATTCCGGTTTTTCCGCCTACAGAGGCATCTACCATAGAGAGTAAAGAAGTGGGCACGTGTACAAAACGCAGACCTCTTTTATAGAGCGATGCAGCCATGCCACCCAGGTCGCACAGCATACCACCGCCCAGATTAATGCAAACGGCCTTCCGCGAAAAACCTTTTTCGAATGCAAAATCCCAAATTGCTTCGCAGGAATCCCAATTTTTATGCGCATCACCGGCCGGTAAAACCAAAAATGGAATGGACATTTCTTCCAAAAAAATATCGAGACAATAGCGGCGGGTATTCTCGTCGCAAAGGATAAAAAATTCGGGATTTTCGGGCTCGAATGCGGCTTTGATATGCTTCATACGTACAGGCCCGAACAGCAATTTTTCCATAATTTGTATTTGGCACAATATAGTGCAAAAATAAATGTAATTGGCTCCATTTTCTTATTTCGCACATGGCTATTTTTAATAGCTTTGTACAGCTTTAATTCATATGATAGCATTCGATAATACAGAAATGGCCTTCCGCCATAAATCCAATTCGGATTTGAAAAAGGCCCGCTTTTTATTCCGCACTCTTGCGTCAAAACCAATGGTAGAAATAGGCAAAAGGCTTACTCAATTGGCATTTTTCTTACATATTCCTATTAAACCATTGATTAAGGCCACTTTATTCAAGCAATTTGTTGGCGGTGAATCTATAGATTCTTGTCGAAAAACCAGCGAAACGCTTGCTAAATACGGGGTTGGAACCATACTCGATTATTCGGTCGAGGGCAAGGAAGATGCCGATAGTTTTGATGCCACTATGCGCGAAATTATCGAAACGCTGGAGCAAGCCCGAGTGCACGATTATATTCCATTTGCGGTTTTTAAACCAAGCGGACTTTGTGAAAGTGCCGTTTTGATGAAATTGCAAAAAGGTGAAACGCTCAATGCAAACGAGGAAAAAGCCTGGGCAAATGCATGCGAACGCATGGAAAAAATATGCGAAACGGCTCATCGTTATGGCTGTCGTATTCTGATCGATGCCGAAGAAACATGGATTCAAGACCCTATAGACCGCATGGTAGAGCAACTGATGCAAAAATTCAACCGCGAGAATACCATAGTCTACAATACCCTCCAAATGTACAGGCACGACCGTATCGCCTATCTGGAAAAAATTACCGCCCATGCCCGACAAAACGGATATAAGGTCGGATTGAAAATTGTGCGCGGCGCCTATATGGAAAAGGAAAGGGAATATGCCGCCGAAATGGGATTGCCGGATCCCATTCAGCCCAATAAGGAAGCATGCGACAGAGATTATGACGCCTCCCTGAAATTTTGTGTGGAAAATATCGATATTGTTTCGCTTTGTGCCGGAAC
Source organism: Bacteroidota bacterium (assembly GCA_023432985.1). Classification (GTDB taxonomy): domain Bacteria; phylum Bacteroidota; class Bacteroidia; order CAIKAF01; family CAIKAF01; genus JACVCJ01. Next base: position 21,577 of record JAEZEQ010000013.1, on the reverse strand, counting down.
ACATAACGAAAAAAGTAGCGCCTTTTTGGTCGATTTAATGGAGAAAAATGGGATTAAAAAAGATGATACGCGTATCTATTTTGCTCAATTGCTCGGCATGAGCGACCATATCAGCTTCAACCTGGCAAATGCCGGATATAATGTGGTGAAATATGTGCCATACGGACCGGTAAGGGAATTAATGCCCTATCTGTTCCGCCGTGCCGAGGAAAATACTTCTGTAAAGGGACAAACAGGTAGAGAATTAACACTGATTCAAAAGGAACTGAAAAGACGAGGAAAGCTTTAGGCCTTTCCTGTTTTTTTTATTTATCTTCGACCGAAATGAATATTGCTTATTTCATAGCTTCCGGGATTTCGGGCAAGAAAAACAGAAAAGGATTTTCGGGGCCTATTGTATCCCTAGCCGTGGCTACTGTTGCCTTGGCGCTGACTGTTATGCTGCTCGCCGTGGCTATAGTAACCGGTTTTCAGAAGGATATTAGCGAAAAGGTAACCGGATTGCAAGCCCATATTCAAATTCAAACTTTTCAGAGTGGAGGCGCATTCGAAGTGGAACCTACCCCTTTGGATCCGCATTTGATTTTGCAACTTTCTATGCTCGATGGCGTGAAATCGGTGGAAGCCATTAGCTCTAAACCGGGGATTATTAAATGGGAACGCGAAAATCAAGGCGTACTTTTTAAGGGATTATCGACTAACTATCAAAGCGGATTCTTCGAACGTTATCTGGTCGAAGGAGAAGCTCCCCAATACAAAGGCGACAGCTTAAGCAGCTCCGCCGACATAGTGGTAAGCGTGGAACTGTGTCGCAAATTGGGATTAAAACTAAACGATTCCATTCTTTCTTATTTTATCAATAGACCCGGCCCTAAAGTACCCCGTATTCAAAACCCACAAAGAGCACCACGCAGCTATCGTATAACGGGGATTTATGAGACCGGATTGGCCGAACTCGATGAGAAAATTGTGTTTTGCGATATGCGCGAAGTGCAAGATTTAAACAATTGGTATTATAGTCAGATCGGTGGCTACGAAGTGATGATAGATAATATGGCTAAGCTCGAAGAAATGAGCGAAACCATACGTCTGCATACCCCCTTTGACCTGAACGTACGCCATGTGAAAGAAATAGAACCCGAGATATTTATCTGGCTCGAATATCAAAATACGAATGTCCTTATTCTGATTGTTTTGATGATTATTATTGGTACCGTTAGTATCAGTTCGGCTTTGCTGATTTTGATTTTAGAAAGGGCAAATATGATCGGGATTTTGAAAGCCATAGGTACACCACATAAAACACTGATTCGCGTTTTTTTATACAGAGCTGCGTTTATTATTAGTCGTGGCATGTTAATCGGAAATGCCATAGCCTTTGCTATAATATTGATTCAGAAATATGGCAAAATCATACGCCTCGACAAGGCTACTTATTATGTAGAAGTAGTGCCGGTACATTTGGCGTGGGAATGGATAGGGATAATTAACCTGGGGACTTTTCTCATTTGTATGTTGGCATTATTAGGCCCCGTACAAGCCATCAAAGGCGTAGATCCCATAAAAGCAATACGGTTTGAGTAGGATGGGAGAAACACATCCGTAATCAATTAGGATCAAAAAGTGCTAAACGATTGCGGAGACTTTTTATACATTCACCAAGAGTACAAGCAATATCATATGAAAGTAGACAAATGCCTATTGAAATTCGTATGACATATATTTTGCGATAAAACAGATATTGTACAAATACTTCTCCGTCACCCATTTGTTCAAACCATCTTGCAGACAAGTATTGAGTAAATCCCATAAAGATTTCTGCAAATTTGACCTACGGCTATTCCAAAAACTATCTAATAACGGACAATGAAAAATGATTCATTCCAAGACTTTCTATTTGGGTGCCATGTAGACTAAAAACTAAACTAGCGCCAACACCCGCACCCCTTCCACACCCAACCATAATTCCAAAATCTTACTTTTTCAGCAATAAAACAACCTCATTAGAGAATTTCTAAGGAAGTCTATTCTATCGAGCCCCCATTTTAAACTCAAAAATGGTCAGGCTTAAAATGGAAGAAATAAAGCCGCATTCCATTGAAAATTAAAATGCCACGAATCTTTTTTTTGATATCTTTGGATGAATAGGACATGAGACCTATAGATTAGTTAGCAACAATTTAAAAACAACAAACAAAATAGAATACATATGAATATTAAATTAAAAGAATTAAAAGACATTATTTCAGAAAGCTGTGTAACAATAATTTTGAACACGCACAGAACAAGTCCTGACAACAAAAAGGATTCAATAACACTTAAAAACCTGATAAAAGAAGCAGAAGAACGACTTTTTGCAGATGAAAGTAAGCGAAATGCTAAAGGACTTGTTGAACGCTTAAAAGAGTTAGAATCTAAAATCGACCATAGTCATAATCTTGAAAGCCTTGTTCTTTTTGTAAACGAAGACATAGCTGAATATACTCGCTTACCAATAGCAGTTGAAGAAAGAGTGGTAATAGACCACACCTTTGCTACTCGTGATTTAGTAAGAGCATTACACCTCGAGACAAATTACTATGTCTTGGTTTTAAGTCAGCAAAAAGTCAGATTACTCGAAGCATTCAACGATAAAGTAGTATCAGAAATTGGCAGTCCATTTCCAATAGAAAACTCTCAATTTTATTCTACCAATAAAGCCGAACTATCTAATGCAAGCCGACAAACTAATCTTGTTGCTGAGTTTTTTAACCGAGTGGATAAAGAAGTTAATAAAATAAGAAAAGATAATCCATTACCAGTCTTGATTTGTACAGAAGAAAGTAACTATCACGAATACTTAAAAGTTGCTGACCAAAAACAAAGCATTATTGAAACCTATTTGAATAAGAACAGATTGGACAAAAAAGCACACGCTATTGTTTCTGAAGCTTGGTATATAATTCAAGACTACACCGTAGAGAAAAATAATGCACGGAAAGCCGAACTGCTGACTGCCGTTAGCCAAAATAAATTTTTAAGCGACACCAACGAGATATGGCAAGCCATCAAACAAGGAAGAATTCAAACACTTTTTATTGAACAAGGTAAATTTCAACCTGCAATGTGGGAAAATGACCGAATTGAATATGTATCGGATGAACTTAGAGATAAAAAAGAAGTTGTAGATGACATTTATGACGAATTAATTGAAGCAAATATGAACTATGGTGGGGATGTTGTTTTCTTACCTAAAGGAGAATTAAGCAAATTCAATGGTTTTGGAGCTATTACGAGATATTAAAAACTGTTGCTAACAGCGTGTATAAGAAATAGCGGGTTCAGTGCTAAATCAAAGGTCAGTGCTTTTATTAAAAGTCAGTGCCAGCCCGAAAGTGAAGTGCTTTTAAATCCGCTACTTCTCATACACGCAAACCGTTGTGGCTAATGCTAAAAAAATACAGACACCGGAAAAACACAGAGATATGAAAACAACATTTCTACTTTCAATTTTTCTTCTTCCATCAATTCTTTTGGGACAAGTAATTAATCATTTTGACAACTTTGATTCAAAATGGAATGTTGCAAAAACCTATCCTGCCGCAAATCAACAAAATCCAAACTTTGTGGCGACAACGACAACAATTTACGGCTTTCAAGGTGACACGTTAATAAATAGCGAACAATGGTTTAAGATCTATTCAACGAGTGACTCATTGTTTCAAAGTAATCTTTTATATCGTGGTTTACTTAGAGAAGAAAACGACAAAGTATTCTATCTTGACACATTAAACCAGCTTGATACCTTGTATGACTTCTCTTTGAATGTTGGCGACAGCGTTCTGTTTGACTTATATGGAATGATTCCCGAATGGCTTCAAGTTGTTAATGTTGACAGCGTTCAAATAAACGGAGACTATTACAGACGACTAAAATTTGCTGAACCAACAATGAACGCCTTTGATGAACTGAACGAAATATGGATAGTAGGAATAGGAAGTATTCACGGGCCACTCTTCCCAAACTTTCCTGTAAAGTTTAGCCAAGAAATGCCAGATTCAATGTTGGTTACTTGCACATGTTCGAATAATCAGCAAGTTTGGCAACACCAAAGTTACCCAAGCTGCTATGTAAACATTGTTCTAAGTGTTGACCAGTTGGAGCTTTCTGACTTCAAAATTTACCCAAATCCATTTACGGACAGAATTCACATAGAAAACAATGGATTACAACAATATGGATTAAGTGTATTGAACAGCTTCGGACAGACAGTTAAACAAATACAAGTCAATAATGACAATCAAACTATTGACTTGTCAGAATTGAAAGCAGGTATTTACTTTTTAAGAATTGAAAGTCGAGAGAACGCTAAAACAATGAAAATGATAAAAAAGCACTAAGCCATAACAAGCGTAACCGTTGCACAACCCATCCATAATTCCAAAATCTTACTTTTTCAGCAATAAAACAATCTCATTAGAGACTTTCTAACGAAGTGTATTCTATAGAGGCCCCATTTTAAACTCAAAAATGGACAGGCTTAAAATGGAAGAAATAAAGCCGCATTCCATTGAAAATTAATATACCACGAATGTTTTTTTGATATCTTTGGATGAATAGGACATGAGACCTATGGAATAGTTAGTAGCAATTGACGACCATTATAAACATTGAGCAAATGACAATACTCATGAAAATAACAGCAATTTGTTTCATTGCTTTCATCGTGTTACAGCTTACCACGGGGTGCAATTCTACTAATAGTGATAATTATACCGAAAATCCATCAGAAGTACAATCGGATTTAGACACAAACACAATCGATCCTCTAGAAGATTCAATTATTGATACAGTAACTTGCTTGGATGTCTCGTTTGTTGAAAACCTTGAATCGGGATGGACAAGTGGATACAAAGACCCTAGGTTGGCATTCAAAGGATTTAGTTATAAAACAATGAGAACAATAGAATATGGTAAGGAGAAAATTTTTGAGAACTATACGTCACAAAAACAACTGAAAATTTCAAACATAGAATATCCAGATGGAGAGACTGTCTTTACTGTAAAGTGCCAAGTAACTCCCAAGCAGCTGGAATGTTTCGTACAAAGCATTCCTAATTCATACATCAAAACAAATAGTAAGAAATATTCTAAAAAGGGACTCGGTTCGTATGCAGAAAAGTTGATTACCTGTGATTCAAAATCTCTTTTGGTTATATACACTCACAGAGTAGGTAAAGAACTTAGTATGCCAGTCCCTAACCTTGATACAATTAAAATAAGAAAGAATGCTACTAACATCAACTAAAAGCCACGGGCTGAACAACCACTGCCAAGAAGCCCACGTCTCCTAGTTGAGAACCGTTAGCGGAAAGTGTAATGAAGCAATCGTCAATTTAAAATCAGCATCTTTTTTGTAAATTCGTTCGAATAATATGTTGTTATAATGAAATCAGAAGAAATAAAAGACTTATTCCATAAATTTGAAAATGCAGCATCTGAATTTGAAGGTGTTGAATGTTGGAGTACTCGAGATTTACAATTACTTCTTGGATATAGTAAGTGGGAAAACTTTGAAAAAGTTATCGAATAAGCAAAAGACGCTTGTAAAAATGTTGGAGAACAGATAGAATATCATTTTCCTGACATCAGGAAAACGATAGCAATGCCAAAAGGTGCTGAAAAAGAAATAGATGATATTCTTTTGACAAGATATGCGTGTTATCTAATCGCTCAAAATGGAGATAGTCGAAAAGAGGAAATCTCATTCGCACAAAACTATTTTGCAGTTCAAACAAGAAGGGCGGAACTTGTAGAACAAAGACTATTAGAATTTGAACGTGTCAAAGCTCGAGAAAAACTTAGTCAAACTGAAAAACAATTATCAGGTGTTCTATATGAGAGAGGTGTAGATAGCCAAGGCTTTGCAATTATTAGAAGTAAAGAAAACCAAGCGTTATTTCGCCTAAATACTCAAATGCTTAAAAAGAAAATGGGAGCTCCTGACAATAGACCAGTAGCAGACTTTCTTCCTACAATCAGCATAAAAGCGAAAGATTTAGCTGCAGAAATGACAGGGCTTAATGTTCAAAATAAAGATTTAAAAGGACAACCTAAAATTGAAAAAGAGCATATTGACAATAACTTAGCCGTTAGAAATATGCTAACAAATAGAGGGATTATTCCAGAGAATTTACCACCAGCTGAAGATGTAAAGAAACTGCAACGGAAACTCGATAGTGACGAGAAAAAAGTACTCAAAGAAGCAAAAAACAAACCTAAAAAAGGAAAAAAGTAAACACCTTTCGCTAACACGGGTAACCGTTGCACAACCCATCCATAATTCCAAAATCTTACTTTTTTACCAAAAAAACAATCTCATTAGAGACTTTCTAACGAAGTGTATTCTATAGAGGCACCATTTTAAACTCAAAAATGGTCAGGCTTAAAATGGAAGAAATAAAGCCGCATTCCATTGAAAATTAAAATGCCTCGAATCTTTTTTTTGATATCTTTGGATGAATAGAATATGAGACCTATAGATTAGTTACCTGCCATTTAATTGACGACAACTTGACACAGAAATTTAACCTTCAGCGACTTGACATTTCATCCGACTGGACTGTAGTGCGAAATGTATTTTACGACATTGACCCCACTGACAATATTAGCGAGGACGACAAGCACGACAACATCTATTGTCAAGAGGACTTGTTATATCTGATTAAAGGAAACTATCATTTAGATCTCGGTTGGTATGGTTACGATAATTTAGAGAGCGCCACAACAGGTTATTGTATTCATTTATTCAGAGGCGACAATTGGAATAACGCTGAACTGTTAGAGAAATTCCGCTCAAAAAGTAAAAGTGCAATTACAGACAAAATAATTGAATATGCTAAGGCGGTTGACCTTGGAGAATTTGACAAATTGTCTGGTTACAGAGTTGATGAAAACGACACGACCAACAAAAATGATTTTAGCGACTTTGACACTTATAGTACAATACGGACAAGATAAACGGCAGGTAACACGGGTAACCGTTGCACAACCCATCCATAATTCCAAAATCTTACTTTTTTAGCAAAAAAATGAGCTCATTAGAGGCTTTTTAACGAAGGTTATTCTAGAGAGACACAATTTTTAATTTAAAAATAGACAGGCTTAAAATGGAAGAAATAAAGCCGCATTCCATTGAAAATTAAAATGCCACGAATCTTTTTTTTGATATCTTTGGGTGAATAAAATATGAGACCTATAGATTAGTTATAGGCAAGGCTAACAGACGACACAAACAGACAAAATATGAGTAAACAAAGATTTTATATTGACACGGAAGGGAACGATGATGAAGCCTACCGTGAAGCAATGCAGTTCGCTTGCAAGCTGGCAGACGAAGATGATGAAATTACTAGAGTAGTAATTCTAGTTCATACTAAACAGAATACAGACTGGTTTGAAAGGCTTTATGGCAGAGATGTCGAAAAAAAATTATTTACGGGAACAAAATTTAAAGACTGTAAACCACTGTTTAAATTTGAAACTAAGAAAACCTATAACGACAGATATAAAGCTTCTGAAATAGTTATTACGTGTGGACTTGACGCAGAAGATGTCTTAAAAATTGACGACTTTTATTCTGTAAAAGCAATTATTGCCGTTCCTTGGCTTCGTGACAGATTACAAAAATGGGTTCAGACCTGGAACCCAACCGAACTTCGGGGTAATCAAAACGCTGTAGTTGCCTATGCAAATCCGAGTTGCATTGTCATTAAGGCTATGGAAGACTTGACAAGTTCTATCAATATGTCGACAGGAATTCATCATCCAAGTGACGAAGAACAGGCTAAAACATATGTTCTCGCTTTGCATAAGTATGAACCATCACTTGACGCAGACATTGTTGGTTCATATTTAGTTCGTGAACTCGGTTGGGACACAGACCACGCAAAAGACGTTGAGAAATTGATTAACACACTAAATAATGGCAAGCATTTTCAAGGTGGACGTAGAACTGGACTTCAGAACTATTACAAACAGTGGAAGGAGGAATGCAAATAAGCCCAGCCTATAACAGCGGTTTTGCGTTATGGGGGCTGACGTGCTTCCTAGAAACATTTGTGCAAGGTTCAACATTCATTCTTCGATTGAACTTTAGTGCTAAAAATCCCCGCCTTCGGCAATACCCAAAACGTTACCTGCAAGTCTAATAATTAAGTAATGTTAAAAACAACTAAACTAAAAATGAGAGAAAATATCTTCAAAGCCTTATATCACTTAGGTATTCCGAGTTTACTAAGAATGTCAAAAACAGATACGGTAACTGTTTTAAATCTTCACCGAGTTTCTGAAGAACGTGATTACTTTTATGACCCTATAAAACCTGAAACATTCTATAAACTTTTGGAGTATTGCTGCAAATACTATGCTGTAACGTCATTTGAAAACATGAGACAACCAACCACAAAGCCAAAACTTATTTTAAGTTTTGATGATGGATATTATGATTTTGTTGATATTGTATTACCATATTTAATAAAAAAAGGACTTCCTTCAAATCATAATGTTGTAAATGAGTGTGTAAATAATAATGTTCCTATTTGGACGCACAGACTAAATGAACTTTTTAACACATTTAAAAAATATAACATTACAAATGACAGTGAAGTTAACACTCATTCTAAGTATAGCGGAAGCTGGCAAAATTACTATATGGTGTTTTTTCATTATTTACTAACTGTAGAGAAAAAAACAAGAGACAAAATCCTTGATTCATTAATTTCAAAATATAACGTAAAATTTACAACTAGAATGATGGATTGGGAAGACTTAATATATTGTTCAAGGAATAGTGTTGAGATTGGTAGTCATTCTTATCATCACGACAGTTTAGGTACAATAACAAATAAATCCGACTATCAAACAGAAATTTCCCATTCCATATCAGAGATTAGTGAAAAATTAAATATGCCTGTTCAAGTTTTTGCTTTACCAAACGGACAATATAATAATGATACAATTGATTACATTAAGGGTTCAGGTATTAAATACCTTTTACTTGCGGACGACAAAGTAAATAAAAATATTTCGCATGATATGCAATTTAATTTAATAAGTAGAATAGGATTAAACGATACTAGTATTTTTGAAAATATTCTTAAAGTAGAATTATTCCACACTAAAATAAAAAAAATCAGATGAGTTCAGAATATTCTATTTTTAAGCTATCAGAAAATGAATTTGATATTCTTATTCCTTTGATGAAGGATTGCTTTGGAATGAATGTCAATATCAATTATTTTGAATGGAAGTTCAAAAATAACCCAGCAGGATTTGTCGAGGGTTATTACGCAAAACATCAAAGTGGTGAAATTGCCGCATATTATGGTGTTATACCAGAGCATTATTATATTAATGAGGAAAAAATAACAATATATCAATCCTGTGATACGATGACACATTCAAATCATCGTAGAAAGGGATTGTTTCAGCAATTGGCAATGCATTGTTATGAACACTTAAAAGATAGACAAAAATTGTTTATTATTGGTTTTGGTGGTGGGCAATCTACTCCTGGTTTTATTAAGTTTGGTTGGCAAGAGATTTTCAAAATGCGATATTACTTTTATCCTAGACAATTCAAGTTTTTACAAAGTTTGAAATATGCCGAAATTGATGAAATTATGAACTATGAAGATATTGAGCATATCACTAAATTGAGCAATTCAAATTCACAAATTTATTCAGACAAATCCGCAAAAATCTATAAATGGAGGGTTTCTAATCCGTTAAATGAATATAAAACCATTGCAATAAAAGGAAGTAGTAATAACTATGAATCATATTTAACATACTATGAAAAGAATGATAAAATTATTCTATTTGACTTTTACATAAGCAATGAAATATTAGGTAGAAATTTATTTAATTTTTTAAAATCAAAACTTACGCCAAATCATAAAGGAATCATTTCTTTTGTACAAGAAAATTCAATTTGGTCAAATACACTTAAAAGTTTTTTGTTTTTAGCAAATCCGTTTAGTTTCGGTCCACTTAATGAAAGGGTTCCTTTTATATTTTATGCTCTTAAAGCACAAATGGATTTATTTAATGATGAAAAAAAATGGAAAATCAATTCTTTTGAACATGATGCAATTTAAAAATATCTTGTATCAAAGTCAATTAATATAGGAATTAAGACCAGCAGGTAACATCAGTAACCGTTGCACAACTCATCCATAATTCCAAAATCTTACTTTTTTAGCAAAAAAATGAGCTCATTAGAGGCTTTCTAACGAAGTGTATTCTATAGAGGCACCATTTTAAACTCAAAAATGGTCAGGCTTAAAATGGAAGGAACAAAGCCGCATTCCCTTGAAAATTAAAATGCCACGAATCTTTTTTTTGATATCTTTGGATGAATAAAATATGAGACCTATAGATTAGTTACCTGCAATGCTAAAAACGACAACATAAATCAATAAATATGGAAATAACAGGTTTAGACAAAGTAATTTACACAGTTGGAAGAATTACTCCGAATGGTGTAAATCTTTTGGGTACATGTTTTTTGTTAAACAAGGACGGACTCTTTGCAACTGCATCACATGTTACCAACAATGACAATAACAACTTGGTGATTTTTGTTTCTGGTAAGACAGACTTAAATACATATCAGGACACATCCGACAATCAAGGACAGACAGTTCCTGCCTCAATTTATAAAGTTGACCCTGTTCGAGATATTTGTATTTTAAAAATCGATAATCCCGTTAAAGCAAATCTACAAATTGGAAGTTCGGATGATGTGAAGGTAACTGATAATCTCGGAGTAGTTGGATTTCCTCACTGTGTAAATGGAAGAAATATCCTAACATTTCAAAATACAGTTGTTGGAGCAAAGGTTTTAATTGAATCTTCCGGAATTAAATCAAAACACCTAATACTAAATATTCAGACGAGACCCGGGCAGTCAGGAAGTCCAATTTTTAGATTAAGCGACTCAAGACTTGTTGGAATGATAATCGGCTCGTATGTACCTGGTGGTGGTGGCGGAATTTCACTTGGCGGTGTTGACCCACATACATTACATCAAACTACTCATGCAGTCTCTGCCGAGTATATTTTAAAAATGATTTAATATGGAAGAACTTAATAACATCATTCAAGCTGACCAAGAACAATTACTTGGTTCAATAGACGATTATCAAGCTGAGATAGTCAAAACTTTTTTACAATCTACTTCCAATGATTATTTACAAAGTGCGGACTACTGGCTAAATGCAGGACCAGCAAATACTGCAAAATTTGGCGGTGAGCCTAATAAGACTAAAATATACAGAGACAAACTCCTAGAAGAACTTGAAAAATTCCTTTGTGGTGACGAGCGTTATAAAGAAGACAGGAAAAAAATCGCAACGAGTGGGGACAAATCACAAAAATATATTATTGGAGTTATGTCAGCTGCTATCGGTAAGACTTTGGGAGCCGCAGGAGCATTTATTGCACCTGTTATAGTTTTATTGATTTTAAGCATCGGAAAAATGGCTGTGAATGCATGGTGTGAAATGCGTAAAGAGACAAGAAGCACAGCAGGTAACAGCGGTTTGGCGTAATGGCGGGTGCAGTGCTTCGTATGACAGTTTTGTGCAAGTTTCAAGTGCAGTTCTTCGATTGAACTTTTGTGCTAAAAATCCGCCACTACGCCAAGCGGCAAACCGTTATGTGTGATTTTAAAATACGACACAATATTGAAAAATATACTACTGACATTAATCATTTTAGCATTTTACAGCTGCCAGACAAAGACAGCGGAGAATAAGGTTGTAGACAATCCAGCAAACGCAATTCAAACTATGGCAGACGTTGAAACTGAAACTACAGACGAATTTTGCGATACTACGAAAATCAAAGACTTCAAAACCAATCTAACAACTTTACCCGATGGACTAACAAAGTCCGAAAACGAATATCAATTAAAGCAAGCAAATGATTTTATCAAAAAATCTTGTGAAAGCGACACACTTTTCTGCGGAGAAATCAACTACAAAAAATCTACGACCTACAAATTCGACAATGAATGGAAAATACTACTGACAGGTTATGTTCTTGACCAAGAGACAGGAATGGAAAAGGAATCAGCAAGTTTTTTTGTCTTGACAATCTTGAGAAATAATGAATTTTGGTTCACAGACATTTTAGAAGACTTGATTGGAGAAATTCAAGTTGAACTTAATGGTTTTGAAGACAAGGACAGACAAGTAACTGTGTGGGGACACACTTATCCTTACTTTCAACCTGACTATGGAAAATTTAGACTAACAATAAAAAACGGAGTAACAGACTATGAATTTCAATGCCACTCACTACATTGACGGACAGAGAAAAACGCCCTATAACAGCACCTACAAGAAATTGGCGGATCAGTGGTTATAAGAAGTTTTGTTCTACGTATCAAGTTCAGTGGTGTCAGACAGTTTAGTGCTTCGAAAACGCCAACATCTTGTAGCTGCAAAACGCTAGCAATCTTTATGTGCCCGACACAACCAAACAACAAACTCTAAACAGAAAATGGACCTATTTAAAGCTTAATTAGCACCCAAGCAACAGTCAAAAAGGTTTAGGGCGATCTGACCAACTGTATTATTAAATGATGAACAGAAATGTTTGATCGCAGGAACGATTCAAGTTCGCATTAAAATAGTTTCATAACAATTTTCTTTTTAACTTGAAAAGTCGCTTAAAATTGTTGTAATTTGTTCTTGTGTAATGTCCATATTTTATAAAGTTTTATGCCCAAATCAAATTTCATAATTACCATGACCTTAGCCACTTTTTTGGGACACTATAAAAGCAATACGGTTTGAGTAGGATGGGAGAATCACATAAAGAATTTATTTTATATACCCCTTATTATATATCGCCACATGCGGAAAGGAATGAGGAGAATTTGTATTGCCTGCGCAAAAATCTAGAAAATCCGCTCATAAGTAAAGTCGTATTAATCAACGAAGAAAAAGCAATACCCTTCGAGCATCCTAAATTAACGCATATACACAGTGTTCCAAGACCTACTTTTGCACAAATATTTGCCGAAACTGCAAAGCAAAAACGGGATAATACAATACGTATTTTGGCTAATTCGGATATCTATTTTGATGCGACTTTAGAAAAAGCAAAAAATATTTATAAGAATGAGATATATGCTTTAACCAGATGGGATTTACAGGCGGATGGATCTAAAAAGTTCTTTTTAAAATATCATAGCCAGGATGCATGGATTTTCACAAGCGATTTGGATAAATCCATTGGTGATTTCCCTATGGGCAAACCGGGTTGCGATAATCGATTGGCTTATGAATTAAAAAAAACCGGATACAAAGTCTTGAATCCTTCTTTTAGTATAGTCATCACCCACGTGCATGCAAGTGGATTTAGGCCCTATTTGAATGAAAAGCAAGTGGATTATGTTAAAGGTGAATATGCATATTTAATGCCCGGATTTGCCGGACCTGTGGAGAATAAATATGCACAAGATTACTATTATTTGAATTGGGAGTATAATTGGTATATTGTATTGAATAAGCATGCAAGGTTAAAAAATGGGCCATGGAAACGATTTATAAGTTTGTTCCCATCTATGTTTTACTTTATAATGTTTCGGCTGAATAAAAAGTAATGAAGATAGTTTTACACAATAAATATGGCCAATTAGGAAATCGTGTAATCTTGATTACTCATTTTATTAAATATGCCTTAGATCATCAGCATAAATTATATATTTCGAACTTCGAAGAGTACAAAACTCTTTTTAATGAAAGTTCGCTTAAGTCCTTAGAGAAAAGCGGAATAAGGTTTACGAAGTTATCTCCAATTCATAAGTTTTATAGAGCACTTGGATACCGTTTTGGCCCTATGCTTTCTCGATTTATTACTATTTGGGATATACGTCAGAAATTTGATATGCAAGAAAAGACCTGTGTTTTAGAAGAAAATTTTCCAACGACAAATTATGTTTTTCCGGATGGGTGGTTGTTTAGATCTGAAAAATTAAACGCTCATGATCGACCATGGGTTCAACAATTATTTAGACCGAACGCAGCTATTGAGGAAAAAATATCTGCTTTTTTAAAGCAATTGGATTCTCAAAAAGAGACCATCGGACTGCATATAAGAAGAGGAGATTATAAGGACTTTTTAGGTGGAAAGTATTATTTTGAGTTTGACTATTATTTGAAATTGATTGAAAGGATTCAAGAAGAATTCCCACATACAAATATGATAATTTGTTCGGATGAAAAATTACCAGAGGAATTTAATAAATTTGAAAGCGTTTTTATATCCAATTCAGATTTTGTAACAGATTTATTCTTGTTGAGTAAGTGCGCCTATATTGTTGGTGTTCCTAGCACTTTCAGTTTGATTGCCGGTTATTTGGGCCATTCAAAATTATTGCGCGTTAAAGGAGAATTGGAAATAAAGAGAAGTGACTTTTTAAATATAAATTGTATATAATGAAATCAATTATAAAGGCTTTTATCCCACAGTTTATCAAAGATGGGTATTGGAATTATAAAAATGAACAAGCCGAAAAGTCTTTAGTGGCTTCTTGGATTGAAAATGGAAAGCCAATGCCCGCTCCAAATAGTATAAAAGCAAATTTTATTTTGTCGATTGCTAGAAGTTGTCAAGCTCCCATTTTTGTTGAATCAGGAACGCATAAAGGACAAACCGTTAAAAGAATGCAAGGGCATTTTGAAGAGATTTATTCCATCGAACTTAATGATGAACTCTATGCTTTTAATGTAAAACAATTTAGTGCATTCCCGGAAATTAAAATCTTACATGGTGATAGTGGCGAGGTTTTAGCCAATTTGTTGCCTACCCTGAATAAGAAATCTTTATTTTGGTTAGATGGACATTACGATTTCACAAGTATTACTTCCAAAGGCGAATTGGTAACCCCCATTCGGAAAGAATTAAAACATATTGCGGAATATAATAAACAACATATAGTACTCATTGATGATGCAAGGTTATTCGATGGAACAAGTGATTATCCAACTAAAGATGAAGTAAGATCAATGTGTTTAGAGCTGTTCCCTAATTATAATTTTAGAGTAGAATTGGATATTATAATTTTGGAGCCAATAAAATAACTAATATGAAATTTAGTATCATAACCCCTACATATAATAGAGCTGATTTAATTTCGATTCTCATTAATGATGTGCTTGTACAGAGTTATCCTGAATGGGAATTCATATTGGTAGATGATGGAAGTGCGGATAATACCAAACAGGTGGTCTTGTCATTTCAAGATGAACGCATTAAGTATATTTATCAAAATAATGCTGAACGCAGTGCCGCACGAAATAATGGAATCGATCATGCTACAGGTGAATTTATTGTTTTTATTGATAGTGACGATACTATACCGAGCAATTTTTTAGAAGAATTACACAAGACAATTAAATCAAATAATTATCGACCTGCTATTTATTCCACCCGAAGAAAATATAAAGTATCGGGTGAATATAAATATACTCGCCAGCTAAAGTCCACAGATACGGCGGATAGTATTTTAAAGGCGGGAGAAGTTATTTTTACGGATCAATGCGTGCATAGAAGTTTATTGGTTAAGCACCGTTTTAAGTCGACAATGGAACCATGGGAAGACACTCATTTGTTTTTGCGGCTCCTTTCTCTTTATCCTGTCATCGAAAGCAATGCGGTAATACATATGCTTATACACGAAGGCTCTACGGTTCAACAAGGTTTGGCAGAAGTGAAAATGAGCAATGTTCGTAATTATACAAGGGTGGTATTCGATTTATTAGAATATGCCGACTTATTCCCTAGTGAGAAATACAAACCCATATTAATGGATTATGTCTATAAAAAACATCAAATGTATTTTTATCAGGCTCGAATAAATAAACAATGGGATATAGCCTATACGATTCTAAAAGAGAGTATGAGGTATAAATTTGATTTTATTTATATTTTAAAATCTTATATCCATGTATTGCTTAAATCTTAATTGGTGAAAAAGATTCTTATCATATCCTATTTTTATCCTCCTTCATTTTTTGTTGGTGGTAAACGCATTGCAGCATGGGCCGAACATTTGCACGAATCGGGTATTTATCCCATTGTCATTACACGTAACTGGAATCCCAATCAGGCCGAAATTACGGATAAGGTCATTGATAATAGCTATAAACACCAAAAAGAAAACACGCACGAACTCTATCAATTGCCTTTTGTTTATTCTTTACGCGATCGCCTCCACCAAAAAAACAGATGGCCTTTGCTCAGAAAAGCGCTCACTTTTGTGGAGATTTTTTTGTCTTATTTTTTCATTTCAGCCAATAAAACGCATCTCTCTTTTTATAAAAAAGCCATTGAAATGCTTAAAAACAATCCTGATATAGATACTTTAATTATTTCAGGAAAACCATTTCAATCTTTTTTTATTGGCTACAGATTAAAGAAGAAATTCCCGGATTTAAAATGGATTCCGGATTTTAGAGATGAGTGGACTACGCACCCTTTGCATAAAAAAAATGCTTCTTTTTTGCTGAGAATTTTAGACAAATGGGCAGAAAAAAAATGGACTTCTAATGCGCATACTATTTTGGCAACATCCAAAAATTCAGGCGAAAGCATCTCTAAATATGTAGGCAAATCATATAAAACTATTTTAAATGGTTTTAATGGCGAAATCAAACCTTTTCATCCCAATCCAAATACGGATAAAATCATACTGCTTTATATAGGAACTATATATAAAAATCAACATTTAGAACCTTATCTGGAAGCAGCCATTTCGCTTTATAAAGAAGGAAACCCCATTCAACTTCATTGGGCGGGGATTGACCTCAATCCTATGGAAGGGAAACGGATTCGTGCATATGCACAAAAATGGCCCGATTTGTTTGTTGTTCATTCATTCTTAAAATCACATGAGCTCGAGGTTTTGTTCCAAAAATGTCATTTTTTTCTCATGAGCAGTTACTCGGGATTTGCAGGTCAAATTCCGGTGAAATTATTTGATTATATACAACAAAATAAACCCATTTTATTGTGGGATAAAGACGAAAGTGAATATTTCCATATTATTTCTGAAACAAATTCGGGACTTGCCTTCGAAACACCAGAGGACTGGAAAAAATTTATGCAGCATTATTTTAATTCAAATTTTGACTATTCTTTTTTTAAACCGAATCTTTCAAAATCATCGTTGTATTCACGCAGAAATCAAACGAAAGTTCTGGCAAATTATATCAGAGAAATAAATTAATAGTACTTTTAGGCATGAATTTCAAGGCGACTTATATCAACGCAAGTCACGATTATACTCCATTGTATTTTCGACCTTTTTGGCTTGATATAGTGGCCGGAGAAAATTGGGAAGTTTGGTCTCCGGATCAACGCTGCGATAATGTATTTGTGTATGTCGCGAATCGAAATCAGGTGTATATGCCTGCTTTAACTCAATATTTAGGACCTAATTTCCATTCTCTTTCGGATAAATCTTCGAATGTTTTAAGCGATATTCAAAAATGGACCAGCGATGCGCTCGACCTTTTGCCTCCCAATGTTCATTTACAGGTCTCGACCCGAGTAACGGATCCTTTGCCTTTTCTTCGAAAAGGTTTGGTGGTGAGTCCGAGGGTTACCTATATGATTCCGGCAGAAAAAAGTTTTGAAAATTGTGTACAAGATTTTCGGGAAAATATCCGACGAGAAATTCGTAAGGCCGAAAAATCACTCCAAGTGCAGTATACCCAAGACCCGGATTTCGCTTTAGCCATTCTTGAAAAATGTGATTTAAATAGCACCTTGAAAAATGAGGCGCATATTCCCATTTTAAAAAAATTAGTTAAAGAAAGTCTGACTCGTGGTCAGGCTTATTTTTCGTATATAGATCAACAAGAAGGCTATGCCTTTTTATTTTTGCCTTTCGACCATAGTACGATGTATTATATTAGCAGTTATACTTCAGAGGGAGTAAGAAGTTTGGGCGCTATGAGTTTATTGGTATCTAAAGCGATTGAAAAATCGAGGGAAAGGAATTTGATTTTCGATTTTGAAGGCAGTATGCACGAAGGAATTGAACGTTTTTTCCGCTCTTTCGGTGCCGAACAAAAATTGTATTTTGAATTAAGAAAATTTGCTTCTCCATTGCGCCGATTTTTGTTTTGGTGGAGAGTATTGAAATAAAATGAGCAAGAAAGAATTTAGCAATTGCCCACTCAGTGGAAGCAAAGATTTAACGGACTTACGAGGCTATCCGGGTTTGGTGAAAAGCCAACCTGTGGGCTTTGTATTTTATAAACAAATTCCGAGTCCGCATGAGTTGAATGAACACTATGCTCAGTATAGAAGAAACGACTATTTAAGTCCCCTCACCATTAAGCGCTATGAAGAAATTTTAGAAAGCTTCGAACCTTATCGAAAAACGGGAAAATTATTAGATATAGGATGTGGTATAGGGCATTTTGCTTCCGTGGCAAAAAGTAAAGGCTGGGACATTTATGGAACCGAATTTTCGGACGAAGCAATAGCCATTTGCACATCTAAGGGCATACATATGCAACAAGGCAAAACGCATAAAGATATGTTCGATGCAGAAAGCTTTGATATAATTAGCTCTTTCGAAGTAATAGAGCATATCAATTATCCCAATGAAGAAATGGAATGTATAAGGCATTTTCTCCGTACAGGCGGATTGTTTTATTGCACAACGCCGAACTTTAATGCTATAGAACGCTTTGTATTAAAAGATCAATACAGTGTTATTGGTTACCCCGAACATCTGTCTTATTATACGCCCCGCACTTTTCATTATTTAATGAGGCGACATGGTTTCAAGAAAAGATATTTAAAAACTACGGGAATATCTATCAGTAAGCTTCGGCGCCACAAGAGTGTAAAAGAATCTGCCGGCGGTATTGCATCAGACAGTCCCGACGAGATTTTACGCAATAATTTAGAATCGAATTTTTTTGCCGGAATTTTAAAAAAAGCTGCCAATAACATATTGACCCTATTGGGTATAGGGAATGCTTTAAAGGCGGCATATATTAAGGAGTAAAATCTGTTCCGACTTTCTTATTTACCTCTCTGTCGAGCAAAATAAAAAAGCAGAGGAAATAGGGCAATAATGGAATTTTATAACGCACCAAAGCTCCGAAATTAGCCGTGGTTATGCCTACAATAAATGCCGTAATCAATGCAAAGCTGATACAGAAAAACAAAATGGGGTTACGAAAAGTATAGGTAAAAATCCCATATATTCTTGTTTTAAAAATAAAATAGAGGGTAAGCAAGAGCAGTACAAAATTTTCGAGGGCACTAAAATAGGTAATAGCGCTACCGGCTTGCCAAAGAAAAGGCATGAAAAGTCCTACTGTTATGGCCTCGGGTGCTTTTTGAATCATGCCTGAAATAGAAGGGTCATAACGCCCTATATCGTAAAAATTACTTCCGTATTGTTCGCTTCGAATTAAGTCTTGCTGTGTAATGGCGGCTCTTTCTAATGCCATTTCCGTACTTCCGAACACAGAAATAATCGCATTATTCAACAAGTAGAATGTAGCAAATAATGCCAGTACTCCCATTAGGGGCACCAGTCCGAATTTTATAAAACTGCTTTTAATATTGCCTATAAAACCAAAAGCTCCCCAAAATACAAGACCTGGTATTAGAGCAAACAATAAATAAGGTTTTGTTATAAAGAGTATATACACCGAAATGAGTATAGCAGCAATCAATAGCAGATTTCGCTTTTTTAAGATAAAGATTTGATAGAAGCTATATACAATTTGCGAAATAGCGGCTACACAGATGGTATCTTTCATTATTCCCCCACCCCAAAAAACAAAGGATGGAAAAAATAAAAAGGCAAAGGCCAGAAATTTTTGTGCATCAGGCACTATTAGGCAAAATGTTTTATAGGCTTTGAATACAAAGAAATAGGTTATAGCACCAAAGAGTATGGAAGTGGAAAAAAAATTAAACATACCCAAGGGTGCCAGTAATGTGGCAAACTTCACCACAATATGGTTGGCATCTTTGTAGCTGATGGACATTTGCGGATATCCGGTATTGTGATTGAAATATAAAAAATAGTCTTCCCACTTTATTTCAGGCATCCACATTAAATAAAAATAGCCCGAAATATTGTCGACAAAAAGCCGGTTCATAATGAGCGCATTTTGAAAATATGCTGCCGTATCGCCCCCATTATATAAGAAAAAATAAACAAGCGCAAAAAGGTAAGAGCCCAAAATTTTTACCAAAAATCCTTTGAAAAAATAAGCCGAGCCCGGAAAGGGATTCGATGCATGTTTTCGAGTATCATACCATTTAGCCCAAATAGTCAGCAATACAATATAGAGCAAGGCCACCAGATGATCGCTGATAAAAAAATGCCCCGGTTCGTTCAAAAATTGTCGCATGCTGATTTGTTGATTGGCTAGGCCCGCACTAAAGTAAAAATAATTCTTATACAGTTTTTCCTTTAGCAATACATCCTTGCAGAATTAGAGTATATCTTTATATATAGTTTCCAGTTCTCTGCAAATCACATCTTCCGAAAAATGCTCCATTGCATAGGCTCTTATTTCTTCCGCGGCATGATATTGTTTTGATTCTATCTTTTCAAGAGCTTCGATAAATGTAGTTATATCACTATTTTGAAGCAATAAGCCATAAGGGTCTTTTACAAAATCGGCCGGTCCGCCGCTGTCTAAAGCAATTACCGGTTTGCCGCAAGCCATAGCCTCAGCCAATGTAAGCCCGAAGGTTTCTACTTTCGACACGGAAAGTAAGGCCTTGGAATCGGCTATATAAGTGCACGTATTTACCCGACTTTGCCTGGCTTTAAACGCAATATTATAGTGCGCAGCCTCTATGTACCAAGGCGCATTTTCGAATCCGTCTCCAATAAAAATAAGCCGGGCATCCTTGTGTTTTTTATGCCATATTTTCCATACTTCCCAAAGGAAATCTTGATTTTTGACCGGTATATAATTCCCGAAACACACATAATATTTCCCTTCCGACTTCATTGGCGCGTTGAAAAATAACGCATCGACCAAATTGGGTAAAACGCCGGCTTGTGGAATTTCTACTTGCATTTTATGCTGACTTTCCTCCTTCGCAAAATGGCTTACAAATAATACTTTGGCCGCATGTTTTACCAGAAATCTGTATTGCTCTTTTTCGAACGGACTATATTGAGACGGATTAAAAATCAATCCCGACGTATGTTCGGTATGCACCAAAGGAATAGAAAAACGCAAAGATAATTGCGCGGCACAAACTCCTCCTGCAAATGCAGCATGGGAGTGGATTAAATCAGGCTTTCCAAATTTTCGTATATAGGCCCCAAGTAGAGCTTCTGCTTTTCTGTATAAAAAGGCGTAATTGTATTTTCCAATTTTCGGAAATGGAACCGCTTGCACGATTTCAGTAACCGGAATATTTCCAAATCTATACTTACGGATTCCCGGATTAAAATAAGATTTACCCGTCCAGAATTCTTTTGCAGTGCCACTAAAATTGGGTTTCAATACATGCACCTTAT
>JAEZEQ010000007.1 GCA_023432985.1 Bacteroidota bacterium | reverse complement strand
CGAGACAGGTTTGAAGAAGCTTCCGCTGTTGTCAATACATAATATATAGGAACCAGATAATCGAAATAGTCGAAACTGGTTTCTACCAGAGTATATCCGGCCTCACGGGCTGTATCCAAACTTTTTTGATAGGCCTTTCGAATCGGCTCTGCTATAGATTCATTCTGAAGCAATGCCGGCAAATAAGCCAGGCGAAGTGCAGCATTAGATTTAAGTTGCTGTGTATATGCGGGCACATTTTCTTGTGAAGCCGTGGCATCTTTTCCGTCGGCACCACTAATAACTTCCATCACCAGGGCATTATCATCCACTTGCTGTGAGAGCGGCCCAATCTGATCGAAGCTGCTTCCATAAGCAATCAGTCCCCATCGACTCACACGGCCATAACTGGGTTTCATTCCCACCAAACCACAAAAAGCGGCAGGCTGACGAATGCTTCCACCGGTATCTGAGCCCAAGGCTACATGGCAGGTTCCTGCTGCTACGGCTGCTGCCGAACCGCCGCTGGACCCACCCGGTACACGAGAAACATCATAAGGATTTTTCACAGAACCATATATCGAAGTCTCATTACTGGAGCCCATGGCAAACTCATCGCAGCCAACACGTCCAATAATTATAGCCCCTTCATCCAGCAAACGTTCTACTACGGTAGCCGAATATACACTGATATAGCCTTCCAACATTTTAGAAGACGCCGTAACGGTATGTCCCTTATAACTGATATTGTCTTTCAGGGCAATGACCATACCCTCCAGCTTTCTTGCTTTCCCTTCCGAAAATCGCTTATCTGATTCCAAGGCAGAAAGCATAGCTTCTTCCCTAAAGTCTTCAATAAAAATATTTAAAGATTTCGTGTCGGAAATACGCTGCAAAAATACCGAAAGCCGCTCGGAAACACTGAGTTTTCCGGCCATATAAGCCTCCCTATCCGATTGATACGAAACAAAAGAAGTATACATTACTCTTTCTTATCCTCCGATTTTTTATCTTCCGATTTGTCATCGGCATTCATACCATCTTTAAACTCACGCACGCCTTGTCCTAATCCTTTCATTAATTCAGGGATCTTACGTCCGCCAAATAATAACAATACAATGCCTACTATAAGTAAAACCTGTGGCCATCCAAGCATGCCGAAATAAATGTGTTGCAACATTTTCAATAATTTTCTACAAAGTTAATATAAATTCAAGAATCCCTATTAATTTTTCACGCCAATTTCCGAGCATTCACCATTTAAAACCAGCGATCGGCTTTCATTTCACTTATTTCTATCCATTCCCTTCCCTTTTTTAAAAAAAACAGTTAATTTCTTCTTAATTGAATAACAAGTGCAAAAAAATACCGTTCTTGCAGATATATTTTTAGAATTTCGCGGAAGGTTTACTATACCAACCTCCTTAATAAAGTGTACCCGGTTCGATCATTTCTAAAATAAAACATGTATAAAAAAGAAATGAAAAAATTTGAGCCACTGCACTTTAGCAGAAACAGAACTGAGTTTTACACAACTCTGAATCAACGCGTAAACGCTTATTTCAAAAACACAAATCAGTCCAAACACGTAAATACCGAGATGGTTTTCAAAACCATTTTCATGTTTACTCTCTATCTTGCCCCATACGCATTGATTATGTCGGGCATTATTACCAATCCATGGTTGGCTTTATTGCTAAGCTTGGTAATGGGTCTCGGCATTGCCGGCATAGGTGTGAATGTAATGCATGATGCCATACACGGAGCCTATTCAAAAAAGCCACTTTTGAATAGTATAATGGGTTATTCCATGAATGCCATTGGAGCCAATGCTTTCAACTGGAAAGTACAACACAATGTACTCCATCATACCTATACCAATGTAAACGAATTCGATGAGGATGTATCCCCTCGCGGCATTTTACGCTTTAACCCGCATGCCCCTTTCAAAAAAGTACATAAGTATCAACATATTTATGCTTGGTTTTTGTATGGATTAATGACTTTTTCCTGGGTTTTTGTAAAAGATGTTTCCCGTTTAGTGAATTATCAAAAAAAGGGATTGGTGCAAAAAGTAAATGCATCCTTAGTAAAAGAATGGGCCATTTTAATTGTTTCTAAAATTATCTATCTCGGTTATGCCCTTGTATTGCCCATGATTATTTTGCCTTTTGCATGGTGGCAAATTGCGATCGGATTCTTTGCTGCACATTGGGTAGCCGGTTTCCTCTTAGCTATAATATTCCAGCCTGCGCACGTTACGCCGGATTCTATTTTCCCATTACCGGATGATGAAAATCAACTGGAAAACAATTGGGCTATACATCAGGTTCTAACAACAAAAAATTTCGCACAGGATAATTTTATATTCAGCTGGTTTGCGGGTGGATTAAATCAACAAATCGAACATCATTTATTCCCATCCATTTGCCATGTGCATTATAGAAAAATTGGAGAAATAGTGAAAGCCACCGCGCATGAATTCGACTTGCCTTACTATCAGGCAGGCACATTTACACAGGCCATTAAAGAACACTATACACTCTTGAAAGAATTGGGTCATCCCAATCCGGTTCTTACGCAACCCCTTCTTGTGGAAAAGGAAAGTATTCCGGCTTAACTCCCCCTTTTTTCATTGTGGGGAAAGCTGCATAATTCGTCCGCATTATTGGGTATTTCTTCGTATTTTTGCCTTCATTTTTCAAGAAAATTATGCAAGAACTTCCCAAAATATACCAGGCATCGGCTATTGAAGATGCCATTTATAAAGAATGGTTAGCGCACAACTGCTTCAGCAGTAATCCCGATCACAGAGAGGCATTTACCGTGGTTATTCCGCCTCCGAATGTAACCGGTGTTTTGCATATGGGTCATATGCTCAATAATACCATTCAGGACGTATTGGTGCGTCGCGCACGCATGTTGGGAAAAAATGCATGCTGGGTTCCCGGAACCGACCATGCTTCCATAGCAACAGAGGCTAAAGTCGTACAAATGCTGCGCGAAAAAGGCATTAAAAAATCCGATCTCAGCCGTGAGGAATTTTTGGCTTATGCCTTCGAATGGAAAGATAAATACGGGGGAATTATCCTCGATCAATTAAAAAAATTAGGTGCATCCTGCGATTGGGAAAGAACCCGTTTCACCATGGATCCTACTTATTATACGGCGGTGATCAAAACCTTTGTAGACCTTTATAATAAAGGGAAAATTTATAGAGGACTGCGTATGATAAATTGGGATTGTGAAGCCAAAACGGCTTTGTCGAATGAGGAGGTTATTTACAACGAACAAGGCGAAAAATCCTTTTTGTATCATGTAAAATATTATTTCGAAAATGAGGACAAATTTATCACCATTGCTACGCAAAGACCCGAAACCATTCCGGGTGACGTAGCCGTAGCGGTAAATCCGAAAGACCCTCGTTATGCCGGATTAATTGGCAAAAAGGTTATTGTTCCCTTTGTGAACCGTCCTATTCCCATTATTGGAGACGATTATGTGGATCTGGAATTTGGAAGCGGATGTTTGAAAGTGACCCCGGCGCATGATATCAACGATTATGAAATCGGGTTGAGACATCAATTGCCTGTCATCGACACCATTAATGCCGATGGGACTATGAGCGATTTGGCCGAACTCGATTGGTTGATTGGAAAAGAGCGTTTCGAAGCCCGTAAAATTTTTGTAAACAAACTGGAAGAAGCCGGACTTCTCGTCGAAAAAGAAGCCTATATGGCACGCATAGGTCGCTCTGAAAGGACCAATAGTGTGGTGGAGCCTAAACTGTCGTTGCAATGGTTCATCAAGATGAAAGAAATTTCGCAACCGGCATTAGACGCAGTAGAAAAAGACGAAATAAAATTACATCCTGCGAAGTATAAAAATACCTATAGGTATTGGATGGAGAATGTAAAAGATTGGTGTATAAGTCGCCAACTCTGGTGGGGACACCGTATTCCGGCCTGGTTCTTTGGAGAAGGAGAAAATGATTTTGTGGTGGCGCTCAATGCAGAAGATGCCCTAAAGAAAGCACAAGAAATTACCGGGAATCCAAATCTTAGCCATGAAGACCTGAAGCAAGATGAAGACGTACTCGACACCTGGGCCAGCTCCTGGCTATGGCCTATAGCCGTATTCGATGGAATGGAAAATTATGATGTTGAAAAGCAAAAAATAGATCCAATTCCGGCCGAACTCTCCTATTATTATCCGACCGATGTATTGGTAACCGCACCTGAAATTCTCTTTTTCTGGGTAGCACGCATGGCTATTGCGGGCTATGAATATATGCAATTGCCTCCTTTTAAAGATGTATATCTTACCGGAATTGTACGCGACAAACAAGGTCGGAAAATGAGTAAATCTCTTGGCAATTCTCCCGATCCGCTCGAGTTGATAGAAAAATACGGCGCTGACGGAGTAAGGGTTGGAATGCTTCTAAGCTCTCCCGCCGGAAACGACTTACTCTTCGATGAGTCTTTGTGCGAGCAAGGTCGAAATTTCACGAATAAAGTGTGGAATTCATTCCGACTCATTAAAGGATGGACCATCGAAAAAACGGATATGCCCGAAGAATCCGCTCTAGCTATAGCATGGTTCCGGGAAAAATTGAAAACAGAAACCGCAGAGATTAATGATCTGTACCGCCAATTCCGTATGAGCGAAGCCTTAATGGCTACTTATAAATTGGTATGGGACGATTTCTGCAGCACCTATCTCGAAATTATTAAACCCAAATCGGGGCAAATCTCCGAAGGTGTATTTGATGCAACCATAGCAATATTCGAACAATTATTGAAATTGATGCATCCCTTTGTACCCTTTATTACAGAGGAGCTATGGAAACATTTGGCAGAGCGAGAAAAAGGAGATTTCATTATGTTCGCCGCCTGGCCCGAAAGCGGTGAGGGACAAAGCGAAGAGATGCTGCAATTCGAACATGCGTTGGAATGTGTTACGGCAATCCGAAATTTCAGAAACGAAAAAGGAATACCTATGCGCGAAGCCATGGAAATTTTTGCACTAACAGAGATTCCTGCAAAAAGCGTAATTGCAAAACTGGCCAATGTATCCGATATCATTAAAGTAGATACCAAACCCGAATCGGCACTGGCCATACGCGTTGGAACCAGAGAACTCTTTGTGCCCATAAATCAGAGCCTCAACCTGGATGCGGAGATTAAAAAATTAGAGGAAGAATTGCATTATACACAAGGCTTTTTGCAAAGCGTACACAAAAAACTGAGCAATGAAAAGTTTGTTCAAAATGCAAAAGCCGAAGTGGTAGAAAGCGAACGTAAAAAACTACAGGATGCCGAACTGCGTATAAAGATTATTGAGGATCAACTCAAAACTTTAAAATCATAATTGATAATAAAAAAAGGCAAGCTAAAACTTGCCTTTTTTTAATTTACTTGTACGATAAAAGTCGTCAGTTTTTCGTCATCGGAACATATGATAATTAAAGTATCCGTTACGTAGGTTACTCTAAACCTTTTCTCGGAAATGCCGGGCAAATTTGCATCGACATAAATTTTTTCTCCTTCCTGGACGGGGTTACTAATTTCTCCGCTTTTGCCTTTGGGCGGCCCGCTTTGATAGGCTTCAGGGCCTGTTTCAATATAGAGTTTTTCGACCAAGGTAAACTTAGATTTTTGCGATAAATGCTTTTGAAGTAAACTCAAATCGGGAATATAGCTGGCATATGCTTCCCATGTACCACTCGCATTTAGATACAAAATATCTCCACCCATCATGGCAGCGGTCATTTTCTTTTTACCTATGGAATTATTGACCCATGTCACGGGCAACTTCCCAAGAAAAATATTCTCTAAAACCACTGCCGTATCCGGATGATATCGGTCTTTGACTTTTTGAAAATCGTGGGGTTTACGCACTGCGGAACTATGATTGGAATAGGCCGGCTTTTGCGCAAAAACAGGAACAAAGAAGAGGGAAGATATACAAATGAGAAAAAAACGTATATACATGAAAAATTATTTACCAGTTATCATCCATAAAATCTCCCATAGAAGTAGTTTCAATGGCAGATATACATAAAACGGGGATTTCAGCTTTGTTGTATATAACTTTTTGTTCCGGCTCTGTAACCATTTCAATAAAGCCACGGTCTTTCGAAGAAACAATCAGAATCAAATCTACCCCATTTTCGGAGGAATAATTTACCAAATCGTGATAATATCTTGAGCCTTTACGCTGTATGGCCATGGTATAAGGAATACCTTTATCCGACAAATATTTCTCAAAGAAAGCTTTATTTCGGGCTATGGCTTTTCCAATAAACTCATCCTCTTCATAATCTTCGAACAATACGATTTCGGCTCCGAATAATTTATGGAAATTAATGGCATGCGGCAATAAGCGACGACACTGATCGGCATTTGTCAACTCCAACGCAACTTTCTTATACCCTTCGGGCTTGGGTGGAGTATTTTGCACGATGATAACAGGAACGGGCGAACTATCGACTATGCGCAATGCCCATGAGCCGAGCAATCTTTCGCCAAAACTCTGAATTCCATGCGTACCCATAACCAATAAGCGCGCTTGCTGATCTCCGGCTGTTTTACCGATTGCGTCAAAAATTTCGCCTTCCGGTGTGGCAATTCTGCTTTTTACACCGTGAATTTGTTCAATTTTATCGCATTGACTTTTTAAAACATCGTGAATATGAAAGGGTGCTTTATGCGCCTTTTCCAATTTATCCTTCGTACTTTGGTTCATAACATGAATGACCAACAATTCGTCCCCATTATTTTTAGCAATAAGGGCAGCATGCTCAAGTGCAATAAAACTTTCATGCGAAAAATCATTCGCAACCGCTATCAGATTTTTGTAATTTCTTTCCATAGGGAACTTTCGATTAATTATACGGTCAAATATAATCAAAATACGGCGCAAAAAAAATCCCCTTTCTTAGGTAATTTAGCATAAAAAATGGAAGGAATTTACAAAAAAAAATGAGCCTGTTGGGGCTCATTTCTTTTGTGCGGGTGGAGGGACTCGAACCCCCATGCCTTGCGGCGCCAGATCCTAAGTCTGGTATGTCTACCAATTTCACCACACCCGCGTGCCTGAATTGGAGGGTGCAAAGATGAAACATTTTTTCAATTCTACAAAAAAAACGGCAAATTTTTTACATATCCACAGTTTCGTCGTATCTTTGCAGCCATTTTTAACAAGAAACCGCATATAGCATGAATATTGCACAAGAGAAAATAAACGAGTTACACAGCAAAATTAAAATCACCATTGCTCCCGAAGATTATAACGAGCGGGTTGAGGCACAATTGAAAAAAGTACGCAAACAGGTAAACATGCCCGGATTTCGTCAGGGTCAGGTTCCTACCGGTTTGGTAAAAAAAATGTATGGTAAATCGGCCATTGCGGATGAAATTGGAAAAATTGCCGTAAACGAATTATATCAATATATACAGGATAATAAAATCGAATTTTTAGGCGATCCTATTTTGGCAGAAGATAGTCCCGCTCTGGAGTTTGATTTCGGTAAAGCTTATGAAGTGGTATACGAAATCGGAGTAATGCCCGGCGTAACCTTGAATATTCCTAAAGAAAAATTTACCCACTACCAAATTACCATCGACGAAGAAACCTTAAATGAGAATATTGAGGGCCAACGTCGCAGATTAGGTAAAAATATAGAATCGGATATCGTTGAAGAGGGAGATATGATAATGGGTGAATATTTTGAAGCGGATGCTCAAGGTAATCCCATTGAAGGTGGCTTCTCTAAAAAGACCTATATCTTCCATAGCCGCATCGAAAATGAAAAAGCCAAATCGGCATTTCTCGGTGCCAAATCGGGCGATATTATCGCTGTTAGTCCCCTCGATGCCTACAAAGACGAAGCCATGGCCGAAATGTATTTGGGGTTGACTAAAGAAGAATTGGCCGATAAAAACGCCTCACTTCAATTCAAAATCGAAAAGACAAATCGTATGGATCTTGCCGATTTGGATCAAGCTTTCTTCGACCAACTTTTTGGTCCGGGCAAAGTAAATTCGGAAGAAGAATTCAGAAAAGAACTTAGCGACATTTTGAAAAGAGATGCCCAAAATGAAGCCGATTTTAAATTATTGAATGATATTCGCACTAAAATTTTAGAAACACATAAATTTGATATTCCGTCTGATTTTCTGAAACGTTGGTTGATGATAAAAGAAGAAGGCAAGAAAAGTGCGGAGGAAATTGAAAAGGAATTCAACGGTTCTTCGGATGTAATTCGTTGGGAAATTATTCGCAAAAAAATCAGCGACGAAAACGAATTTAAAATCACCGAAGAAGAAATTCGCACCCGTGCTGAAGCCATGGTCAATAGTCGACTTATGGAAATGGGCATGCCTATGGATGATCCGGAAAGATTGCAATCTATCGTTCAAAATGTATTGCAAAACCAACAGGAATATGAGCGTATTGCCGCTTCTATTGCTGAAGAGAAAGTTTTACAACACTTGAAAGGTCTGGTACAAACCAAACCGGAAAACATCGATTATAAAAGCTTTTTCCAACAAGAAAACGCAAACAAATAAAAATTGACCCCGCATAGCGGGGTTTTTTGTGAAAAAAACAATTCTTATCGGTTTTAACAGGAATTTGATCGAATAGTTTTGTCTCTTTTTCAAATTCATTCTATATTCACTCTTGAATTAACATTAAAACATGTAATCATATGTTCCCACAAGACGAGTTTAAAAAATATGCCGTAAAGCACCAAGGGATTAGCAGTATGCATCTCGAAAAATATATGTCGACCGTAGAAGATATGACACGTACGGTAATCGAAGAACGTCCCATGCCTTTTAGAGAGGTAGACGTTTTTTCGCGCCTGATGATGGATCGTATTATCTTTTTAGGAACACCTATCGATGACTATATTTCGAATATTATTCAGGCTCAATTGCTTTTCCTCGAAAGCGCCGATGCCCATAAAGACATTCAGATTTATATAAATTCTCCCGGAGGATCTGTATACGCAGGTTTGGGAATTTATGACACCATGCAGTATATACAAAGCGATGTAGCAACTATTTGTGTGGGATTAGCCGCAAGTATGGGCGCCGTATTGCTTTGCGCCGGCGAAACCGGAAAAAGATCGGCTTTGCCACATTCACGCGTAATGATACATCAACCGCTTGGTGGAGCGCAAGGACAAGCTTCAGATATTGAAATTACGGCCCGCGAAATTCAAAAATTGAAAAAAGAATTGTACGATATCATTGCATTCCACACCGGAAAAGATTACGAAACCGTATGGAAAGACAGTGACCGCGATTATTGGATGATTGCTTCCGAAGCCAAAGAATATGGTATGATTGACGAAGTACTCGAAAGAAAAGCTAAAGGATAATTGAGGGAAAGCCACCGATATTTCCGGTGGCTTTTTTCTTTATTTAACCCGATTTTTTTTAACAAAGACTAGCCTATTATTTAGCTTTGCATTCCTATTATTTTACCTGATTCAAATGGCAGAGAAAAAGAAAACGCCGATTCAAAAATGCTCCTTCTGCGGTCGACCCGACTCAGAGGTCAATATGCTCATCACCGGTATCAACGGAAATATTTGCGATACCTGTATCGTTCAAGCCAATATTATGCTCAAAGATATGGGTGGCGTTCCGGCTGATAAGCTCAACAAAAAATCTTTCGGACAAATGAAATTGAAAAGTCCCAAAGAAATTACTTCCTTTTTAGATCAATATATAATCGGGCAGGATGACGCAAAAAAATCGCTCGCCGTTGCCGTATATAACCATTATAAGCGCCTGAATGCCAAACCCAAAAACGAAGAGGACGATATTGAAATCGAAAAATCGAATATGATTATCGTGGGCGAAACGGGAACAGGAAAAACGCTTTTGGCGCGCACTATTGCCAAAACGCTGCATGTACCCTTTTGCATAGCCGACGCCACGGTTCTTACCGAAGCCGGTTATGTTGGCGAAGATGTAGAAACTATACTTACGCGCCTGCTCCAGGCCGCTGATTATGACGTAGAGGCCGCTCAAAGAGGTATTGTTTTTATTGATGAAATCGACAAAATTTCCCGAAAAAGCGACAACCCATCTATTACCAGAGATGTGAGCGGAGAAGGTGTACAACAAGGACTTCTGAAACTACTCGAAGGATCGGTTATCGGTGTGCCCCCGCAAGGAGGAAGAAAACATCCCGAACAAAAACTTATTCAAATCGAAACGAAAAACATTCTCTTTATTTGTGGTGGCGCTTTTGAAGGTATAGATCGCATTATTTCGAACCGAATTAACAAACAAAAACTGGGCTTTAAAACCAGTATGCAGCGCGAGGAAATCGACTATAATAATTTACTGAAATATGTTTCGGCAACGGATTTGAGGCAATTTGGAATTATACCCGAATTATTGGGACGCTTGCCCATTCTGACACATTTGAATCCTTTAACTCCACCCATTTTACGGCAGATTTTAACTGAACCCAAAAATGCTTTAATTCGCCAGTATATCCGCCTTTTCGAGATGGATGGAGTCGAACTCAGTTTTGATGAAAAGGTATATGATTTTATTGTGGAAAAAGCGATTGATTTAAAACTGGGCGCAAGGGGTCTTAGAGGTATCTGCGAAAGAATAATGACGGATGCCATGTATGAGGCGGGCGAATTAAACGGAAAATTACATATAGATATGGATTATGCCGTTAAACAATATAATGCCCACAACGATTAACGGATTATCCCAGGGCAACATCGAGGGTCATCATGATGATAAAGCCACCTATGAATCCCAATGTGGCCATATCTGAACCTTTGTTTTGCTGCGCTTCAGGAATCACTTCTTCGACAACTACAAAAATCATAGCTCCGGCAGCAAAGGCCAGTGCATAGGGTAAGATCGGCGTAAAGCTTACCACAGCTATAGCACCCAAAACACCAGCAACAGGTTCGACCATGGCCGAAGCTTGTCCCCATAAAAAACTTTTGGGGCGACTTAATCCCATCCGCCGCAAGGGTACAGACACAGCTATGCCCTCCGGAAAATTCTGCAAACCTATTCCCAATGCCAAGGCAACAGCTCCACCTATACTAGCCTCCGGTATGCCCGCCGCCACACCGCCAAACATAACCCCTACAGCTAATCCCTCCGGAATATTATGTAAGGTAATGGCCAATATCATAAGTGTGGTCTTTTGCCAAGGAGTTTTTACGCCTTCTACTTTTTTGAAGTTCACATGCAAATGGGGCAAAATCTTGTCTATACCATATAAAGATGCTGCTCCCAATAAAAATCCGAATATGGAAGGTAAGACTTGTACAAAACCATCGCCTTCACTCATTTCAATTGCGGGAATCAATAAACTCCACACGCTGGCTGCCACCATTACTCCGCCCGTAAAACCCAACATGGCATCCATTATATTCTTGTTTAATGTGCGGAATACAAATACAAAGGAGGCGCCTGCGGCCGTCACAAACCAGGTAAATAAAGTGGCTAATAATGCCGCCCATACCGGATCTACTTGTTCTAAATAATGAATTATTTGGTCTATCATAGCCGGGTTTATTTGTTTATGGTGTCTTTAGGTAATTCTTCTGCAAAAGTATAAATTGCACTGCACAATTCCACCCACTCTCGCTCATTTATAAATCCTTGTCTCTCGAATATCTTATTGTAATTTGGGTCGAATAATACCCAGGCAGGCAAAGCACGACTGTCTACATTCAACCAATCGACAAAGGTATGCCGCCCGGAACCCAAACCGACTGCCCGAAATATGTGGAATTCCCCGGCAAAAAGAAAGCTATCTTCCCCATTTATATCCCATTCTATAAAGTAAAAATAATCCGCTTTTTCCGCATAAAATCCCATTTTTTCCAATTGACGTTTTTGCAATGCACAGTATTTACACTGCCCGGAAGTCAAATACAACAGTATAGGCTTAGCTTCCTCTTTCATTACTTTATCTATATGCGAAATGGGAATAATATGCTGCTGACCCCGTATCTGCAGGCCTGTTGCATAAAAAAATACTAAAAAGTAAAAGGAATAAATCCGCTTTTTCATAGTCTTGTTATTTTTGAATGTATATAAAATCGAAATCCGACAAATACCCTTAAACCTTGTTGAGGCGCATAGACATAAGAAGGATCAAAACTTAGTCCGTACGGATTTTGTGCGTCAACTATGGGCTTAGCCGTGGCATCGAATTGCACTTGTTTATCGAATGGATCATGTGCACGGGATATTAAAAATGGCTCACCGCGACCCGGCTTCCAATTGAGCAGGTTTTTTACTCCGCCAAACAGCTCCAGCTTATTTTTCATGGTCCATGTCAACTGTATATTCTGAATAGTCCACCATGGCGAAAAAGCACTCCTCGGATCTAATTCGTTCAGCAAAGGCAAGCGCATGGGACTATATAGATTTCCCGTATAATCAATCCTGATTCCCGTTTTCCCTATGCTGTAATTTATATTCCATGTTGCACTGAAATGCTCCGAAAAATAGGGTCTTTCTTTCTTTCCATCTTGCATTTGATACAAATCCATAAGACTTATTCCGCCCATAATTTGCAGACCAAAGGGCATTTGTAAATCCATATTCAGATTCATCCCGCGAGACACGGCATAACCTTGCAGATTTTTATATATAATTTTATCGGGGTGACTATCGTAATCGGGTATGATTTTATTGGTAAAATAGGTGTAAAATAGTCCGACATCAAATTGTAAAATGCTGTTTTTTATATAAAATTTCTGTACAAAATTCGCATGTCCATTCCATGATTTTTCCGGTTTTAGGGCATGCATAAACTCCACTTTTCGTGCAGAAGTCAATGCCGCATGCTCCTCCGAAAAAATCTGCACTGCCCTATATCCGTTACCCACACTCAAACGCAGCGTAGTTTGTTTATGGGTCGAATTCCATTTATAATGAAGTCGGGGACTAAAAACATTCCCGTGTATGGATTGATAATCATATCTCAATCCCCCTAAAATATGGTGATTGGGATGGGGTTTCCATTCCCCTTGCAAAAATATTCCCGGCAAATGCATATGATCGGCTTTATCCTGATTCAAAGTGTCGACAGTAAGAACTGTATTGTCGTTATAATAGGTATAACGGTAACTCAGTCCCGCCAAGAGGTCGAACTTCCCCCATTTTTTTGTCCAATGCAATTGCCCGAATGCCACATACTGATTCCCTAAAAACAGCATATCGCCATAAGCACTATTTTGCAGATGTCCGTTTGCACTGAACAGAAAATGTACTTTCTCTTTCATGGGCAATCGATATGCCCCCATCAATTCCCATCTGTGGGTATAAATACTTTCTCCATATACCTCATTCCCACCTCTGAATTTCCTTTCCCATTGCATTTCGCCGCCCCACCTATTTTCGTATACATAGCGCAAAGCCATGGAAAAAAGTCTGGCTTCTTTTCTGTGCATAACCCATTTATTAAACAAGGAAACCCTTTTCTGTAAAGCGATATCAGTAAAATTATCCCCATTTTTATCCATAGCCAAATCATAATGAAAAAGGTTCAAACCGGTCAACATCTCGAATCGTTTGCCCCATTTTTGTTTCCAGGAAAAATCGGCATTCCATTCGGCGTGACTTGTAGCAGAAATATCGGCAGAAAATAGGGGAGATTTTTGCGGAGATTTGGTGATAATATTAATAAGTCCGCCCACGGCCTCACTTCCATACAAGGTAGAAGATGGGCCACGGGCAACTTCTATGCGCTCTATCAGAGAGGAGGGAATGCCGCTTAAACCGTAAACGGTCGATAATCCGCTCACTATAGGCATGCCATCAATGAGCAACATGGTATAAGGGCCTTCCATTCCATTCATGTGTATATCGCCTGTATTGCAAACCTGACAATTGAGCTGGGGGCGAATGCCGTTGATTTGCTGAAGCGATTCGAAAACGGAAGGGGTCGGATTGGCTTTAAAAAAACGGGCGGAATAGACTTCGATGGCGACGGGACTATCGGCCTTGCGTACTTCGCTCAAACTCCCGCTAATCACCACCTCATTCAGATATTGAGGGTCGCTGTGGAGGATAAAGGTGTGGGACAAAGAGTCGGTGTTTATATCTATAACTTGCTGTTGGGACTTATAGCCCATGGCAGAAATATGGAAACTGTA
The DNA here is from genome assembly GCA_023432985.1 of Bacteroidota bacterium. Taxonomy (GTDB): domain Bacteria; phylum Bacteroidota; class Bacteroidia; order CAIKAF01; family CAIKAF01; genus JACVCJ01. The sequence goes on along the minus strand of JAEZEQ010000007.1, from coordinate 71,163 downwards.
TCGCTTGCCGGCTTGCAAACGAAAATGAAAAGTTCCGGCAGAATCGCTGAAGGCATATATATTTTGGGAAGGAATTCGGATGATGGCACGCGACAAAGGCTTTAGTTCGGCATCGAGAACCAAGCCGAAAAAATCGACATAACGGGCTTGCAGTGTACCGGAAATGCATAAAAGAAGGACGAAAAAACGCAACAGTATAAAAAACTTTTTCATAAATAGACACACAAAAGTTAAAACTACGACTATGCAAATATACAATGTTAGAATATTCTAACAATTAAAAAAGGATGAATGAACAAATTGGGGTATTTAAAATATGTGTATTTTTACAAGCGAAGATGATATCACAGGTAGAAGAAAATTATTTAAAAGCTATATTTCAACTTTCAGAGGGGAGTGGGCTTGCCGGTTCAAATGAAATCAGCAAGCATTTGAATATAAAAATGCCAACAGTCAACAGTATGATGAAGAAGTTGGCCGAAAAGGGTTTGGTGATTTACGAAAGTTATAAACCCATAAAACTCACTGCAAAGGGAAGAAAAGAAGCGGCCTTAATCATACGTCGGCATCGTCTAACCGAAATGTTTCTGGTAGAAAAAATGGGATTTGGCTGGGAAGAAGTGCATAGTATAGCTGAGCAACTCGAGCATTTGCAATCGGAAGCATTCTTTTTAAAGATGGACGAAATGTTGGGCTTCCCGACAAAAGACCCGCATGGATCGCCGATTCCGGATAAAAACGGAAAAATTATAAACGAAGAACTTATAAAATTAAGTGCCTGTAAAGCCGGAGATCAGGTAATACTTAATGCCGTTCGGAATTCTTCGGAAGATTTTTTGAAATATTTAAACAGTAAAGAAATCTCCCTAGGCCTTAAAATGAAAATCAAACGTATTGAAGCATTCGACAAATCGGTTCTGCTAAGCTATGGCAAACACAAAAACCAGGTATTCAGTGCGACCGTTTGCGACAATTTGCTGGTGACAAAAATATAGCAAAAAAAAGGTGGGATAACCCACCTTTCTATATATGTAAATTTTATAATCCGACCAAAACCTGATGCGGGTCTTTGCCTCCAAAGAGCATCAATTCCGGATTTTCGATCATTTCTTTCACTTTCACCAAAAAGCCTACGCTTTCTTTTCCGTCAATAACGCGGTGATCGTATGAGAAAGCCAAATACATCATGGGTCTTATTTCTACTTTACCGTTAATAGCCACCGGTCTGTCTTGGATTTTATGCATGCCCAAAATACCACTTTGCGGGGGATTAATAATTGGGGTAGACATCAAAGAACCGAATACTCCCCCGTTTGTAATGGTAAAAGTACCGCCAGTCATTTCGTCCACCGCAATTTTCCCATCACGGGCTTTGATAGCGAGCTCTTTTATTTTGGCTTCTATTTCGTGCAACATCATGACTTCTGCATTACGTACCACAGGCACCATCAATCCTTTAGGCGTACTAACGGCAATACCTACATCTACATAATTGTGGAATACTTGCTCTTCGCCGTCTATGGTCGAGTTTACGGCAGGGAAATGGTATAAAGCCTCTGTTACCGCCTTGGTAAAGAAACTCATGAAACCTAGTCCGACTCCGTATTTCTCTTTAAATTTCTCGCTGTATTTGGCGCGTACTTCCATCAATGCAGTCATATCCACTTCATTGAAGGTTGTCAGCATAGCTGTTTCGCTTTTCACAGAAACCAAGCGTTCAGCAATCTTACGACGCAATGTGCTCATTTTCTTGCGGTCTTCTTCGCGGCCGCCTTCCCAACCTACAACACTAATGGCATTTTGTGCCATTCCGCTCGACATAAACCGGAGTATATCTGCTTTAGTTATGCGTCCGCCCGGACCGGAACCTGCGACATTTTTGGAAGAAATGTTATTCTCCGCCATCATTTTAAATGCAGCCGGAGAAGGGGTTCCTTTGGCATAAGAATCAGCTTGTTGCGGTTTTGATTCTGCTTTGGCAGGCTCTGCTTTTGGCGTCGGCTGAGCAATAGGAGCGCTCTCTTGTTTGGGCGCTTCTGCACCGGCCGGAGCTGCGGCAGAAGTGTCGATGCGCGCAATCAGCGAGCCAACTTCTACGGTGCCTTCTTCTACCAGCACTTCCAATATACCACTCTCTTCCGCACTAATAGTCAGCGTGGCTTTATCCGAATCAATTTCACAAATCTCTTCGTCCTTGTACACATACTCCCCGGTTTTCTTTAACCAGCTTGCAATTTCAACTTCACTTATTGATTCGCCGGGACTGGGAACTACAACATCTAATGCCATATCTTTTCTTTTTTGCCTTAAGGCTATTTATTTATGCGTTAACTTTCTGAAATACTTTTTCTAAAATCTCTTGTTGCTCTTTTGCCGATTTAGACGGAGATCCGGTGGCAGGACTGGCACTCGGCTCTCTTCCTACAAAATCCAAATTCAAATCGCGTAAAGACTTATGGGTAAACTGACCTCGAATATACCACCAAGCTCCCATATTTTCCGGCTCTTCCTGAGCCCAAATCCACTTTGTAGCTTTGGTATACTTATCTCTTATCTCGGTAACCTGCTCCATAGGGAAAGGATACAATTGCTCTAATCGAACCAATGCCGTTTTCGTGTCTCCTTCTTTTTCTCGCTGAGCCAATAATTCATAATACAATTTACCCGAACAAAATACGACTCTGTCTACCTCATCGGATGGAATAATATCATCTATCACTTCTTTGAATTTTCCGTTTGCCATTTCTTCCAAGGAAGATACACATTTCGGATGACGCAATAATGATTTTGGAGTAAGCACCACCAAAGGTTTACGGAAATTACGTTTCAATTGACGACGCAATACATGATACATGTTTGCCGGAGTGGTACAGTTTACAACCTGAATATTTAATTCGGCACAAGCCTGCAAGAAACGCTCTAATCGAGCACTACTATGCTCTGCGCCCATGCCTTCAAATCCGTGCGGAAGCAATAAAACCAATCCGTTTTGGGTTGTCCACTTATCTTCTGCTGCGGTTAAATATTGATCGATAATTATTTGAGCTCCGTTTACAAAATCACCAAATTGTGCTTCCCAAATAGTCAAACCATTCGGAGTACCCAATGCATATCCATACTCAAATCCCATTACGGCATACTCACTCAAATGAGAATTATACACCGAGAAGGAAGCCTGTGATGAACCCAAATTATTGAGCGGACAATATTCTTGTTCGCTATCTTCCGCTTTCACTATGGCATGTCTGTGAGAAAAAGTACCACGCACAGAATCCTGACCACTGATGCGTACATTATGACCTTCGTTCAGCAAAGTAGCATAGGCTAACAATTCGCCCATAGCCCAATCTAAGCCTTCTCCACTTGCTACCATTTTGGCACGGTCATCGTAAATCTTCTGAATTTTTCGTATATACTTAAATTCCGGACTTAAGCTGCTAATGCGCTCGGCCAATTCTTTTAATTTCCCCATTTCGAATGGCGCATTCGGACTCTCTTCAAATTCCTCTTGTGTGGCCTTGTGAAAACCGGACCATAAGGATGGAAGAAAATTACGAATGCTGGCCCTATTCCTGTTTTTTGAACGGGCAAAATGATCTTCTAATATGGTCAAAAATGCCGCTTCACTTTCTTTTGCTTCTTCATCGGAAACTAAACCTTCTTTCAGCAAGGTTGCCATATAAATACTGCGCGGATCGGGATGCGTATCTATGCTTTTGTATAACTGAGGTTGCGTAAAACGCGGCTCATCTCCCTCATTATGCCCGTATTTACGGTAACATAATATATCTATATACACATCCTTGTGAAATTTCTGACGATATTCCATAGCCAATTGCATAGCAAATACCATGGCGTCTGTATCATCTCCATTCACATGAAAAACCGGCGCACCGGTTACTTTTGCAATATCTGTGCAATATATGGAAGAACGGGCTTCGGTATAATTGGTCGTAAAACCAACCTGATTATTGATTACCACATGCACGGTACCGCCTGTTCTATACGCATCCAGCGACTGCATTTGCGCCACTTCATAAACTATACCTTGCGCCGCTATGGCTGCGTCTCCGTGTATAATGATGGGACAAACTTTGTTCTCGTCTCCCCCAAAATCCAAATCGATACTGGAACGCGAAATTCCCTCTACCAAGGATGCAACGGTCTCTAAATGGGATGGATTCGGCAATAAACTCAAAACTACGTCTTTCCCATTTTCAGCCTTTACAGATCGGGTATAACCTAAATGGTATTTCACATCTCCTGCCAAGCTATCGTCATCATATTCATGCCCTTCAAATTCTACAAAAATATCCTCATAAGGCTTTTCAAATATATTGGCCAAAACATTCAAACGACCTCTGTGCGCCATGCCCACAAAGTATTTCTCTATGCCCAATTCCGAACCTTTATGCATCAAAGCATCCAAACCCGGAATCAAGGCCTCGCCTCCCTCTAGTGAAAATCTTTTTTGACCTACGAATTTTTTTCCTAAAAATTTTTCGAATAAAACACCCTGAGATAATTTCTCAAAGGCTCTTTTTCTTTCTGATGCCGAAATCGGATTCCCGTTTTTAAGTACGTCTATTCTCGATTTGATAAAATCAATTTCCTCCGGAATACGGCTGTACATAAACTCGAACCCAATGGTATGGCAATATATTTTCTCTAAATGCGCAACAATATCTTTCAGCTTGGCTCTTCCAATCCCTATTTCGTTTCCGGCATCGAATTCTTGCTCCAAATCTGCAGCCGTTAAACCAAAATAATCAATGGTAATGGGCGGACCCCAAGTTCTCCTTTGACGAACCGGATTGGTTTTGGTAAACAAATGACCTCGCGAACGATAGGTATTTATCAGGTTTACAACTTTAAACTCTTTCGACATCTCGCCCGAAACCATAGCCGGGCCTGGTTTTGACGGAAAATGCTTGCCCGCAAACTCAATTCCTTCAAAGAATTGTTGCCAACTCAAGTCCACAGAGGTGGGATCTTGTAAAAACTTTTGGTAAAGTCCCTCTATGGCAATTGGATCGCCATTTCCGGCATATGAAAATTTATCCATGATAATAAACCTACGTTATTTTTTGCAAAATAACGGAATAATTCCCTTAATCACGAAAAAAATATATGTTTATCCCGTTAAAAAAATAATTTCTAATTACTTTTCCCGGATTCGCTTAAACGTTTATACTCCAAATATGTAAAAGTCCTGTTTTTAAAGAGCTTTCTGAGGGAATACTTCATCCAACCCATGCCTTTTTACAACATTTTTAAATGGGCGATTTCTTTTTCTTCCAATAATCTCCATTTTCCACGCAGTATATTCTTCTTGGTCAACCCCGCATACATCACGCGATCCAGTTTTACTACCTGATAGCCGAAATGTTCGAACATGCGGCGTACGATACGGTTTCTTCCACTATGTATTTCTATGCCTATTTTGGCTTTATCGGTCTTGCCTTTTTCTAATACATATTCGATTACATCCGGCTTAAAGAAGCCATCTTCCAATACCACTCCCTCGCGCAAGGCATCTAAATGTTCTTCTTTAAGATTTTTACTCAACTCGGCCATGTATATTTTCTTGACGCTTTTCCGCGGATGCATCAACTTATCAGCCAATTCTCCATCATTGGTAAACAACAATAAACCCATGGTATTTCTATCTAAACGACCCACCGGATACACTCTCTCTTTGCAAGCATCCTTAATCAAATTCATCACCGTTTTCCGCCCCCGATCATCGGCCATACTGGTCAGATAATCCTTAGGCTTATTCAATAATAAATAAACCGGCTTTTCGGGACGTATATGCTTGCCGTCGAATTGTACATCATCGCCGAGTTGAACCCGGTAACCCAATTCGGTCACTATCTTCCCGTTTATTTTTACAACGCCTTGTTCTATAAACACATCGGCTTCCCGACGTGAGCATACGCCACTGTTCGAAATGAATTTATTTAAACGAACGCCCGTCTCAACGACCACTTTATCGCTCTTCTTGGCTGTGGTTTTTTCATCCCCGAATATCTCCTTTGTTTTACGCAAAGGCTTACGAGTAAAAGGGGTGCCCTCCCGCTTATCGGTCGGTGCCGCCTTTTTCGAATCGGATCCACTGAAAGACCCTTTTACTTTGGAATAACTCTTCCCACTCTCCGGCTTTGTTACCTTCGATTGCTCGTTATTGCTGAATCTCTTTTTGGTAAAACTTGGGCTATTTGCATCCGAAGGGGTAGAAGTTCCCTTACCTATACGTTGCACCTTTTTTCTGTTCTCGGCAAAACTGCCTTTTCCGGCTGTGGAGGATACACTTGTTGCCTTTCCTTTACCGGCTGCGGAACCTGCACCTGTCGCTTTTCCTTTGCCTGTTGAGCGACCTGACCCGGCAGACCCGCTGTTTTTTGCTCCTCTTACATCTCCCGACTTTGCAGAGCTATTTTTGTTTCTCATATTTTATTTAAAAGGGGTGCAAAGATAGTAAATATTTATTCATTGTCAACCGCTTAGACAATTATTTGTCGAATCTGCCCAAATCGCCCTGCTTTACAGATTTTTCGTAATATTGTATTATATACGAAACCGGAATTATGAAAAATAAAATGCCGATTTTATGGCGCTTATCCAAAATCTCTTTGGGATTTATTGCCCTTATCATGCTCGCTTTTTTGCTTTTTCTTGCCTATATGTCCTTCAACGACTATAAGCCGCAATCCCGAGAATCGGTCGAAAACATAGGCCATAACAGCGAATTGGGTATAGAGGATAGCTTGCTCACTTTCCTCACATGGAATATAGGTTATGGCGGACTGGGAAAGGAAAGTGATTTCTTTTTTGATGGAGGCAAAGGCGTGCGCCAATCTCCCGAAATTACCGAAAAAAATGAAAAGGGTATTTATCAATTCCTTCAAGCTAATGACAGCATAGATTTTATTCTGCTTCAAGAAGTAGATATGGAATCGAAACGCAGTTATTATAATAATCAAGTCAGCGCCATAGGCGCATTATTCCCTCAAAAACAATCGCTCTTTGCTAAAAATTATGACTGCTCTTTTGTGCCCCAACCTATTGAAAACCCCTACGGCAAATGTCTCGCCGGCATTCAAACGCTTACAAAATTCAGCAATACCAATAATTCCCGCATCGCATTGAGTCCGGATGCAGCCTGGCCTATGGGCTTGTTTATGCTCGACCGATGCCTGCTCGAATCGCGTTTTCCCCTGCCAAACGGGAAAGAACTTTATGTTTATAATATGCACCTCAGCGCTTATGACGATGGTACGGTGAAACAAGAACAAATGTCTAAACTCAAAGAACTTGTTCTCGATGCTTATCACAAAGGAAATTACGTTGTCGTAGGCGGAGACTGGAATCAATATCCACCTGATTATCTTCCCCCATCCATGAAACAAAAAAATGCCATTGCGCAAATTAACGTGGAAAAACATTTTCCCGAAAAAGGATGGAATTGGGGCGTAGACCTACAAACCCCTACAAACCGAAAACTGGAAAGCCCCTTTAGTGAAAGCGAAACCGACCAGATTGTTATCGACTTTTTCCTGACCTCCCCTAACCTCCATATTGAATGGGTGAAAGGTATAGATATGCAATTTGAATACAGCGATCACCAACCTGTACTTATGCAGGTTAAAATCGCAAATTGAGCCTAAAAAATGTTATAAAAACAACCCTATTGCCTACTTTTTCGTATCATGCAATGCTTAAAATAAGGTCAATGCTGCATTCTGTTTTTATCCTTAGTATGGGTTTGCTCTTGGGTTGTTCTGCCCCCGAAGCTTCCTTTTACGCTGCGCCCCCGGGCGACTCTGTCAAAGTGAGCGGCGTCAACACGCTTGCATTGATAGGCAATGTAAATCGATTCGAAAAAGAAATTATGGCTTTCGAAATGAAAGACTATGAAATGGGATTTTCAAAAAACGGACAATTATTTATTGGCAGTAGCAGCATTCGTCTTTGGAAAGATTGTGTTCATTATTGTGAAGATAATACCGGTATTAACCGTGGTTTTGGAGGCGCAACTATAGTCGAAATTAACCATTATTTTCCCCGTATCGTTGCAAAATATGAACCCAAAACAGTGTTTTTTTATTGCGGCGAAAATGATTTGGCTCACCCCAAAGCCAGTGTTGACAGCGTGTTTTCGGATTTTAAAAAATTTGCGATGAAACTGCATCAGCTTTCTCCACAAACTAAATTGGTCTACCTCAGTATTAAAAACTCGCCCAGTCGCATGCAATATGCCGATAAATTTATGCAAATGAACCAATTGGTAAAGGATTGGGGAAGCAAAGACGATCGGTTTTTCTATGTCGACTTCAATAGTCCCCTCCTCAACGAACAAGGCAAACCCGACAGCCTACTCTTTAAAAAGGATATGCTGCATTTGAACGAAAATGGATATAAAAAATGGGAAAAGGTATTATTGCCCGTAATTCAGGAAACAGCAAAGGCTTATTAACAATAGCTTCTTGTTAATTTTTTTACAATAATAATCATCCATGCATGCAATAAAGTAACTTAGCCCAAGCTAATGATGAAAAAACTCTTTCTATATTTTACTTTTCTCTCCACCGCAATGCCTGTTTTTGCCGGCTTTTCCGGATCCGAAGACAGTGTAAATACGCGCATATTTGTATCCAGCTTCGAAAGTCTTAGCGAAAATCCGCTCCTGGCAAACCGAAGTATTGAAGCCGATGTGCAATGCGAAAATGCCTGCCTCGTGCCATGTAGTTATGCCGAAAGAGAAAAAGCTTTCCTCGCGCCAATTCCATCTTTCCCTTTATTCAACCAACAAAAAGTTCATGCCTATACGCAGTATTTCACCTACGATAAAACAGGAAATACGGAATTATTATTTGCCATAGGTAATGAATATTTTCCCCTGATCGAAAAACATTTAAATGCCCTTTCTTTGCCGGGCGAACTCAAATATCTTCCGGCTGCTTTGTCGGCATTGAACCCTTATTTTATCGGAGAAAATGGCGGACGAGGAATATGGCAGTTTTCGTATACGCATGCTTTTAAGTACGGACTCTCTATTGATGCCATGACGGATGAACGCATGAGTCTGGAAAAAAGCAGCTTTGCCGCAGCTTTATACCTAAAGGATTTATATAGCTATTACGACTCATGGCCTTTGAGTATTCTGGCCTTTTCGAGTAGTCCCGCCCTCGTAAATAAAGCCATACAAAGATCGGGAACGGATAAATTCGAAGAGATTTTATCTTATTTGCCCGAAAGCAATCGCAATCACTATTATGTATTCAGAGCGCTCTTATTTATAGGCGAAAATTTCGACAGCAACCGCATGCCTTTAGTCAGCCCCGCCCTCATTGCACCAAGCGAATCGGTTGTTCCAAACGGGAAATTACATTTAGGACAGATTTCAGAGGTACTTCAAATTCCCATTCAGGTATTAAAAGAATTAAATACTTCCCTGCGTAAGGAAATTGTTCCTGAAGGCATTTCTCTCCATTTACCTCTGGGTCATGCACCCCTTTTTAAAGCCAAACAACACGAAATAGCCTTATACAAAGCCGCCGAATTTGCGGAAGCTCCGAAGCATAGACCCGAAGTAAACCTTACTCCGGCAGGAAATCAAAATACCCTTTCTTCTACGGGAACTAAAACCATTACGGTCAAAAAATATCACGTAATCCGCAGCGGTGAAACGCTATCGCGCATTGCACAAAAATATAAGGTTAGTGTCAACCAACTTAAAGCTTGGAACGGCATGCGCAGCACTAAGATTATAAGCGGACAAAAACTGGTGGTTCGGGTAAGCAAAAAAGTTATCGAAAAGCCTGCACAGGAGGATGTAGCCGCACGTCAAAACGTGAAAATTGACGACCCGACTGAAAATGAAGAAGTGGATTTTGGTGAGGGTGCCGCCCGACCTGAGCCCAATAACGAACCTAAACCCCCGGCTGCAGATCCCATTAAACCCCAAATCAAAGCCCCGGTAAATAAGCCCGCATTTAAATATTATACAGTTAAAAGCGGAGATACCCTCTATGCAATCGGCCGAAAATATGGCGTTTCTTATACCAAAATAAAGGAATGGAATGGCCTAAAATCGGATAATTTGCGCGTAGGTCAAAAACTTAAAATAAAATAATAAAGCAAGCCTTGGGTATCGACTTGCTTTATCAATATGCCTATTTATTTTTCTTAGAGTATAGTGCTGATTAAATCTTCCTTAGTCAGTATATGAATATTGCCGCCTAAATCCTGAACTAAAACGGCAGAATTCTCTTTACTAAACATTTTTCCCACTTCATCCAAGCTTGCAGATGCCGCTATAATCGGGAAAGCCGGACCCATAATTTTTTCCACCTTATCTTCTCTCGAAATATCTCCTTTCAACAATTGTTGCAATACGTGAGTATCGTTTAATGCGCCCACAAAATTTCCTTGTTCAACCACCGGAATCTGACTGATACTGTATTGATTCATTAGAGCACAAGCTTCGTCTATTTTGGCATCCGGGGAAACACTAATCAGCTTTTTTCCGGCATGGCGGCGTACCACATCTCCGGCCGTAGGCTTGATGTCCTGAATAAACCCGCGATCACGCATCCAATCTTCGTTGAACATTTTTCCCAAATAACGGGTTCCATGATCGTGAAAAATCACCACCACCAAATCTCCTTCTTTGAAAGCATCTTTCATTTGTATCAATCCCGCCACGGCAGATCCGGCAGAATTTCCGGCAAAAATACCCTCTGTTCTGGGCAATAATCGCGTATAAATGGCCGCATCTTTATCGGTCACTTTCTCGAAATGATCTATAAGCGAAAAATCCACGTTCGCCGGCAAAAAATCTTCTCCGATTCCCTCGGTTATATAGGGATAAATTTCGTTCTTATCGAACTCTCCCGTTTCTTTATATTTCTTGAAAACCGACCCATAGGTGTCGATTCCAAATACCTTTATATTCGGATTTTTTTCTTTTAAATAACGAGCCGTACCACTGATGGTGCCGCCTGTACCCACACCTACAACCAAATGGGTGATTTTCCCCTCGGTTTGTTCCCATATTTCGGGGCCTGTTGTTTCGTAATGGGCCTGTGCATTACTGGGATTATCGTATTGATTCGGCTTCCACGCATTGGGAATCTCTTCTACCAATCTCGACGAAACGGAATAATAGGAACGCGGATCCTCCGGATCAACGTCGGTAGGGCAAACGATTACCTCAGCCCCAAACGCTTTCAACGCATCTACCTTTTCCTTACTCTGTTTATCGGTCGTTGTAAATATACATTTATAGCCTTTAATCACCGCAGCCATAGCCAAACCCATACCGGTATTGCCCGATGTGCCTTCGATGATGGTGCCTCCCGGCTTCAACAATCCCAATTTTTCGGCATCTTCTATCATTTTCACCGCCATCCTATCCTTAATCGAATTGCCCGGATTTGTGGTTTCTATCTTGGCTAAAACAGTAGCCGGAATATCTTTTACAATCTTGTTCAACTTTACCAATGGCGTATTCCCAATGGTTTCCAGAATATTATTATATATTTTGCTCATTTCCTGAATTAAAGCACAAAGGTAGTATTTATACCCTGCCTTGCCAAAACTAAGCACTGCCAAATCGCATTTTAGTCGAACGATTTTGACGCGTTTTGAGACGCTTCTAATATCATGGCAAATTCTTCGGGACTTAAATCGGTGATGAAATAATTCACCGGATCTACAGGCGTATTATTCAAATGCACTTCGTAATGGCAATGCGGACCGGTCGATAATCCCGTATTCCCCACTCTTGCTATCATTTCGCCCCTTTTCACTTTTTGTCCGGGTTTTACTAATAACTTACTGCAATGCGCATAGAGTGTTTTATAGCCAAATCCGTGATTCAATACTATACAAAGTCCGTATCCTCCCCCGGCAGGCTCAGAGCTGACTACCCCGTCTGCTGCAGCATAAATTGGCGTACCGGTTGGAGCTGTGAAATCAATACCCGCATGAAATTTCTGGGTTTTATATACCGGATGAATTCTATATCCAAACCCGCTTGCAACTTCATTTATATCTCCAATTAGCACGGGCATTATGGCAGGTATGGCCCTCAATAAGTCTTCCTTACGCCGCGCCAATGAAAATAAGGCATCGTAGGATTGTGATTGAGCCACGATTTGGCGACTTAATTTGTCTATACGTTCTTTAGAGAGGTTGATTAATTCTCTGTTCGAAAGAGAACTAAATTTAGCAAAAGAACCTTCTTTCATTGCACCCATGTTTTCGGGCAAAGGCTCGGCCTCAAAAATAGCCCGGTATAAATTCTGATCTCTTTTCCGCAAATCGGATAAAACAGCTTCGTTCAACTCTGTTCTTTTCTGCAATAAATCATATTTTACGCGCATTTCTTCCAATTCCCGGGCCATCCTTTTCTCGCGCGGGGAGGCTAAAAATTGCCAGCCAAATAAGATAACCAATCCTCCAAATACTATACCCGTCGACAAAATCCACAGCAATCGACCAACGATTTCTGTCCACTTCATCCTGGCAGGTTCATATCTAAGGGTTTCGGGATTGTATATGTACTTTATCTTCTTTTTAGCCATAAAAAATTGCCATTCACCTCTATACCACCGCGCAAAAATGCGGTAAAAATCTTTATTATTTAGTATACTTACCGCAAAATAGATTTACCTTTGCACACTTTTCAAACAAAAGTAACTTTATTTCACCGAAAAATTCAGAAAAATTTCATCCATAATGCAGGCAAACTTAGTTCGTAAAACCTTTTTAGATTTCTTCGCTTCGAAAGGACATCAGATTTTAGCCTCTGCTCCCATGGTGGTTAAGGGAGATCCTACGCTCATGTTCAACAATAGCGGAATGGCCCCCTTTAAAGAAATTTTCCTGGGAAATGCCCCTGTGCAATATCCCCGCGTTGCAGATACTCAAAAATGTTTGCGTGTTTCGGGAAAACATAATGACCTGGAAGAGGTTGGCGTGGATACTTATCACCATACCATGTTCGAAATGCTGGGCAACTGGAGCTTTGGAGATTATTTCAAAAAAGAAGCCATCAGCTGGGCATGGGAATTACTGACCAAAGTCTATAAAATTGACCCCGAAAGACTTTATGTTACCGTATTCGAAGGCAATGAGGCCGAAGGAGTTCCCTTCGATCAGGAAGCCTATGATACATGGACGCAATTCATAGATCCCTCTCGCATTCTTAAAGGAAATAAAAAGGATAATTTTTGGGAAATGGGCGAAGTGGGTCCCTGCGGCCCTTGTACCGAAATTCACTACGACGGACGTTCTAATGCCGAGCGTACAAATATCGACGGCGCCACACTAGTAAACGCCGATCATCCACAGGTTATCGAAATCTGGAATAATGTATTTATGGAGTTTGAAAGAAAAGCGGATCAATCGCTCGTAAAACTTCCCAAACAACATGTAGACACAGGAATGGGCTTCGAAAGACTGGTGCGCGTTCTTCAACAAAAACAAAGCAATTACGATACGGATGTTTTCTCGGGCATTATTGCTAAAATTGAGGAAATCAGCGGCAAAAAATATGTGCCTAACGACCAAAATCCGACCACGCAGGAAGAAAAAATCAATATAGCCATTCGCGTTATTGCCGATCATATCCGGGCTATTTCTTTTTCTATTGCGGACGGACAACTTCCTTCCAATACCGGTGCCGGTTATGTCATCCGACGTATTTTACGCCGAGCCATCCGATACGGATACCAAACCCTCAACCTCCGTCAGCCCTTTATGCACAACCTCGTCGAAGTGCTCGAAAAGGAAATGGGAGAGGCTTTCCCCGAATTAATCGCTCAAAAAAATCTAATCGAAAAGGTAATCCTCGAAGAGGAAAGCTCTTTTTACAAAACCCTGGAAAGCGGACTTCAACGCATAGAAAACCTGATGCGCGAAACGCAGCTGAAAAATGAAAATATTATCGATGGACGCGCCGTGTTCGAACTCTATGATACATACGGCTTTCCGCTCGATTTAACGGGATTAATTGCACGAGAAAACGGACTTAGTGTCGACGAAGTCGCATTCCGCGAAGCCCTGGAAGAACAAAAAAACCGCTCCCGTAAAGCTACACAAGTCAGCACCGACGACTGGATTTTTATTCAAGGCGATGCCGAAAATATAATCCCTTCGCATTTTGTAGGCTATAGTCAATTGGAATGCGAAACACAAATCACCCGATACCGCAAAATTACGGTGAAAAATAAAACCCGCTACCAGTTCGTTCTCACACAAACACCTTTCTATCCAGAAGGTGGGGGACAAATTGGGGATAGCGGAATTTTCGACTTTGGGCATGAACAAATTCAGATTCTGGATACCCAAAAAGAAAATGGGATTATTGTACACCTAAGCGAACAATTACCCACGAATCCGCAAGCCTCATTCAAGGCTAAGGTGGACTCGGACAAACGCCGTTTGACTCAAGCCAATCACAGCGCCACACACCTATTGCACGCCGCGCTCCGCAAGGTACTGGGTACGCATGTCGAACAAAAAGGATCTCTGGTAAATGACCGGGCTCTGCGTTTCGACTTTTCGCATTTTGCAAAAGTAAATGAAGATGAAATTCGCGCTATAGAACGTATGGTAAATGCCCAAATTCGCGCTAATATTAAATCCGAAATTCGCGAAATGCCCATCGATGAAGCAAAAGCCAAAGGTGCTATGGCCCTGTTTGGAGAAAAATATGGCGATACGGTTCGCGTAGTAAGCTTCGACGACAGCTACAGTGTAGAACTCTGTGGGGGTACGCATGTGCAGGCCAGCGGAGAAATCGGATTTTTTAAAATTATCACCGAAACGGCCGTAGCAGCCGGAGTAAGACGTATAGAAGCCATAAGCTCCGAAGCTGCCGAAAGCTATATAGAGGAACAGGAAAACACCTTACAGGCAATTAAAAAAATATTGCGCAGCAGCGGAAATCCCCTCAAAAATATAGAAGAACTTCTGCATAGGGAAGCTGTACTCCAAAAGGAATTGGAAAGCTTGAAAAATAAGGAAACCGAAGCAGCCAAAATAAGCTTGTTGAACGAAGTGGAACAAATAGGAGATATAGCTTTTATTGGCGTAGAAACACATTTACAAGCCGATCAAATCAAGAGTATTGCCTTTGCCTGGAAACAGGAAAAAGAGAATCTGATTGCCGTTTTCGGAACGCAAAAAGACGGGAAAGCAGGATTGCACGTGTTTATTAGCCAAAACTTAGTGGATAAAGGGAAAAATGCCGTACAATTGGTGAAAGAAATCGCCACCGAAATTCAAGGCAGCGGAGGCGGACAACCTTTCTTTGCAACAGCAGGCGGCAAAAATACCGATGCTTTACATGCAGCCATTCAAAAGGCGAAAGGACTGATTTAATAGCTCTTTTTTAAAAGAAATTTATAGCGACTGGATTTTCTGAATCAGGGCACTCGTGCTATAGCCTTCTTTAAATGGGATTATTTCAACACGTCCCCCCTTCGATTTCACCCATTCCGCACCCACTACGGTGGCTTCCGTATAATCGCCGCCTTTCACAAGTACGTGCGGATTAGTGCGTTGAATTAATTCCATAGGATTATCCTCGTCGAAAAGTATAACCGCATCTACAAAGGCCAAAGAAGCCAATGCCATAGCACGATCATCTTGTTGTATCAGGGGACGATCATCGCCTTTTAAGGCTTTTACCGAAGCATCACTGTTCAAGCCTACGATCAATATATCGCCCATATCCGAAGCCGCTTGTAAATATTCTAAATGCCCGCGATGCAAAATATCGAAACACCCATTGGTGAATACAATTTTCTTTTCTATAAAACGCATTCTATACGCATAGCGGTCTATTTCGACTCCCGAAATAATTTTTTTGGATATGTATTCTGACATCATGACTTCACAAATTTAGCATTATAAATAGGAAGGAAAAATAAAGATAAAGCTCCGGTTAAAATTATAAGTATGGTCTGAGCTCCCCAGATTATCCAGCCGAAACTATTCCCCAATCCCACCGAAACCTCATATAAAGCCAATATATTTCCTATAAGTATGGGATAGGCTCCAATGCCTCCGGGGGTAATGATCATCGCAACGGTGCCAAAGGAAAATACGGCTAATGCGGCAGAGGGACTTACGGATGATAATCCGTCGAAAGCATAAAATCCGACATAAAGCATGAGATAATAGGCAAGCCATATTCCGGCAGAATAGGCGAAAAATAAAAGCGGATTTTTAACCTTAGTAACCGATTTCAAGCCATCTGCAAATCCGGATATCAACTCGTTTACCTTGTTTTTTTTCGCATTTCTCCGACGAAAAAACAAGAAATATACGGCCACCATTCCGCCCAAAATCAATACTACTACCATAGGCCCAAACCAACTATTCTCACTGAGCTGTATCAAAGGCTTGAATATATTTTCTTGCGCATAAGCAAATATGCGCTCATACTCAAAAATAAAGGTGAGCAAAAAGGCTAAGGCCAGAAAAAATAAATCGATAATGCGCTCCAATACCACCGTTCCAATAGAGGTTTGTATAGGCACATCGTCATAAGTTTGGGCTATGCCGCAACGGGCAATTTCGCCACTGCGCGGTATGGCCAGATTAAATAAATATCCAATCATTATCGCCGCCATGGCATTCACAAATTTTATGCGATATCCGAGCGGATTAAGCAATTGATTCCACCTTAAGGCACGAAGAATATGGCTAATGAGGCCTATGAACATAGCCAGCAGTATCCACACATAATCGGCCGAAGAAAAATGCAAAGCCAATACGTCGAAGGGAACTGATTTCAGACTAAGCCATACCAGCAATAGACCCAAACCCCCAAAAATGAGTACTTTTATGAGATTGCTTCGACGCGACGACGTCATTTATAAAAGTGTATTGGTTTCAGTATCCGGAAATATTACCGAAGGTTTAAAAAGACGTGCCTCCTCATCGGTCATCATGGCATAGGCTACTATGATTACATGATCGCCAAGACTCACTTTAAAGGATGCCGGACCATTCAGACAAATTACGCCCGAACCTCTTTCGCCTTTGATTACATAGGTAATAAAACGCTCTCCATTGGCATAATTGAATATATGGACTTGCTCCCCCTCGATTAGGTTCGCCGCATCGATTAAATCTTCGTCAATGGTAACCGAACCAATATAATCTAAATTGGCCTCAGTAACATGCACACGGTGTATTTTTGATTTCAGAACTGTTACTAACATAGTGCTGCAAAGTTATGTAATTTTTTAAATGTGAAAGAATGGATTCAACTCTATTGAAAATGGAATAAAAAAAGGGTTAACTAAATGGACATTTGTGCAATTTCATCAAAAGTGGCCAATAATTCATCGGCATTTTCTAAGGAAACCAAACGGGTTCTAAAGGGTTTAAAATCGGGAATTCCTTTGAAATAATTGGCATAATGTGCCCGCGTTTCCATAATCCCGGTGCGCTCTCCCTTCCATTCCATGGCCATTATCAAATGGCGTTTTGCTACTTCGGCACGCTCCGAAATCAACGGCGGATCTAATAATTCGCCCGTTTTTATATAATGTTTTACTTGCTTGAAAAACCAAGGCGAACCAATGCTGGCACGACCAATCATTATCCCGTCGACCCCGTATCTGTTCTTATATTCCACCGCTTTTTGAGGCGTATTTATGTCTCCGTTTCCAAATATGGGTATATGTATGCGGGGATTATTTTTCACTTTGGCTATCAGACTCCAGTCGGCCTCGCCTTTGTACAACTGCGCCCGCGTACGCCCATGTATGCTCAAGGCTTTTATCCCAATATCTTGCAAACGCTCGGCTACTTCTTCTATGTTTTTTGTCGACTCATCCCAGCCCAATCTGGTCTTTACGGTCACCGGCAAACGCGTACTATCTACCACAGCCTTAGTCAACCGCACCATCAAATCCACATCTTTCAACACAGCCGCACCTGCCCCTTTACACACTACTTTTTTGACGGGACAACCGAAATTTATATCTACCAAATCCGGATTTACAGTCTCCACAATGCGCGCACTCTCGGCCATAGCCTCTTCGTCGCCACCAAAAATCTGTATGCCGATCGGCCTTTCTACCTCATGAAAATCGAGCTTTTTCTTGCTCTTTATCGCCTCCCGAATCAATCCTTCGCTGCTGATAAATTCCGAATACATTAAATCGGCACCGTATTCTTTGCAAAGTACCCTGAACGGTGGATCGCTTACATCCTCCATAGGCGCAAGAAGTAAGGGGAATTCCGGTAAAATAATGGAACCAATTTGAGGCATATTTCTCTCGAATGAAGGGGCAAAGGTACTATTTTATTATGAATCGCTTCTTCTCTTTTTCTTGCTTTGGCGTGGGCAAATGCGCCTCCCCCCATCTTTCCGCCAAACCGGCTACCCTTGGGATGTACGCAGGCAAATTTCTCGCAAAATTTCCCATTTTTTTCCCATTTTTTTCATACTTGAAAACCGGGCCTGCTAGCACCACGGCGGGTATCCGGCACGCTGTGCAAAGGGCTGACTTCTATGTTCCCCCTTTTTTCATGCGCAAAAAAAAGGTCTGCCCTAAACCGAACAGACCTTTTATAAAGCAATAGAACAAGTTTAGTGCAATGCTATTTTATGCAAGGATATACCTTTATTGCTTTGAATTTTGATTAGATAAATTCCTTTCGGCAAAGCTTGCAAAGACAAGGTTTGAACCGCATCATAACGATGCATAAGCTGTCCGCTCATGGTCCATATTTCTATATTTTCGATCTGCGCAGTAGCACTCGAAATATGTAAGACATCTTGGGTCGGATTGGGATAAACCGAAATCAGATCCTGAGCCGCATTTTCAACAGAAGCCGAAACCAAAGCCACACATGGCGATGAAACCGTACAACCGTTTTCGATAACGGTAACGGAATACAATCCGTTTACACTGCTTGTATATTGATCTTGTGTAGCTCCTGCAATAGGCGCATTGCCATTGAGACAATCATACCACTGATAAGTCGCCGTAGCACCACCCGAATAATTGGCTGCAATAGTCATTCCGCTTACAATCGGGTTTACGCTATTGGAAACATATTGCAAGGTTTGGGTATACATAAATGCACCATTCTGACTATATACGATTATGCTGCCACCCTGACTAAGTGCACTTTCGTTTACCGTAATGGTCTGATTATCGATAGAGTTAAAAGCAACCTGATTGCCACCGATAACTACCGAGTCGATCTGAGTTAAATTTTCTCCGCTTAGGACTATATCCTCATTCGAGCCTGTACAAAGGGAGAGCGGAGTCACCGAGTTCACTAATATCCAGCTTACAGATACGAGTCCGGATGCCCCGGCACCACCATTACGGTCGTTACTTCCCTGGGCGCTGGATCCACCGCCACCGCCGCCATAGGCTCCTCCGGGCTGACCATTGGCTCCGCTGGCTCCACCGGGTCCGCCATAACCACCAAAGTTTGGCGTAGCCCCACCGGCGCTAACGGTTCCTCCATTGCTGCCATTGCCCGTGCTTCCGGCTGCACCACCGCCGCCGCCGCCATCGGCATCGCTTTCCTTTCCGTTTCCGCCGTTTCCGCCGCTATATTTTATGGTTCCGACAGATGCAGAGGCTTGTCCCCCCGCCACTCCGGCCGTATTATCATTGCCCGAACGAGTCGTTCCTCCGGCCGCCAACACAAGCGAGCCATCGTTGAAATAAGAATTTCCGCCATTGGTGCTGCTGCCATTATTAATGCCGCCTACTCCCACAAAAACGGGATAAATATTGCCCGAAATCACCGGCACCAAGGCTGCCGCATAAGCGCCACCGCCACCACCACCGGCAGCATCATTGTCGAAGACATTACTCGGCGTCACGCGTCCACCGGCACCACCCCCGCCCACACATTCCACTTTTACGGAAAGTACGCCCGTTGGAACGGTGAAATTATGCGGACCGGCAGTTGTAAATAACTGATTGGTCTGTCCGAAAAAGACCATCGGAGCAAGAGCTATAAGCCCAATGCTAAGTAATTGTTTTTTCATAATCTATATTATTTGGTTAGTAATACCTGTGTAGTATAGCGCTTTGTCGCAGTCGATATTTGCATTAAATACATGCCCGGCTCAACGTCTTTTATTTCTAACGGCATTTCTTCTGAAGTGCACAGTTTAGTATATACTTCCTTACCGGATATATCCATCAATTTCAATTCCGATCCCAAGGCATCTTTGGGAATACGTATATGCATCAAACCCTTATTGGGATTAGGATATACAGAAATTTCATTTTCCGAAACGGTACTTTCTAGCGAAGTAGTATTTTGGTATATAAATGGATCGGTTTGATAATTACATCCATTCGAAGAACTGATAACAAGGGTATAAGTGCCATTAAACACAGGGGTATAATAGGGTGTATTCGCGCCCATAATCGGATTCCCGTTTATATACCATTGAAAACTAAAGCCCGGACCCGGATCTGTAATGCCCAATGTGCCGGGAATTACTTCGCTTATTTGCGCATTTGGGCCTGATAAGATGTTTACTTGTACCGATGATTGAAGACTTTGTCCGGTTAGCATATCGGTAATTGTAAGCGTATAGGTCGTATTAGAAGTCGGAGATACAAGCACAGAATCTCCACTCAAATTTCCCGGATTCCACAAAAAAGTCAGATTATCCGATCCCCCGGAATAGTCGGCCGTAAGCAGCGTACTTTGTCCCGCACAAATAGTGCGCGGCACTTGGGGATTCATGATTAAATCCTTTTTAAGTATGGTAAAAGAATCGGTGATTTCTCCCGTTGATTTTAAATAATAAGCATCCAGTCGGTTTTTATACACATCCATTATAAAGGAACCCATTGCATTGGAACCACCGTGTGTATAGGCCATGGCAGGGTGATTCAAAGAGGGGCTCGATTCCGAACTTCCCGAATTCCCGCAAACCACATAAACCGTTCCTTCAGGTGTGGCATAAGAGCCGTCCTTCACATAAGGCGTGCCTTGCTGCATATTGCCTAAGGTGGCATTCATCATCATGGTTGCTGCATTAAAACTGGCCGAATTGCCATAATGCCCCTTGATGAGA
Source organism: Bacteroidota bacterium (assembly GCA_023432985.1). GTDB lineage: Bacteria > Bacteroidota > Bacteroidia > CAIKAF01 > CAIKAF01 > JACVCJ01. The sequence goes on along the minus strand of JAEZEQ010000007.1, from coordinate 50,066 downwards.
TAACTTCTTTCGAAAACGTGACTATGCCCACAAACCACCAAGTCTATATCGAAACTTTCCAGTAAAGGTATTACTTTCTCACGCATCGCTTTCATAACCAATTCATAAGCATCATCGCTATCATGCGATCCTTTGGAATAGGGCGGTTGATGAAAATAAGCTATGGTAAATTTACGGGTATTCTGACTTAAATCCTGCGTAATCCAGCTTTTCATCTGATTGATGCCGTCATAAGAAAGGGTATAATCGAAGACTTCCGAATTCAGAGAAAGGAAATGTACATCTCCATAATCGAAGGAATAAAATACTTCGTGCTGACTCGCAAATCCGCCCGCTTCAGCATATTTGGGCACTTCTACCATATCGAAATAAGGCCCTTCGTGATCGCTTAAAGGAATATTGGTATAAGGAATGCCCAATAGAGTACTTTCGCTCCATACCGTGTTATAATCATGATTACCCGGTGAAGGCCAAAATGGAGTATAGGAAAAAATATCACTAAATCCGGGTACGGCAAAAACATGATTCTGATATTCGGAATCCTTGCCGTCTTGGTAGGCATTATCACCCAACCAAAGCCATACGTCGGCACCGCGACTACCGGTATAATTTTCGAAGGATTGCTTCACGGCCACTTGTCCGCTATTGCCTCTCCCAAAATCGCCAATTGCCCAAATGCGCACAGGAACTTGAGTTCCAGGCAATGGATGGGTCTTGAAATAATGTTTACCACTTGCTCCACCCAAAATATTCGTACTGTTTCCTACTGCATAATAATACTTCGTAGAAGGCGATAAATTGTTGATTTTCACAATATGATTGGTCACTGAAGCCGAGGTCTGACTTACAGGCGTTAATGCCAGGGTATCCGTGCCTATCCATACTTTCGAAGCACTCGGCACATCCGTACGCCACATCACTATGATGCTTTCGTGCGTCACACTTTGAAGATACGGACCGCGAATAATATTCTGAGAAAAGGCGGTGCTGATTTGAAGGCACATAAGCGCCAAAATGGTGTAGAAAGGGTTTCTCATCTATTGATAAAAAATTTTATGTTGCAAATGTACACTAAAACTTGTTCAATTAAAATGAAGATAGCATTAAATGAATGATATGAAAAATCAACTTCCTTGTTTTTTACTAATTTAGGGGCCATTCTTGTGAAATATGAAGCGCAATGCATTCCTTTTATTTTTTTTCTGCTCCTGGGCATTTTCAATGCCGGCAATGGCTAAGGAATCCAAGCCAAGGGAAAAAGTAAAACTACTTTTACTGGAGACTTTGCTTCGGTTTAAAACAGAAAATGTAAAACAAAAAAGTTTCTTTCTCAATCCGAATACTCGAAAAAATCAGTTCAAAAAAACCCGCTTCGCATACAAACGCGGAGAATATTTTTTAGGCATAGGCAATGCCTATGAATTCAGGTTGATAAACGGCCCCAATTTAGACTATGATGCCTATAGCGGAGGAGCTTCTCAGCTTTGGAAAGCGGCCGGATTGCAAAAAATGGAAGCTATGCTTTTTGCAGAGGAAAGCGACAGCACAGCCTATTTCAGAGAAGTAGAAAAACTGGACGATCTGCTTGGCAAAATCATAGACAGGGGTCAACAAATAGATAGAATTCCCGAAGCTTCTTTTCACCAGATTATATGGGAGGCGCTCAAAATGGAAATATTTCGCATTCAGGCTCTGGGCATCACCGGTTACGACAGCCCCGAAAGCGAATGGGGAATCGAGGAGTCAATTCCCGCCCTGGAAGGTGTCAGAGATGTGGCAGCAGCATATAAAGGGACTACATATTTGGCTGCCCATCTAGGAAAATCCTTGCAAAAACAATTGCAAGCGGCCATAATATATCTGCGAAAAAACAAGGATTTCGAAAATTTCGACCGAATATTCTTTATAAAAACACATTTGCATCCCATTTCGCGCAGTATTTATGCTGTTCAGGCTGCCAATAACTGGATTTATGCAGCTCGAAAATCGGGACTGAATCCGCAAGCTTCCTTTTTATGGGAAAGAAAAATCTTTGATGCCGATTATTTTAAACACGAAGCTTCAGAAAGCATAGTAAAAGCAGGTGAGAAATTATTTTTCGATAAAAAATTAAATCCATTTCAGAAAATAAGTTGTGGCGATTGTCACCAACCTAAACATGCATATGCCGACAATGTGGTATTTAGTCGCGGTGCAGGAAATATCCCTTTAAGTCGCAATACCCCTTCTTTATGGAATAGCGCATTTCAGACAAAATTTTTTCTCGATGGAAGAAGACTGAAATTGCATGATCAGATCTTTGATGTCATTCATGACCCAAAAGAAATGGCAAGCAATATGGCCCATATTATTGCATATACGAAAAAGGATCCCTTATATGTAGAATTATTTAAAGCCGCATTTGGAAGGGATCCTGATGAATATACGATTTTAATGGCATTGGAGTTTTATGTGCGTCATCTGGTTAGCTTCGACTCAGAATTTGATGCCTATATGCGTGATGAGAAAAAAGATATTGCACCTGAGGTAATAAGGGGATTTAATTTATTTGCCGGCAAAGCCAAGTGTGCTACTTGCCATTTTATGCCCTTATTCAATGGGCTATTGCCTCCATTTTACGACGAGAGCGAATTTGAGGTATTGGGCACACCTTTTATTCTGGATGGTATTATGGTAGAAGATGCCGATTTAGGTCGTTATTTGTATACACAAAACGAATTACACAAAAGAGCCTTTAAAACGAGCGGAGTGCGCAATATACAGTTCCAGGCTCCATATATGCATAATGGGGTATTTGCCACACTGGAGGAAGTGATGGCATTTTATAATAATGGCGGAGGCATCGGGCATGGCATTCATACGCCTAATCAGACATTGCCGGGCGATTCCTTACGTTTGACCGAAAAAGAAATTTCGGATATTATAGCTTTTATGAAATCGCTCGAAGACACTATTGTAAAAAGATTTTAATGCGTACTTTTGCAGAAACAAATGTTTTCATGAAAATCGAAAAATCAACCGTAGATCAACTGGCCGAATTATGTAAGCTGGAATTCAACGATATAGAAAAAGAAAAAATTGCCGGCGATTTAGAAAAAATTGTTGGCTTTATCGAAAAGTTGAACGAATTGGATGTGGAGCATGTAGAACCTTTGGTTTATATGAGCGACGAGGTGAATGTCCTGCGTCCGGATGAAGTGAAACAAGACTTGGAATTGAAGGATGCATTGGAAAATGCGCCTAAAAAAGATTCCGATTATATACGCGTACCAAAGGTTTTGGAAAAAGGGGAATAAATAGGAAAACAAAAAATATTAAACAAAAAAAGCAGATGAGTCCCTGTACGGAGAAACATCTGCTTTTTTTCATAATTCAATACAGACTAAATTTTCAGGCCTGTCTTATCCGTTTTCAGCAATCACTTCGGTTACACCCGGCACCATACGTTTCAATAAATTTTCTATGCCTTGTTTGAGGGTAACGGTCGAACTTGGGCATCCGCTGCAAGAGCCTTGCAGGCGCACGGTCACTACGCCGTTATTGAAAGAAACAAAAGAGATTTCGCCGCCATCGCTTTCCACCGCAGGTTTCACATATTCATCGAGTGCGTCTATAATCTGCGCAGCTATACCTTCGCTATTCAAATCGGCAATTTCGACCGGCTTTTTCTCTTCTTTTTTAGCCGGAAGCATAACAATTACGTCCTTTCCTTCTGTGAGCCAACTTTTCAAAAATTCTCTTACCTGAGGTATAATCTCTGTCCAGCTCGTAAATTCCTTTTTTGTAATCGTTACAAAATTATTACACACATAAACCGCGCGTACAAAGGGCATTTCGAACAAAGCCTGAACCAGAGGAGCTCCTTCTGCATCTTCAGCTTTCAGATATTCGGCACTTTTTTCGGGTAATAAAAATACATTGGCTACAAATTTCAAGGTAGCGGGATTGGGTGTACTTTCAGCATATATTAAAACGGGAGTTCCTGACATAATATTTAAAATTTTGCACAAAGGTACATAGTATAAAATGAGAATAAAAGAAAAAAAAAGAGCTATAGAAAATAAGAATAAAGCCGCAGAAGCATTTTTCATTTTTTACCTTTACAAAAAAAAGAGAAATGCCGTTCATAAGATCAGTAAGAGGCAAAAAGCCTCAATTTGGAGAAGCTTGTTTCATTGCGCCCAATGCGACTATAGTGGGTGAAGTAAGCTGTGGGAATGAGTGTAGTTTTTGGTTCAACGCGGTGGTGCGTGGCGATGTGCATTATATAAAAATGGGAAATCGGGTCAATGTGCAAGACAATGCCGTATTGCATTGCACCTATTTAAAAGCACCTTTACATATAGGGAATAATGTGAGTATTGGTCACAGTGCCAATGTGCATGGTTGTACCATACACGATAATGTTTTAATCGGCATGGGGGCTATAGTAATGGACGGTGCGGTAATAGAAAGCAACTCGATTATTGCGGCGGGCAGTGTAGTATTAGAAGGCACACATGTACCCGCGGGCAGTATATTTGCCGGAGTTCCTGCCAAAAAAGTAAAAGAGATTAGTAAGGAAAAAATTTCCGATGAAATTGAACGCATAGCGCAAAACTATGTTATGTACAGCAGTTGGTATTCAGAAGAAGAATAATCAGAACAGCAAATGCAATGATTAAATACGTATTTTTGTACAATTCCCGGAAATAGTGAACGAACATTTAGATCCCCATAATACCCATTACAGTCCCCAAGATAAGGAAATTGAAAAGGCGCTTCGGCCCGATTCATTTGCAGATTTCAGTGGCCAGCCCAAGGTTGTAGAAAACTTAAAAATTTTCACGGGAGCTGCAAAAATGCGAGGGGAGGCGTTGGATCATGTTTTATTGCATGGCCCTCCGGGACTGGGTAAAACAACCCTGGCAAATATTATCGCCAATGATATGGGTGTAGGCATAAAAATCAGCTCGGGCCCCGTTTTGGAAAAGCCGGGAGATTTAGCGGGATTACTTACCAATTTAGAGCCTCAGGATATTTTATTTATAGACGAGATCCATCGTTTAAGTGCCGTTGTGGAGGAGTATTTATACTCGGCCATGGAAGATTATAAAATTGATATCATGATCGATACGGGTCCAAATGCCCGTAGCGTACAAATATCTTTAAATCCTTTTACGCTGGTTGGTGCCACTACCCGATCGGGATTATTGACTGCGCCATTGCGTGCCCGTTTTGGCATCAATGCAAGGCTGGAATATTATGATTCATCCGTATTAAGCAGCATTATCAAGCGTTCGGCCGATATTCTTAAAACACCGATTGAAGCAAGTGCCGCAGACGAAATTGCCCGCCGCAGCAGAGGAACGCCTCGTATAGCCAATGCCCTGTTGCGTCGCGTACGCGATTTTGCACAAATGAAAGGCAACGGTAAAATCGACTTTTCCATAGCACAAATGGCCTTAGAAGCATTAAATGTAGACACTTATGGCTTAGACGAAATGGATAATAAAATTTTGTTGACCATTATAGAAAAGTTTCATGGGGGGCCGGTCGGACTGGGAACTATAGCTACTGCGGTGTCGGATGATGCCGGAACCATAGAAGAGGTATACGAACCCTATTTAATTCAGGAAGGTTTCTTAATGCGCACACCCCGTGGACGTATTGCAACCGATAAAGCCTATAAACATTTAGGTAAAATGCCCAACCGAAATGCCGGAACCTTATTCGATGAATAATAATGCAGATAAACATAGCTTGTTTATAAAACAAAAGGCGAAACAGCTGGGATTTTTGGATTGTGGTATAGCGAAAGCCGGCTTTTTGGAAGAAGAAGCCCCACGATTAGAGGCCTGGTTAATGCAAGGCATGCAGGGCGAAATGGGATATATGGCCAATCATTTCGACAAGAGATTGGATCCTACCCTATTGGTACCGGGAGCAAAAAGTGTCATCAGCTTATTATTCAATTATTACAGCGAAGCAAAGCAATCCGACCCCGAAGCTCCCAAAATAAGTCGGTATGCCTATGGTGTCGATTATCATTATGTGGTAAAAGACAAACTACGCGAACTTGTAGAAAGTATGGAGGCGGAAATTGGTGCCTTCGAAGGGCGGGTTTTTGTGGATAGTGCACCCGTACTTGAAAAAGCCTGGGCGGCAAAATCCGGATTGGGTTGGAGGGGGAAACATACAAATCTGATTTCGAAAAAAAAGGGGAGTTATTTCTTTTTGGCTGAAATAATTTGTGATTTGGAATTAAGCCCGGATGCTCCGGTACAGGATCATTGCGGCGATTGCACCCGCTGCATAGATGCATGTCCGACCGATGCTATAGAACAGCCTTATATAGTTAACGGGAGCAAGTGTATTTCCTATGCCACTATAGAATTAAAATCGGACACCTTACCCGATTTTTTTAAGGGAAAAATGGAAAACTGGGTATTTGGATGCGATATATGTCAAGAAGTTTGTCCCTGGAACCGATTCAGTAGCCCGCATAAAACAGCCGAATTCACTCCCTCCGAGGCATTACTGCACATGAGTAAAAGAGATTGGGAGGAAATAAGCGAAGAGGTTTTCAGGGAATTATTCCGCAAAAGTCCCGTCAAGCGCACTAAATTTGAGGGATTAAAACGCAATATTCGTTTTTTGAACGGAGGCAATTAAAAATCAAACGCAAGCTAATTCATCATAAACTTAGCCATTCGACCATTTTAGATTGCAATAAAAAGGCAGCGATGGAGGCTATAAATCCGGCAAAAGCGAGGGGACTTATCTTTTTGAGATACCACATAAACGAAATTTTCTCTTTCTCCATAATGGCTACTCCCGATGCCGATCCAATAATAAGCAAGCTTCCGCCAATACCTGCACTCAGAGCCAAAAAATCCCACAGATAACTGTCAGTCGGATAAGTGGAGAGCGAGAACATACCTTGTGTAGCGGCGATCAAACTACCATTATCAATAATAGCCGACATGAGTCCTATTGCTATGACCATAAAATCGAGAGAAGGCAAGTTATGAATCAGAAAATCGGCGAGAGAACCTAATAAATGTATTTCTTCGAGCACATAAACCAGGAGTAAAATTCCGGCAAAATAAAATATAGAGCTAATATCGACTTTACTAAGGGCATAGCTAACCGAGTAAATGCGTTTTTCTTCGGTTGATTTTTTGAAGTGAATAAACTCCGACATCATAGACACCATGGCTAACCCCAAAAATACGCCAATGAAGGGAGGCAAGCCTGTGAGGGTTTTAATAACGGGGACCATGAGAAGGCTCAAGACTCCCATAAACAAAATGCGCTTACTTCCTCTTTCCTTTTCTTCTTTCAGGGCTCTTTCCATAGAAAGTTGAGACCTCAGTGCGGCATTTCCTCTGAGTCGGAATCCGGCTATAAAAATGGGAACAAGTGCGGCGACCAATGAGGGGAAAAAGAGTGTTTTAATGACACCTGCGGCAGATATTTGTCCCCCCACCCAAAGCAAGGTTGTTGTAATATCACCGATGGGACTAAATGCTCCACCTGCATTGGCTGCAATTACCACTATACCGGCGAGGGTCATGCGAATTTCGCCTTTGGGCAATAATTTATTCAGTATAGTTACCATAATAATGGTAGTGGCTAAATTATCGAGTATAGAAGAGAGGAAAAATGCGAGCAATCCGATAATCCACAAAAGTTTAAAAACCGATTTTGTTCGTATACGGTGGATAATAACCGAAAATCCTTTATGCAAATCAATGAGTTCGACTATAGTCATAGCGCCCAACAGAAAAAAGAGCACTCCGGCAATTTCTCCAAAACTGGAGATAAGTTTATCCGCAACCAAAGAAGTACCATCGTAGGTAAAAAAGCCGTACATAATCCAGCATAAAGCCCCGGTAAAAACGGCGGTAATGGTTTTATTTACCTTAAGAGGTGATTCAAGGATAACGCCTAAGTATCCTAGAATGGCTACGATTAAAATGAGTTCGGTCACGGTTTAAACCAAAATTAGGAAGCGAAGTTACGCTTTTTGAGAGGAGTTCAAAAAAAAGCCGACAATATAAATTGCCGGCTTATAATAATTGGAAAAATGAGCTTATTTTTTCTTCTTTTTGGGTGCAAAAGCACTCCAATCGGCCAGACTTTTCTCAATTTCATTTTTGTATGCATCATAGAATCCGCTTGGATTTTTCTCGCCAAAATCTTTAGCTTGTGCCATCCATGAATAGGCTTCGGCTTTATTTCCGGAAGCATGCAAAACTTTAGCTTTAATCATCTTATTATAAAAATGATCTTCCAAAGCTATTGATTGGTCGATCCACTTTAATTGCTGATCCTTATTAATATTATTCTCGTGAGAATAGATTGTAGCTTTTGCCAAATCATACCAAAGAGATCCGCTTTTTTGTGCATATTCCGCTATGTTTTTTCCTGCATTTTCAACAGAATTCACGCGTACTGGAAATTGCACTTCCAAATTTTCCCATCCGAGAACAATATAGGCTTCATTATCAGAAGTCGGATTAATGCGTACTTCGAAACGTTCTTTAAATTCGGCAGATTTTTTGGGTACGGCATTCAAGCGCACTACATCCAGTTCGCTTTTATGGTTTACACTTCCTTTTTGTCCTTCATTGGTATTGATAATAATTGTCCACTCTTTTTCGCCTGGAATAGTAAACAACGCATACTCACCTTTACTTATTTCTCGTCCGCCTATTTCGGCGTTTGTGCTTAGAGTAATGGTTGTAGCTGAATTTGCACCGGTTCTCCAGACCTTACCGAAGGGCACTAAATCGCCCCAAACTTTACGTCCTTTTACAGCAGGGCGGCTATAATCAACAGTGATTTCGGTAACCCCAAGGGTCTGACTTACCTTAGCGCGTGGGCTTGGTTGAGGCAAGGCCAATTGTGCATAAGCTCCTGCCGACAACATTCCGGCTATGGCAAACAAAAAGATTTTCATTTTATTCATATTTATACAATTTAAAGTTTAAAAAAGGAGTGCTGAAAACAACACTCCTTTAAGAAATAATTTAAGAAAAACTATAATGCAGCAGCATAATTTTTAGCTACTTCATCCCAATTTACCAAATTCCAAAATGCATTGATATAATCGGGTCTCCTGTTTTGGTAATGCAAATAATAAGCATGTTCCCAAACATCTAGGCCTAAAATAGGCGTACCTTTACATTCAGATATGTCCATAAGTGGGTTATCCTGATTAGGTGTACTGCATACGCAAAGCGATTTGTCATCTTTCACGCATAACCAAGCCCAACCCGAACCAAAACGTGTAGCGGCGGCCTGATTAAACTGTGTTTTGAACTCTTCAAAAGAGCCAAATTGCTTATTGATTGCCTCTGCCAAAGCTCCTGAGGGTGCTCCTCCTTTATTGGGACCCAGTATAGTCCAGAACAAAGAATGGTTATAATGACCACCTCCATTATTGCGCACTGCGGTAGAATATTTGCTGATATTCTTGTTAATTTCAACAATATCGGCGTTTTCGATTTCTGTTCCTGCAACAGCGTTATTCAAATTGGTTACATATGCATTATGGTGTTTGCCATGATGTATTTGCATGGTAAGGGTATCAAAATGCGGTTCAAGCGCATTAAAGTCGTACGGTAATTTTGGTAATTCAAATGCCATTTTTATAAAGTTTTAAATGAAACATGTTAACCCTACAAATATAGCAAAAATGATATGGATAGATGTAAATTTTATATCAAATCTGAAATACTATCAGATTCCATTATACCGATATCAATAAAAATGATACAATAAAAAACAGCGGTGCTAAGCGGAATTTTATCGTATTAGGTGCACACTACCTACAATATCCTTAGTGAGTCCGCTCAGGTCCGTATATAGAATACGGTATGCATAAACACCGGTTGGCGCTTTTTGATTTGTTCTTTTAGAAAAGCCATCCCATTGATCAAAAATATCATTCGATTGGAAAATCACTTCGCCCCAACGATTAAATACGGTAAGTTCGAACTTAGTGATATAGCTCATGCTAATCTTCCAGGTATTATTATGGTTATCCAGATTCGGTGTAAATGAATTCGGAATAAAGATAAGCGGGGAAGGGGCAAAATAAACCACTTGCGAACTGCTATCCACACAACCATTGTTGGTGCTCACCACTTGGGTAACCAGCCATTCGCCTTCCGTATTATAGGTATGTGATGGATTTGGTTCAAGAGAAACTGCTCCATTTCCGAAGGAATAGAAATAGCTATCTGCGAAAGAAGAGGCATCACTAATCGACAAGGTAGGATTCGATCCGGAGAGTTGTGTATTATTCACCGTAAAGTCGGAAATAGGACTAAGATATGCTTCCACAAAACCGGCATTAGATGCGGTATCTTTACAGCCTTCGGGAGTAGTAACCACCAATTCTACATCATATTGACCTGCATTGAAGGTAACGGTGGGACTGAATCCGGTGCCGGTAAGCGCTTCAAAATCCCAGGCATATGAATTTGCTGCATCTTGAACATTAGCTGAAAAAGAGGAAGTCAGTGGTTCGCAGCCGACCAAATTCGTGCCTGCAAAAGAAGCGTCCGGTTTGGGGTGTACGGTAATATTGACGGTACTTGTATCGCTTTGGCAGCCATTATCGTCAACATACAATTCCATGGTATAATTTCCGGGATTGGGGAACCAAACATTATATGGTCCTTGGTTAGATCCTGACCCAATGAGAGCGCCGTTGAAATTCCAGTTAAAACTTGCAGTGGGACCAGCCGTTCCGGTATGGGTTACCGTAGTTTGTTCACGTTCGCACAATATATTATCTACCGTAAATTGCGAAGTTGGTTTAGCGGTAATTATCATTTGTTGTACAAACTGTGTAGAGCTGCATCCATTTTCCGTAACGGTGAGCGAGATGCTTGGGTTTCCTCCGGTAGACCAGTCTATCAAATAGGGACCTTGTCCACTACCCGAATTCAGGTTTGCCCCATCAAAATCCCAGGTATAATTTGCACCCGTGCCGGCATTTCCAACATAGGTAATCATAATCGGGTCATCCTCACATGCGCCTGTATCCGACACAATAAATCCGGATGTTGGGGTAGTAAAAATCTCAATAGAATCGGTATACAACTGAGAAGTACACCCATTCAGGTCAACTTCCAGGTCTATAAAATACCAACCTTGGTTAAGAAAGCTAAGATTATATGGCCCGGCATTTGTGCCTGAATTCACCGTAGCTCCGTAAAAGTTCCAATTGTACGTTGCCCCTGTATGCGAGGATCCGGTATAGGTAACATCATAACCGAGGTCGGTACAGCCTTGGGCTGCGGAGATACTAAAATCGGCTACAGGTCGTGGAGACACAGAAATGCTTACATCTTGAACAGAAGAGCTACATCCATTTTCAACAACATATAAACTAAGCGAAGTATTTCCGGTTGTATTATAATCAATTTCTATAGGCCCTTGTCCGCTTCCGGAGATCAATGTACCCGTACCAAAATTCCAGTTATAATTAGCGGCAGCACTTGCATTACCCGTATAGGTGACTATCGTACTGTCGAATTGGCAAAGGGTTGAGTCGGAAATAGAGAAGTCGGCTGTTGGGATTTGCCAAACCTGCACAGTATCCATTTGAACAACACTCGTACACCCATTTGCTATGGTGGTAAATGAAATCGTATGCGCATTTTGTCCGTTCCATGTCAGATTATACGGACCGGGGCCACTGCCGGAGGCAATCGTTGCACCATCAAAATCCCAGTCGTAAATCATCCCCGTAATTACCGGATTATTCGATTGAACAATAACATTAGTACCTTCACAAATGGTATCATCACTGAGCGTGAAACTACTTTGCGGCATGGGATTTACCGTTACCACAACCGTGTCATATGTAGGGCAGCTTCCACTTGTAGAGAGTAGCGTAGAGACAATATATTGTTGTGTTATAGGAGCGGTTGTATTGTTGACCAAAGAAACGGTCGGATTAGAAACCGTAGTGCTGCTTAATCCGGTTGAGGGACTCCAGCTATAGGTATAGCCGGGAGTAGATGCGCCACCGATAGTGGTTGTACTTCCACTGCAATACGTAACATCAGAACCGGCGTTAGATGGCACTTGTTCGGTATAAATATATATATTCTTAATAGAATGCCTATCCCATGCTGCACCTGTCGAGGCGCTAAATCCGAAATATCCGCTGGTAAAAGCAACCGGTGAGAAGGCCGTAAGATAGGTCGTACCGTTTACGGTAACACTAATATTTCCGGCGTTATAAGAAATAACAGCATTATTATAGGTGTTAGAGCGGATGAAATTAAGCGATCCGGCAGTATTGTGCAAGGTAGGTTGAGCCCAACATTCGGCATAACCTACACCATTTCTGATTTGAATTTCGGGATTTGCTCCGTTGCATCCGGCGTCCCAGGTATCGAAGCCTACTTTAAGTCCCTGCATAGCCGCACCAATTCCCAGGTCGGTACCACTACTAAAAGATGCGGGAGGATTCGGGGTAACCCAAAAGGCCAAACCGTCTCCGAATAAACTGTAGGGGTTCGAACTGTCGAAAATTCTAAACTGAAATTCTACACGCCATCCGGTACATTGAGCAAAATTAATTGGAGATGAAAAATAAACTGCTCCAATAGAGTTACCTCCATTTTGAGTCAGCAATACCTCGTCGGGCAGTGCGTCCGGGTCGCCGGGTGTATCGCCGGGTATGGCATCTCCTACAGGAGTCCATAACATAAAATCTGACAAGCCGGTTAGCGAGCCGAATAAATAAGACTGTGCATTAACTACTGGGGAGGGTGCAGAAAGTAAAATACAACATAAAACGAATGAACATATGTTCCGAAATCCTTTCATGAAGCTGTTTAATTAGTTGTTAATTCTTGTTGTATAAGCAAATATACAATATCTCTTTTGCTTTTTTGAAAAACCCCAATAATTTATCGCATAAAATTTAGTAAACGGGAATTTTCTGCAAGAGCAAGAACATATCTTTTGCCGTATTTAAATGATATTCAAGTCGCTGGAATTAAAAGGAATCTTTTACATTTCTTACCATTAAAAATTCCGACAAGTGTCATTTTTTGTTATTTTTTTGAAGACCCTTATTCTATACTTTTGTAATAGAGTTTAGGTTAACATTTTTCATACACAGGTTTCTTCCCGCTTTATCCATTTAGAGCGGGAAGTTTTTTTATAATATCATTTCCGGTATATCGCCTTCCACGATGAGTTTGCCTGCCGTAGCTTTACGAATATCGTCTACGCTTACACCGGGTGCTCTTTCCTTCAGCACAAAGCCTCCTTCTGGGGCAATATCAAACACGCCCAATTCGGTCACTATAGTTTTCACGCATTTTACGCCAGTAAGTGGTAGGCTACATGCCGGCAGAAGTTTACTTTCTCCGTGTTTATTTACATGTTGCATAGCCACAATAATATTCCGTGCGGAAGCAACCAGATCCATTGCTCCACCCATACCCTTCACCATTTTCCCGGGAATTTTCCAATTGGCTATATCCCCATTTTCGCTTACCTCCATTGCACCCAGTATGGTAAGATGCACGCGCTGGGAGCGGATCATACCAAAACTCATGGCGCTATCGAAAATACTTGCTCCGGGTCGCAGTGTTACAGTTTGTTTTCCGGCATTAATCAAGTCGGCACTTTCCTCTCCTTCGAATGGGAATGGGCCCATGCCCAAAATCCCGTTTTCGCTTTGCAGTTCGACCTCAATTCCATCCGGAATATAATTGGCAACCAGGGTAGGAATACCTATACCCAGATTCACATACATGCCATCTTTTACCTCGCGTGCAATACGTTTTGCAATACCAATTTTATCCAACATAATTAACTCGTTTTTTGTCTCACGGTTTTTTGTTCAATTCTTTTCTCATAATGCTCCCCTTTGAAAATACGATCTACATATATTCCCGGTGTATGAATCATATTGGGGTCCAATTCCCCGGCTTCCACCAATTCCTCTACCTCAACGATGGTAATTTTTCCTGCCATGGCCATAACCGGATTAAAATTGCGGGCCGTATCCTTATATATCACATTCCCGGCTGTATCGCCTTTCCAGGCTTTCACCAAAGCGAAATCAGCATCAAAGGCATGTTCCATTAAATACGCTTTTTCCTGACCTTTATATGTGAATGTTCTGGATTCTTTTCCTATGCCTACTTCGGTTCCAAAACCGGCGGGAGTGTAGAAAGCGGGAATACCGTATCCGGCCATCATGCAACGGGTCGCCAAGGTACCCTGCGGTATAAGTTCGACCTCCAATTCACCGCTCAACATTTGGCGTTCGAACTCGGCATTTTCGCCCACATAAGATGCAATCATCTTTTTTATTTGTCTGGCTTGCAACAATAATCCCAATCCAAAATCATCAACACCGGCATTATTGCTGATGCAAGTCAGCCCTTTAATACCCTTGCGAACCAATTCATTAATACAATTTTCGGGGATGCCGCAAAGTCCGAACCCGCCCACTAAAAGAGTCATATTGTCTTCTATGTCTCTCATTGCAGTTTCCGCATCTTTTACAACTTTATTTATTGCCATTTTTCAATTTTTATTCTGATGTATAATTATCGAATTCATCGGGTAAGTTAACACTTTTTTCTATTCGTTGTGTTTCCACATATTCGCTGCAATTTGTTTCCACGTTCAGAGCTACGCTTGGTTTTTCGAAATCGCCTTTGCTATAATTCAGGTTCTTATCGTTATACACTTTGGTCATATACAGCGCCCAAATCGGCAAGGCCATATTCGCTCCTTGTCCCAATGCCGTACTGGCAAAACGTATTTGTCGGTCTTCTCCGCCCACCCATACTCCAGTGGTTATATCGGGCGTAGTGCCTATAAACCATCCATCGGAATTGTTTTGCGTGGTACCTGTTTTTCCGGCTACGGGATAATTAAATTTATACTTTGAACGCAGTCGCCCTCCCGTACCCTGGATTACTCCTTTCATTAATTGAATGGTCAGCCAGGCCGCTTGTTCGTCTAATGCTTCGTTCCGTTGCGGATAAAACTCCTCTAATAAATTCCCATTTTTATCTTCAATTCGAAATAAATATTGAGGTTTTATAAATATCCCTTTATTGGCAAAAGTATTAATAGCACCAACCATCTCGTACACGGTAATATCAGGCGTACCAAGACAAATGGCAGGCACTGCATCTATATCCGAAACATCTATTCCCAATTTTTCTATAAAACTAACCACGGCATGCGGACCGTATTGCTTCATTAAATAGGCCGAAATATAATTTATGGATTGAGCCAAACCTTCCTGAAGTGTAATCATTTGCCCTTCTTTATATGATCCCGAATTCGAGGGACACCAATCGTCTATACATACCTTTATATTGGGAACTTGCGTACAAGGCGATAAATGTTCCTGCATGGCCAGACTGTAAACAAATGGCTTAAAAGTAGACCCAACCTGCCTTTGCGCAGCGCGAACATGGTCGAATTTAAAGGATTTATAATCGATTCCTCCCACCCAGGCGCGTACAAATCCGGAACGGGTTTCCATGCTCATCATACCACATTGAAGAAAGAACTTATAGTAAATCAAACTATCCCAGGGAGTCATAGTAGTATCTACATAGCCTTTCCACGAAAAAACCTTCATGTCGACCTCTTCCTTGAATGTAGCTTCAATTTCTTTAGCCGACAATCCTGCCGCCTTAGCGCTGCGCCAACGATCGCTGTTTTTCATATCGGAGATAACTTTCTTCTCGACCTCAGAGGCCTTGAGACTATTGGGCCAAGGTCCGTTCTTACTCTTACGCTTCGATTTAAAAAATTGTTCCTGCAATTGCGCCATCCACTCCTTGGCGGCCTCTTCGGCATATTGTTGCATTTTACTGTCTATGGTGGTATAGACTCTTAACCCATCTCTATAAATATCATAGGGTTTTCCGGTTTCTTTATTGATATGATTTTTGCACCAGGCTGTAAGGTCTTTTCTCAATTCGCTCAGGAAATACGCTGCTTGTTCGCCCACCCCATACTGATTGCGCTGGACCCTTTCATACATCTTGCCTTCATCCTTACTCAATGCGGTTTTTCTTTCTTTGGCGTGTACATCTGCGTCAATTTTCCCATATTTCAGCATTTGGTCGAGGACCGTATTACGGCGGTTTAGACTACGTTCTTTCGACTTTTCGTTTCGAATCGGACTATAATAAGACGGGGCTTTGAGCATACCCACTAAGGTAGCTGCTTCATGATATTCCAATTCGATCGGTTTTTTCCCGAAAAACACACGCGATGCGGTTTGAATTCCAAACACCTCATGTCCGAAATCGGCCGTATTTAAATACATGGTAATAATCTCCTGTTTGGTATAGGTTCTCTCGAGCTTTGCAGCGATAACCCATTCCTTTAATTTCTGGAAAATACGCGAAAACTTACTCCCGCTTTGATCCTGTCCATGAAACAAAATTTTGGCCAATTGCTGGGTAATGGTACTGCCTCCACCGTCGCGGCCCAGTTTCACAACAGCCCTCAATAATGCCCGTGCATCAACCCCGCTGTGATCGTAAAAACGCACATCTTCGGTGGCCACTAAAGCGTCGATCAGCTTGGGCGAAATCTCATCATAATCGACCGTGGTTCGGTTCTGAATATAATATTTACCTAAAATTTTCCCATCTGCCGAATACACATTAGTGGCGCGACTATAAGAGGGGTTCTCTAATTCGTCGAACTCGGGCAAGGGCCCAAATACGCCTAATCCGGCCAGCAACAAGCCTCCCAATAATGCAATGAGGGGACTGAAAGCCAATACCCAAATTCCTTTTTTATACGATTTTTTTGCCATAATAAACCTAGTCTATGCTTTTTTCGAGACGTATTCCTACATTTCGTATATGCTTCAAAACTCCGCCTTCCGCGCGCATTAAATGTTCGATACGAAATGAATAAACGCCATGATGTTTGAATTTCACAGGGCCTTGCTTGTTGACCAAAAAGGCATTTTCGCACATGCTGCTGCTGCATTTTCCCAATTCTTTTCCGCTTTCATCGCTTAAAAACAAATTCAAACTATCTTTAGAGAAAGTTGCGTCGGGATAGGTTGTTTCTATTAAAATCCATAGATTTCTATAACCATACTCCTTGGTATTGCGTACATTAAAAATCAGATTATAGGCTAAGGATGTGTCTTTAATTTCCACGTCAAAAAGGGGACTGTCTTCTGCACGCCAACCCTGTTCGTCGAAATCGGCATATTTTTCATATACCACTGAGTTATCGCAAGAACTGAATAGCAGCCAAATAAAACTAAACAGCAAGTATATACTATGATTTTTTATTGTCAGCATTGGGTTTTTGATTATTTCTATTTCGTTGTTGCGGTCTTTTTTTCTTATTTCTCTTCTTATTCTTATTTTTCGAATCGAAACGAGTGAGACTATCTTCCTCAATTACATTAGAGTATAAGGCTTCGGCTGCAAATTTTTTCGATTCGGGTTTTGGCGTATCTCCCATAAGATTGTCGACCAATTCATTTTTGGCATTTATCTCCATGATTTCTTTAACGCGACTAAGCGGCAGCGGATGAAACACATGCATGCTTTCCTCATAGGCGAAATACATCACTCTTTTGAAGATATCGGTTTTTACATGAACACCATTACCTTCACGGGTACGAAGGATTACGTTACTTTTCGGAAAATCTTTCAGTGCATCCATATAACTTTCCAGTTCGAAATTCAGACAACATTTCAATTTGCCACATTGTCCGGCCAATTTTTGCGGGTTAATACTCAATTGCTGATAACGTGCTGCGGTGGTGGTTACCGATCTGAAATCGGTGAGCCATGAGCTGCAACACAATTCTCTTCCACAAGCCCCAATTCCGCCCACGCGACCGGCCTCCTGACGCGAACCAATCTGACGCATTTCTATACGAACCCGCAAGTCTCTGGCCAATAATTTGATCAATTCCCGAAAGTCAACACGGCCTTCTGCAATATAAAAAAACGTTGCTTTTAATCCATCTCCCTGATATTCCACATCGCTGATTTTCATATCGAGCTTCAAATCATCGGCAAACTTGCGACAAAGCATCATGGCATCTTTTTCCAATGTCATCGCCGTTTTCCATCGATCAATATCATTCGGCTTCGCCTTTCTGAAAATCTTCCGCCCGGGTTCTGTCCAGCTCACATGATATTTTTTCATTTGCATGCGCACCAATTCCCCGGTCAAAGAAACAATTCCGATATCATGACCTATGCTCGATTCCACAGCCACGGCATCGCCAACAGCCAAAGGCAGATTTTCGCTATTATGATAAAACTCTTTACGCGTATTTTTGAAACGCACTTCGACCCAGGGAAATTTTTCTACACGGGCGTCTTCCATCCCTCCCAACCAATCGAAAACATTCAGCTTATTACAGCCACCGGTCCCACAAGACCCTTTATTGCCGCAACCGGCTGGAACCAAAGACTCCGAATTTCCTCTTCCACTTGAACACGAACTACAACCCATATGATATGAATAACGGTAATTTAAAATTTATTATGCATTAAATGTAATACAATCGACAAAAATAATGAAATTTGCCGCATGGCAGCAGATGATTTAAATGTTAAATGGAATAACCTGGTAAAAAAGCTGAATCTGGAATTCGATCAGGACTTCGAAGTGGAGGGGATTTTATTCCTAATCGGCTTGCAGGAGCTTGGAAAAGGATATATAAAACTCGGGAAACAGCAAAAAATGGAGGTCATGCATATTGCCGTTTGCTCCCTGCTCGAACCCTACGGTTATTACAGCTTTTTGGGTAAAGATAAAGATGGCTGGCCACATTGGGAAGCCACAGAAAAACTTCCACATCTTACGGGCATTCAACAACATAAGCTGATTAAAGACGCAATCATCACCTATTTTGAGGAAGATTAAAGGCAAAAAAAAATTCGGAACATAGTCCGAATCATTTTTTTAGTTGTTGGTTGTAATTGTGGTTACAGGCAAGTCAAAATTGAACAAATCTCATATCAGTTCAAACCCAAAAATCATATATTTGTGAAACGTAATATGATGAAAAACAGATCACATTTGATTATAACAAACTGTTTGTCAATATTTAAATATTTGATTCTGTGAAATGGTGTCTATATTAATTTCTCCCTGTAGCCCTAAAGAAGCGGCCGATTTCCTGAAAAGCCTTCCTCAGGGAAGTAAATCCAAAGCGCTTTTTCGTATTTTGAGAAAACAGCAAGATAAAGAAATGGTGTTTCAGCTGTTGTATGGCAAAAAATACAGAGCCGAAAAGGATTATCTGCTTCGGGCCGAAAAGAAATTGCTGAAAAAGAAGTTCGAACTGTTCATTTATTCCCAAAGTAGCTTCGATACCACGCTTAACGAAAGTTATTCTGTATTCTACGAAATGAGCAAATGGTGCCTTAAACGCGGAATGTATGATCTTGCCGAACGATATGCAAAGCAAGCTTTTGAGGGCGCTCAGGCCAAGTCGGCATGGATTGATTTGCTCAAAATTAACCGATGGTATTATCTGGTGGAATTTCAAATGCCCATACCTTTCTCGGCAAAATTAAACTTGCTCCAAAATCGGGTTATTACTCAAAAAAATCTGATTACAACCTTATTTTCCGAAGAATTCCACTATAGTCAATTCATGGAAGCCTCTTTCGAAAAATTGAAAATGAGTGCCGGACTGCCTCTGATTCAAACGGAACCTATGCAGGAAATTTCCATAGATCTGCTATCGCATAATTCGCCTATCGGCGCCTATTTCTACACCAAAGCCATGGCTTTCAAAACTTCGGGAGACAAAGCTCTCCTATCCATGAAACAGGCACTGGAATTACTGGAAAAAACACCGCCTTTTTATTTTAAAACGACCGAACAAATTGCCATTAAAGGCGCTTTAGCTACCGAATACACCAAACAAGGTTTATATGCCGAAGCAGGTCTTTTATACGACTCCATTCTAAATGCCCCCGAATTACCCGAAACCATAGGTTCGCCCAATATCCATTTCAACTACCTCAGTATGCTTTTGAAGTCGGAGTCTTATGCCAAAGCCAAAGAGGTGCTTCTACTTACCGAAAAAAGGCATCCCAATTTCAATAAAAACGAACAGTTTCAAGCCATGAAAATCAACACCTATCTTTTTTTGGATGAAATTGAAAAACTGAAGAAAAGCATTAATGAAATCAAGACCCTGCATAATCCGCACCTGAAATTATATCACCGAATTTTACTCTATATCTATTATCTTAAAAAAGGCGATTATGCAACGGCAGAAAGGGAAATGATGAATATGGAAAAATCTAAACACAAAAACACCTCTAAATTTGCCCCTCTGATTCCCATCTTAAAATTATATTATGAATTTATGCTCAACTCGGGGACGAAACAAAAATCGATTAATCTTAAACTAAAAAGCATGATTCAGGAGATTAACGGCGACCCGAAAAATGAATTAAACCAGGTTTTGCCTTTAAAATGGGTAGAATATAATCTCACAAAATGAAAGCAAGCATCATTTACGAAAACGATAATTTCGCCATAGTAGACAAAGCTCCCGGCATGCTTAGCGAAGGAGAACCCGACGCTGTGCTCGAGCAATTTGCCGCCTATCTCAAGAAAACCTATCCCAACAAAAAGCAACTGCATGCGGGATTGCCGCACAGGCTCGACAAGCCGGTAGGGGGATTGCTCGTTTGCACCAAAAAGAAAAGCCTATTGTCGGAATGGAGTGGCACCAAACACTCTCCCTGGAAAAAATATTATCTGGCCCATGTTCAGGGACTGTATAAGGGTCCTAAATTTTTAACCCACTATCATGCCAAGTCGGCTCATAGCCTTAAAGCACAGATTTCGGCCTCACCCAAACCCGGGTATAAAGCCATTCACCTGAGGGTAAAAACCAAAGCCAGCTACAGTACCCACAGCCTGTTGGAAGTGGAATTGCTTACCGGAAAATACCACCAAATCCGCGCGCAACTGGCTTTTGCAGGATATCCCATTTTGGGCGATACCTTATATAATGGCGAGGATTCTGTGCCCAAAAAAATCGAACTTATCTGCTATAAACTGGAATTAACAATGCAAAACAATCAGCCTCCTCTCACTTTTTTAAGTCGATCCAGTCTTTCCGAAATCAGAAAAACGCCTGATGGTTAGCGTTTTAAAAACATAATGGAAACTATTTTGCCCATTTTTGTTATTTTTTTGTTTAAAAATTTGTTTTAAATAAACTTTCATCTAATTTTGTATCCAATAAGGGTTGGTAAACGCAAAAGGTCGTCTCATTTATGGGACGGCTTTTTGTGATTTTAGAGGTATCCCCACAAAAAAAATGCCGTTTCTGCTGAGCAAAAACGGCAATACAATTACAAGTTATTTTCTTATAGCTTAAAGGTTAATCCGGCTGAAAACAGAGTTTTACCATAACCCAGTTCGCCCGTTACTGCAATATTCGGCTTAAAGTAATAACGAATACCAGCTGTTGGTCCCCCAAAAATAATAGCATTTGCACGTTGAGATGAGAAGCCCGGCCAGAAACCTAATCCGGTTCCAATATTCAATCCGGCATAAATATCCAGCTTGTCGGCATGAATATCATTTCCCGTTTTATCGGCGATTAATTGGTAAAAGTGAAAATTCGCAAATCCACCAACCGGCACATTGATACTTCCCCATCCAAATGCAGAACCACCTATCCCTGCAAAGAATCCAGCTCCTACATATCTACCCGGAGCAAATTCCATCGTAAAAAATGCATTCCCTGATACCGGAGACAAGCCGCCCCCCCCCCATACATACCCGGGACCCGGACTATAGTAGCCGCCTCGTAAATGCCAAAAATGAGATGCACCAAGAGTCACAGACATAGTCACGTCGCCTTTACTAAAGGCCTGCCCCCAAGACATATTACTTAAACCAAGCAATAGGCCTAACAATACACTTAAATTAATTGCTTTCATAGTCGATTATTTTACACAAAAATATACAAGATTTATTAGAAAAACGAAATTGTAATGCATAAATGCTCTCTTTTCTCTCTCCTTAACACTTGAGGAAATTGTCGGCAAAACGTTTCGAAAAATTTCCACAAAAAAGCATTATTCCATTTATTAAACCTATATTTGCCCTGTTTTGGTATTGTAAATAACACAATACAAGAGGGAATTCGGTGTGAATCCGAAACAGTACCCGCTGCTGTAATTCTCATTTTACGTATATACAAAATGCCACTGAATTTTTGGGAAGGCGTATATACAGAGATAAGTCAGAAGACCTGCCAAAGCATGAATAACATAACCGCACTTCGGGAATAAAGTCGGCATTGATCTTGTCCTGTCTTTCCGGACATTCTATGCCGTTTTTTATTTGAAAATGGCAATATGAATAGAAGGAGTATATATCTTATATGGATCGGCTTTTTAACCTTAGGGTTACATGCACAAGACACCTTGAAAAAAGTAGTCTTGGTCGACTATTATGCTGCATCTCACGCCATTATTCCCCGGGATAGTTTTCCCAAATCCACATTCATCGCTTTTCCGGAAGCAAGTATGGCCGATATACTCTCTCGCCAAAATAGTGTATTTATAAAAAATTACGGTCCGGGCAATATAGCCACCATCAGCCACCGATCTCTGAGCGCCCACCATACGGGCGTATTATGGAACGGATTGAACCTGCAAAACAATACCCTAGGCACTATAGACTTCTCTCTGCTTCCCGCCACCGGCTTCGAAAAAAGCAGCTGGCAACCCGGAACTATTAATAACCCCTCGGCTCTGGCAAGTGCAGGAGGTGCACTGATTTTATCTAATAATTCAGATACAGAAAACAGCCTTAGCCTAAACCTAAGCGGAGGTACTTATCTCGACTTTTCCCAATCTCTCGCGCTGAACCTCTCCTCTTCCAAACAAGTCTTTTCTTTCAGCGCCTACAACCGATATGCAAAAAATAATTTTCCCATTCCTAATGCCGAAGAAAAAGGATTAGCCTTCCGCAAGCGAGAACATGCCCAAACTTTGCACTACGGTGCCCGCGCCGATTATGCCTATTATTTCCCCAAATACCATTCCCTGCGTATAGCCGCCTGGTTTGGCAACGCCGACAGGCAAGTGCCCGCAGCCCTCTATAGCGCCGAAACACATGCAAAGCAAAAGGATAGATTCATGCGCAGTCTCATCGCATATCAATTCGCAAAAAACAAACATAAACTCCACATAAAACAAGCTGTTTTCGCAGAAGACCTGCGCTTCTCCGACGACAATCTGATCAATAATTCCTATATGTCTTTCCTGAACT
Source organism: Bacteroidota bacterium (assembly GCA_023432985.1). Lineage (GTDB taxonomy): Bacteria > Bacteroidota > Bacteroidia > CAIKAF01 > CAIKAF01 > JACVCJ01. The sequence continues at coordinate 26,756 of JAEZEQ010000007.1, read as the reverse complement.
TTATCAGCGATATACAATACAATTACCATATATCTCCCCGATCCCTGCTCTTTTCATCCTTGCAATTCCAATTTCAAAACGGATTTAATACTACCTATTTGCATCGGGAAAGTTCTATTCACGCAAGTATTGGATATATATACGAAAACAAGAAAAACTTAAACTTACGTATATTTATTAAACCCTCTTATATTCAAGAAAAATATGTCAATATTAACCCCCAACTTTATTTAAAATATAAACTTCCCAAAGGCTTCGCCATTTCTATGCAACATGGTAGAATTTTTCGGGCTCCCGGCATGAACGACAGGTATTGGAATCCGGGAGGAAATCCGCATCTCCTGCCCGAAGACGGCTTTGCTTCGGATATTCAGTTCACTTTTTCGCATAAAAACACCTTTGTTTCGGCAGCTGCTTTTGCAAATTTGCTTAAAAATCGCATTGTTTGGATCCCTCAGGGCAGTTACTGGAGTCCGCAAAATATAGATCAAACTAGAGGCTTGGGAATGGAATGGGTTATAAAGCAAGATTGGCTTATCGGCGCGCATCAAATCGGAGTGCACATACATTATACCTATACGCATGCCCGCGTTATTCGTCCCGACAACCCTTCTTTGCACAAAAAAAATCTCATTTATACGCCCGAGCATCTGGCCGGAATTAATTTGCAATATTCCTGGAAGAACCTAAATCTGGGATACAATCAACGTTTTACTTCCAAACGCTTTACCACCTTCGACAATTCGGAATTTTTACCCTTTTATACTACCGGCGATTTTACGGCAAATTATTCTTTCCCATTGAAAAAACTAAGCATACGAAGTTTCCTTACCCTACAAAATATTTTCAATCAATACTACGAAGTGGTTGCCCTCAGGCCCATGCCGGGTATATCTTTTCAAACCGGAATACATCTATTAATACATATCAAAAAATGAAAAAAGCAATTTTACTTTTAGGTCTTCTTTTACCCTTTTCTGTGCATGCACAAATTTCTGTAGATTTCGAACAGCCCGGCCTGCCTCCGGATACTGTGATTATTGACACCTTACTACATTTTAACCAGGTCGAGTTTTATTCCTATTTCGACAATTCTATGGGTTGGGATTATTGGGAGGGTTTTGCTCTTTCGAATTATAGCGATTCCACCACGGCCGGCTATAGCAATCAATACAGCTCATGGGCCGGTTCCGGGGCAAACGGATCGGAAAATTATCTGGTGCATTATTACACGGGAGGTGTAAAATTGCCCGGTAAAGGCAGTCTCTCCTTTTATGTAAACAACACTACCTATGCCGGATTAGACATGAAGTTCGGCAGTGGATTTTCGAAAAAATTCGGAGGTTTAAGCGGAGATGATCCCGATTTTTTTATTCTCCATGCGGTTAGCTGGATCGATCGGGTTGCAACGGATACAAACAATATATATTTGGCCGATTTCAGATCCAGTAACAATAGTGAAGATTTTATATTGCGTGATTGGAAAGAAGTGCATATACCCTTTGCCGATTCTATTTCCTTTTTCTACACATCTTCTGATACCGGTGCTTTTGGGATCAATACCCCACAATATTTCTGTCTCGACAATCTAAGTTTTAATTATTTCAGTACCCATACATGGCAAAAGCCCTCCATTTCCTTATATCCGAATCCGTGCCGGGAATTCCTGCATATTGAGGGCGCTCAAAACGGGTCATTCTCAATTAGAGATATACAAGGAAAGTTGCATTTAGGGGGGAAAATCAGCAATCAACACACGGTTTTAAACCTTGCGCATTTGCAGTCAGGCATATATTTTATAACTTTCACACAGGGCAATATTCAATATCATGAAAAAATTATTAAGCATTAATTTCTTTTTTCTCTCGGCATTAATGGGCATAGCCCAGTTTCATACAGCTCCCGGTACTTCAGGCTCCCATGCCATACATGCCGACAGTTCGGTTTTTAAAGCTTGGGCGACTCATTGCACGGTAGAAAGAGGATATATAGACATACAGGATCCGGGCTTGGGTAAAGCTTCGCACGGGAATCCCTCCGACGCTTTAGGGGCACCGGACGGCGTTGCAGTGGTGAGTTTGGGCGATTCAGGAATCGCAGTTGTTCAATTTGCACATCCAATAATGGACGGTCCGGGTTATGATTTTGCCATATTCGAAAATGGTTTTGCCGATCATTATATAGAGCTTGCCTTTGTCGAAATCAGTTCGGACGGCCAGCAATATTTCCGTTTTCCCGCCATTTGCAATGTAGACAGCAGTCAGCAAAATGACAGTTTTCAATTCAGCGATTTAACGAAGGTCCACAATTTTGCCGGCAAATACAGAGCCTTATACGGCACGCCCTTCGATATTTCGGATGTGCCCGATCACCTTTTTTTAAACAAAAATCATATCACACATATTCGTCTGGTAGATGTGGTTGGCAGCATAAATCCGGCCTTTGGAAGTCGAGATATGGAGGGAAAAATCATCAACAATAGTTATCCCAGTCCTTTCCCACAATCCGGATTCGATTTAGATGCGGTAGGTGTCATACATTTTGCGCCGGGTTATGCATTAGAAGAAAATGGGAAATCCACATTCAATATATATCCGAATCCATTCAACGATTATTTGCATATCGAAAGCGAGAACCCATATTCCACCTACGAAATATGGGATATAAGCGGCAGAAAATTAAAATCCGGAATCCTTTTGCAAAAGACAAATCTGCTCGATCTGTCCGATTTGAAAAGCGGAATCTATCTATTTAAAAGTCAACATCAATGCAAAACAATTATAAAAAATTAATCCCATTTTTACTCATCCTAATTCTTTGGTCTTGTAAGGAAAAAACGGAACCCGATATAGCGGTTGAAACAGGAAGCGGGGATGCCATAATAATTTGTGAAGGCATGTATGGCCTGGCTAATAGTCGTATCGATTATTATTCCAAAGAGCACGATTCTATAAGTGAGAATGTTTTTTACAAGTCCAATAATCGTCCTCTGGGTGATGTATTGCAATCGATTACTGTATTGGGCGATTATTTATATCTGATTGTCAACAATTCTCAAAAAATAGAGCGGGTGCGTATTTCAGATTTTAAATCGGAGCAAATACTCAACGGCCTGCAAAGTCCGCGTTATCTTTTGCCATTAGGGAATAAGGCCTATGTAAGCGATTTATATGCGCAAAAAATTCATATTATTTCCATTCCTCAAATGCAAATCAGCGGACATATTCCTTTGGCGGGATGGGTTGAAGAAATGGACAGTTTGGCAAATTTCGTATATGCATGCAATTACGAAAAGCCATATCTATACGTAATTAATTCCAATTCCGACCAAATAGTCGACAGCATAGCACTGGCAAGCAATCCGGGCTCTCTTGTCAAGGATAAAAATGAGAAATTATGGGTACTTTGTGGAGGCAATATCAGTCAAAGTCCCACTTCCATTTTATATCAAATAGATCCTATTCAGAATCAAGTTTTGCAAAGCATTCCATTAAGCAATCCCGGAGCCTTCAAGCTCAGGATCAACAAAGAAAGGGATAGAATATATTTTCTGTCCGGATCGGATATACTCAGCATGTCTATACAGTCGACTCAGCCCAATAGTTTTATTTCGGAGCCGGGGCGCAATTGGTACGGACTTAGGGTAGAGCCTTCGACAGGAAATATATGGGCATGTGACGCAAAATCTTATGCAGAAAATGGCGAAATACGGGTATATAATCCACAAGGCAATTTAGTAAGACAATTTTCGAGTGGGATAATCCCCTCGGATATTGTATTTTTGCCTTAAACAAAACCCATATGAAAGCATTTATTTTCATTCTTCTATTCTTTTTTTCGGCCTTATTAAATGCTCAAAAAGAATTAAAAGTCGTTTTAAACGAGAGTGACCGGAATTATGATCCAAGTCTGAAAATTAAAAAGGTAAAAATCAAAGACAAGTGTTTGATTGTACGCTTTGCGCATAAGGGTTCAAAAAAAGATAAAATAGGCGTAAACTGGACCGGCTATATGGCACGTAGCCTGCCCCCCTATACCCGTATCGTACTATATACAGAATCGGCGACGAATGCGCAAAAATATGTAAACAGAAAAGTGAAAATAGACATACAGGAAATCTTTAATCGAGAAGTGGCTTATGGGGTGAAAATAGCCATAAACGAAGCCGAAGGAGTTTATTTTATAGAAGGTCCACTAAAGGTTACAATTCCGTAGGTTGAGGGTCTTTAATAAGTTCGACCAAACGCAAAGAAATATTGGCCATTACAATTTTCATATTGGCATTTCGGTCTACATAATACATAGACTTTTCGAGCATGTTTCTGATTTCTTGCGCATTATACGGATTAACAAAACGGCTGAACTTGGGAATGAATGATCGTTCAGAGGAAGTCATTCTATTCAATTGGGGCATTTCCATTCCGCTTATCAGCGATTCACGGATCAAGTGAAGGGCATAGGCAAGGAAGGACTTTTGTTTGTCGCGGCTCATGCTGTGAAACTGATCGGCAAATTTCAATAAAGCCGGAATATCCGTACGGTATGCGGCCAACATCCATTCTCTAAACAAATTCACAGATTCCGAATTATCTTCTTCATTAATGAGCCATTGCGCCAGGTTATAGTTTCCATTGGCTATATGCACAATTTCGGTTGCTCTTTGAATATCTACGCCATGTTTTTGAGTAAGCGCTTCCAGCATTTCCCAATCTTCAATTTTATGCAATTTAACCAATTGAGTACGCGACAGAATGGTATTCAGAATATCCGATGGGGTATTCGAAACCAGGATAAACAAAGTTTGGGCCGGCGGTTCCTCCAGAATTTTCAGTAATTTAGGAACGGCAGCGTGGAAAAAAAGCTCCGGCAACCATATCAGCACCACATTATAGGGAGCTTCATAGGGTTTATATTGCAGATCACGGTGTATTTCGCTTACCGATTCCACATTAATTATGGGTTTTTTATCTTCTTTGCCCAGGTATTGCACCCAATCCGAAATGCCCAAATAGGGATTTTGAAAAAATAATTCTTTAAACAGGGGCAATTGATCCTTATAGGTAAACACCTTATCGGTTTTATTGGCTGTTATGGGGAAAACCAATTTCAGGTCGGGATGAGCCAATTGTGCGATTTGTCGGCATGCAGTACAGACACCACAGCTATCATTTTCGAGGGGACTTTTACAAAAAAGATACTGCGTATATGCCAGGGCCAGAGGCAAATTTCCGCCACCTTCCAGGCTCACAAATAGCTGTGCATGCGGAATTCTTTTTTCTTGTACAGCCTTAATAAGTTTGGCTTTTAAGTCTGCATTGCCCGGTATATCCACAAATCTCATGTTGATAAATGCTTTTTTGGTATCAAATACCGTTTATTAATTTTGTCAAAATTACACAACAACATTTAAGTTTCTATGCAAAGCATCGACAATTTTTCTTTTTCCGGAAAAAAAGCCCTTATTCGGGTAGACTTCAACGTGCCATTAAATGCACAATTCGAAATTACCGACGATACACGAATTGTAGAAGCTTTGCCCGGCATAAAAAAGATCTTGAAAGATGGAGGGTCGGTGATACTTATGTCGCATTTAGGTCGCCCCAAGAACGGACCGGAAGAGAAATTTTCATTAAAGCATTTATTGCCATATTTAAATCAGGCCTTACAAACGCAGGTTCATTTTGCTTCCGATTGTATTGGAGAGGAGGCACAACTTTTGTCGAAACAATTGCAAGCCGGAGAAGTCTTATTATTAGAAAATCTTCGCTTTTATAAAGAAGAAGAAAAGGGCGATATGGAATTTGCGGGCAAACTGGCTGCCTTGGGAGATATATACGTAAACGATGCCTTTGGTACCGCACACAGGGCGCATGCCAGTACGGCCCTTATTGCATCTTATTTCAAAGGGAAAGCCTGTTTTGGCTATTTAATGCAGCGCGAACTTGCACAGATTTCGAAAGCTGTGGAAAATCCCGTTCATCCTTCAGCTGCCATAATGGGGGGAGCAAAAGTTTCGGATAAACTGGCCTTAATTCGCAATTTAATTGGCAAGAGCGACTATCTTTTTATAGGAGGAGGAATGGCATTTACCTTTATAAAGGCTCAAGGCGGGAAAATCGGGAATTCCTTGTGCGAAGAAAACATGATCGAAACCTGTCAACAATTATTACAAGAGGCTTCGTCAAAAGGAACGGAATTTGTATTGCCGGTTGATGCCGTTATCAACCACAGTTTTGCCAATGAAGGCGATATAAAAACCTGTCCCATTTCTGCCATTCCCGACGGCTATATGGGTTTAGACATTGGTGAAGAATCCGTGCTGAAATTCAAAGAAAAAATCCGTACATGCAAAAGCATATTATGGAATGGGCCAATGGGTGTCTTCGAAATGTCATCCTTCGAAAATGGCACCAAGGAAGTGGCCCTGACCCTGGCGGAAGTTACCCAAAAAGGCTGCTATACCCTTGTGGGAGGTGGCGATAGCGTTGCGGCGGTGAACAAATACGGATTAAAGGATAAGGTTAGCTATGTAAGCACCGGAGGAGGTGCCATGCTCGAATATGTGGAAGGCAAAATTTTACCCGGTGTAAAAGCCGTTTTGGACGCACAATAATGGACGAAAAAAGGGATCGGTTTTCGCAGGTATTTCGAAAATATGTACCCCACAATGCGGTGGATTGGTGCGTAGATCTTATTTTCGACCACGCCATACAATTGAAAATTACCCGAAGCCGCCAATCGAAGCTGGGCGATTATAGGCATCCCTTCGGAGGAAACGGTCACCGTATTTCTGTAAATTACGACCTGAATCCTTATCATTTTCTGGTCGTTTTTACGCATGAAGTTGCCCACCTATTATGCTGGAATATGTACAAAAACAAAGTGGCTCCACATGGAAAAGAATGGCAGCAAATTTTCTCGAATCTGCTTCAGGAACTCATCCAAAAAAACTGCTTCCCTCAAGAAATTGCCTTATATCTCAACCAAAAAGGAGATCAACTGGCCGCTTCCAGCTGCGCCGATTCCACGCTCTTTACCCTATTGCGAAAATATAACCGGGATAATGGGATTAAAATACTGGGCGAACTTGAGTTCGGCACACTGTTTAGCTTGAAAAACGGCCGTGTATTTGAAAAAGGAGAAGAAAAAAGGACTAGATACAAATGTCTGGAAGTCAGCACAAATAAGCTTTTTCTCATTCATGCCCATGCCGAGGTTAAACCACTCAATCAGAATAAGTGACATTTGTTTGCGGTTATAAAAAATTGATTTAACTTTCGCCTAAGTTTCAGCTTAATTTATTACACTCTTAATTTATGAAAACACCTGTACTAACCATCTTGAGCCTATTTTCGGCGGGTCTTGTTTTTTCTCAAACTTTAAACAAAACAGGAAGAGAACTTGCATCCGACTCCCGATTATCTCAAAAAACTTCTAATGAAATTCCGGTCGAATTAAAATCGGAAAAATATCCGGCTGGATTCGAAAAAGAAGAATCCTTTATGGCTTTATATCGCCAAGAAGGCCCTCTTTACGGCTTCGACCAAAGTGCCGAAATCCTGGACAGAAGGGATGCCTTTTCTAAACACTATCGTGTAGCAGATGGGGAAGCCGTTGCGGTTATAACTTCCGGCCCACAACATTATGAGAAAAATGGTTTATGGCATACCATATTAAACAAAGTACATTATACGAATTTGCCGTCCTATCCATACGGAAATGAATACAATGCTCATTTCACTTACTTTGGAAATCAGCAAAGTGCACTCTACAAAATGGTGAAAGACGGAAGCGCTCTTTTGACCGGATCTTATCCAACGTTAGTATTCACTGATGCAAACGGAGTTATTGTAAAAGAAATAGCGCTGACAAATTTCAATCAGGCTCAAATAAAAGATGAAAAAATCTTTTACAAAAATGCAGCTCCGGGCATACATATCGAATTTATTCAACATGCAAGCGGGTTTAAGTATAATTTTATTTTAGAAAGTCCGGCCGCACTTGGCCAAATACCGACTTCCGCAAGTTATGTAGGAATAAAAGAAAAATTCTCGGCAGGCAGTGGTTTTGCAGTTCAAGAATCCGGAGAAAATGGATTTGTGACTTTTGTAAAAGGCGAACAGAAAATCAAAATAAGCAATTTTAGTATATACGATGGAAAGGATACACCCGATTTAACCCGTGCCAAAAATGTTTCCTACCAAAATGGCGAATTATCTTATGTAGTAGCGTTAGATTGGATTACCGATCCTATGCGCAGCTACCCTGTAACCATAGACCCTACGCTGACTTATTACCCCAATGCTTCGATTTATTGGACAGGAACTGTTGAAGAAGATTCGGGTTGTGATTTCGGAACGGATAACGACAGTGATGAAAATATACGTGTGGGATTTGATGATGGTACTATTGACAATGATTATTATAACGGATATGCTAAATTCAATATTACGTCCATACCCGATAATGCATGTATTCAAAATTCCTATGCTCGTTTTTATCAGTATAATTTCCGAAATACCCAAGCCGGCAACAATTGTTGGGGCAATGATGATCAATTGCAGTATTATGTAAAAAGTCTGAATCCGGCCACTACGGATCCGGTTTTAGCCAGCTGTGACGCTATTCGTATTGCGATAGAAACAAGCAGTAATATCTATGCTACCTATAATGTATTTTCGGGTTATACTCCTGGGGTTAATAATGGATGGAAAAATTTAGCAAATGGCCTAAATACATTGGTATCAGGCACGCTTATCCAAAATCATTTTTCTATAGGTTTAGATCAATTTGGATCGCACAGTGACCCCGGATTTGAATTCTGTTGTTTTTGTACGCCCGATAACGACGACTGGCTTGATTTTAGAGGCTGGAATAATGCAAACAGACCACAGGCAATTATTACCTATCAAACGCCGTATATAATTGGCTCTATTGCCAATGTCAGTGCCAATAATGTATGTGCAGGAACATCCGTAACCCTAAGTCTGACCGGCGGAACCACTGGGTCAGACGGTGCCTGGTATTGGTATTCGGGTTCATGCGGAGGCACCCTTGTTGGTACCAGTACAGCCGCTAATGCAGCATTAACCATTAGTGCCCCCACCACCACCACCACCTATTATGTAAGAGGACAAGGGGCATGTGGTAATACAACTTGCCAAAGTGTTACACTCAATATTCTGGCTAATAGTGTAGCGGCAACGTCCATAAGTGAAACCAATGATTCCTTATGTTTAGGCGGCTCGGTAACCTTATCGGTTGCCGGTGGTTCATTAGGGGCCGGGGCAAACTGGCAGTGGTTCTCCGGATCATGCGGAGGCACACCTGCAGGTACAGGTTCTGCCATTAATGTTTCCCCCATTGCCACTACAACCTATTATGTAAGAGCTTCCGGTACATGTAATACTACCGCTTGTGTTTCACAAACCATAGTAGTGAGTACGCCTTCTGTTCCCGGATTCCTTACAGCATCAAATACAACGCCTTGTTTTGGAAGTGGGTTTACAATATCCCTGGCCGGACATTCTGGGTCAGTATTGCATTGGGAGCGACAGTTCAACGGCGGCGGATATGTTAATATTGCCAATGCGGGAAACACCACACTAAGTCAGACCGGACTTGCAACAGGCACCTATGAATACCGCGCATATATTAAAAATGGCGTTTGCGCGGGAGTATATTCCAATACCATTAGTGTTCAAGTCATTCCTCAATCATTCGGAGGAAGTACCTACGCCTTTAATCCCTCTCTTTGTGAGGGCAACGGAACCTTGGTTACCTTGAGTGGAGAAGTGGGTAATATTTTATACTGGGAGCTGGATGTAAACGGCGGAGGTTTTGCTTTTGCCGGAAATGGAGGCTCGAATAATTTTGCAACCGGCCCGCTTTTGCCGGGTACATATACCTACCGTGCGGTTGTACAAAGCGGCTCTTGTGCAAACGCTACATCTACCGTATCTACCATAGTCGTCTCTCCGAATACAGTTGCCGGTAATGTAAACATATTGCCCGACACCATATGCCTGGGAACACCATTAACCGTGAACCTAAACGGGAATGTGGGCAATGTTATGCAATGGGAAAGAGATATCAATAGTTCGGGATATTTGAATATAGGAGGAGCCGGATTAAATCCGCTTCTTATTTCACCCAATACACCCGGATTACACACATATAGAGCAATAGTACAGAGCGGTGTTTGTGCCTCAAATGTGTCGGTAAGCGATCAGGTTTATGTGCGCCCGAACGGAGATGCAAGCATAAGCTATAATGCGGCATCTTATTGCAACAATGCAAGCTCTAATCCACTCCCACTTATACAAACACCCGGAGGAAGCTTTTCTGCATCGCCGGCGACATTGACTTTTGTATCTACTTCTACCGGAGAAATTGATTTAGCCAATTCGGCTCCCGGCACCTATACCATAACTTACCAACTACCCGCACAATATTGCAATGCAACCGGAACAGCTATAGTAACCATAAATGCGGGTACAAATGCGAATCTAACCTATTTTTCAAGTGCATATTGCAGCGCCGATTTGAATCCGCTTCCCGTTGTTGCGCCTACAGGAGGTGTCTTTTCTGCATCACCGGGGGGATTAGTATTTAATGGCACGAATGGAGAAATAAATCTGGCTTCATCAAATCCCGGGTCTTATACGATAAGTTATCAAACGGGCGGACTTTGTCCCTCTTCTGCAATGCAAACAATTACGATTAACGCATCTCCTACTCCTACCATAAACGGACCCTCGATATTTTGTAATAACGGAGGTATAACGCAGATAAATGCAACACCGGTGGGCGGACTGTTTATGGGAGGCGCATTTATTACAGGAGGCGGACAGTTTGATCCAAGCATAGCAGGCCCGGGCGTTCATATGTTGGTTTACCAGTACACATCTCCACAGGGTTGTATCGGATATGCCACGACGAATGTTCAGGTAAATACCGCTCCGGTAATCAGCATGGGAAGCAATTCCACATTATGCGATAATGGTTCCGCAACTTTATTAAATGCACTACCTTTGGGAGGCAGCTGGAACGGACCTTTCACAAGTACAGCCGGTGTATTCGACCCCGCTCAATCCGGAGCCGGTAGTTTTCAAATATTCTACAGCATCACAGATGCAAATAATTGTACAAGCATCGATTCGACTACAGTAAATGTAAATGCTTCACCCAATGCTGCTATTAATCCGCAACCTATTATTTGTGCCGGCAGCAGCCCTGTTTTATTAAGCGGAATTAATCCGGGTGGAACATGGAGTGGCGGGCCATATATTTCTGCAGCGGGCTCTTTCGATCCGGCTATTACCGGTTCAGGTCAATTTCCGGTTACTCATACCCTGGTATCCGGAACTTGTAGCAGCTCAACCACTCAAAATATTCTGGTTTCTGCCAGCCCCAATCCTACTCTTACGCCGGTTAACCTACTCTGTACTTCCGATGCACCCATACAGTTGACTGCGGTAACTCCGGGGGGTACTTTTTCGGGAGGAGCTTTTGTAACGGCCACCGGAATCTTCGATCCGGCCATCGCAGGAGCGGGAACCCATATGGTTCAATACAACGTAAACCTGGGCAGCTGTTCGGCATTTTCGAACATGGCCATCCTTGTTAACGCAGCACCCACTCCATCTATAGCTCCAACACTTAGCTTTTGTTCGGCTGACCCTGTTCAAAACCTGGCTGCAACCCCAGCCGGAGGTGTATATAGCGGCAATCCATTTGTTACTATAAACGGACTGTTTTATCCCACCCAGAGTGGAGCAGGAACATTCCCTGTAATATACACGGTGAGCAATGGAGCAGGATGTTCTGCAACTGTGCAATCAAACATTATTGTAAACCCTTCTCCCGACGCAAGCTTTAGCGTTCCTTCTACTCCATTATGCAGCTCCGACGGCATCATCGCGCTTAATCCGGTTAGTCCGGGCGGTACATGGACCGGAGGCCCTTATATTTCGCCAACGGGGCTCTTTGATCCGGCAATCGCGGGCCCGGGTCTACATCCTGTTACCTATAGCGTTTCTCTGGCCGGTTGTTCCGATAGTTATTCAACAACTATAGCCGTAAATGCAGCTCCTAATGTGAGCATTCTTTCTCCCACTCAAGCTTGTTTGAACGATGGCACAAATCTGCTTTTTGCCAATATCCCCGGCGGTGTGTGGACCGGAAATAGTGGTTATATTTCGGCAGCCGGACTCTTTGATCCGATTATTGCCGGAGTAGGATCCCATTTGGTAGTCTATACCGTATATGGCGGAAATGGTTGCGCCGGATTTGATAGCACCTTCATTCAAGTGAATCCCAATCCCGATGCTACAATCAATTATCCCGGTGTCCTTTGTGAAGGTAGCGGTATATACACTCTAAGCGCTGCTACTCCGGGAGGAACCTGGGGAGGAGGCCCTTATGTAAATAATAACCTGTTCGATCCCGCAGTTTCCGGAGTCGGATCTCATTGGGTAACCTATACCGTAAGTTCAGCACAGAACTGTAGCTCCAGCTCAGGAATTACCATAACCGTTGATCCATTGCCGGTAGCCGGATTTAATAATCAAAATAACGGCTTACTGTCCTACTTTAGCGATTATTCCTTGCATGCCGATAGCTGGACATGGGACTTTGGAGATGGCTCTGCCATAGATACAACCCAAAACCCTATGCATCAATTCCCCGATAACGGAAGCTATTTTGTGCGACTTATCGTAAGCAATGCCTGTGGATCAGATACCATTATTCGAACTATATACGTAAACAAAGCTTTATCGAATAATGAATACGACCAATCATCTGCATTCCTGATTTATCCAAATCCGGCTGTAGATAATATACATATCTCATTTACACATGCAGAAATGGGAATTCTTTATCTGGATATCATAGATATGTCGGGCAAAACGGTGTATAAAGGCGAACAAAACAAACAAACGGAAAAAGGAGAATGGACCCTGAACACTGCTCATTTTGCCCCGGGTGTTTATGCATTGCGCGGACATATTAACGGCAAATCCATCTCTTCTCGTTTCATTATTCAAAAACAAAACTAAGCGACCTATGCATAGTAAAATAAAGAAAATGCTTTGGCTCACAGCCTTGCTAACTCCAACCTATATTTATACCTACGCACAGGAAAATCCGCAATGGCAAAAACTGGAAGAGGCAAAATGGGAAAAAGCGAAAGCTATGAACCAGAATGCACATCAAACCAAAAATTATTTGCCCGAACAGGATTGCTTTAATGCCCTGCCCGTATGTCAAAATACCTATGTACAAACCTTTTCTTATGTTGGTTCAGGAAATATTCCCAATGAAATTAATCCGGGTATTTCTTGCCTGCAAACAGGAGAACAAAATGATGTTTGGTATGCCTTCACAGCGCAGAATAGCGGAATCTTACATTTTACCATTTCTCCGCTGAACCCTGCCGACGACTACGATTGGGCCGTATTCGATCTTAGTCAGAATTCCTGTGAAGAAATCTTCGTGAATCCGGCTCTGCAGGTTGCCTGCAATTATTCAGCCATACCCGGAAATACAGGGGCCAACAATGATACGCTTTTCAACCAAAACGAAGCAGCAATTCCCATGACCGCCGGGCAAACTTTTGTGATTAATATCAGCAATTTCAGTGCTACTCACTCAGGCTATACGCTCGATTTCACCCCTAGCACGGTTACCCTGCTCGATAACACTCCCCCGCAAGCCGATTCTGCAAGCTTTGTTTGCAAGAACTTCGGAATGCGGATTTATTTCAACGAATGGATCAGCTGCAGCACTATTGCCGCCGATGGTTCCGATTTCTTTGCTACAGATTCTGCAGGAAATACGATTGCGGTAGTTGGCGCTATTGGCCCGGAATGTAACGGAAGCAACGGATATACTTCCTATATAGATGTAGTACTCGACGGCGTAGTCCCCGGCAAAACCGTAACTGTTGGTATAAAAGAAGGTACAGACGGAAATAGCATCGCCGATAAATGCATGAATTTTATGCAACAAATGTCTATTTCGGCGCTGATTGGCACACAACCCATTATCGGATTGGGAGAAGATTTGAAATTATGTCCCCTCACCGGTTTTATTCCACCCCTTCAGGCTCAAGTTCCTGATGCAACCTATAGCTGGTTCAAAAATGGGCAGCCCCTACCCGATACAACCGCAATCATTCAGCCCTCATCGGGAGGAATTTACTCGGTGACCGTTTATAAAGAAATGAGCATTGAACCCTGTTTGCTCAGTGATACTATATCTATCGACTTTTCTATGGATTACTGTATAGACAATTTACCCAACGCTTTTAGTCCGAACGGCGACGGAGTAAACGACGTATTGCTGGCCGGCGTAGATATGGCCGTTGTAACCCGATGGGGACAAACCATCTATATGGGCAATGGCGGATGGGACGGTATGGCAAATGGCAGTAAGGCCGGAAATGGAACCTATTATGCTATTGTGAAATTTTATAATGCAGCGGGCGAACTTATAACGATGAAGTTCCCGGTTACCTTAGTTAGATAAATATATGAAAAACAAGATATTATTACTTTTCAGCACCTTGCTTTGTATACATTTGAATGCTCAAACTCCTTTGGAAAGAGCCCTATGGAAATATGAAGATAAAAACTATATGGATGCGGCATTGGATATTGAAAAAGCAATTGGCCGCGTGCAAAATGAAACAACAAAGGCAGACGCCATGGCAAAACTAGGCCATTGTTATTATTTCTTGAACGATTTTTCACAAGCTCAAAAATGGTATGACGAAGCCTTAAAATCCAATTATCAAAATGCCGAAATGCAAGTGTATTATGGCGATATTCTTACCTATCAGGGCAAGTACGACCAAGCGGCTAACTATTACAAAATGGCGCAAAATGATAGCGTATGGGGGAACTTTGCTCGTTTAAAATTAAAAAATGCACAAAATGCATCAAAGGTTGAAGAACTTCCCGGCGTATTATTGCACCGAAATTTAAAGAATATAAATAGTGAAATGGGAGATTATGGCTTTTCGCTTATTAATGAAAAAATGGCCGTATTTACCTCCGCAG
Source organism: Bacteroidota bacterium (assembly GCA_023432985.1). GTDB lineage: Bacteria > Bacteroidota > Bacteroidia > CAIKAF01 > CAIKAF01 > JACVCJ01. The sequence goes on along the minus strand of JAEZEQ010000007.1, from coordinate 11,691 downwards.
GATCTCTCTTCAGTAAGGAAAAAGATAAGAAAACCGGACAAGGTTTCAGTAAGCTGATCCTCGCCGAAAAAGACCAAAATAAGGAATGGAAAATCAGCAAGGTATTGCCAGAAAATATCAATTCCATTTATAATAACGGGAGTTTCACTTATGATCCCGTACACAAAATCGGATATTTTTCGCAATGTAACGGCCCTGATGGTAAAGGAAAAAATTGTGTAATTCTCTCCACTTCATTTGATCCAAATATAGGCAAATGGGGTAGCCCACAAGTTTTGCCTTTTTGTCTCGACGGATTTAATTATGCACATCCTGCCATCAGTGCCGACGGAAGAACCTTGTTTTTCACATCCGACAGACCGGGTGGCATTGGCGGTAAAGATATCTTTAAAGCCTCTAAAGGTAGTGGAACGAATGCATGGGGCAGTCCGACTAATTTAGGCGATAAAATTAATACAATAGGCCACGAAGGTTTCCCATCTCTGGCAGGCGACAGTATGTTTTATTTCTCAAGTAATGCCCTGCAAGGAATTGGAGGATACGATATCTATAAAGCAGATTATAATAACGGAACTCCCAAAAATCCGGTACCTATGCCCAAACCCTTTAATTCGCCCGCAGATGATTTTGGGTTTATTCAATCTTCACACTCTAAATATGAAGGTTACTATTGTAGCAATCGCGCAGGTGGCATAGGCGGAGACGATATTTATTTTTTCGAATTGGATCCTAAATTCAAAACCATTGCCGGTTCCATAAACGACGAAAAAACAAAGGAACCCATCCCATTTGCCAAAATATATATACAAGGAACTGACGGTAGTATTTTGGAGGCAACAAGTGATAAAAACGGTAAGTTTTATTTAGAAAACATGAACCCGGAAGTAGGCTATAAAGTATTGGGCTCGGCTGAAGGTTTCTTCTCCGGATCTAGCTCTATACCCGCACTAAACCTACAAGCTACAACAGATCAGTCAGACATTTTAAAACAAAGAAATAATATGTCTATTCCTCTGCTTAAGATTACCAAGGAGGAAATTAAACTGGATAATATCTATTACGCATACAATAAGGCCGACTTAACTCCTGAATCGAAAAGAGAATTGCAAAAATTAATTACACTCCTGAAAGAAACTCCGGCTGTTTCCATAGTTATTAATTCCCATTCCGACGAACAGGGAGGCGAAACATATAATATGGATTTATCGCAAAGAAGAGCAAAAAGTGTGGTGAACTATCTCGTTGAAAATGGCATAGAGGCACATCGATTAAGTGCCAAAGGTTGGGGCGAAACGAACCCGATTCACAAAAATGCCACCACAGAAGAACAACATGCACAAAACAGACGAACAACCTTCCAAGTTACCAATGCCCAATAAGATTATGAAAAAAATATTTACCCTGATTTTCCTCGCCATAAGTCTGCCAAACTGGAGCCAAATGGATCCCAATATAAGCCAGTGGCAATCTTTGCGCGGCGTATTTAATCCGGCCTCTATTTCTACAAATAAAGGTGTTGAGGCAGCAATCCTACAAAGAGAACAATGGTTCGGACTCGAAAACAGACCGGGTAGCAGCATTCTAAGTGCAGGGATGTATATCGCCAAAGCCAATTCAGTTGTCGGTATTTCCGGTTTTTACGACCGCTTCGGCTTTCAAAGAAATGCCAATGTTCGACTCAATTATGCCTATCATATTACATTGAATGATCGCACTTTTCTAAGTGCCGGTGTAGGCTTGGGTTTTATAAATACAAGTACCAAAATGAGCGAACTCCAATTCGCCGATCCCAATGAACCCCTTTTGCAAGATATTAGTCAAAATAAATGGCAACCCGACCTCTCTGTCGGACTCGAAGTTGTGCATCCCAATTATAAAGTGGGCGTATCGGTGCCGCATATAATAGGGGGCCAAGGGACTAAGCATCCGTATTGGACAAGAATTTATATAGCTTACGGTAGTTATAATTTCAAGGTGAAAAATGTGACTCTGGTGCCGGCACTCTTAGTGCGTACCAGCCTTTTCAAAACACAAGTGGAAGGAAATCTGACCGCTCATTTTCTTAAAGATCGCCTATGGGCAGGATTGGGTTACCGCTTACAAGATGCGGCATCTGTACTCCTCGGAGTTAACGTGGGCAAAGGCGTTCGGATCGGATATGCGTTCGACTATACATTGAGCCGCTTGCAGCCTTATAATATAGGCACACACGAACTCATGCTTTCTTTCGCATGGAAAAAACCAAGAAAACCCGAACCGGTATTTCTTAATCCCCGCGATTTTTAGAAAAATATTTAGCTCATTTAAGAATAAAAAAAAGAGACAACATCATGAGATGCTGTCTCTTTTAAGTTTTTCAGGAAAGAAAAAAAAATTATTCATCTTTTTTGCCACCCATAGCCTTACTCACACGGAGCTGACGACCTTGGGTTTCTTTTCCATCAAGAGCCGCTATCGCAGCATCTTCATTCGATTCATCGCTGAGTTCAACAAAACCAAAGCCTTTGCTTCGACGAGTTTTGTTATCAATAACGATTTTTGCCGACGTTACCGGTCCGTATTCTGCAAATACGTCTGCCAGGTCGTTGTCGCGCATACGCCAAGGCAAGTTTCCAACATAAAGAGCCATAATGTAAAATAATTAACTAGTGCAATTTCTATAATTATTTTTGATATTTCCAACTATTTGATAAAAAAAATGTTTATTTTCTTATTCTTATTCACCCCACAAAAAGTGCTTTTTTTCTAAATCCTGATATTTATCAGCCTTTATTTCTTACAGATAGCTTAAATTTGTGAAATATAAATACCATTTATTATGCCTATATATCATAAATTGGGAAAAATTCCTGCTAAAAGACATGTACAGTTTCGCAAAGAAAATGGCGATTTGTATTATGAACAATTATTTGGAACCGAGGGTTTTGCCGGAATGGCATCCCTATTGTATCACGAACAAAGACCTACGCAGATTAAAGAGGTTGGCGAAGCCCTTTCGATGAAACCCGAAATCGCTATTGAAAAAAATATTATACCGCGTAGATTGCTTGGGTTTAAAGCAGATCCGGAAGACGACTTCCTGAAAGCAAGAAAATATCAACTCGTAAACAACGATTGTTATATCGCATTAGCCGCTCCTCGCAAAAGTATGGACAATTATTTTTATAAAAATGCCGATGCCGATGAGGTGATTTTTGTTCATAAAGGCTCCGGAGTATTGAAAACCTTAATGGGAAATATTCCATTCGAGTATGGCGATTATCTCGTAATTCCACGTGGTATTATTTACCAAATGCATTTCAATGACGAAAACAATCGACTCCTTATCGTAGAATCTTTCTCCCCAATTTATACCCCGAAAAGATATAGAAATTGGTTTGGACAATTGGGCGAACATGCACCTTTCTGCGAAAGAGATTATAAATTGCCACAAGAAATTGAAACACACAACGAAAAAGGTAATTTTGTAGTTAAAACCAAAAAACAAGATACATTACATTCCATTACCTACGCCACACACCCATTCGATGTCGTTGGCTGGGACGGATATAATTTCCCCTATGGCTTTAGTATTCATAATTTCGAGCCACTGGTAGGACGTATTCACCAACCACCTCCGGTACACCAAACTTTCGAAACGGATAAATTTGTTATCTGCTCTTTTGTACCTCGTTTGTACGACTGGCATCCGCTTTCTATTCCCGCCCCATACAACCACAGCAATATAGACAGCGATGAAGTTCTCTACTATGTAGATGGCGATTTTATGAGCCGAAATGACGTGGAACACGGGATGATTACACTTCACCCGGCAGGCATAGTACACGGCCCGCAGCCTGGCGCCACCGAAAGATCTATAGGGAAAACAGAAACGAACGAATTGGCCGTAATGATCGATACGTTCAGACCCCTGCAAATCACCACAAATGCACTCAAAATCGAAGATCCTACTTATGTAAACTCTTGGCTCGAATAAAGGTTAAAAATACCATAAAAGCCTTTTTCGGTACAAGATTTCCTATCTTTGTAACTGATTAAAATAATTGCATTATGTCACAAGAAATTAAAAATGTAGAATTCGGCCTGGAAAAAATATTCGAAGGAGCTCAGGATTTCCTTCCTCTTTTAGGTACCGATTATGTAGAGTTTTATGTAGGCAATGCCAAACAAGCCGCTCACTACTATAAAACAGCGTTTGGATTTCAGTCTTTGGCCTATGCCGGATTAGAAACCGGGGTGAAAGATAGAGCCTCATACGTGCTTCAACAAGATAAAATTCGCCTCGTGCTTACAACCGCTCTTAATAGCGATTCGCCCATAGGCGAACACGTGAAAAAACACGGAGATGGCGTTAAGGTTATTGCGCTTTGGGTCGATGATGCACGTAAAGCATTCGAAGAAACAACCAAAAGAGGCGCAAAACCTTATATGGAACCCGTTGTAGAAAAAGACGAACATGGAGAAGTGGTGCGCGCAGGTATTTATACCTATGGCGAAACTGTACACATGTTCGTGGAACGCAAAAATTATAACGGAGTGTTTTTACCCGGTTACCAAAAATGGACTTCGGATTATAACCCGGAACCAACCGGACTGAAATTTATTGACCATATGGTTGGTAATGTAGACTGGAACCAAATGAATGTTTGGGTGAAATGGTACGAAGAAGTAATGGGATTTGTGAATTTCCTTTCTTTCGACGACAAACAAATTCATACCGAATATTCTGCCCTTATGAGTAAGGTTATGTCGAACGGAAATGGACGTATTAAATTCCCGATCAACGAACCGGCTAAAGGAACCAAAAGATCTCAAATCGAAGAATATCTCGATTTCTACGAAGGTGAAGGCGTACAACACCTCGCAGTGGCAACCAACGATATAGTAGATACAGTGAAAAAATTGAGAGCACGCGGAGTGGAATTCCTTTCGGCACCGCCTCATCAATATTACCTGGAAGTACCAAACAGACTCGGAATTCATAAAGATAATTTTAAAGAAGATCTGGAAGAACTCGAAAAGCTGGGCATCCTTATCGATGCCGATGAAGAAGGTTATTTGCTTCAAATCTTTACCAAACCGGTGGAAGACAGACCAACACTCTTCTTCGAAATTATTCAAAGAATGGGCGCCAAAGGTTTTGGTGCAGGTAACTTTAAAGCTTTATTCGAATCTATAGAACGCGAACAAGAAATTCGCGGTACTCTATAATTCACCTTACTGTTTTTCAAAAAGCCTCGATTTTATCGGGGCTTTTTTTTGTATTTTTGTTTTATGAAAAAAGTGATTGAATCCAAAAACGCACCGGCTCCCATTGGCCCCTATAGCCGTGCCGTACAAGCCGGAAACATGGTATTCCTCTCCGGAGCAATTGCCCTAAAAGCAGATGGAACAATGGAACAAAGCAGCCTGGAAGCAGAAACCAAACAAGTACTCGAAAATATGAAAACCGTTTTGGGAGATGCCGGACTCGGATTCGAAAATCTTGTGAAAGTAAGTATCTTTCTTACGGATATGAACGATTTTGCAACGGTTAATGCTATTTATGCAAGCTATTTTACCGGCGATTTTCCCGCACGCGAAACGGTTCAGGTGGCCGGACTACCCGCTGGTGCAAGGGTAGAAATTTCTGCCATAGCCCTCATCTAAAGACGGAATATTTCTTATTTTCTATTCCCCCATTTCCCGTTTTTGCCAAAGTTTTATGCTTCATGAATAAAGCTAAGGACTCTCCTCAAACCCACAATTCTCCGAATACCGGGATCTGATCTTTTACTTGCCTTTTTTTGATTCCACTGGCTTTCCATGCCCCGTGAATTGCGTATATTTTTTTTAACAACTTCAAATTCTTTCGAATATGCCGTTTTTTTAATTAAAATTTTTACTTTCACATCTTAACAAAACAGTTTTCACCTATGAAAAACACGTACCTTTTCTCCTGTTTTCTTTCTATTTACCTCATCTCAACCTTATTTTACGCCCAACAAACGCATTTCGACAATAAACCTTATGTCGAAGGAGAGTTTATCGTACAACTTAACTCCGAACAAAGTCTTAAAAGTTTATTGGCTAAGGCTCCAGAACATTTTAAGCTGGAAAGCCTGAATTATATTTCTCCTCCCATGCTAATCTGGACTTTAAAATTCGACCCGAATGCCATTTCGCACGAAGAAATGCAAAGATGGCTCTATGCTCAAAAAGAAGTGCAAATTGCCGATTATAATTATTATGTCTATGTAAGATCTACACTGCCCGGAGACCCAAGTTTTACCCAACAATGGCACCATAATAATACCGGTCAGACCGGAGGAACCACAGATGCCGATATTGATTCTGACCTGGCATGGGATATAACTACCGGGGGTACCACCGCCACCGGAGATGATATTGTGGTTTGCATGGTTGAAGGAAGCGGCGGAAACTTAAACCATCAAGATTTAAGTCCGAATCGATGGACAAATTCAGGCGAAATTCCCGGAAATGGAATTGATGATGATAATAACGGTTATATAGACGATTATAACGGATGGAATACAGGTAACAACAACGATAATACAGGCACAGGATCGCATGGCACGAATTGCCTGGGGATGATTGGCGCAAAAGGTGACAATGGACTGAATGTTGTAGGCGCGAACTGGGACGTAAAACTTATGGTGGTGAACATGGGAGGCTCGCTTACCCAAGCAAATGTTATTCAGGCATACACTTATCCATTGGTATTGCGCAAACAATGGAATCAAAGCAATGGAACCCAGGGAGCCTTTGTCGTAGCCACCAGTGCATCATGGGGCATAGACGGAGCAAACCCGGCCAGCTACCCACTTTGGTGCCAGTTTTACGACACATTAGGACATTATGGTATTATTAATATTGGAGCTACAACAAACTCTAATTTGGATGTTGATGTGGCCGGCGATATGCCAACTGCATGCGCAAGTCCATACATGGTTGGCGTAGGTCGGACAGACCATAACGATAATACGGCCGGTGGATACGGCGATCAAACGATTGAATTTGGCGCACCGGGAATTAATGTGGTAACCACCTCCGGCACCACAGGCATCACAACCACAACAGGAACTTCTTTCGCCTGCCCGCTCACGGCCGGGGTGGTCGGACTCGCCTATGCTATTCCTTGCCCCGCTTTTATGAGTATTGTGAAATCAAACCCCAAACTCGGGGCCGATCTTGTCCTCGATGCCCTCATAAATGGAGTAGACCCCAAAACACAATTGGCCTCAAAATTTATTACAGGAGGCCGCCTCAATGCCAAAAATACGCTGGATCTACTCATGGCCTCTTCATGCAGCAATTGCGCTTCTAATGACATTCAAGTTACAGCAGGAAATAATAATGCTGCAATCACTTTTACTTCTAATCCGGATGTGAATGCAGTTACGCTTTTTTATAGAGAAATTGGCGCAGCTACCTGGTCAAACATGGCAAATATTTCTTCTCCATTTACTCTAACTGGACTTCAACCTTGTACGGATTATGAATTTTATTTGGAATCTGCTTGTACCGGCGAAACAGGCACTTCTTCACCTATTGCATTTTCTACAAATGGCTGTGGAAATTGTATAGACCTTAATTATTGTGATACTAAAGCAAACGGATCTTCTACAGCACGTGTAGCATTCCTTTCTCCCGCTAGTATTACGGCTACAATTACCAATTTTACGCTCACGGATAATTGGGGTGGAAATATTGCAAACGGATACCAATACGGAAACTTAGTTTTGATGACAGGAAGCGGAACGAATGCCAATGAAGGATGTGGCACGATTTCGAACGCCGCAGCACTATCCGGAAATATTGCCGTTGCCTTGAGAGGTACATGCAATTTTTCCGAAAAAGCGCTTAATGCGCAAAATGCCGGGGCAATCGGACTCATTATCATAAACAATCAGGCATCAGCACCACCTAGCTTAGGCGCAGGAACCGGATCAGGAAGTGTAACTATTCCCGTTATTATGATTTCGCAAACGCAAGGTGCAAGCTTATTGGCCTTACTCAACGGCGCCGGAACTGCAACGGGATTAATGGGCGTACAAAATGAATGGATAGAGATATTCGAATTGAATGGTGTGCAAAACAATAGTGGAGACGATAACGGATACCTGCCGGCAGATAAGTCCAACGCGTTTACCCTCCAAAGAGGCGCTTCTTATACCTTTAATATAACGCCCGGTTTTGCCGCACAAGCCCTGCCCGAATATACCCGAATTTGGCTGGATGCAAACCAAAACGGAAGCTTTGAAAGCAGTGAAATACTCTTCGATCAAGGAAGCCCTTCCTTCGGTAATATCAGTCAATCCATTACTATACCCGGCAGCGCAGATACAGGAAGCACCCGCATGCGCATTCAAATGGCTTATATGGGCACAGGACAAACATCTCTCCCCAATGTTTGCGGCGATTTTATATGGGGAGAAGTGGAAGATTATTGCGTGAAAATTAAACCGAATATTCCAACTACAGGCACAGAAAATATTTCTAACGACGATTTCCGCGTATTCCCCAACCCAAGTTCGAACCAAGTTTATTTTTCATGGAGCAAGCAACAAGAACCGGCTCAAATACGCATTTATAATATGGTCGGACAACAAGTTCATAACGCCACAATGCAAAATGGCTCATCTGCCGTTCCGGTCTCTCAGTGGAATATAGGAACCTATATGTACCACATTTTAGGCGAAAATGGAAATGTATACCATAGCGGAAAATTCGTTGTTGTGAAATAATATATTTTCCCATTTTTATTGCCTCTTTGATTCCTTTCAAAGAGGCTTTTTTATGCATAAAAAAAGCCCGAAACATTAGTCCGGGCTTATTATAAAATACGTATTTCTATAGAAAACTGTAGCTCTTTCCGTATTGCAACATTTGCTCAATAAAACTATCCGGATATTCAATCTTTATATCAATAATCTCACCTGCATCATTTTTAACAGGAACCAAAACCGGGTTTACAAAACCACTATATGGCGCAATATCCAAAGGTTTTACACGCTCTAATACTTCTTTATGCAAATCCTGGTCCACCTTTACCCCATATTTTTCTACCAATGCCTTTCCGGCCTCAAAATCACCTTCACTTTTTATGCGTTGAATATCTCTCAACAACTCCCCGAATAACACTCTCAATTTTTGATAATCATTGATATTAAAATATGTTTTTCCTTCTCGTACCACTTTTTCGATGACATTATCTTTTGCTCCTTTTTCCATTACCCAGGCAGCAACCAATTGTCTGTTTTGCATATGCTCCTCTTCTATGTTTTTTCCCAATTCAATGCGCAACAATTGGGTCATTAAACCATTGCGTATATAGGTATCATATTCTGCTTTACCCACTTCTTCGCCGGGCAATAATCCCATTTCAACCAATTTAGGATCCATAATAAAATACAAGCCCACCAAATCTGCACGAGCCTCTTCTAAAGTCGATGCATAATTTTTTAAGGTTTCATTGGGCTGACCAACGCCTTTGTTCAATACCCCACTGGCGTGACCAATTACTTCATGCAACGAGGTATGCATTTTCCCGGCCAAACTTCCATATTCTTTTACGCGCGCTATCTCCTCTTCATCATGTGCAAATTCGCTCAACATACCCGTACCACCGGCTTTGTCATAGGCGGAAATTATATTGCCTAAACTTACCGACTTGGAACCATGCTCTTCACGAATCCAATTGTTATTCGGTAAATTTACCCCTATGGGTGTAGACGGAGACGCATCTCCACTTTCGGATGCCACCTGAACAACTTTATAACTTACTCCTTTCACATTTTTCTTTTTATGCTCGGGCAAAATCGTACTGTTGTCTTCGAACCACTGCGCATTTTCACCTAATTTTTTCATTTGTGCACTGGCTTCAAAATCGGTAATCTGCACTATACTTTCATAACTCGCTCTGCGACCCGCAGCATCTCCATATACTTCTATAAAACCATTTATATAATCGATATCACCCTCCGTTGATGCCACCCACAATACATTGTAGTCGTCCCAGGTTTTTAAATCCCCGGTTTGATAATATTCGATCAGTTTTCTTAAAGCTGCCGCTTGTTTCGAGTTCTCAGCTACGTCCACTGCCTGTTTCAACCAAAAAATAATTTGATCGATCGCGGGGCCGTACTTCCCTCCACTTTTCCAAACATCTTCATACAACTCTCCATTTCTCAAAACTAAAGTCGAGTTTAATCCATACTCCACCGGACGAGGATTATTCTTATCTATACGTGCGGCATAAAAATCCTCCACCATTTGCTGGGTTACCCCATCACCGTAAAAATTATTTGCCGAAGCTACTATAAAGTCTACCCCGTCATCTTTTACCTTACGTTTCATGTATTTATCCGTACTAAAAACAGCCTCCATGGCAGCATCGCTCAAAGAACTATTGCTTTCCTGAAGAAGTTGGGTAAAGTATTCTTTCGAAAACAAAGGCATAATTTTATCCATGCCATAATGATGATGAATCCCATTCGAGAAAAACACTCTTTTCGCATATTCATCAAACATAAACCAGTCCGCATTATCCCGATTCCCTTTATAATTTTCGTATATAGATTCAAGGGTTTTACGGATTTCCAGATTATAGATGAAATTTTGATCATAAATAATATCTCGCCCGGCCATACCGGCTTGAGAAAGAAAATAAACCAGTTTTTTCTGATTCAAACTCAATTTATCCCAATCTTCGATTTGGTAGGCAAGAACCTGAATATCAGCAAAACGGTCAATCTGATTTTCATTGGGCACTTTGGGTACGAAGGCTTGATTTTCCGTTGCTCCCGCTTCGGTTTTCTCTTTATTTCCGCAGGCCGCCAAGCTCATCAAGGCCACACAAGTAAGTACGAATAATCCTGTTTTTTTCATAATAGCAAACGATATCCAACAAAGATTACAAAGATTCTCAAGTCATACAAATAAAATCGACAAATGAGTGGGGCGTGGGCATAGGCTCATTTTCAATGAAACCACTCGACCGGCTATTCGCTGCAAGTCCGCGCTGCGCTGTGGGCTTTCCGCTGCTATCCGGCACGCAATGCAAAGCGCAATTTTCAATGAAAGGTTTTTGCTGCGCAGCAGAAATTATTTTATCTACGCCATAGGGCTATTAGAATTCCGTTTCCCGATAGAAAATTATTTTCTTAATTGCTTTTCCTTGATGAAAAGCAACAAAAATCAAGCGCTGCGGAAGTTTCGTCTACCCCAAAGCGTACCATTTCCCAGGCCTACACACCCCTATCCCCTCTCAAGAGGGGAATTCATATTGCACACAGTTTGGTTTCACTCGCCTTACTTTGAGTACATATATATTGCACAAAAAATGGGAATATTTTCCCGTTTTTTGTAATAATTTTCCAGGTAAAAAGGTGTAAAAATGATTTATGCAAGCCGCCGCAAGGCGGAGTGAAAAAGTAAGGAGGGAGCGTACTAAAGGTACGTGACCGACGCACTTTTTCGCTCCAACGCAGCGCGGTGCAGCAGAAATCATTTTTACGAGGGAAATATTATGATGTTTAATGCGCTGCAGTAGCCATAGGCCGGGGTGCTTTTTTTAAATTTGAATTTTGAGTATTCAAACCCCTCCGGTCTTCGACCACCTCCCCTTGGTTGGGGAGGAGCTGTATACTGCACACAGTTTGGTCCCCCTCTCTTTTACTTTGAGTACAT
>JAEZEQ010000060.1 GCA_023432985.1 Bacteroidota bacterium | reverse complement strand
AGTCCGCAAGGACAAAATATAGGATTTATAAATAAATATTTTTCACCCAATATTCATTTCAATTATAATTAGATGAAAGTAAGCTGTCTATTTATTGCATTATTTATATTCATTTCATTTTCCATACATTCTCAAACCGTTTTTAAACTTTCGGGCGATTGTTCCTTTTCTCTGCACTTTTCAGATAGGTCTATTACTTCCTACCCACTAATGCTATATGTCCCTGATTTGTATACTAAGCCTGTTTTGGTGCGAGGAAGTGTGTTTAATTCAATGTCGGCACCCTCATGGTATAATTTTACAGTTTATGGGGGTGTTGAGTTTAACAATAAATGGTTACTGGAGTTTGGATATACGCAAGATCAATGGGTGTTTACGAACGCTTATGTTCAGTATATTACCCAAGGTGGTCCACTCACACCCGTTTCTACCGAACCTCCCTTTAATAATAATTATGGAGGCAGTGGATCGAACGCTGTATTTTATGGATTTGGGAGTCGAAAGATAGGTCTTTACGGGACCTATCAATTTAAGAACGTGCTTAAGAACGATAAATTTAAAATACAACCAACGGCTACCTTAGGTTTTGCTTTTTTTGGATTCAGAAAACCTGCCAACACCTATTTTCATTTTGAAGGTATGGGATCAGATATGCTCTATACAGGAGAGGTCATCGAGATGAGATATTATACAACCATTTTTGGAAAAGGTAAGTCCTATTATGGGGCGCAACTCAGATTTGGGTTAGGACTTAAATTCAGTAACAGTAAAAGAGAGTTGTTTAGAATTTACGCCCGTTATGAGCAAGGACTTAAAGCTGTATTTATGGTTACGACCAATATTAAGGTTGGAAATGATTATATTTTTAACAGTACCCCTACTATTAGCCGCGGTTCCAACATGCAGTTTGGTGTGCAGTTTCCTATGTTTTCTTATAATTTTACCAAAAAGAAATTCTATAGAGACTGAAAATTACCTTTTATAGAATTATTTTCTTTTTTTCGAATAGAGATTTGAGGATTCTAACTTTCGCATAGTTCTCAACCTTGCTGAAGTTTACAACATAAAACCACTAAATTGAAAATGCGAGCTATACCTAGCCCGGATTGAAACGTTACCCCGCAGCGAAGCGAGGAGTTTAGTGGAAAGCCGGATCATAAGCTCGCTTGGTAAATAGACCTTTGATGCTTCTGAAAAATTTACCATTTTTTTAATAAGCTTGCCCCAAGAGATTTGCTACCTTTGTGGCTCTTATGCAAGATTTGTCGCGTTTAGTTGCTGTTTGTGCCGATCATACTAATGTTCAAGAACTTTTGAGTCAGGTAGAGGCCGGTAAAAACAGGTTGCACATTCAAGGTAGCAAGGGCTCGTTTAGTAGCATCTTGGCCATGCTCTGTGCCCAAAAATCGGATAAAACGGTTTGGATTGTCCTCAACGATAAGGAAGAAGCCGCCTATTTCTTAAACGACCTTCAGAACCTGAACTCTGAAAAACGTATCGCATTCTTCCCCGATAGTTACCGCCGTGGTTTCGCCTCCGATGATACCGATAACGCCAACGTAATGATGCGCGCCGAAGTGCTCGGGAAAATCAGCGCCGGTGAACTCGATATAGTGGTGAGCTATTCTAAAGCCCTGTCCGAAAAGGTGATCACACGCAGCGCCCTGCAAGAACGTACCCTCACTATACACGAAGGCGAAAAGCTGGATATGGATTTTGTAATGGACGTGCTCATTGAATACGACTTCGAACGCGACGACTTTGTCTACGAACCCGGCTTTTTTGCTATGCGAGGCGGACTTATTGACGTGTTTTCGTATAGCGAAGAATATCCTGTGCGTGTAGAATTTAGAGGCGATACCGTTCAGTCCATACGCGCCTTTGATCCTGAAACTCAACTTTCGGTTAAAACGCTTCAAAAAGTCCAAATTGTTCCCAATATTGAAGATAAGAAAAGTAACGAACAACGCCTCTCTATCCCCGAATATACAGGTGAAAATAGTATATTCATCATTTTTGATGTTCCTGTTGCACATCTTTCTTTAGATGATGCATATACGAAAGCGGAACGTTATCTTTCTGAACGTGCTGCACCCATTCATAAGCCCGATACACAGACGCTTTACATGAGCGGAAAGGACTTTGTTTCGCACCTTTCTAAACAACGTGTAATTGAGTTTTCGGTGAAACCTTATTTTACCGATTCTATTACGCATAGCTTTAAAATGGAGTTGCAGCCGCTAATCCAAAAGAATTTTGATTTGTTATTGGATACTATTATTTCTTATTCCAATAAGCAATTTATTAATATCATTTTATCTGACGACCCTAAGCAATTAGATCGTTTGGATGCCATTTTCGAAGAATTAATCCCTAAAAAGGTTGGTTCTTCGAGTTTTGAAAAATTCTACCAACGCATGGACAAAGGTCTGAGCGAAGGTTTTGTTTGGGAAGACGGAGCCATTGCCGTATGGTGCGACCATAAAATTTTTGATCGTTATAAACGCTTTAAACTCAAGGGGCAATTCAGTAAAGACCAGGCCATAACGCTGAAAGAGTTAGGAACGCTGAGTCCGGGCGATTTTGTAACCCATATAGACCACGGAATTGGGCGATTTGCCGGTCTGGAAAAATTTGAGGTAAACGGTAAAATTCAAGAATCGGTAAAACTGATTTATAAAGATAATGATGTGCTTTATGTAAGTATACATTCCTTGCATCGCATTGCGCGTTATACGGGTAAAGAAGGTACGCACCCGACTGCGCATAAATTGGGTAGTGGTAAATGGGAAGCAACCAAAGCGAAAACCAAAAAACGTATTAAGGAAGTTGCCTTCGACCTGATTAAATTATATGCAAAGCGTAAATCTGAGCCCGGATTTTCGTATAGTAAAGACGGCTATTTGCAGAATGAATTGGAAGCTTCATTTATATACGAAGATACCCCGGATCAACACAAGGCTACAGAAGATGTAAAACGGGATATGGAACGCTCCTGGCCTATGGACCGTCTTGTTTGTGGTGATGTAGGATTCGGTAAGACCGAAGTTGCGATTCGTGCCGCATTTAAAGCGGCATGCGATGGAAAACAAGTCGCAGTTTTGGTTCCAACAACTATTTTAGCCTATCAGCATTATAAAACTTTTACCCAGCGTCTGAAAGATTTTCCGGTTACGATAGAGTATATTAATCGCTTTAGGTCTGCCAAAAAGATCAGTGATATTTTACATCGCTTATCGGAAGGGAAAATTGACATATTGATCGGAACCCACCGTGTTGTTGGGAAAGACGTTAAGTTTAAAGATTTAGGCCTTTTGATTGTAGACGAAGAGCAAAAGTTCGGGGTAAGTGTAAAGGATAAATTGAAAACATTACGTGCCAATGTAGATTCGTTAACGCTAACGGCTACACCCATTCCGCGTACCTTGCAATTCTCTTTAATTGGGGCACGCGATTTATCCATTATCCGCACCCCACCGCCCAACCGATATCCGGTGAGTACGGAGTGGGTGACCTTTAATGAGGAGTTGATTCGTGATGCAATTCAATACGAATTACAAAGAAACGGACAAGTATATGTGGTGCATAACCGCATTAATGATATACAAGATATTGCCGGTATGATTCAGCGTTTGGTTCCGGATTCTAAGATTCGAATCGCGCATGGACAAATGCCGGGAGATCAACTCGAAGAAGTGATGCTGGGCTTTATTGAAGGGGAATTTGATATTTTAATTGCTACTTCGATCGTAGAAAGTGGTTTGGATGTTCCGAATGCGAATACTATGATTGTGAATCAGGCCCAAAACTTTGGATTGAGCGACCTGCACCAATTGCGCGGACGCGTAGGACGAAGCAATAAAAAGGCTTTTTGTTATTTGATTACTCCGCCCGAATTGGCCTTAACCGACGAAGGGCGTAAACGTATGCGCGCCATTACCGAATTTTCGGAATTGGGAAGCGGTTTCCAAATTGCCATGCGCGACCTGGATATACGTGGTGCGGGAGAGTTATTGGGCGCAGAACAAAGTGGCTTCATTAGCGATATAGGCTACGAAACCTATCAACGTATATTGAACGAAGCCGTGCAGGAATTAAAGGAGACTGAATTTAAAGAATTATATAAAGAAGAATTAGAAAATCCGAACCGCGAATGGGTTATGGATTGTGTGATTGAGACGGATTTACAGATATTGATTCCGGAGGAGTATGTAGACCAAACGGAGGAAAGATTGTCGCTTTATAAAGAGTTAGACAGTTTGGAAACGGAGGAAGAATTAGAGAGATATAAGTCCATGCTGGAAGATAGGTTTGGAGAAATTCCTTCGGAAACGCTGGGATTGATGGAAGCGGTGCGCGTTCGTAAATTGGCACGTAAATTGGGTATAGAAAAACTGAGCTTTAAGCGGAATATTTTGAATTTACATTTTACAAATAATCCGAATTATTTTCAATCGGACCTATTTGGTAGAGTATTGAATTTCTTGCAAATGAGTATGCAAGGCGAGATGAAGCAAAATAAAGATCGTTTAAGTATACTTTTCCGAGAAATAAATACCTTAGATGATGTGAAAGAATTGCTGATGCGCATGCATGGAGAAAAAGTTGAAAATGTCTAAAGAGAAATTGCATATAGTGGTTTTAACCGGAGCCGGGATGAGCGCGGAGAGTGGTATTAAAACTTTCCGTGATGCAAATGGTTTGTGGGAAAATCATGATATTATGGATGTGGCTTCTCCACAAGGTTGGCATAAAAACAGGGCATTGGTTTTAGAATTTTACAATCAGCGTAGATTGCAATTGCAAGAGGTTAGTCCAAACGCCGGACATATGGCGCTGGCCGACTTAGAACAGCACTTTGATGTGAGCATAGTTACACAAAATGTAGACGATTTACATGAGAGAGCCGGAAGTTCGTATATACATCATTTGCACGGAGAATTAGTGAAGGTACGAAGTACTTTGGATTCGAATTTAGTATATACATGGGCTTATAAAAGATTAGAAGAAGGCGATAAATGCGAAAAAGGAAGTCAGCTCAGACCCCATATAGTTTGGTTTGGAGAGGCTGTGCCGGCATATCCTAAAGCAGAAGAAATTTGTAGAAGTGCGGATGTGTTATTGGTAGTTGGTACATCTTTACAAGTGTATCCGGCAGCCGGATTGGTGCATTGCGTACCGAGTACTTGTGAGGTTTATTTAGTAGACCCACATGCCGATACCTTAGCATTTAATGGTAAAGTGAATGTAAGAAAAGGTACAGCTGCGGTAGAATTACCTAAATTAGTTTCAGAATTAGTGGAGAAACATGGATAAAGTAAAGCACATATTGGTTATTCGATTTTCGTCGATAGGCGATATATTGCTTACTACACCCGTTTTGCGATCCATCAAGGCGAAATATGGGAACGACTGTGTATTGCATTATGCCACCAAAAAAGAAATGTTGAAGTGGATAGATAATAATCCGTTTGTAGATCATTTTCATGCTTTGGAAAAGGGGCAATCGGTATCTGCTTTTGTAAAATCGATTAAGTCTACATACCATATAGATGCGGTTGTAGATTTGCATAATAATTTACGTACATTCATTATAAAGCTCCATTTTATTGGTGTTCCTAAGTCTTCATTTCCTAAATTGAATATACGAAAATGGCTTTATGTGAACTTTAAGTGGGACCTAATGCCTAAAGTTCATGTGGTGGACAGATATTTTGAGGCGCTTCGATTTTTAGGGGTAGAAAATGATGGAAAAGGATTGGATTATTTCTTGCCCAAAGAGGCGGATGATAGAGTATCGGCATTATTGAAAGAAGGGCAAATTGAGAATTATACAGCCATAACCATAGCCGCAAAGTTTGCAACGAAAGCTTTGCCTGTAGAGAAATTTGTGGAGTTGTTGAATTATGTTCAGGGAAAAGTGGTTCTATTGGGCGGACCGGAAGATGGGGCAAAAGCTGAAGCTATAATGAAGCGGGTAGCATATAGAGCCGATATATATAATTTTGTGGGTCTATTGAGTCCGAGCGAATCTGCAGCCATGATAAAGCATGCTGCGCATGTTATAGCACACGATACGGGTTTAATGCATGTGGCGGCGGCTTTCAAAAAAGATATAGTGGTGATTTGGGGCAATACTACTCCAGCTTTGGGTATGGCTCCTTATCTGCCTTCAAATCTAAAAGCTGCACGCTATGTAGAAGTGAAAAATCTATCTTGTCGCCCCTGTAGTAAAATAGGATTTAATGCTTGTCCCAAAGGGCATTTCGACTGCATGATGAAGCAGGATTTTGCAATTTTATCCGAATAATTCTTCCATATTGGATTTTATTTTTTCAGCAAGTTCATCCATCGGTAAATCATTATCATCTTTTCCGAATGGATCTTCAATTTCTTCTGCAAGAATTTCCATGCTTACTAAAATATAGAAAATGAAAGTGGCAATAAATGCCGACCAATATCCGAAAACGCTTACAAAAGCGAGGGGAAGAGTGATGACATAAATAAATATGAATTTCTTTATAAACAAGCTGTATGAATAGGGAATAGGGGTTGATTTAATACGTTCACAAGCTCCAATGGAATCGAGGAGTTTATTGAGATTATTGTCTAATCGAATTACATCTTCATTACTTATTTTTCCGGCTTTATTGAGTTGAGTGATTCGATTTTGCATCATACATACCAATTGCATGGGTATATGTTTTTTTACATTTAGCATTTTCATTTCTTCGCTATGTAAATCGAGTTCGAACAATAGTGTTCCTTTGCGTAAATGTTCTTTCGAAGCAATGAGGAAATTGGGTATCATACGTTTGAAAAAGGCCTTATCATCCTCTTCTTTCAGTAAAACACTGAGTTTTACTCCCAAGTTTCGACTGTCATTTACCAGTTCGCCCCATTTCTTGCGTCCTTCCCACCACCGATCATAGGCAGTATTGGTACGAAATACCAAAAGTAGAGAGATAACAAACCCGATGAGACTATAGACATTGATTAATTTATCGAGATAACTTGTATTGGTGATATATCGCATGATGATAAAATCAATCAACAAAGTGAATAATCCGATATAGATCATTTCTTTCCATAATTTTCGCAACGTATCGCTTTTGTGAAATGCGAAAATAAGTGTTATCCAACTTTTGGGATTATAGGTAATCATTTTTTCTTCTTTTTATTTTTTTCTTCTTTTTCTAATCCGATCCACTGTAAATTCGTGGCATTTTTACTTTTCGCTTCTATCAGACTATATGCGTGCGTGGCGCTATGCAATACAACCGGAAATCCCAATCGGGTATAATAATAAGTGTAAAAAACTGAACCCAGGCGTAATTCGGAAGATTCTCCATAATCCAAAACCAGATCTTTGTCTTTGTTTAAATCATAGGCCCTAAGTCCTTTCGGACTAAAATAACTTCTATCTTCCAGTAAATTTTTGGCTTCTGCGTCGAGCAGTAAATAAACCTCATATCCAAATGGCGCTATTTGATCGCCCTGAAAGGCAGGGAATGCAGTCGCTGCAATCTGGGTGTCGGATTGAAAATAAATATAATGATTATACAAAATGGGAATTTCGGCTAACTTTTCGCCGTATATTTCATATATTTTATCAATAGCCCTGCAAAATCTTCTGCATATACTTTGATCTATACTGTCTTTAGTCTCTCGTATTTCCTGATTTTCATTGAGAATAAAATGGTATTGAAATTGGAATAAATCATTTTCATATTTTCCGTAAACAGCGTGCGGATTTTGATTTGCATCGAAATAAACAAACCAGTATTTCCCTAATGTATCCATGGCTTGTGGTCCTTTATTTTTGATGCTGTCGGAAGAATGCCAGGCTAAATAATCGTAGAAATATAGAAATTCTGCTGTTTTTGTATATGCATCAAAATTCTTTTCGAATGAAGGGGTTTGTGCAATAGAAAACGGCATTTGAAATAAAAAGAATCCGAATATTATATAGAGTTTTGCGTACATATATTTTAATTATTTGGATGGAAATGTGCATAGACGATTTGTGCCTTAGCATTCCCGATGAGCTCTGCTATATCTTTTAATTCAGCTTCTTTAATTCGGGCTACCGAACGAAAATGCATCAATAGATTTTCTGCTGTTTTGGGTCCTATTCCTTTAATCTCGTGCAGTTCGGTTTTAATCAGCCCTTTCTCGTGGCGTTTCCGGTAATTGCTGATGCCGAATCTATGAGCTTCATCGCGCATTTGTTGTATAATTTTCAGCGTTTCCGATTTTTTATCGAGATATAAAGGCAAAGAATCTCCGGGGTAATAAATTTCTTCTAATCTTTTTGCAATACCTATTACGGCTATTTTTCCCATTAAATTCAACTTGCGTAGACTGTTAACCGCTGCGCCGAGTTGGCCTTTACCACCGTCGATAACAATCAATTGGGGGAGGGGGCTTTCTTCTTCTATCATGCGTTTATAACGGCGATAAATAACCTCTTCCATAGTGGCAAAATCGTCGGGGCCTACTACCGTTTTTACGTTAAAAATACGGTAATCCTTTTTCGACGCTTTGGCATTTTTGAAAACCACACAGGCCGATACCGCATAATCGCCCTGAAAATTCGAATTGTCGAAACATTCCATATGAGTGGGCAATTCCTTTAAGCGCAAATCTTTTTTAATCTGTTCCAAAATTCTGTTGCTATGCGATTCCGGGTCTTTAAACGCCATTTGTCGCATTTTATCTTTTACGTAAAAGACATTATTTCTCTCTGCCATTTCGAGCAATTTCTTTTTATCGCCCAATTTGGGTACAATAAAGCGCACACCTTGCAGGGGCGTTTGGAGTTCGAAAGGAAGAATTATGGTTTTGGTATTACTTTTTAATTTTTCGCGAATTTGTAGAATGGCAAATTCCAATAATTCCGCATCCGATTCATCCAGTTTTTTGTTGATTTCGCGCGTAAAAGCCTGAATAATCGCTCCGTCCATCACCCTGAAAAAAGTGATATAGGCCGTATTGGGGTTCGATTGAATGGCATAGATTTCCATATCTTCCATATCCGTATTTACCACAACACTCTTACTTCGGAATTTTTCCAAATGTTCAATTTTCTCTTTTATCTCCTGCGCCTCTTCGAATTGATAAGCCTCTGCATAGTTCATCATATTTTTATGCAATAAGGCTTGCAGATCTTTTAAATTTCCTTTTAAGATTTTTCTGATTTCCTGTATGGATTCATCGTAATTCTCTCTGCTTTGTAGGCCCTCGCACGGGCCTTTGCAATTGCCGATATGGTATTCGAGGCAGACTTTAAACTTGCGTTTTTCTATATTGTGGGGACTCAAATGCAGGTTGCAATTTCGTAATTTATACATCTGATTGATGAGGTCGAGTACGATATGCATGGCATACACATTTGCGTATGGACCAAATACTTCGGCCTGATGATCATCGGGTTGACGGGTGTGAAAAACGCGGGGAAAATCTTCCTTTTTAATGAGAATATAAGGATAGGTTTTGTCGTCTTTAAGGTTAATATTATACTTAGGCTGATGCTTTTTAATCAGAGAATTTTCGAGCAATAAGGCTTCTAATTCGTTATTGGTAATAATATATTGAATATCTTCAATTTGTTTTACCAATACTCTGGTTTTTCCGGTATGTTGAGAAAAATTAGAGAAATAAGAAGAGACTCTGTTTTTCAGGTTTTTTGCTTTACCTATATAAAGCAGGTTTTTGTCCTTCCCGTAATATTGATACACTCCCGGTAAGTCGGGAATACTGCGTAAGATGGCTTGTATATGTTCGGAAAAATCCTGAATCATTGAGTTTTTAATCCTAATATTTGGCGCACTTCATTTAACTTGGTTCGGGCTATATGTCTTGCTTTTTCGGCGCCAATATTCAATTTTTTCTCCAGTTCTTCTTCTTCCTTCATATAAAAATCGAATATTTTTCTTTCTTCCGCATAATTATGCAAAAGAAGTTCGAACAAGGCATTTTTAGCATGTCCGAAGCCATATCCGCCGGCGAGGTAATTTTGGCGCATTTCTTCTATTTGATCGGGTTGAGCAATGAGTTTATACAAAGCAAAAACATTGCATGTGTCCGGATTTTTCGGTTCTTCGAGTGGGGTAGAATCCGTAATAATACGCATTACATTTTTTTTCAATTCCTTTTCGGGGAGGAATATATTGATGGTATTTTGGTAGGATTTAGACATTTTTTGTCCGTCCGTCCCGGGAATAATTTTCACTTGTTCGTCCACTGCCGCTTCGGGCAAAAGGAAGGTCTCGGTTTGATAGGTGTGATTAAAAGCGCCTGCCATATCACGAGCCATTTCCACATGTTGAATTTGATCTTTACCAACGGGCACTATATCTATATCGTAGAGAATAATGTCTGCGGCCATAAGTACGGGATAAGTAAACAGTCCGGCGTTTACATCGGCCAGGCGTTCGCTTTTATCTTTAAAAGAATGTGCATTGGCCAGCATGGGAAATGGGGTAAAACAATTCAAATACCAGGTAAGTTCGCATACCTCGGTTACGTCACTTTGACGATAAAATGTATTTTTTTCGGTGTCGAAACCAAAGGCCAGCCATGCAGCGGCAACAGCTCGGGTATTGTAGGCACGCAGGGCGGAATCTTTTACGGCCGTTAGCGTATGCAAGTCTGCAATGAATGCAAAAGATTCATTTTCGGGCAATTGTGCATGCTGAATCATGGGTTGTATGGCTCCCAATATATTTCCTAAATGGGGGATGCCGGTGGCTTGAATTCCTGTTAATATTCGTGGCATTTTGTGTAACTTTGCACAAAGATAAAAAAGCTGAGCGCAAAATGATTGAGATTGGAAAAAGCATTGTAAGTCTGGACGTATTTAAGAAAAAATTCGTATGCGATTTGAATGCCTGTAAAGGTGCTTGTTGCGTACACGGAGATAGCGGTGCGCCCTTGGAAGAAGAAGAAAAAGCTTTGCTGGAAGCAGCTTACCCGGCTGCAAAAAAATATATGCGTGAGGATGGGATTGCGGCTATAGAAACACAGGGATTTGCCGTGGTAGACGAGGATGGAGATTTGGTGACCCCATTGATAGAAGCCGGAGGAGCTTGCGCTTATGTTTATTTTGAAGAAGATGGTACGGCCAAATGTGCGATTGAAAAAGCTAATTTGAACGGAGAAACTTCGTGGAAAAAACCTTTGAGTTGCCATTTATATCCCATACGCATAAAAAAATATGCCCGTTTCGAAGCCGTTCAGTTTCACGAATGGGATATTTGTGAGCCCGCTTGTGCCTGTGGCGAACAATTAAACGTGCCGGTTTATGCCTTTTTGAAAGAGCCCTTGATTCGTAAATACGGGGCCGATTGGTATGCCGAATTACTTGTTGCGGCGTCCGAATTGAAAGAGCAAAAACTAATTTGATCTCATTTTATACAAGAATATCTTCCTGTTTTTAAGAAAAAATAGAAGTAAACCCGATTAAAAATCTTTCTTAATCAGAGAAAGCCGGGTAATGAACAAATCTATGTTAATCGAATGCCGAAAACAGGGCCAACTTTCGAGCCATATTTCGTTAAATTTGAATAGAAGCCTGATCGTATTGCTTTTATTGTAAATGGCTGGTTAGTAGGTTATTTTGAGTTATTCATTAAGCTATTGCCTGATACTCAAAGCCTAGGGGATTGTTGAAAACTGACTAAAAAGTAAGCGCATTTGAATGGGATATTTTAGCCATTTTTGTAAAACCAATCGGCGAATATAAATCGTCACAGAATACTTCATATATAGTATTGGTTTTCAATAACTTACTGCATCGGTCGAGATGTGGTCAGGAGATTGTCGCCTTTAATGAATACGGAGTGTCTGTGTCAACTAAAATAAAACCTGAGTATTATGGAAAATGAACTAAAAACTGGTATCAGTATGAACCCCCAAGAAATTTTACCTAAAGGTGTTGTCACGAACGTGGAGCCAATTTTGGAAGAGAATCCAGATCGCTTTGTTTTATATCCGATTCGATTCGATGATTTGTGGCAATATTATAAAAAGGCTGAAGGAAGTTTTTGGACTGCAGAGGAGATTGATTTGGTTGCCGATTTGTATGATTGGAATAATAAGCTCAATGATGATGAGCGTCACTTTATTAAGCATGTATTGGCATTTTTTGCTGCCAGTGATGGTATAGTAAACGAGAATTTGGCCGAGAATTTTGTGCGTGAAGTGCAATATACGGAAGCTAAATTTTTCTATGGATTTCAGATAATGATGGAGAATATTCATTCTGAAACTTATTCTTTGTTGATTGATACTTATATACGCGACGAAAAAGAGAAGGACGGATTGTTCCGTGCTATCGATACCCTGGATTGCGTTTCTAAAAAGGCAAATTGGGCATTGAAGTGGATTGAGTCGGAAAGTTTTGCAGAGCGTATTATTGCCTTTGCAGCCGTGGAGGGCATTTTCTTCTCCGGATCTTTCTGTTCTATTTTCTGGTTGAAAAAACGCGGATTGATGCCGGGTCTGGCATTCAGTAACGAATTAATATCTCGTGACGAAGGCTTGCATTGCGATTTTGCTTGTCACCTCTACAGACATCATATTATTAATAAGGTTCCCACAGAGCGTATTCGCCAGATTATTACCGAAGCGGTAGAAATTGAAAAAGAGTTTGTATGCGATGCTTTGCCGGTGCGCTTGATTGGTATGAATGCCGATATGATGAGTCAATATATTGAGTTTGTTGCGGATCGTTTATTAGGTGAGTTAGGCGTTGAGAAATATTATAACTCATCAAACCCATTCGATTTTATGGAATATATTTCTATGGAAACGAAGACGAACTTTTTCGAAAAACGTGTGGCTGAATACCGTAAAGCCGGTCGCCGCCTGAATCAGTCTCCCTCGAGTACAGATGCAGGTCAGGAAGAAGCAACAGTAAACAACGGATTTTCTTTGGATGAAGACTTTTAATTAAACCCCTTATATAACATGTTTGTAATAAAAAGAGACGGAAGAAAAGAGTCGGTTAAGTTTGATAAAATTACCGCACGTATTAATAAATTGTGTTACGGATTGAATCCCGAATTTGTGGATCCGGTTGAAGTATCACAAAAGGTAATTCAAGGCGTGCGCGATGGTGTGCATACTACCGAACTCGATAATCTGGCTGCTGAAACAGCCGCTACGCTTACGGTCAGACACCCCGATTATGCCTTATTGGCATCGCGTATTGCAGTGAGTAATCTTCATAAAAATACAGAGAAGTCTTTTTCTAAAACCATGGACTTACTCTATAATTATGTAGACCCGAAAAGTGGCGAAAAAGCCGGTATGATTGCCGATGATGTATATGAAATTATTAGAAATAATGCCGAGATTTTAGACTCTACCATTATTTATGACAGAGATTATAATTTTGATTATTTCGGGTTTAAAACACTCGAGAAATCGTATTTGCTCAAAATGAACGGGCAAACGGCCGAACGTCCCCAACATATGTATATGCGCGTTTCGCTGGGTATACATAAGGACGATATTCAATCTGCCATCAATACCTACCATTTGATGTCTGAAGGCTGGTTTACGCATGCTACCCCGACCTTGTTTAATGCCGGTACGCCCAAACCTCAAATGTCTTCCTGTTTCTTGCTGACCATGAAAAATGACAGCATTGAAGGCATTTACGATACGCTGAAACAATGTGCCAAAATATCTCAATCTGCAGGAGGAATCGGACTTTCTATTCATGATATCCGCGCCAAAGGTTCTTATATTAAAGGCACGAACGGAACATCCAACGGCATTGTTCCCATGTTGCGTGTATTCAACGATACGGCACGCTACGTAGATCAAGGCGGAGGAAAGCGTAAAGGCTCTTTTGCCATTTACCTCGAACCTTGGCATGATGATATTTACGACTTCCTCGATTTAAGAAAAAATCACGGTAAGGAAGAACTCAGAGCACGCGATTTGTTTCTCGCCCTGTGGATCTCTGACTTGTTTATGAAAAGGGTAGAAGCCGATCAGATGTGGACCCTGTTCTGCCCCAATGAAGCCCCCGGAATGTCGGATGTGTATGGTGCCGAATTTGAAGCACTCTATACCCGTTACGAATCGGAAGGAAAAGGCCGCCGCTCGGTGAAAGCACGCGATTTATGGGCAGCCATTCTCGACGCGCAAATCGAAACAGGTACGCCCTATATCTTATATAAGGACGCAGCCAACGAGAAAAGTAATCAGAAAAATTTGGGCACGATTAAGTCGTCTAATTTGTGTACCGAAATTATGGAATATACATCTCCCGACGAAGTTGCCGTGTGTAACCTCGCTTCTCTGGCCTTGCCAAAGTTTGTAACGGAAGAGCAACAATTCGATTTCAATCGCCTTTTTGAGGTGACTTATGTGGCTACCAAAAATCTGAATAAGATTATTGATTATAATTATTATCCGGTTCCCGAAGCACGCTATTCGAATATGCGTAATCGTCCGATCGGACTCGGTGTGCAAGGCCTCGCCGATACTTTTGTGAAATTACGCCTCGCCTTCGATGCACCTGAAGCCAAACAATTGAATCGCGATATTTTCGAAACGATTTATTTCGCAGCACTTACAGCTTCTAAAGACCTGGCCAGAGAATTAGGGCCTTATGAAACCTATCCGGGTTCACCTATCTCTCAAGGTATATTCCAGTTCGATATGTGGAATGTGAAGCCTTCTAACCGCTGGGAATGGGATGTATTGCGCGAGGAAGTTATGAAATACGGGGTACGCAATTCCTTGCTTCTCGCTCCTATGCCTACCGCTTCTACCGCTCAAATCCTCGGAAATAACGAATGCTTCGAGCCTTTCAGCAGCAATATGTATGTGCGTAATGTACTCAGCGGAACTTATCCGGTGGTGAATAAATATCTGTTGCACGATTTGGTTGCGCTCGGCCTATGGAATGAGGATATGAAGAATAAAATCATGATGCACAACGGTTCGGTGCAACATATTGACGAAATTCCGGATAATATCAAAGCACTCTATAAAACTATATGGGAAATTAAACAAAAAGATCTTATCGATATGGCCGCAGATCGCGGTGCATTCATAGACCAAAGTCAATCCCTCAACGTGTTTATAGATCAACCTAATCATGCCAAGCTTTCTTCTATGCATTTCTACGGATGGAAGGCCGGATTGAAAACAGGTATGTATTATTTGAGAACGAAACCCGCTTCGCAAGCCATTAAGTTTACGGTTCCGTCTGATAATTATAAAGAGAAAAAACCGGCCGCCATTGCCGAAACACCAACTCCCACTCCGGCACCGGCAGTTGCGGAAGATAATCGATCTAAAGAGATGCGCACTCCACAGCCCGAAACGGTTTATGCCCCGGCTCAACCCGTTGGCGCAAAACCCGCTTCCTGGTCCGATGCCCCGGTGCAAGATCAGCTGAGCTGCTCCCTCGATAATCCCGAAGGATGCGAAATGTGTGGCAGTTAACTTTTTGTTGTTTTTAATGAAAGCTCCGAACCTCTTTGTTCGGAGTTTTTTTTTTCTTGTTTTTTTTATTTGTACTATTGCTTATGCAGCCATCTTATATTATCGCTTTAGATCAGGGAACAACCAGCAGCAGAGCTTTGCTGTTCGACGAAATGGAAAATATCCTGGGTATAGAACAACAGGAATTTGCCCAATATTTTCCCCACTCGGGTTGGGTTGAACATAATCCCCTCGAAATTTGGGAATCGCAAAAACAGGTATTGAAACAATTGGTCGATAATGCTGCTGTGCCCGCAGATCTGATTAAAGCTATTGGTATAACCAATCAGCGCGAAACAAGTTTATTGTGGAATAAACATACGGGCGAACCTGTTTATAATGCCATCGTGTGGCAAGACAGACGCACCGCATCTATTTGTCGCCAATTGAGCGAGCAAGGTTATGCCGACTTGTTTCGCGAAAAAACGGGATTATTGCTCGATGCCTATTTCTCGGGCACTAAATTGAAATGGATGCTCGATTCGGATCCCCGCATACGCCAAGCGGCACTTAATGGCGATTTGCTTTTTGGAACGATCGATACCTGGCTCATGTGGAAACTTAGTAAGGGCAAAACTTTTGCCACCGATACATCTAATGCCTCCCGAACTTTATTGTTTAATATTCATACCCTCAGCTGGGACGAAGAATTGTGCAATATCCTCGATATACCCATGCAGCTCTTGCCCGAAGTGAAAAACTCTTCGGATGATTTCGGATTTATTGATGCCGAATGGGTGGGCTATGAAATTCCCATGTATGGAGTGGCCGGCGATCAACAGGCCGCACTGTTCGGTCAAAGCGGATGGGAAGCCGGAATGGCAAAGAATACATATGGAACCGGATGTTTTATGCTCCTGAATACCGGATCGGAAGCCGTGATGAGTCGCAACGGATTGCTGACTACTGTGGCGTGGACTTTGGGCGGAAAAACGACCTATGCGCTCGAAGGCAGCGTATTTATTGCCGGCGCAGCTATTCAATGGTTAAGAGACGGATTGCAGTGGATTGAATCGGCATCTGAAACAGAAAAATTAGCCCTTTCTGTACCCGATACAGATGGGGTTTATTTTGTTCCCGCTTTCTCGGGTTTGGGCGCCCCTTATTGGGATATGGATGCACGGGGTTTGATATGCGGACTGAGTCGCGGTACCCAAAAAGCCCACCTGGTGCGCGCAGCTTTGGAAGCTATTGCCTATCAATCGGCAGATGTCTTGAAAGCTATGGAAAAAGACAGTCGTCAGCCCCTGCAAGAATTGAGAGTGGATGGGGGAGCCGCACAAAATAATTTCTTATTGCAGTTTCAATCGGACCTACTCCAAATTCCCGTTTCCAGACCCTTGAATACGGAATCTACAGCCCTGGGCGCTGCCCGTCTGGCGGGATTATATGCGGGCTCCTTTCAAATGGAAACGCATGCCGCTTCTTTTCGGAAATTTTTACCGGCTATGCCCGCAGAAAAGGTGGAACAATTATACCGCGGATGGCAAAAAGCAGTGAAGCGAACAGCGGGTGCAATTTAATACTGCCACAAATCTTTATTCATTTCTCCCATAACCTCATCATTGGCTTCCCATAGCTCGATCTTGTTGCCCTCGGGATCTATGATATGGGCAAATTTTCCGTATTCGAATACTTCCATTTCTCCGCAAACTTCTACTCCTTTGGCTTTTAATTCCTCCAATAGTTTTTCCAATTGTTGCACCCTGAAATTAATCATATAAGTTGATTTTCCGGGGAGGAGATAGGGACTGTTTTTTTGGAAAAAACTTAAAAGAGAAAAAGTCCTGTGCATGGGATTATCTTCCTTACGTGCAGCAAAACTGACGCCATATTCATGCGATTTCATATGCAACATTTCGCTATACCATTGGCGTTGCGATTCAGGATTTTCGCAGGTGATAAAAACACCTCCCAGCCCTGTAACTTTAGGATTTTCCTCCATAGGTCAAAAAATAAAATGAAATACTGAGAACGAGCAATTGCGTACTTAAGGTCAGATTAAAGTCACCGCTAAAATCGGTAAGTATGTAAAAAAAGGAAAGCAAGACCAATCCGAATGCACTGATAATAGTCGTACTGCTATTTTTTATAAATCCACCCGCAAAAAGTCCGACCGAACATGCAAACCAAAGCAGCGAAATGAAAAAAGTCTTGTCGAATCCAAAGTCACGTACACTGTCCCAATGATACAATATGCCGTGAATCAGCATGGATATGCGAAATAACCAAGGTGTAAAACTTTTCAATGATTCCATATATGCACTTTTATTTCAAAGATAAGTGCTTTCTTTTCTGTTTTTTCTTGTTCGTTTAGAAAGATATTGACAAGCTTTTCTGAAATAGATTATAGGTAGGCCCCTGGTCAATAATCCCTGATTTGGAAATATTTCGGGTTAATTGAATGGAACTTATTATTTTTATGGCAAATTATTGAACAGAGAATATGAGAAAGTTAATTTTAAAGTCCTTTTTATCGTTGTTGATTCCGGCGATGCTGACACCTGTCAGCCTGAAGGCAAATGAAGGCATGTGGCTTCCATTGTATATTAAAAAGCTGGAAAGCAAAATGCAACAAATGGGTTCTAAGCTTAGTGCAGAAGATATTTATAGCGTAAATAACGCTTCCATCAAAGATGCCATTGTTTCATTCGGCGGATTTTGTACGGGCGAAATTGTTTCGTCTAAAGGTTTGGTTTTCACGAACCATCATTGCGGTTATGATGCCATCGCCGGATTGTCTTCTACCGAAAACAACTGGTTGAAAAACGGATTTTGGGCAAAAAATCACCAAAGCGAATTGCCTGTAGCCGACCTTTCCGTGAATATATTAGTGCGCATGGAAGACGTAACGGTGAAGATGAAAAATGCCGAAGATCCGGATAAATTAAAGGAAGAATTAATCGCCGCTGCCGAAGCAGAAGGTAAAGGCTATACGGCCGAAGTGAAAAGTTTCTTTCACGGAAATGAATATTATCTATCTGTTTATCAGACCTTTTCTGATATACGTTTGGTAGGTACACCTCCCGAAAATATCGGGAAATTTGGCGGTGATACCGATAACTGGATGTGGCCTCGTCATACCGGAGATTTTTCTGTGTTTCGTATTTATGCCGATGCACAAAATAATCCCGCTCCCTTCTCTCAAAGCAATGTACCCTATGTGCCCAAACATCATTTGCCCATTTCGTTAAAGGGCGTAAAACAAAATGATTTCTCATTTATAATGGGATTTCCCGGCCGTACCCGTCGCTATATCAGCTCCGATCAAATCAATAAAACCATAGAGGTAGATTATCCCGAGAGAACCGCTATTATGGATGTGAAGCTGAAAGCCATGAAAAAGTATATGGATAAAGATGAGGCAATTAAAATCAAACTTGCTTCAAATTACGCCTCTTATGCCAATACATGGAAGTATTATTTGGGAAATATCTATTCGGCTAAACACAGCGATTTTGTGCAAAAGAAAATGGATTTTCAATCCGAACTACAGGAATGGATCCTGGCCGATGAAACCCGTAAAGCCAAATGGGGAACTATTATCGAAGATATTGCAGCATTGCAAACTGCCGATATGGCAACCAATAAATTGACTAATTTTCTGAATTTCGGCTATTTCGGTCCGGGCTTTGTGGTAAATGGATTTCAGTTTTTCCAAGTATCACAAGGTATAAAGGATACAAAAACACAAAGTGAAGCCGTACAAAAAAGTCTGGACGAAATTAAAGCCGCTTTGCCTAAATTGTTTAAAGAATATAGCGCTGAGGCCGATAAAGAAGTTTTTGTAGAAGTTACCGCATATTGTATGCAAAATTTGCCTAAAGAAGATTGGCCCGAAATGCTCAGAAATGAAGCTTTTGCAAAAAGAAAAGGAAAAACAGACAAGGAAAAAATCAGAAGTCTGGCCGATGAGATTTTTAAAAAATCTTTTCTTGTTGATGCAGGCAAAATGGAGAAATTCCTCAATAAGCCTTCTAAAAAAACATTGGATAAAGATCCCGGATTTAATTATTTCAAATCTGTAATTCAGGTCTATTTCAAAGTGGTTGGTTCGGCTTCTTCTACCAGAGCCAAGGAAGAAGAGTTGATGAAAGAATATATGTCGGCTATTATGGCATATCGTTCTAAAGAATTATTGTATCCCGATGCCAATTTTACGCTGCGTCTGACTTACGGAGCTGTTTTACCTTATGTAAATAATGAAGGTAAGGAAATGGAATTTACTACTCCGGCAAGCGAAATTTTGGCCAAAGCTTCTGAAACCAATCCGGAGTTCGAAGTATTCCCTGAGTTACGTCAGTTAATCGAACAAAGAAACTATGGTCAATATGCCCAAAATGGCGAAGATTTGGTTGTGAACTTTATCACCAATCACGACATTACAGGTGGAAATTCCGGTTCACCGGTTATCAATGCAGAAGGACATCTTATAGGTATTGCCTTCGACGGAAACTGGGAAAGTATGGTTGGAGACTTAAGTTACCAGGAAAAAACCCAGCGTACCATCAGTGTAGATATACGATATGTATTGTTTATTATTGAAAAATATGCAGGCGCAAATCATCTGATAGATGAATTAACCTTAATCAAATAATCATAAAAAAAAGGGTCGATATTTTCGACCCTTTTTTTTATGTTTTTATGAGCTTATATATTTCTTTTGTGAAAAGAAGTAAGCCCCGAAAAGACCTTATGGTGCAATAAGCTTAAATCCTTTTCCGTGTATATTCAAAATCTGAATACGCGGATCTTCTTTAAGGTATTTACGCAATTTGGTAATATATACATCCATGCTTCTGGCGTTGAAATAACTGTCGTCTTGCCAAATTGCTTTTAAGGCATAATTTCTGTCGAGAATATTATTGGCTTTTTCGCATAATAAGCGGAGCAATTCGCTCTCTTTGGAAGTCAACTTACGCATGTTATTTCCGATGGTCAATTCTTGTTTTAAACTGTCGAAATGATAATCGCCCAGCGTGAAGGCACCTTCTTCAATTTGCTCGATCGTACTAATGCTTGTTCTTTTTAATACGGCCCGAATACGCATAAGCAATTCTTCCATATTAAAAGGCTTGGTCAGATAATCGTCGGCGCCGGTATTAAAGCCTTCAATTTTATCTTCGGCCAATGATTTGGCGGTAAGGAAAATAATGGGAATGGCCTTATTTATGGTTCTGATTTCTTTAGCTAGAGTAAAGCCGTCTTTTTCCGGCATCATCACATCCAATAGACATAGATCGAAACTCTCCTGGGTAAATGTATCAAAGGCGGCTTGACCATTTTCGCACAATACCGTTTCGAAGCCTTTGGCATTTAAATAATCCCGAAGCAAACTGCCCAAATTAGGCTCGTCTTCGGCTAATAATATTTTTGCGTTTTCTTTCTGACTCATATAAAATGTGAAGTTTGATGTGTAAATGTAATTAATTTTTTCTTACTTTTTGAATGAAAGGAATATCTATGATAAATACAGAACCCACTCCGAGTTCACTCTCTACTTTAATCGTTCCATTATGCTTATCTACTATTTGTTTCACATAATTTAACCCTAATCCGTATCCTTTTACATTATGTACATTGCCTGTAGAGACTCTGTATAACTTATCGAAAATGCGCGATTGATCCGATTTGGGAATACCTATACCATTATCCGAAATACGCAGGATAATTTTTCCCGGCTTGTTAATAGTTTCTATCACTATTTGCGGATTCTTATTTTTGGCATCGGAATATTTTATGGCATTGTCGAGCAAATTGGCAACCACATTCGATATATGCACCTCATCTGCTTCCAAATAAGGACGGATCGCATTTAGCTTCAATACAAGGTTTACATTCTTTTTTTCGAGCTGAATTTTCATTGAATCGCAAATGGCATTTATTTTCTCATGCAGATTCACATTTTTGAATTTTAATTTTATTTCCCCTTTTTCGGTCAGCGCCGTATGTAATATATTCTCTACAAGCTTACCCAAACGGAAGTTTTCCGCTTCAATAATTTTCAGATATTTTTCCCTAATATTTTCCATGCTTGCCATGTCTTTGTCGCTCAGTGCCTGTGTAGCCAATGATATAGTGGCAATAGGAGTTTTCAATTCGTGCGTAATATTATTCATCAAATCATTCTTCATTTCGCCCACTTTCTTCTGTTCGAAAATGATGCGCAAGGAAACTACAAATAAGAAAAATATGATGAGTACAATCAATATACTCGAAAGCACCAATAAGGATATATTCCCCAATAAATACGCATTCTTCTGAGGAAAATGAAGGGTAAGCATTACTGCATTTTTCATGCCTCTATAGAAAAGCGGAACTTGATATTTACTGTATACCAAACCTTGATTATCGAAGGAAGTGGCATATAAAAATGATTTGTTGAAACTGTTGTAAATACCCCATTCGAAATCGCCACCTAACCTTTTCAAGGTGATTTCGCGCTGTATCTCGTTTTTTAATAAAGTTGTATCCAAATCCCTTTCGTCATAGGTTAAATATCCGAAAATTAATTCGGTAAATATGGACTTTAATTCGGCCGGATTGCTTCGAACCGCTTCTACATTTACATTAAAACGATCCAACATCATTTCCGAATTGTTTTCAGAAAAGAAAACCGGATCCCCGTCAGAACTTAAATATACCGCTTCCTCCGTAGCATTGGGTAAAGATATTCCCGCATTTTTTACCCATATGGAATCAATATTTCTGCGTAAAGCATTTTCAATTTCTTTTAAATGAAATTCCTGGTTTACCTTGCTTTCTATATGATGCCTTTCGACTTTATATTTTACCGAATTAAGTAATTCGCTCACGCTTTGGTCGAACTGTTGACTTTGTTGGGCATAGGCTCTGTATATCAGATAAGCCTGAAGGCTGATTAAGGCCAACAAGGATGCGGTCATTAAAAAGATAATAGTCTGGATTCGGCGTGACTGCGTCAAAATATAATTATTGAAAGGTAAAAATAACAAAAGCGCAGGGATTCCGAAAGCTTTTCCGATTTCTTTTTTCGGAATTTAGAAAAGCTGAGATAGATGGATTAGAAAAATAATGCTGACCTTTGTGTATATTTTATTTGTATGCAAACTCTAATTAAGAATGTCGATATAGTAAATGAGGGTCAAGTGACTCGTGGTCACGTGCTTATTCAGGATGAAAGAATTGCTGACATTTTTACGCTCGAAAGCATTGATTTGCCCCGGGCCGATAAGATTATTGATGGCACAGGTCTCTTTTTATTGCCCGGCATGATCGATGATCAAGTGCATTTCAGAGAACCCGGACTTACCCATAAGGCGAATATATATTCTGAATCCAAAGCCGCTGTGGCAGGCGGTATTACTTCCTTTATGGAAATGCCCAATACCGTGCCTAATACGCTGACTCAGACTCTTCTCGAAGATAAATATAAAATAGCGTCACGCGATTCATTGGCCAATTATTCCTTTTTTATGGGCGGAGCCAATGATAATTTATCTGAAATTTTAAAAACGGATTTGAGTAGGGTGTGCGGACTTAAAATCTTTATGGGCAGTAGCACCGGAAATATGCTTGTAGATAATAAAGAAAGTCTGGAAGCTATTTTTAGCGAGTTTGAAGGAATCATCGCATTGCATTGTGAATATGAACCTATAGTGCGCAAAAATATGCAATGGTATAGCGAGACCTACGGTGCAGAGCTCACTGCTGCACATCACCCCTTGATACGCAGTGCCGAAGCTTGTTATGCCAGTTCCTCGCGTGCGGTAGAATTGGCCGAAAAACATGGTACACGCATACATATTTTGCATATTTCTACCCAAAAAGAAACCGAATTATTTCGGAATGATTTGGCTTTGGAAGAAAAGAAAATTACCGCTGAAGCCTGTTTGCATCACCTCTTTTTCAGCGATGCCGACTATGCCGAAAAAGGCAATTTTATCAAATGGAATCCTGCCGTAAAAAGCGAGGCCGATAGAGAAGCTGTTTGGCAAGCCGTGCTCGACGGACGTATAGACGTATTGGCTACCGATCACGCTCCACATACCCTGGAGGAAAAATCGGCACCTTATATGCAAGCCCCCAGCGGCGGACCTTTGGTGCAACATGCGCTAAACGGTTATCTCGAATTTGTGCAAAAAGGAAAATGGAAAATCGAAGACGTAGTGCAACGCTTTGCCCATAATCCGGCCCGCCTATTCCGCATCCGGGAAAGAGGTTTTATACGCAAAGGCTATTATGCCGATTTGGTTTTGGTAGATATGAACCATGGCTATACCGTTCAAAAGGATAATATCTGGTACAAATGCGGATGGAGCCCCTTCGAAAATTTTCATTTTCACAATAAAGTCGTGCACACTTTTGTGAACGGAAATCATGTCTATAATGAA
The DNA here is from genome assembly GCA_023432985.1 of Bacteroidota bacterium. GTDB lineage: Bacteria > Bacteroidota > Bacteroidia > CAIKAF01 > CAIKAF01 > JACVCJ01. The sequence goes on along the minus strand of JAEZEQ010000060.1, from coordinate 4,285 downwards.
GGCCAATTCGACGAAAATAGTCGCGGCGAAAGGCTCTTGTTCGACCGTTAATTATTTACTGCGCATAGCTTCGACCGGGTCGAGTCTGCTGGCTGTAAAAGCCGGAATAATTCCCGATATCATACCGGTAATTGCGCTTAAAAAGACTCCTATAAAGGCATTTTGGAAATTGAGCGAAATGGCAAAATTGAAATAATGGGTTATGATATAGGTTGTAGTAAATACTACAAACAAGCCTATTAAACCCCCCAATAAAGAAAGTACTACACTTTCAATTAAAAATTGCCATAAAATAAAACGTCGCGGTGCCCCCAGGGCTTTTTGAACGCCAATTTGCGCCGTTCTTTCTTTAACCGAAACAAACATAATATTGGCCACTCCAAATCCGCCTATAAATATGGAAAACATGCCTATAACCCAACCTACCACATTCAAAATCTGAAAGGTAGATTCAGTCATCTGGGTCAATATGCTGGTCTCATTCAACGAAAAATCATCTTCTTCCACCGGTCTCAATTTTCGTATGCTGCGCATTGCTCCGGTCAGTTCGTCCTTTATAGCGGCATTACTTATTCCGGGTTTAGGCGTAACCAAGATTTCTGAAAATACATTGCGGCTCGATAAATTATACATTTGGCGGAATTGGTTCACGGGAACAAAAACAGCGGAATTATTGAATCCACCCATTAATCCGCCCCCTTCATTGGCCAAACTGCCTATCACTTCGAATACCTTTCCGTTTATCCGTATCTCTCTGCCCACAGCATTTTCGCCCGGAAATAAACCTTCCTTGCAATCATAACCCAAAATGGCTACCGCTTTTCCGGTTCTCGATTCTTGATCGCTGAAATAACGCCCCGCTTCAAAATCCATGGGTCTTAATCGTTCAAAAGAATGGCTAATCCCCATCATTTGTACGCCCTCAACGGCATTATTACGCTGATTTACCTTCACGGTATATTGTGCCCTATAGGCCATATCGCCCACTATGCTTGTCCGCTTCAGGAGTTGCTCCACCTCGGCGGGATTGGGATTAGGGCGCGATAAATATTTCCAAAAGGGATAATCGGGACCCATGCCGTCCCATGGCCATTTGCCTACAAAAATTATATTCGAACCGAGCGAATTGAAGGTGTTTTCAACATCCTTTTTAAGGGAACTCACAGCGCTTAATACGAGAATTATTGAAAATATTCCTATGATAATCCCCAATAATGAAAGGGAAGTACGCAGCTTATTTGCCCATAGTGATCCCAGGGCAAAACGTACACTTTCTTTCATTAATGTCCAGACCATTTTATATGCTCGTATTTAATTTAAATATGGGTACGAAATTGCATAAAAATTTCCGACCTTTGCACACAAATTTAGACCATTTAGGCAATAATTACGGCAAATATTCAATTCCAGAGCTAAGATGCAACAAAAAATCAAAATTCAACGCGCATTAATTTCTGTTTTCGACAAAACAGGATTAGAACCCATCATTCAAAAATTACACCAATTGGGCGTAGAGCTGGTTTCTACCGGAGGTACGCAAGACTTTATAGAAAAAATGGGAATTCCCGTTGTGCCTGTAGAGAAAATTACCGAATATCCTTCCATTTTGGGTGGTCGGGTTAAAACTCTGCATCCTAAAGTGTTTGGAGGTATTTTGGCACGCAGGGGTTTAGACAGTGATGTCAACGAATGTTTGGAATATGCCATTCCGTATATAGATTTAGTGATTGTAGACTTATACCCATTCGAGAAAACAGTAGCCTCGGGCCAGGACGCTCAGGCTATCATCGAAAAAATTGATATAGGGGGTATTTCATTGATACGCGCCGGTGCCAAGAATTTCAACGACGTGCTTATTGTGCCTTGTGTCGATTATTACGGGAAATTACTCAACTTACTCGAAACGCAACAAGGAGAAAGCGATTTGGCTCAACGTCGCCATTTTGCAGCCAAGGCTTTTGAAGTGTCTTCGCATTATGATTCAGCCATTTTCAATTGGTTCAACCGCGAAGAACAAATAGAGAGTTTAAAGATTTCTTCCACCCAATCAAATGCACTTCGTTATGGAGAAAATCCCCATCAAAAAGGGATATTTTTTGGCGATTTAGATGCCTTTTTTACCAAGCATAATGGCAAGGAAATCAGTTATAACAATTTGCTCGATATTGATGCGGCCGTGCATCTGATTTCGGATTTTGAAGATACGACTTTTGCCATTTTAAAACACAATAATGCCTGTGGAATTGCTTCGGCAAACACAGTGAAAGAAGCCTATCTGAAAGCATTGGCCGGAGATCCGGTATCGGCTTTTGGAGGCGTACTCATCTGTAATAAAACCATAGATTCTGATGCTGCAAGCGAAATAAATAATCTTTTTTGCGAGGTGGTTATTGCCCCTGCATATCAGCCCGAAGCATTAGAAATTCTGAAATCCAAATCCAACCGCATTATACTCGAACAAAAAGGAAGTATAGAAAGTAAAACCCAGGTGCGTAGTTTATTGAACGGACATTTGGTGCAGGATAAAGATATTTTTTCCGAAAAATTAAGCGACCTGAAGACGGTTACACAAAAAGTTCCCGATAGCCGCGAAATGGAAGACTTGCTCTATGCGGTAAAAATTGTGAAACATACCAAATCGAATGCCATTGTTTTGGTAAAAGATAAGCAATTGGTTGGCATAGGAACGGGGATGACAAGCCGTATTGACGCACTGAGACATGCTATTGCCAAATCCAAAGAGGCGGGGCTGAGTTTGACCGGTGCTGCCATGGCTTCCGATGCATTTTTCCCATTCCCCGACTGTGTAGAAATGGCAAATTTGGAAGGAATCGCTTCGGTAGTGCAACCCGGAGGATCTATACGCGACAAAGAAAGTATAGCCTATTGCGATGCTCATAATATGTCTATGGTAACTACGGGAATCAGACATTTTAAACACTAAGAAATAAAATGAAAAAAATCGCTTGTGTGCAAAATTAAAATTGTATTTTACAGCGCAATTAGTTTATTTTTGCACATTGAGAGAAGCGGTTTATAATTTACTTTTTTAATACATAATTTCACGTGGGACTTTTTGATTTTTTGACGCAAGAGATTGCGATGGATTTAGGAACAGCCAATACCATAATCATTCAAAACGATAAGGTGGTTTTGGAAGAACCCAGTATCGTCGCCAAAGATATAAAGACAGATAAGGTAATAGCCATAGGGAAAGATGCCTTGATGATGGAAGGAAAAACCCACGCCAAAATTGAAACCATTCGTCCCTTGAAAGACGGTGTGATTGCCGATTTTACTGCTGCAGAAGAAATGATTCGCGGCATGATTAAGAAAATTCAAGGCAAGAAAAGTCTGGTAAAACCTTCATTGAAAATGGTTATTTGTATCCCATCCGGAATTACGGAGGTGGAGAAAAGGGCCGTTAAAGATAGCGCCGAACATTGTGGCGGTAAAGAGGTATATTTGATACATGAACCAATGGCTGCGGCTATTGGAATTGGGATTGATGTGAGTAAGCCTACCGGAAATATGATTATTGATATCGGAGGTGGATCTTCGGAAATTGCCGTTATTTCTTTGGGCGGTATTGTTTGTGATAAATCTATACGGGTTGCCGGAGACGATTTTAACAGCGATATCGAAGAGTATATGCGCCGTCAGCATAATATGAAAATTGGAATTCGTACGGCAGAAAGAATTAAAATTGAAGTGGGTTCTGCATTGCCCGAATTAGATAGTCCCCCGGAAGATTTGAAAGTCCACGGATCGGATATGATGACGGGTATTCCAAGAGAAACAACGGTTTCTTACAGTGAAGTTGCTATCGCATTAGATAAATCTATTTCTAAAATTGAAGCGGCCGTCCTAAGTGCATTGGAATTGACTCCGCCCGAATTGAGTGCCGATATTTTTAAAACCGGTATTTATCTTACCGGTGGAGGTGCATTATTGCGCGGTCTCGATAAACGTATAAGCGCCAAAACAAAATTGCCCGTACATATTACCGATGATCCACTCAGAGCTGTTGCCAGAGGAACAGGCATAGCCCTGAAGAATATCGAAAAATATCCTTTTCTAATGCGTTGAACCTAAAATAATGAATCCCCTTGCAAAACTTTGGCGATTTTCTTCGAAAATATAGTCGCATCTTATTACTCCTGATTCTACTGGGGATTTCTGTTGTATTGATTTATTATAATAACCATTATCAACGGGTTATTATTTTTGGAGCCGTTAATTCGGTTTCGGGAAATATGCAGAATAAATATGCCGAAATAAGTAA
>JAEZEQ010000016.1 GCA_023432985.1 Bacteroidota bacterium | reverse complement strand
CGATTTCGAACACCATTTTCATTAGTTTTGCGTTTATGCCGAATATGAAACTCATTTTATGTTTTATCTGCTCTGTTGGATTATGGCTGAATCTAAGTGCCCAGTTGGTTCCTACATTCAGCTGGTCCAGCTATTTACCCTATAACCAAGCCCTCTGTATCAGCGAATCGGAAGAGTATATTTTTACAGGAACCACAACCGGAATTTTCAGAACCGCTAAGTCCGATAATTCCATACGACGTTTTGCCAAAGAAGACGGCATGGCCGATTTGTATATTGCGGCAATCGGCTACAGCAGCGTCTCTGAAGCTTTAATTGCCGGATATAAAAATGGGAATATTGACGTGTTACTGGGCAATGAATGGATACATATGCCCGATTTATATACGGCTCAATCTATTGCCAATAAAGAAATTTACAATATCGTAATCAAACAAAATCTGGCCTATATATGCGCCGGATTCGGCATAGCTGTGGTGGACCTGAATAATCAAAAATTCAAAAGCAGTGTTGTTTTTCAGCCGGCAGGACAACCCGAAATTGCCGTTTATGACCTGACTTTTAAAAACAACAGCATCTATGCAGCTACGGCAAAAGGTATATATGTTTATCAGGATAATCAACTCTTCGAAGACTTCAGTTCCTGGTCTCTACAAGCCGGATTACCCAATGGAGCCTATCGTTTTGTTGAGTATTTCGACGGGAATTTATATGCCGTTTTTTCCAATCAATTAAGCAATAGTCAGCCCGATTCGGATACTTTATTTATAGAAAACGGAGGCAGTTTCTTATCGGACCCTACAGTGGAGGGGCATAGTATAGGCGGACTCCATGCCAACAGAAACAAATTATCCATCACCTATAAAAAGCAAAGCAGCGATGGGAATATACGGACCCTTAATGAAAACAACAGCGTCTATTTGCAACTCAGCTCCTATCTTCTCAACAGACCGAATGGACCTCTTTATGCCCAAAACGGCAAAGTATATGTAGCGGATGGATTTTTCGGTTTATTAGGCTGTAAGCTGGATGGGAAAATTGAAGTCATACAACCCGAAGGTCCTTTTTCGAATTATGCCCGCAAAATATGGGTCAACAAAGACAATTTAGCCATGATTACGGGGGGATTTACCTCGACTTACGGTCCGGCTTATATATCGGACGGACTCTTCTTTAAAAAAGAAAATACGTGGACTTTCCAAAACCATATCAATCAGCCTTTGATGAGTGGCAGTTCGGATTTTGTTTGTCTCGAAAAAGTAAACAAAGAAGAACATGTATTTTTTGCTGGAGCCCTATCCGGTGGTTTATATAAATTTGATGAAGGGCTTTGTGTAGAACATCTGGACCATGCAAGCAGCGGAGGCTCGATTGGCAATGCAAGCCAATCCTCTGTATACGCACTTAAATCGGATATAGACGGGAATCTGATTATAGCCCATAATGGGAATGCGCCCATTAGTATACTAAAAAAAGAGGGAAGCATAGTAGCCTTTCCTGTTCCGGGCATCAATTCCGGAGATAAGGTGCTCGATATAGAAATTATAGATTCCGAAAATATTTGGTTTGCTATATATGGCAAAGGCATAGCTGCCGTGCAACACGAAGATTATATTATTCAAAATTTCCGATTTTTAAATACTGCCGTTGGAAGCGGGAAGCTACCTTCTATGTTTGTGACATCTCTGGCTTTAGATAAAGATGGAGAAATATGGGCGGGGACAAATAATGGTTTTTCCATATTTTATAATCCGCTTTCCGTATTTCAATCCGGAGTAAATATAGACTCATCTCAACCCATAGTAAAAGCCTCAGACGGGAACAATGAGCCGGTTTTAAAAGGGAGTAATATCACCGATATCGGTGTAGACGGGGGGAATCGGAAATGGATATGCATGATAGGAGCCGGCGCAACTCTATTGAGCGAAGATGGCTTTATAATAGAGCAAGCATTTACAAAAGAAAACAGTCCGCTCCTCAGCGACAATGTTTTTCATGCCGGCATAGATCCCGAAAGCGGCATGGTGCATTTCAGTACCGAGTCGGGAATCAGCATTTTTCGTTCCGATGCCAGCGAAGCAGAGGAGATGCCCGGAGAGGTTTATGCCTTTCCCAACCCCGTGAGACCGGGATACAGCGGCATATTAACCATACGCGGATTGGCTGAAAATTCAGAAGTGAAAATTACCGATACAAACGGACAATTGGTTTATGAAACAGTGGCCCACGGAGGCACGGCAATATGGAATTTGTATGGATTTAACGGCATACGGGCACGCGCGGGGGTATATCTGATTTTTGCCAACGGAATCAACAAAAAATCCGAAATTGTAAGTAAAGTCTTAATCATGCCCTAATGCAAGTTTCATGTGCTGCCATACTAATTCAAAGTTTGAAATACAGCGACAATAGTCTTATTCTAAAAATACTGAGAGAAGACGGCATAATACATTCTTGCATAGCCAAAGGAGTTCACCGAAAAAACAGTCCCCTCTCTGCCGCATTATTTCAGCCTTTATCCTATTTAGATATGGAATTCATCATGAAGCCCAATATCGAATCGATGCATATACTAAAATCGGCCTCTTTTGCCGATAATCCCCATATTTTATATAAAAATCCCATAAAGCAATCTCTTTTATTTTTCTATGCCGAAGTCATACAGCAAATACTAAAGCAAGATATACAACAGGAGTACTCGGGCTTATTCCGATATATATACGAAAAGCGAAAAGAATTGGAAAACATGAATGCCGTATCGGTATATTTACCATTACAATTCATGCTCGAAATCATGCAATATTCGGGTATAGGCATAGAGTCTTCCGGATATGAGGAAGGATATGGATTCGACTTGCAGGAGAGTCGTTTTATCCCCCCTGATTCATACAAGTTAAAAGAATTGTATTTAGATCCGCAAAGCAGCCTGCTTTTATTTCAATTATTGAACGATGAAATGGATCAAATAAGCAGTACGCGTATACAGCGTAACGAATTATTGCAAAAATTAATTCTCTACTATCGCATACATTTGCAGGGCGGATTTCAATTGAAAAGTCCGGAAATATTAACCGTTGTTTTAGAGTAAAATCAGAAACGAGACAGAATATTTTTCACCGATTGAATATAAGATCCGGGGAATAAATTCACATGCACCAATAAGGGGTAAATATTACAAATATCGAGTCGTTTTTGCCATCCCGGTTCGAGAGGATAGGTTTCATCATAGGCTTCATAAAATTCCAGATCGAAGCCCCCGAAAAGACGGCTCATACCCAAGTCCATTTCTCTGTGTCCGTAATAAGTAGCCGGGTCATAAATAATGGGTTCGCCCGTTATACTGCACATAAAATTACCACCCCAAAGGTCCCCGTGCAACAGGGCCGGTTTTTCATTCGGAAAAATCTCGGGCAATCTTTTATAGAGGGCTTCCATTTTCTTCACCACCTGATCATCGGCTTTCTTATTTTCCACAGCGAGTTTGAGCATAGGGTTCAAGCGGTTATCAATAAAAAAGTCGACCCAATTATCTTTAGGTGTATTGATTTGTTTCAGGGAACCGCAGAAATTATCTTCATCCAATCCGAAATAGTCGTTTGAATTTTGGTGCAGGCAAGCCATTTGTCGGCCGAAGTCTTCCCAAAATCCGAATTCGGGGTCACCGGGTTCCAGCAATTCGAGCAATAGGTATCCATGAGCCCCTTCTTCATAGGCGAAAAAAGGCTTAGGCACGCGTATGCATTTGGTAGCAGCGATGCGTTCCAATCCCTTTTTTTCTTGTTTAAACAAGCCTCGGTTCTGTCCTAATTCGTTGTATTTAGCAAAAAAATTGCCCACCGTCGTTTTTAACACAACCGCTTCATTAATAGAACCTCCGCCTCTAGCTTCCATATGTAAAATTCCGGCACCTGAACCAAAGGTTTGGCGTAACATATTTTCTAAGGCATTTTGAACTTCTATATGCACCATAATATTTCTGATATTTTATTTCTTTACATTACAAAAAAATGTATTTTTGTCCACCCAAATACGACTTCAATATAAAGAAATTAACATTCAATTGTAAGTTTCATGGGGAATTAGCTCAGTTGGCTAGAGCGCTACACTGGCAGTGTAGAGGTCACCGGTTCGAATCCGGTATTCTCCACTTCAAAGTTCGAACGAAAGAGTTCGGACTTTTTTTATTTCCGGCCACCCAATTCTGCATAGCGAAAACAAGATTGCACATGGTCGTTGACCATTCCTACGGCTTGCATATGGGCATAAATCACCGTTGATCCTACGAATTTAAATCCCCTTTTTTTCAAGTCCTTCGCGAGGCTGTCCGACAATTCGGTTTTGGGGGGAATTTCGCTCAAATCGCCCCGGGCGGGTTGCAGCGTTTCATCATTTACAAAACTCCACATATAATGGCTAAAAGAGCCATATTCTTTTTGCACTTCCATAAAGGCGATGGCATTGGAAATGGCCGCTTCGATTTTCTTTCTGTGTCGTATAATGCCTTCATTAGAGAGTAAGCGCACTATGTCCCCTTCGTCATACTTTGCAATTTTTTCATAATCAAAATGATCAAATGCTTTTCTGAAATTTTCTCTTTTCCGCAAAATGGTTATCCAACTCAGTCCGGCCTGAAAAGTCTCCAACATTAAAAATTCGAATAAAGCTTTATCGTCGCGGAGGGGCACACCCCATTCTTCGTCGTGATAGGCCATATAGAGCGGATCATTGCCACACCATGCGCAGCGGGATTTATTCATATAAAAAACTTTTTCGATTTATTCCAATACACATCCCAGTCATCGAGTTTAAGCTCTTGCAGAATCAATCCGTCCTTTTTCATTTCTTGTTCCATCCATTGAAAGCGGTCGATAAATTTTCGGTTGGTGCGTGCCAGGGCATTTTCGGGAACAACACCAATAAAACGGGCATAATTAATCAGCGCAAAAAGCAGGTCTCCGAATTCGGCTTCCATGGCATCGGGATTATTATTATCCACTTCCACCTTCAGCTCATTCCATTCTTCCATTACCTTTTCGAGCACCTGATCTTTATTATCCCAATCGAAGCCAATACCGGCGGCTTTTTCTTGAATACGAAGTGCTTTTACCAAAGCCGGCAAAGAAACGGGGACACCTTCGAGCACCGAAGATTTTCCTTCTTTAAGTTTTAGTGCTTCCCAATTTTGTTTCACTTTTTCGGGTGTATCAGCTTGTACATCGCCGTAAATATGGGGGTGCCGGTGAATTAATTTATCACAAATACCATTCAACACATCACTTATGTCAAAAGCACCTTTTTCCGATCCGATTTTGGCATAAAAAACCAAATGCAAGAAGAGGTCGCCCAATTCCTTTTTCACCTCTTCCAGATCCTTTTTCAAAATAGCATCTGCCAATTCGTATGTTTCTTCAATCGTAAGCTGGCGAAGGGATTCCATAGTTTGTTCTTTATCCCAGGGGCATTTTTCGCGCAAATCGTCCATAATATGTAACAATCTCTCGAAGGCAATCAAGCGTTTATCCATATACTAAAAGAATTTATCAGTAAAGGTAAACAAATCCAAAATCACATTGACTTAGGAGGCGAAATCCACAAAAAGAAGATTTTTAAATCGTCACATCAATCATCCCCCAGCTCACGCGTTCCGGCACAAAAAAGGCGGGAATTTTGAGCGATTGGGCGATGCGGGCAGGGGTACTTCCTTTAAAAATATCGGATAAATTATGTTCCATTTCGACCGAACAAACCAGGAGATGAATTTGTTTTTCATCGATATAATCGAGAACCGTTTTCACCACATTATTACTCTTTCTTTCTTCTATCCAATATGCTACGCCGTTTTTAATCACATACTCCTCAATTTGTCGGCCGGCATTACGCAGATTCATCTGTTCTTCATTTGTCTGATTGGTATTCAACAAGAGCAAATGTAGGCGGGCTTGATACATTTGGGCCAACAAAACGCCATAATAGAGTTTTTCGCGCGAATGTTTATTTGTATCAAATGGCAATAAAATTTCTTTGAGGTTACTATCAGCCGATTCATTCCAACAAAAAACCGGCACGTTCGTTATTTTAGCCATCTTATATGCCATATGCGGGGTAACGTGCAGGTCGGGGTCTTTTGCGTTCTGATATCCGAGGAAAATCTCACTCAGCCCATTCTCCTTTTTCACTTCAGCTTCGATAACACTGCGCCATTTGGAGTCACTGACTTTGAGATTGACATTACAGGCATTATTCATTTCCATTAGAATACTGCGTAGATCTTCCTGGCTGGCAAAATTTTTATTCTGCTGCTGCAATTGTTTTTTGCTATACTCATTCAAAACACAAAATACTTCCAATTCTTTGGCATTTTTTTGTGCAATAAAACAAGCATTATCGTAAGCTTTAGAGGCGGCTTTAGAGAAGTCCATCAAGGCACCGATGCGTTGGAATTCGTTTCGATTTGTAGGCATAAAGTTTTCATTATTTGGTCTTAACGCCAAACAAGCTACAAAAATTTCACGACATGCTATACATTATTGCATATTTTTTAGCAGCAAGGCAGCATTGCAACCTCCAAAACCCGAGGCAGTCTTGAGCATGTATGTCATAGAGCTAGGCAGGGGCTGACTTGATGCCTTTATTTTCCCTGTAGTTCCGGGATGGGTTGTATGCAGATTGGCCGGAATTTTTCCCTGTTTCATGGCTTCAAGGCCAAGAACCGTTTCTACGACCCCGGATGCACCCAGTGTGTGTCCTGTATAGCATTTAAAACTAATAAGCGGTGCTTCAATGGCCATTGATTCAAATGCCAGGCTTTCCATTTCGTCATTATAGAGTGTAGCCGTTCCGTGTGCACAGAGCAAATCGACCTCATCGGGTTTCACTTGCGTGCAAGAAAGAGTTCGCTCTATGGCTTGTTTTAATCCGCTTCCGTCTCTGCTTGGACCCGAAATATGGTTGGCATCATTACTTTGGGCAAATCCGCAGATTTCGGCCAGTGCATTTTCGGGTTCTGTATCGATCAAAACAGCTGCAAATCCTTCTCCCAGATTCAGTCCGCTTCTATCCTTATCAAAAGGGCGACACAGATCCATACTCAAGGCTTTAAAAGCGTGAAAGCCCGAGAAAGTAAATTCCGAAAACACATCGGCACCCAAAACCAAAACGCGTTTCGCACTTTTATTTTGCAACATGCGCGCAGCCAGACCTATACCCGAAACACCACTTATACATGCACTCGAAACCACAATAGGAAGGGGATTCAATCCCAATTTTTCCTGAATCCGTTTTGCCGAAAACCATAATTTTTTTTCCTCTACAGTTTTTGCATCAATATCTCCTTTTGTACTGCAAAAAATCAATTGTGTATCCGGTTCAAAATGTCGGATTCCAAGTTTGGGCAATAGTGCATTGGCCACCTGATAACAGGACCTATAAAAATCCGTAAGGCGGGGTTCAAATAGCATAGCCGGAAAAAATTCGGGATGAGGGTTTGCTTGTACTTTAGAATAAAAAACCTGTCCTTCGAGCATAGAATGGAATGCCGTTTCGACGTTATAGCCGGAGGGCAGGCAGACTTCAGCCGCTTTAATATAGGTAGGATTCCAATTCATGCGAGGTCAAATTTGCAAAAAATAATCTGTTTTGCATCATTCCTGAATACAGAAAACCCTTTGTATATTTGTACAAATCTTCTCCCCCATTGAGAAAAATACTATTTTACATACATATATTATTTGCCATTTGTTTACTATTGGCCTATGCGGGGTATTTTATCAGTCCGTCCCTTAGTTATATTCCCGCATTCTTCGGGTTAAGTTATTTCATTTGGCTGGTCATCAATTTGCTTTTCATTCCCATTTGGGTTATACTGAAAATCAGATACAGCTTATTATCCCTAATCGTTATCGCGATAGGCTTTCCCTTGCATCAAAAGCAATTTTCGACAAATTTCAGCTTATTACCCGAGAAGAGTAACGGACATATAAAGCTCATGAGTTATAATGTACAATTATTCGGCTTATACAATTGGAAAGAGAACAAAAAACACAGGAATAAAATATTTCAATTTTTAAAAGACGAATCGCCGGATATCATAAGTTTTCAGGAATTTTATCAAGACGACTTGCATCGATTCAAAACCACAGACACCTTAAAAGAGATATTGGGGACTCCGTATGTGCATTTCGGAATTGCTACCAGTGTAAAGGGGAATCAGCATTGGGGTGTAGCCACCTATTCCAAACTACCTATCATACATAAAGGTCAAATCAAATTTCCCAATTCCCGCACCAATATTTGCATATATTCCGACATAAAATGGGGTGAAGACACGGTGCGTATATTCAACGTACATTTTCAGTCGAACCATTTGCATACCGAAAGCATTGAAAAAATCATAGCCGGCGACAGCACGGCCAGCGTATTGGCTTTCGATATGGCCAGGGCACTAAAGAAGGGTTATGTAAAGCGTTCCGAACAGGCAGATTTGGTGGCAGAAGCGGTAGTTAAAAGTCCATATCCCGTTATCCTGTCCGGAGATTTCAACGATGTGCCTATTTCGTATACGTATCATAAGTTGAGCGAAAAATTGCAAGATTCCTTTTTAGAATCGGGTGCAGGATTTGGGTTTACCTATGCAGGGGGAATTCCTTTTTTGCGTATAGACTATATCTTACACAGTCCGCAATTGGAATCGCAAAATGCCGAGGTAATACGCGAAAAATTATCCGATCATTATCCCATTGCGGTCGAACTAAAAATGCGGGAAAATCAGGCTGATTCCAGTCGCACCGGTACAGATTCATCCGGACTTAAGCGAAGCAATTGAGCCATTGTTTTCAGCAATAAAGGATGTATAAAATCGGGCATATAATCGACACAAGGCATTAAGGTAAAATTGCGTAAATGCATTCGCGGATGGGGTATTTGAACCACTGAGGATGTATATACTAAATTACCTGCAAAAAGAATATCGAGGTCTAAGCTTCTTTCCGCATAGCGATTTTCCGTGCGCAATCTGCCAAATTTCTCTTCAATTTCCAGTAAAATTCGCATTAAAGTCGGCGGAGGATAATCCGATTCCAATATACATAACTGATTCAAAAATGGGGAATCCGATTCAAAGCCCCAGGCTTCACTTTGATAGATGGGAGAAAGGTATAGGAGAAGTCCGTGTTCCGGCGTCAATAATTCGAATGCTTCCTTAAAAGTTTGAGAGATATTTCCCTGATTAGCTCCTGCTAAAATCCAATATTTCATATAGCTAACGAATTAAAATCACAAAGCCTTTAAAATCGCCATAATGTTCCAGCACCATTCCTTCCATAGTGATGCGATATACATAGGTATCGGCGGGGCAGGCTCGGCCTTTGAGGTCTGTCCCGTCCCAGCCTTCTCTATGATCGGCGGTGGTATATACCAATTCGCCCCAACGGTTATAAATACGCATAAAATACGAAGTGGTGTCAAAACCTATACCACTTGGTTTCCATATATCATTACGCATATTACCGTTTGGTGTAAAGGCATTGGGTATATAATAATAGATTTGCGGAGCCACATAAATTTCTTTCGTAAGGGTATCCGTACATCCGTTTTGGTCTCGAACGATTAGACTTACAGGCCAGAATCCGCCATTTTCGAGTTCGAAATAGGGACTCATATTCGTAGAATCTGCATCATTGGGAGGCGGGAAAAGCCACAAAAAGCTCGAAAAATTATCCGATTCATTGATAGCCTGCCCTATAGGCAAAAGAATATCGACCGTATCTCTGAAAAAAGAGAACTCGGCCAGCAAGCTGTCATTGCGGATATCGCTTACAAAAAGCGTATCAAACAGGGTACAATTATTCATATCGGTCACCGCAACAATATAAGTTGAGTCTCCGATAAGGCTATCACTGATGGCATTCGTTCCGCCATCGTGCAGCCATTCAATAGTAAAAGGTCCACTTGTTCCGTTAATGGTAAGTTCGCCCCTGCCCACTCCTTTAAGGCAAGTATCCGGAGTTTGGGCAGTAGAGATAGAGAAATCGTATAATTCGGGAACTACAAAAGATTCGCTACCGCTGCATCCGTTTGCATCCGTCACTGTGAGCGTATAATTTCCTCCGGGGATATTATTCCACGTAGAAGCATTTGGTCCGCCCGCCGGGGACCAGGCAAAATTAAGCGTTCCGGTTCCGCCTTGAACGGTTACAGAAATAGAGCCGGTGGGGGCATAACAAAGGGATGGATTCACAACAGGGTCTGTGAGCGAAATGCCCTGAAAAGCGAAAGGCACCGGAGCCGAGTTGCCCGGTGTTAGTGCATTTCCGCACAAGTCGCTGATGCTTCCATTAGCCAATGTGGCGGTATAATTACCCGGTGTCACAAGAGAAGAGCCAAGGTTAATCACAATTTCATTCGAATAAGCTCCACCTCCCTGGCATGTAATAGAGGTCACGGGCACATTGCCGTCCGGACCACTTATGGTAAACATATTATTCGTAAGACTATTGCAGGCAATCGGTTCGCTCAATTGCAATACTACAGAAGAGGCATTACAGACCAAAGGCTCGGCCAATCCCAGCACCGAAGGGGCATCATTGTCGAAAATTTGTGCCGTACTCATCGTAAAATCGAGTTGAAAACCCGAATTTGCACCGCCATAATTATTAATAAAAATAATATAGGTTTCGCCTGCCTGAACAGGAATAAAAGAGTTGAAGCCAATACCCGGGGCATTTGTTCCATTGGGACCTGTGGAGGTGGTTACCGGTGCAAAATTGCAACTCACCATGATGGCAGGATCTGTAAAGATATCGGCACAAGTAGCGTTGGTGAGATTAAAAACGGCCCAATCATAATCCGTAGGCGTATTGGGATTTAATAAAAAGCCCAAATCGCCTGCTGTTTGAATCGTAAGTGCATACCAAACACTGTTTACTTCACCTCCGCCTATACAACTGCTGGTACTGTTGATTTCGTTGGGTATATCGCCGGAACCGAGGTAACTTGTCGGATTATTAATAATCGCACTACAAACGGGAATCGCTCCAATACAATCCTGGGGATTCGATTGGGTAAGCCCTTCCTGTTGGAATACAAACAAGAAAAAGCCAAGAAGCACATTCCGAAAATTCATCATACAAAGTTAGGCAAAAAACAGCAATTTTAAAGAAAGTTAAAACGCTGATTCGTCACATATTCGTATGCATAGCCCACAAAAAAAGTATGCATAAAAAAATGATATGGATTTTTCATTATTTCAGGCGCAGCACAGTTCCCGGCTCAGGCGTTCCACTTCCTAGTCCGTTCAGACTTTTCAGGGCATTCAATTTAATTCCGTGTTTTTGAGCAATCTGCCATAAATCTTCACCCGGAGCAATCGTATGTCGGTCGGAGCTATGACATATTTCCAATTTAGGTTCCAGAAAAATCAACATTCCTTCCTGCAATTCCTGGGCATGTGTCATATCATTATAGCGTCTGATTTGCCATTCGGCCAGGCCATATCTGAGGGCCAGATCCATGCGGGTATCGCCCTTTTGCGCATAAACCGCATTCAAACCGTTTACCACAACCACACCTTGGGGCTTGTTCGGAGCCATTTCCTGAATATGTAGCCTTTCCGGTTCCGACGATTGAGCCGAAGCATATTCATTCCTTTCGGGTTGCGCATTCTTTTTATCCTTTTGCGGAATGGGAAGCGGTTCGGCAGTGGGCAATTCTTTTTGTGGAGCCTGGGGATCCAATGCCAGTAAGTCGAATTGATGGAGATTATATTTCTCGATCGTATGAATAAGTTTTTCGGCATAAGTGGGAAGCGTAGCATAACCGGCGGCTTTCAATTCCCTTGCCCATCCTTTATAATCGGTAATATCCAATTGAAAACATTTGGCATATCGGGGTCTGGAAATCAGAAATTGAGCATGATCGGCATAGGAATCCTGCACCGATGGATATTTTCGGAAACATTCATTAGGTGCATCATCATCCTTATAATATGTTTCTCCGTTCCAGGTATGGCATTTAATTCCGAAATGATTATTGGCAAGAGTGGCTAAATCGCTATTGCCTGCGCCGCTTTCGAGAATTCCCTGCGCCAGGGTAATACTGGCCGGCACTTTCTTTTCACGCATATTATACATAGCAGCATCCTTGTACTTTTCTATATACTGAAAAGGAGTCATTTGCTGTGCCCAAAACAAATCGGACAAGAAAAATAAACAAAAAATACATGTCAGTTTACGCATCATAATTACAAAGGTACAACGGAAGGGCGGACTATATTCTTGCAATTTTAGCAATTGTAAACATAAAATTGTGGATTACAACCCCGAGAAAGCAGAGAATCCCAGATCCTTAAATGCCTTATCCCATTCGGGATAGCCTCTTATTCCCTGCAATCCGCCCGTATGATAAAAGAGAATTCGGTCGCTCTCTGCAAAAAAATCCGAATGTATATCGGCATACAAAGCCATCATTGCCTTAGCGGTATAAACCGGGTCGAGGGCCAGGGCATAATTCTTGAAAAATTCAGTTGCAAAAGGAAGCAGATCTTTATTTTGTTTTGCATAGCCTCCCAGGTGGGCATGATCATGCCAAAGCATGGTTTGGTCGGAGATAAAAGGATTGTCCAGGCCTTTCAATACCGGATAAAGAATCAGTTTCACCGTGGGCGACACTATTTTCCGTATGCCTCTTGCGGTGGTTCCTGTTCCCAGAGCCAGGGCAATATGGGTATAATTGCCGGCAAATTCCGAAAAATCGGAAAAGCCTTCTTCGCCCAACGCAAAATCTCCCCCTTCGGGGACTACAAAATAATCGGGAAAGAGTTGGCACAGACTTTCATAATCCATATCTCTATATGCAGCATAGACAGATCGGGTTACAAATTGAAGCTGGGCACCCCAGTCTCTGCAATCGCGGAGAGTAGGTGATAAGTTGGGAGCCTCCTCGCCTCTGATAATAAGATGTACGGGGAATTGATGTAAAAAGCCCGCATAAGAAATAGCCAGGGCGTGGTTACTGAATGCGCCTCCGAAAGAGAGTAAGCCTTTTTTACCGGAGGATGGGAAAAGTTCCAGCGTTCTTTTCAATTTACGCCATTTATTCCCTTGAAGCGGACTTCCCAGATCATCGTCCACCAACAGGTCTACCGGTCTTTTTAGAAAAGAGCCGGGGGACAAGGGAATAATATGTGTATTTAGGCGCTGCATATTAAAATTCAAAGCTAAGAGAATAGAGATAAGAAATTGCGATTCCACAAAAATAGCTACATTTGAGACATGAAAAAATGGAAACAAATACTCGCCTTCCTTATACTGTTTTCGGTAATCCCGGCAATGCGGGCTCAGGTACAGGCCTATCAAATATTTACCAAAGAGGGAAAAAAAGTAAGCTTTGAAAAGATGGTAAAACAATTATCCGAGCAACAGGTAATTTTGTTTGGAGAATACCATAATAATCCCATTTCTCATTGGTTGCAGCTGGAGTTATTGCAAGCCTTGCATCAAAAGAAAATGCCGATAAAAATAGGTGCAGAAATGTTCGAACGCGACGAACAAGAGGCGTTAAATAAGTATATGGCCGGATTAATCAGCGTAAAAGAATTAGACAGTTTAAATGGCGGTTTATGGCGCAATTTTCAAACCGATTATAAGCCCTTGGTCGACTTTGCTAAAAAACACAGTTATGAATTTTGGGGAACCAATATACCGCGTCGTTTTGCCAGTTTGGTATACAAAGGCGGATTTGAGGCATTAGACAGCTTATCTGTAAAAGAAAAAGAGTGGATTGCCAAACTTCCTATTGCTTTCGACAACACATTACCCGGTTATGCGCAAATAAACAAAATGGCGGGCGGACACGGCGGAGATAATTTGGCTAAGTCACAAGCTATAAAAGATGCTACCATGGCCGAAACCATAAGCCGATTTTATATTCCCACCGGTATATATGTACATTTCAACGGAGCCTATCATTCCAACAATTATGAGGGCATTTACTGGTATTTAAAGCAGTCCATTCCGGGTATGCGCATAGGTACGATAACCACCGTATCACAGGCTCAAACCAAAAAATTACAGAAAGAAAATTACGGATTGGCAGACTTTATAATTTGTGTAGATGAAGATATGACTACTACATATTAAAAAAGACAGTAAGCATGGCAATTTTTTTAGAAAAAAAAATATATTTCATAAACAATTGCATCTAAAAGACAAAAAAGTCCGAAATACAAAGAAAAAAGAGCATTTCTTATGACCAGAGTCATAAACCGCATACATTCAAAGGCATTACATTTGATGTATAAAAAATGTAATGAATATGAATGCAAAAAATTATTTGACAATTGGAGTTTTTTCTTTGTTTTTTTTAGCCTCATGCGGAGGTGGTGAAAAAGCACCATCAGATACAAAAGCGCCGGCTCAAAGCATGGTTCCAAAAGCGGACGAATATGATCCAACCAGAGGTGAGGGAAAATTCGACGAAAGCAATGTTACCTTAGGCCCATTAAATGAACAAATGGCTAAAAACGGGGAAGCGGTTTCTACCACCAAATGCTTTTCTTGCCATAAAATTACAGATGAAAAATTAGTTGGCCCGGGATGGGCGGGTGTGACTGAGCGTCGCACAGCACATTGGATTATGAACTTCATAACCAATCCGGATCCAATGATAGACAAAGACCCTGAAGTACAAGCTCAGTTAGAGCTTTGTTTGGTTCGTATGCCCAATCAAAATCTCCAGGAACAAGAGGCGCGTGATATCTTAGAATATATGCGTCAGGTAGACGGAGTGAAATAGTAAATTAACTAATGTAAATAATATTTTTATGAATTCTTTTAAGAATAAAAGTTCGGGATTACTCTTGGCCTTTGGGGCATTGAGTATGATTTTTCTTGGCTCATGCAGGCCGAAGGGCGTTAAAGGAGCTGTAGATTCTGATGCGGCATCCAAGGTATATGTAGCACCGGGAGAATACGATGAGTATTACAACTTTGTATCGGGTGGATTTAGCGGACAATTAAGCGTGTATGGCTTACCGAGCGGTCGCTTATTCCGGGTTATTCCTGTATTTTCTGTAGACCCCGAAAAAGGATGGGGATATAGTGAAGAGACCAAACCTATGTTAAACACCTCGCATGGATTTGTTCCATGGGACGATTTACATCACGTAGAAATGTCTATGAAAGACGGTGTAGCTGACGGGAAATGGGTATTTGTAAATGGGAATAACACACCTCGTTTGGCGCGTATTGATTTAAAGACCTTCCGTACTGCGGAAATTATTGAATTACCCAATAGTGCCGGTAACCACAGTTCACCCTTTGGAACCGAAAACTCAGAATATATAGTTGCAGGTACACGTTTTAGCGTTCCTGCCGATGGAGGTAATTCGGATGTAGAAATCGATACCTATAAAGAGAATTTTAAAGGCCATATCAGTTTTGTGAGTATAGACAAAGAAAACGGGAATATGGATTTGGCATTTCAATTGAAAACGCCGGGTATTAATTTCGACTTAGCTCGTGCAGGTAAAGGTAAATCGCATGGTTGGTTCTTCTTTAGTTGTTATAATACAGAGCAAGCAAACACCTTGTTGGAGGTAAATGCATCTAAAAACGACAAGGACTTTATCATGGCCGTAAACTGGAAAAAAGCTGAAGAATATATCAAAGCCGGAAAAGGTAGAAAAGAAGCCGTACGTTATGCCCATAATAAATTTGACGAGCATACACATACAGCAACTTCAGAAATTAAAACAGAGGTTACCGTATTAGATGTTGCCGAATTTCCGGATATCGTTTATTTTATTCCATGTCCTAAATCTCCTCATGGTTGCGACGTTGACCCAACAGGTGAATATATCGTAGGAAGTGGTAAATTAGCAGCTTTATTGCCTGTATTCAGCTTCGATAAAATACAAAAAGCTATAGCCGATAAAGATTTCGAATCTGAAAAATATGGTGGCATTCCTATTATTAAATATGAATCTGCTCTATACGGTGAAGTTGAAAAACCTGGATTAGGTCCTCTTCATACTGAATTTGATAATGAAGGAAATGCCTATACTTCTTTCTTTGTATCATCTGAAGTAGTAAAATGGAATGTAAAAGAATTGAAGGTACTCGACAGACAACCTACTTTCTATTCTGTTGGTCACCTTATGGTACCGGGTGGAAATACTAAAAAGCCATTTGGCAAATACTTAGTTGCATATAATAAAATCACCAAAGACAGATACTTACCTACAGGTCCGGAATTGGCTCACAGTGCACAATTATATGACATCAGCGGAGAGAAAATGCAACTTATTCTCGACTTCCCTACCATTGGTGAGCCGCATTATGCTCAGGCTGTACCGGCAGATCTTATCAAAGACAGTCAGCTTAAAATTTATGATATTAATGCTAATAAGCATCCATACAAAACAAATGGAGAAGCTGAAGCTCGTGTAGAAAGAAAAGGCAATGAAGTACACGTATATATGACCACCATTCGTTCTCACTTAGCTCCCGATAATATAGAGGGTATAAAAGTGGGTGATGAAGTCTATTTCCACGTAACCAATCTGGAGCAAGACTGGGATGTACCGCATGGATTTGCCGTAAAAGGAGCATCGAATGCAGAACTATTGATTATGCCCGGAGAAACCACTACATTGAAATGGGTTCCGGACAGAACGGGAATATTCCCAATTTACTGTACCGACTTCTGTTCGGCCTTACATCAAGAAATGTCGGGTTATGTGCGCGTATCCCCTAAAAATTCAACTGTTCCAATCAGCTACAAACTGGGGGAAAAATAATCAGTTTTGATTTTTAAATAACGAATTCGGGCAATGCGCATGGTCGTATTGCCCGTTTTTATAAGAGGTAATTCCAATTATATTTTACTTAAATACAAAAAATCATGGAAAACAAGTTATCAGTAATATCAAAAGTTGCACTCATCGTTGCAGCTGTGTTACTATGGATTACACCCTTTGTTCCTATTTGGATCATTTACTTGGATGCACCACAATATCCGGAGGGATTAAGTATGCAAATCCACGCCAATAAACTGGCCGGAGATGTAGAAATCATAAACGGATTAAACCATTATATAGGAATGAAAACATTGCATTCCGATGAGTTTGTAGAGTTTAAAGTCTTACCTTATATTTTGGGGGCGTTTGGACTTCTATTTGCACTGAGCGCATTTTTAAACTCAAAGAAAATGCTGTATATCTCTCTAATTTCATTCGTACTTTTCGGCATTTTAGCTATGGTCGATTTCTATATGTGGGAATACAATTATGGGCATAATTTAGACCCCAATGCAGCCATTAAAGTACCCGGCATGACTTATCAGCCACCTTTAATCGGATTTAAACAATTGCTGAATTTCGGGGCCTTTTCGGTACCGCATATTGGAGGTTGGTTACTGGTAGTAGCCGGCATTTTTATTTTGGGAGCTTCTGTTTTTGAATGGAAATTCAGACCTAAAAAAATTCAAGTTGCGTTTATCGCATTTTTAATGAGTACAGCCGGTTTTTTAAGTTCTTGCACTACGGCGGGACCAAAACCAATTGAGCTAAATAAAGATATGTGTGCATTTTGTAGAATGAGCATTTCCGATGGGCGTTTTGGAGCCGAAATTATTACAAAGAAAAATAGAATATACACATTTGACGACCTGAGTTGCATGGATAAATTTGCAGCCGGAGAAGAAAATGTGCGCGATTTTTATATACACGATTTCAGTTCCGAAAACACACTAATCGAGGCTACATCGGCATATTATGTACAGCATGAATCGGTAAGAAGTCCGATGGGTGGCAACTTCGCTGCATTTAAAGACAAAGCTGCAGCCGAGAAATTGGCCGGAGAAACCGGAACAAAAGTATTGAATTGGGAAGAAACTAAACATCAGAAAACGGCAGCACACAGCCATTAAACTCTTATTCCTATTATGGTTTACAGGATACTTTTCTTAGGAATAGGCATATTGACTTGCACTGCATTTGTCCGTGCAAAAAACATCTATGTTGGGCCTGAAAAACCCATTACTCGTATTCAAGAAGCGTTAAAAACAGCGCAAGACGGCGATACTATATGGGTAGAAAAAGCTTACTATGCAGAAGGAAATCTTCTTATAGACAAGCGTATTGCCCTAATCGGCATCAATTATCCCGTGCTGGATGGCAAGTTCGATTATGAAATCATTTCGGTTACCGCTCCGGGGGTGTATATAAGCGGACTCGCCTTAATTAACAGTGGGCGAAAAACCATGTCGGATCCGGCGGCTATAAAGGTGTACGACGCCGATTCCATTCATATTGAAAATAACTATTTTGCCAATAATTTTTTCGGAATTTATTTGCAATATTCCGAACATAGTATAGTCAAAAACAATTATTTAATTGCTACCCAAAAAGAAGAATATCAATCGGGTAACGGTATACATTGTTGGAAAAGCAAAAATTTACAAATCATTGGAAATAAAATAGAAGGACATAGAGATGGTATATATTTCGAATTTGTAACCGAGTCGATTATATGGCGCAATATTGCTAAAAACAATATGCGATACGGACTACATTTTATGTTTTCGCACGATGATGCCTATATAGGAAATTATTTCGAAAACAATGGAGCTGGAGTCGCTGTTATGTTTACCAGGAATGTAACCATGATCAATAATACATTCAAAGAAAACAGAGGAGACGCCGCCTACGGAATCTTATTAAAAGAATTGAGTCAGTGTTATCTTGCAGGAAATACATTTATAAAAAATACAACAGGCATTTTTTTAGATGGATCCAATCGCATTACCGCCGAAAAGAACAGGTTTATGGGCAATGGATGGGGAATGCGTATGCAGGCTAACTGCATGGATAATATAATTCGAAATAATGATTTTTTAGGCAATACCTTCGATGTTTCCACCAATGGAACATTGACCTTAAATACATTTACCGAGAATTATTGGGATAAGTACGAGGGCTATGATTTAAACAAAGATAAAATTGGAGATATACCTTATCATCCATTGAGTTTATTTGCCGTAATCGTAGAGAAAAATCCGCCCGCCATGCTGCTTTATCGCAGTT
Source organism: Bacteroidota bacterium (assembly GCA_023432985.1). GTDB lineage: Bacteria > Bacteroidota > Bacteroidia > CAIKAF01 > CAIKAF01 > JACVCJ01. The sequence goes on along the minus strand of JAEZEQ010000016.1, from coordinate 23,229 downwards.
TTATGATAAGTTTACTCGACAAATCAGAAAAAATAATTCCTTCACTGACCCCGCAAAATTTTGTTGATAATAATCCCAAAATGCAGCCTAATATAAGATGATACGCATAGAAAATCTACATAAAACTTTTGGAAAATTAAAGGTACTAAACGACTTAAGCACCACATTCGAAGCCGGTGAATGTGTAGCGCTTTTGGGGCCTAACGGATGCGGCAAAACAACATTAATAAAATCTGTATTGGGCATGGTTTTGCCCGAAAAAGGCAATATCTTTTTCGAAGATAAAAATATAAGTAAACATACTGCTTACCGTCAGCATATAGGCTATATGCCACAAATTGGGAAATACCCTGATAATATGCAAATTGGACAAGTAATCGATATGATTCGAAACATAAGAGGCGCCGAAAATGAGGTGGATATGGATCTGTTTCAGAAATTTGAAATGGACAAATTGAAATCTAAAAAAATGCGCACGCTTAGTGGTGGAACACGTCAAAAAGTGAGTGCAACTCTTGCCTTTATGTTTCAACCCAAGGTTCTTATTCTGGATGAACCCACAGCAGGCTTAGACCCTATAGCATCCGAAATATTAAAAGAAAAAATTATTGCTGCACGCGATCAAAAAAAACTCATCCTAATTACATCGCATATATTGAGCGAATTAGAGGATGTTGTAAATAGAGTAATCTATATGCAGGACGGGGAAATAAAATTTTCGAAAAGTGTAGATGCATTAAAAGAAGAAAGCGGCGAAAACAGTATGGCCAAGGCTATTTTACAACATTTAAAATCCCATTCCTATGTTTCAAATTCTTAAATATGTAGTAATTGATATAATCAAAAATAAAATTGTCATTGCCTATACCGTAATGTTGGCTTTATTTTCCTGGGCTATATTCGGATTAGAAAACAGTTCGGCCAAAGGCATGCTCACCTTATTAAATATCATTTTATTATGTGTTCCTTTGGTTTCTATTCTGTTTTCGACCATTTATGTATACAATAGCAGCGAGTTTATAGAATTGCTATTGAGTCACCCCATCAAGCGTCGCAAGATATGGAATGCTTTATTTGGCGGACTATCTCTCAGTTTATCTCTAGCCTATATACTTGGCACAGGAATACCCTTACTTATATTTGCCGAATTATCTACGGCTCTGATTATGATTGTTTCGGGAATTTTATTGTCGGTAATATTTGTGGCAGTAGCTTTATTGGCAGGGATCAGCGCTCGCGATAAAGCCAAAGGCATAGGCGTTAGTATAATGACCTGGCTATATTTTGCTTTATTATTTGATGCGATTGTATTGTTTTTATTCTTTCAATTTTCCGAATATCCCATAGAGCAGGCTGTTGTAATACTCAGCGCTTTTAGTCCGATCGATATGTGCCGCATCCTAATCTTACTTCAGCTTGACGTAGCTGCAATGATGGGATTTACAGGTGCCATTTTCAAAGATCTATTCGGCACCCAATGGGGTTTAATACTTGCCTTCGGCATACTTTTGCTTTGGGTATTGGTACCCTATTTCATTTCCTTACGTATATTTTCGAAAAGAGATATGTAAAAATAAAGGGAGAACAATGTTCTCCCTTTTCTATTTTTATCCGCATTTAGAATTTCCACAATCTTTACATGTGAGGCAACCTTCCTGATACATCAATTGGGTTGATTGGCAATTGGAGCATTTTTGTCCTTTCACCTCTACCCCATCCGGAATATATTTCTTAAGGGCTCTGGCCACACCATTTTTCCATGTATTAATCGATTCATTATCGAGTTGCAGCGCATTAATCAATTCCACCACATTTTCTATATGCATACCATGGCGCAGGGTGCCCGAAATCAACTTGGCATAATTCCAAAACTCCGGATTAAATCGATGCGAAAGTCCTTCTATAGTCGTTTTATAATTACGTTGATTTACGTATTGAAAATCGTAACGAGAAATGCCATTTGCATCTCTATTTTTAATAATAGATCCGCTTTGAACCCAACGCGGCAATAAAATGCCATCCTCGTCATCGGCAAGTCCGGTAAAAATTTCGTAAGGTTTTCCGTCTACCTTACCGATAAAAGCAATCCATTTTTCTTTATTATTTTGAAAGCGTACCACATCGGCTTCAAGGATTTGAGGGCGTTTTGTGGGGAAACTGCTTAGCAATTCTTCCTTTTTCTCGGTTTTTTTAGTCTCTTCATTCGAAATCAATACGCCCGAACGCGAGCCGTCTCTATACACCGTAACACCTTTACAGCCAACTTCCCATGCAGTAAGATACAATTGGTGTACCAATTCTTCCGTGGCATCTTGCGGCACATTGATGGTAACCGAAATAGAGTGGTCTACCCATTTTTGAATAGCACCTTGCATGCGCACTTTACTGAGCCAATCCACATCATTGGCTGTAGCTTTGGCATAGGGAGATTGATTGATTAATTCCTGAATTTCTTCATTCGAATACTTACGAGTGGTATCCATATTATTGATTTGCATCCATTGTTTAAAGCGGTGGTGGAAAACCACATACTCTTCCCAAGAATCTCCAACTTCATCTTCAAAATCTACGCGTACTCCTTTATCGTTCGGATTAACCTTTCTTCTTCTTTTATAAACGGGCAAAAATACAGGTTCAATACCGCTTGTGGTCTGGCTCATAATGGATGTACTCCCGGTGGGCGCGATGGTAAGCAAGGCAATATTTCTTCTGCCAAACTCCTGCATATCGTTATACAAAGCCGGATCTGCTTCTTTAATGCGCAGGATAAACGGATTATTTTGTTCTCTTTTTGCGTCGAAAATGGGAAAAGCACCTCTTAGTTTTGCCATTTCCACCGATTCTCTATAGGCTGCAAGAGCAAGGGTTTGGTGTACCTTCACCGAAAAATCAATCGCTTCATCACTGCCATATCTCAAGCCTAAAGCGGCCAACATATCGCCTTCTGCCGTAATACCCACTCCGGTTCTTCTACCTTCGTGTGCTTTTTGTCGGATTTCGAGCCATAAATTTTTCTCAGTACGTTTAATTTCCGCATTTTCCGGATCTGCATCAATTTTTGCTAAAATGGCATCAATTTTCTCCAATTCAAGATCAATAATATCATCCATCATACGCTGAGCGTAGGCGACATGTTTTTTGAACAAATCGAAATCGAAACTTGCTTGCGGGGTAAACGGATTTTGCACATACGAAAAGAGGTTAATTGCCAATAAGCGGCAAGAGTCGTATGGACATAGAGGGATTTCTCCACATGGATTGGTAGAGGTAGTTTCGAAGCCTAAATCGGCATAACAATCGGGTATAGATTCATTTTTAATCGTATCCCAAAAAAGGATTCCGGGTTCGGCCGATTTCCATGCATTATGTACAATTTTCTTCCACAAAGCGGGGGCGTCAATTTCTTTGGTTTTCAGGGGAGATTGGCTATAAATGGGGAATTTTTGCGTATAGCTTTTCCCATTTTTCACGGCTTGCATAAAGGCGTCGTCTATGCGCACAGATACATTGGCACCGGTAATTTTGCCCGGAGTCAATTTGGCATCAATAAAATCCTCCGAATCAGGGTGATTGATAGAAACAGAAAGCATGAGCGCACCACGTCGTCCGTCTTGGGCTACTTCGCGGGTCGAATTCGAAAAACGTTCCATAAAAGGCACCAATCCGGTCGATGTAAGCGCCGAATTTTTAACCGGCGAACCTTTGGGACGAATATGCGATAAATCATGCCCCACGCCACCTCTTCTTTTCATCAGTTGCACCTGTTCCTGATCGGTTTTCATGATGGCACCGTATGAGTCACCCGAACCGGTGTTTCCAATTACAAAGCAGTTAGACAAAGAAGCAATTTGGAAGGGATTTCCAATACCGGTCATTGGACTACCCTGGGGAATAATATAGCGAAAATCTTTAATGAGATCATACAACTCATCTACGCTGAGCGGATTGGGATATTTCGATTCTACGCGGGCGATTTCAGAGGCGATGCGATGGTGCATATCGTCGGGACTATATTCGTATAAATTCCCATCCGAATCCTTGAGGGCATATTTATTAATCCACACACGGGCGGCCAGTTCATCTCCGCCAAAATAAGCCACACTGGCTTTAAAAACGTCATCAGCAGAAAAGACCTTTCTTTTTTGTTGCATATTTATTTCCATAGAGTTAGAATTTTTCATTAATTAAGCGCTGCTAAAGTACTCAATTTTTATGAATAATTCCGAATACGCAGTTTCAAAAGTTATCAAACCTTTTTTGTTAAAACACTGTTTTACAATTGTTTAAAAAATAGGCAATTGAAAAAAGTTTACAAAAAATGAAAATCAAAAAACTAAAGTCTCACAGACTTAGGTCAGTAAAAAAATCAAGATTTTTTCGTAAAAAATGCAAAAGCGGCCAATCCGCTTGCCGATAAAAACAAAATACTTGCTGCGCCGAGTAGGGCATGGTGTACATAAGGAAAGGGGATATAAAAGAAGGCGAATAGCCCTTGCGCGCCCAGCAACAATTCGTTTAATCCCACCCCAATCAGAAACATAATGGTTAGAAAGGCGCTAAGTCGGGCGACTTTCAATATACCCAACTGGAAGAAAATTCCCAGTAAAAACAAGGTATAAACCCCAAGGAGGACCAGGTGCAGATATGCAATAACAATGGGTCGAATTCCAAACACCAATTCGCTCAAATCGGGAATCACCGAAATCAGTTGCAATATAAACTTAAGGCTGAGGGCGAGGATTGCGATCATAAACAAGCGATAAAACCCATTCGAAAAATGGGATTTCCATTTCGAAAAAGCGGGTACATATTTCCACATCATAAAGAACCATAAAACGGTTTGTGCAATGGTTGCGATAAGTGTGAGTATATAAAGAAGCGGGTGCAGATCGGCCCAAAGTATAGATAGGAAAAAGGTGATGAGACTAGAGGCGAAAAAGATATAGAGATAATAGGCGGGCACTTGAAATAGATCTTTCACAAAATGCAGCACTATAGCCATAGCAGCGAGAAAGAACCAGCCGCTATATTGAAAATGGAGATAATAGTAAACAGAGCCGAGGTATAATTCCGAGTCTATATTCTTGCTTATCATGGCATATGCGAGATAGCCCGGACCGGCGGAAGAGATTACATGCAAAAAGAGGGCTGCCCAGATCCATTTTGCCACATAAAAATGCGCATTAAGCAATTTGAAATGAAGGCTAATTCCGATAAAAAAAGCGAATGCAATAAAGATAGTTGCGGTAGAAAAGAGTATAGACCAGAAGCCGTAACCTTGCAAGGTAAAAGCGGGCAACATGGCTAATGCGCAAAAGAAATTGGCTATAAATAAAAATCCGAAAAAGCGATTTGCATTACGGGGCAAAACCGGCTGCATAATCAACAAGAGCAGTCCATATAGACCATGACTTACCCATCCGCTGAAAGCAAGGTGGGAATGGGCATGCATCAAGTTTTTTTGTTGAAGCTGGGGCAAATCGAACACGATTTTATAGCGCATAAGGAAGCCGTACATTGCAACCAGAGAGAGGCAAAGCAATCCCCATTTAAGCCAATTTCGAATAGAGTTTTCCTGCATTGAAATGATCAATAATATAATTTTCGTTCAACAATACGCACTTTTCCTTCTTCGCACATACGTTTAAGGGTACGTATAACCGTTTCGACCCGCAATCCGGTTCGGTCAGCAATTTGTTGCCGGGTAAATGGTACGGCCATATCAGATGGTGCTTTACATTCATTTTTCCATATTTTCAGGAATGTCAAGATTTTTTCTTCCGGATTATTCCCTCCCCAGATCTGCATAAATTGGGATTTTTGATACACTCTTTCTGAGAGTAAATAAAGAAAATCTATAGATATTTGGGGGTAATCGTTCAATAAGCGTAAAAATTTCTCCCGCGATATGCGCAATATCTTACTATTGCAGCAAGCCTGGGCTGAGGCAGGATATGGCTTTCTCAACAAGAGTGGTGGTTCCCCGAAACATTGTCCGCTTTCGAACTGACCTTGAGCATATGATTTTCCTTCGGAATTGGTTGTAAACATACGCACACTACCTTCAAGGATTTGATGAAAATAAACGGGCGTCATCCCTTCCAGAAAAATAAGCTCCCCTTTCTTAAATCGGCAAACTTTGCCTCCATATTCTAAAACAAGGTCATTTGTTAATTCCATAAATCGGCTCTTCTTTCAGGCTTTAACAAATATAAAAATAAAATCGAATTTACGACAAAATAGTCTTGATTTATGCGGGTTTTCATTTCATCAATCCGAAATACTCAATAATCAGTATATTGCGGACATAAACAGAGTCTATTGATGACAGCAATGCTTATTATTTGGGATCCAAACAAATATATTTTACCTGATTTACTTCCCTTTAGCTTAGGTTGGTATGGGGTATTATTTGTGAGCGGATTTGCATGTGCTTATTATATTGCAAAAAAAATATACCGTGAATTAGAATTACCCGAGGCGCATCTCGACAATCTGCTTTTATTATCCTTAGTCCTAAGCATTCTTTTTGCCCGTTTATTTCACGTATTTTTTTACGATCCGGAGAGTTATTTGGGCAATCCCATAGAAATTTTAAAAATATGGGAGGGCGGTCTGGCCAGTCATGGCGGTGGTTTTGGCTTAATGCTGGCCTTATGGATATGGACGCGGCATTATAAGCAAAAAACCTATTGGATTATCTTGGATATAATGGCAATTGTGACACCCTTAGCCGGTGCTTTTATACGCGTAGGCAATTTTTTCAATTCAGAAATTCTGGGTAAGGCGAGTGATTTACCCTGGGCGGTAGTATTCATACAAAGGAATCCTATTCCGCGTCATCCTGCACAGCTATATGAATCTATAGCCTATTTAGCCATATTTATTTTACTTTATTATACCTATAAAAAGAAAGGATTTCCTTCTCCATCCTATTATTTATATAGATTTTTATTCTGGATATTTCTATCGCGTTTTATAATCGAATTATTGAAGGAGCCACAGGAAGTTTTGCCTATGGATTTACCACTGAATATGGGTCAACTATTGAGTATTCCCTTTATAGTAGTGGGCTTATGGGGGATTTTGCGTCCGAGTTTATTGCCAAAAAAATCAGATTAAATCTTCTTTTTTCATATTCAACCATTCCAGGGGTGCATTTTGCAGCAGGTCTTCCAGAACAGCCGGATCGAGTTCGATATTTCGGGCTAATTTACCCGGGGGATCGAGTTCGCCCAATGGGAAGGGATAATCGCTACCGAGTGCAACGCGCTTACTTCCAAAAAGGTCGATAATATGTCGCAGTGCCGCTTCATCGAAAGTGAGCGTGTCTACCCAAAATTTACCGAGATAATTTCTAGGGTTGGTGGGATTATCGATAGCGACCAAATCGGGTCTCATATTAAATCCGTGTTCTATGCGTCCTATAGTTCCGGGGAAGCTGCCTCCGCCGTGACAAAAGGCCACTCTTAATTTGGGAAATTTTTCGAAAACTCCACCGAAAATCATGCTGCAAATAGCTCTTGAAGTTTCCATGGGCATACCCACGAGCCAAGGAAGCCAGTATCGGCTCATTTGGTCGGCGGCGGGCATATCCCAAGGGTGAATCAGGACGCTCAGGTCATATTTTTCGCAGACTTCCCAAACGGGAAAAAGTTCCACTAAATTCAGATTCCATTCATTGATATGTGTCCCAATTTCCACCCCTTTCAGGCCCAGCTCCACCGCACATCTTTCGAGTTCGCGCGCAGCCAGTTGCGGGTCTTGCATAGGCAGGGTAGCCAATCCCAAAAAGCGTTTATGGTCGTGTGCGCAGGTTTCGGCGATATGATCGTTGAGATATTTACAGACCTCGAGCGTATCCTTTGCTTTAGCCCAATAATTAAATAATACGGGGATTGTACTTAGCACCTGAGTATGAATTCCGCTTTTCGCCATATCTTCAATACGTCGAGAGGGGCTCCAGCAATTGTCTTCAATTTCTCTGAAAAACTTATCGCCAATCATCATGCGGGCTTTACAGGGTGCGTGGTGGTGCAGATGTACAAAGCCTTCATAGCCAAATTTTCGGGCATAATCGGGCATATTATCGGGCATAATATGCGTGTGGATATCAATATTAAGCATACACAAAGATAAGTATTTATTCTCCTTAAAAATTCGGCTTATTTTTCTTTATAAAAAGCGGTCCATTTCACTTCTTGGATAATAAAATCCTGATTATATTTATTCCATACAAAGAGTTTTACTCTATCCTTTTTGCTGCGCAATTCGGGTGTTAGATAAAGGGTCGAGACCCATCCATTGCTATCGGGTTTCATAGGAGTATATTGAGCGGCATAATTCCCGTTCGATCTGTCCATACATAGCACCATCAAGGGATAATCTGCATTAGAATCAGACAAATTTTCCCATTTCATTTCGCATTTCAGGAAGAGATAATCTGCGGAAGTAATAGATGAAAAAACCAGGGAATTATCGAGCACATATTCTTCCGAGGCTTTCACAGAAAGGGGTTCGGAAAGGGTAAGTAAGCTTTTATTTGCATAAGCATCGGGGAAGTCCGGGGGCAGGCGTAGATCTTCACCGAAAGAGCGATCAATCAGCAATAGATTTTCGGCATTGGGGGGAATATGCGATTTCAAAAACACTTCTTTATAATATGCGAAAGTAGTGCGATAGGGGTGAATAATCCACTTTAAAAACTGATGATATTGAAAAATATTGAGGGCAATAAAAAGAGAAAAGAGCAGGAACAATACTGATTTAATCCACTTAGATTTGGGCAAATTCTCCAAGAGATATCCCATTCCGATGAGCAGAGCGGGATAGAGAGTGATAACCGGCCGGCAAGAATATGCGGCGCCGTACCACCATTCGGTCCAGCTTGCCATAATATAAAAAGAGATGCCGGCATATACAGAAATAGCGAGGGCTATACCTTTATTAAACTTCCACAAATACCATATTCCGGCTATAAAAAACAAGGCCAGGGGTGTATAGACGATCCATCCTTTTCGGAAAGAGAAGAGGATTTCGAAAATATGCGGGCTCCACCAATCGATGCCAACGCCCGGATTTTTATAAGAGTCGTAAATGAGCGAGCCTGTTTTTTGGTAGAAATAGAGCATTTGTGGCAGCACAATAATCAGCGCTATAGCTATGCTGAGGAGTAGCGTTTTTCTATGTTGTACAAAAAGCAGATTCCATTTTTTGCGTAACGATTCTTTATCATACACTTGCCAGAGCAGGGGGATAAGAAAAATGAAAATTTCGCTGGGTTTAATCAGCGTAGTTATGGCGCCGGCGGCAAAGACCAGGAGCATATATATGGGTTTATAGCTTTGATGCCAGCGTATACTGAGGAAGATCATGAGCGTCACAAAGAAGAAGAGGTAGTTGACCGTTTCCAGGTTTTTGAGACTGAGGTGGTGAATGGCATTGCTTGCGAAGGCGAGTAGAATCAGGAGTATGGCTACTGTTTTATCGGCAAAAAAATGGCGCAGCACTTTACGGAGCAAAACCAGAGCTGCGGTGGTATAGACAAGGGCACCACAAACCATTGCGTATATATAGGGCAGACTAAATCCGTCACATGGAAAACCAAGTAAAGGAGCAGCAATAAAATGGGCAAACAAAAAGAAAGGCAGGTAGAGCAGAGCCATTCCCATAAGGAAAAAGTACATAGGTTTACCATCCGGGGTTGAAGACACCATGTAGAGCGTTCCGCTGAGTTGGCGTGTTTCCACTTCCTTTTTCAGCCAATCGACATTCGTGAGGAGAGGGTCATTATGCACAAAAGTGGCGGGCAGATGCATATAATAGCCAAGGACATCCCAGCTCATTTCGTTGGGCACAATATGGCTGAGACGCCAAACGAAAAGGCAAGTCAAAATAAAAATAAGTGTTAATCCCGACGGAGAAGTAAGACCCTTGTGCTTCATATTTTATACATAAAAGTTCGGATCAACAATAAAACGGCAAAGCAAATAAAGAGTGCGCCTATAATGCGATTGGCTTTATAAATCTTATCCTCGGTGAGAAAATTTCTCATTTTTTTTGCGAACCATGCTTTCAGTACGTCGAAGCAAAGCACCACAAAAAGAGTGGTGGAGAACTGGGTCCAAATGAGCTTACTATCTCCTTCGTAGAGGGCTGTGGCAGCGCCGACCGTACTAATCCAAAACAAGAGTACGGATGGGTTGAGTAAGTTATAGAAAAAGCCTTGACCGACCAGAGCGAAGGGATTTGTTTTTTGCACCACAATTTGTTTTTTGGGCCCCTGTGGTTTTTTCTTCCCGGGAAAAAGTTTGAGTATACCCATCACAATAAGGACGACGGCTCCGACAATAATAAAAAAAACCCGGTTTTCTCTATCGTTGAGTAGGGCTGCCATTCCGAGATAGGACAAAAGAATACAAACGGCATCACTGAGCAGAATGCCGATATCGAGGTACATAGCCGAGCGAAAGCCTTCCTTAATGCTGACATTAATGAGAATAAAAAATACGGGACCAATGAGAATACTGATAAATAATCCCAGGCCAATTCCGTATTTCACTGCTTCCATCATAGGCTATAAACTATTAAGAAAATTTTCCCAATCCCGGAGTCTATCTCCTTTGAGCACGCGTGGAAATTTATTTTGTGAACCGATTTTCCCATTTTTCTCCATATAGGCATAAAAGGCGGAGGAGGGCACATACTGTACATAGATATTATGGAGGGCATGCTTTCTTTCGACTTGATAATCGTCGTTGAGTTGGCATAATTCTTTATCCAATTCGCCGGCGAACCATTCCGTGTCGAAGGGTTCGTCAGCTCCAACGTACCATTTATGGGCAAAGCGATTATTTTCTGAAATACCGGCTACAGAAAACTCAGAAATAGCAATATTATTTCTATCTGAAATGGCTCTCATTGCGGCATTCATATTATCTACCGAGAGATGTTCGCCACAGAGGCTGAGGAAGAATTTCGTGCGCCCGGTAATTGCAATTTCGCAATGTTCGAGGCTGGTAAAACGGATAGTATCCCCAATTAAGTAACGCCAAGCTCCGGCGCAGGTAGAAATGAGCAGGGCATATTCTTCATTTTCCTTTACTTCATCAATCCACAAGGCTTTAGCGTCAGGTTTGACTTGACCATCTTCGGTAAAATTCTGATTATTAAAAGGCACAAACTCATAAAAAATGCCATTATTCAGCACCAATTTCATTCCTTTGGCTCCGGGTCTATTTTGGTAGGCAAAAAACCCTTCAGATGCCAGGTAGGTTTCGAGGTAAATAAGCGGTTTAGCGAGCAATTTTTCGAAGCGCAGTTTATAGGGGGCGAAGCTAACTCCGCCATGAGTATACACGGCCAAATTAGGCCAAATATCGTGTATGGATTCGAGTTTATGTTTTTCGATAATTCTTTCGAGGGTAATTTGCAGCCAAGCCGGCACGCCCACAATAGCTCCTATATCCCATTTGGGGGCATTTTCTACCACCTTATCAATTTTCACATTCCAGTCCTTTTCGGTGGCAATTTCCTTTCCCGGTTTATAAAAGGGAAAAAACCAGGGGGGCAGATTTGCCTGAGATATGCCGCTAAGATCCCCTTCGAAATAGTGTTCTTTTTCGACCAGGTCGGTAGAACCACCGAGCATAAGAATACCTTTTTCGAAAAAATTATCGGGAATATCGTAATTAGACAGCGATAAAATTTGTTTTACACCTGTGCGTTTATTGGCTTTAAGGAGATCGGCCGTAATGGGAATGCGTTTCGATGCACTATCGGAGGTGCCTGAGCTGAGGGCGAAATAATTAATCTTTCCGGGCCAGCAAATATCTTCATGTCCTTCCAGCGTTTTGATCCACCATTCAGCGTAGATTTTAGAATAATCGAAAACGGGAATTTTCGTTCTAAAATCGAAGACCGGATTTTTGTCGGCATCGATTAATTTCCCGAATCCATAATAAGTGCCAAAGGCTGTATATCTGGCTTTAGAGAGCAATTTCAGCAAAGTTTTTTCCTGCATTTTAGCCGGAGAAATTTTGCGTTTTACCCTTTCAATCGTCTTAGGTAATTTAATCGTACGTTTTAAAATTTTTCCAACAAAAGCCATAGGGTGAGTAGATTAAATTAGGCATCCAATTGCACGTCAAAGCCGATATCATTTCGGCAGTATTTGCCATCAAAAGAGATTTCGTCTATGCTTAGGTATGAGTTGCGGAGTGCTTCCCTGAGATTTTTCCCAAAGGAGGTAACGGCAAGTACTCGTCCCCCTGCGGTTAGATAGCGGTTTCCATCCTTTTTGGTACCGGCATGAAAGACTATACTATTTTTCACGCTATCGAGTCCGGAGATTGTAAATCCGGTTGGATAATGTTCGGGATAGCCCTGAGATGCAAGTACGACAGTACATGCAGCTCTGGGGTCTATTTTCAGCTGAAAGCTATCGAGGCTTTCATTTTCAATGGCATCAAAAAGGTCTATAATATCCGATTCCATTCTGGGGAGTATAACTTCCGTTTCGGGGTCACCCAATCGGCAATTGTATTCAATCACGAAAGGTTCTCCGCCCACAATCATAAGTCCGACATAAATAAAGCCTTTATATATAATATCTTCTTGTTGTAGTCCTTTAACAGTAGGTTCAACAATTTGTTTCAGAATTTTTTGAGTGAGCACATCATCGGCAAAAGGCACGGGAGAAACGGCGCCCATACCACCTGTATTGAGTCCGCTATCCCCTTCTCCTATTCGTTTATAATCTTTAGCATTGGGCAACAGAATAAAATTTCGTCCATCTGTTGCTACAAAATAGCTGCATTCAATTCCTTTGAGGAATTGTTCGATCACCACTTTATTTCCCGAGTCGCCGAATTTATTTTCGGAGACCATAGCGGCGAGTTCTCTTTTTGCGTCGTCGGCATCATCTATTATTAGTACGCCCTTCCCTGCTGCGGGTCCATCCGCTTTCAGTACGTATGGAGCTTTGAGAGAATCAATAAATTTAAATCCCTCATATACATTTTCCTTAGTAAAGGTTTTATATGCGGCTGTGGGGATACGGTATTTTTCCATGAATTGTTTGGCAAAATCCTTAGATCCTTCGAGCATGGCGCCTTGTTGAGAGGGTCCGATAACGGCGATATGAGCGGTATCCGGATCCATTTTCATTTGATCGTAAATCCCATTAATAAGGGGTACTTCGGGGCCCACCACAATACAATCAATCGCTTCTGCCAGGCAAAAAGCTTTTATTTCGGAGACCGTTTTCAATTCCGGTTTCACATTCGTACCACAAAGGGCGGTACCGGGGTTTCCGGGCGAAATATACAATTGTTTTAATTTCTTACTTTTTTGGATAGAATGCGCAATAGCATGTTCTCGTCCTCCACTTCCCAACAAAAGAATATTCATAGTGCAAATTAATTACACAAAAGTGCAAAAAAAAGACGGATATTCCCAGCTTTGGAGTTCGACTATACCTTGCAAACTTTCCGGAAATGTAGTATCTTGTAGGGTAACTGCTTTTTTTCGGCTAAAAAAAAATGAAAACGTAGAAAGAGGTGAGTTTATATGTATTTTTGTGTACTAAATCTATTTTAATCTCATGTTGAAACAATCGCTCCAACAAAAACTGGGTCAAAAACTCTCTCCGCAACAAATTCAGTTGGTGAAGCTCTTAGAGATTCCGACAGATGAACTTGAAAAGCGTATTAAGGAGGAGTTGGAGGCCAATGTGACCTTGGAAAGTGATATGGATTATTCGACGGGGGACGACAGCGGAGATACTTCTTCTTCGAAAGACGACAATAACGAATTTGAGTCGAACAATGAAGATGTTGATTTACAAAAAACCGACGAGCAGATAGATCTAAACGATTATTTAAATCATGAAGACGACGGGTATAAGACCTATGCCAACAATTATTCCGGAGACGATGAAAGGCCGGAAAGTCCGCTTTCTCAAAATCAAAGTTTCAACGAGAATTTATTATCGCAATTGGGTCTGCGCGAATTGCCGGATAATATAGTAGAAATTGCGAAAGTAATCATTGGGAATATATCCGAAGAAGGCCGATTTGAACGCAGTATAGACTCCATAGTAGACGATATGGCATTTAGCGGTGTTATGGTAGAGGAGCGTGATGTAGAAGAAGCTTTGAGGGTAGTGCAGGATTTAGAGCCGGCGGGTGTGGGTGCACGGGATTTACAGGAATGTTTATTGCTTCAATTGAAAAAATCGCCCAATCAGCAAGAGCCCGTAATTCAGGCGGCAACGGCCATCGTTGAAAAATGTTTTAAAGAATTAGAGTTTAGGCATTTCGATAAGATTCAACGCAAACTGAATATAGAGGAAGATCTATTGAAAATGGCCATAGAGGAGATTGTTTCCTTAAATCCAAAGCCGGGAAATGCATTCCATTCGGGTGGAAAAAACATGCAGACCATAATACCTGATTTTATATTGAGTATAGAAGACGGGCAGATGCATTTATCCTTAAATGCAAAGAATGCACCACAGTTGAGGATTAGTCCGCATTATACCCAAATGATGGATGATTACAACAAGACCAAATCCAACAAGGAGGCGACCTTATTCATAAAACAAAAGATAGATAGTGCACGTTGGTTTATAGATGCCATACGTCAGCGTCAGGAAACCATGATGTTGGTGATGCGTGCCATAATCGAATTTCAGAAGGAGTATTTTCTGGAAGGGGATGAGACCAAATTAAAGCCCATGGTTTTGCAAAACATATCGGATATGGTTCAGATGGATGTAAGTACGGTTTCGCGTACAACGCAGAACAAATATATAGACACGCCATTTGGCAATATTTCATTAAAGAGTCTATTCAGTGAAGGCTTATCGACTGATTCCGGGGAAGAGGTATCTACGCGGGAAGTGAAAAAAATCCTTTCGGATATGATTGCGGAAGAAAACAAAAGAAAGCCGCTTACCGACGATAATTTGGCCGAAATCTTAAACGAAAAAGGCTATAATATTGCAAGGCGAACGGTAGCAAAATACAGGGAGCAATTGAATATTCCCGTTGCCCGATTGCGTAAAGAAATGTAGGCTATATCTTAGGATATAGAATAGGTGAAAGGGTGTAATCGTGGATTGTTTTCCCATTTTTCACTTTGACAAGAATATAAAAACAGAAATATACTTAATAAAAAAACACCCTTTGTCGAGCTTCCTTAATAAAAGGGGAGATAAGTTCATATATTTGAAAATCAAGCCACCTATCACCTCGTGCATACAAAATTGATATCTGCGCAGTATCAAAATTTGTATACACACCCGCTATACTAGTTTCTGCGTGGGAAGAGGAATCCGAAAAACGAATAGAGTAGGACTTTATTAATCAATCTAATTCAACATGAAAATCAATTTTTTATTATTTCTTGTGTATCGCATTTTTGGGCTGCCAACAAGAAGATAGTCTAATACCGCAAGCAGGGCAATATGTTCAAAAAGCCAGTACAACAGGTTGGTTAACACCTCCGGAATCCGGGAATCTGATTTCAAGTCGGCATTTTTCATAACATTTCCGCTTGTACAAAGCCATAATTGGGGACTTGTTCAATAGACAAAAGAAGAAGGAATGGCCATTAAAAACAAGCAAAAAATGTATTAAAAAAAGAGCAATCCGTGTGGATTGCTCTTGAAAAAATCAGGTTATACAAAATCTTAGTGATGTCCGGCCGGATTTGCTTTTTCGGCATCCGAGAGAGGCACATCTTGCGGTACAAAATCTTCATCTCTTTCGGGTAAAGAGTAATCGTATGGCCAACGGTGTACTTCCGGAATTTCGCCCGGCCAGTTACCATGTCCGGGGTTAACCGGGGTAGTCCACTCCAGAGAGTTCGCTTTCCATGGATTTTTAGGAGCCACAGGGCCTTTGAACATACTATAGAAGAAATTAAATAAGAAGATTAATTGTGCGGCACCGCCAATAATAACGAAAATGGTAATAAACACATTTAGGTCCTGGAAGTGGTCGAACATAGGGAATGCCGTATTGCTGTAATAACGGCGGGGCATACCGCCCAAACCCATATAGTGCATAGGCCAGAACACGCAATAAGCCGATACGATGGTAATCCAGAAGTGGGCATAACCCAGCTTATTATTCATCATACGGCCGTACATTTTAGGGAACCAGTGGTATACCCCTGCAATAATACCGAACAATGCAGACACACCCATAACGAGGTGGAAATGCGCCACAACAAAATAGGTATGGTGCACATTAATATCGAGGGCACTATCACCGAGTATAATACCAGTAAGACCACCGGAAATAAAGAGAGAAACAATACCAATAGCAAAGAGCATAGCGGGAGAGAAAATTACATTTCCTTTCCAGAGCGTAGTGATATAGTTAAATGCTTTAATCGCAGAAGGAATGGCGATAAGCAAGGTTGTGAATGCGAAAACAGAGCCGATAAAAGGATCCATTCCGGTTACGAACATATGGTGTCCCCATACGATAAACGAAAGGAAAGCGATTGCAAAAACTGATCCGACCATGGCGCGGTATCCAAAGATAGGTTTACGGCTCATGGTAGAAATCACCTCTGAGGCAATACCTAAAGCAGGGAGGATAACGATATACACTTCGGGGTGTCCGAGGAACCAGAACAAGTGTTGGAATAGAACGGGCGAACCACCGGTTTGTTCGAGGGCCTGTCCGGAGATAAAGATATCCGACAAATAGAAGGCTGTACCAAAGCTACGGTCGAAAATAAGCAATAATGCAGCTGCCAAAAGTACGGGGAAAGAAAGTACGCCCAATATAGATGCCACGAGGATAGTCCACACAGTCAACGGCATACGGGTCATTTTCATTCCTTTAGTACGACAGTTGATAACCGTTGCAATATAGTTCAAGCTACCCAATAGCGAAGAGATAATAAAGAGAGCCATAGAAACGAGCCATAGGGTCATACCGAGACGAGATCCGGGTATGGCTTCAGGCAGGGCAGAAAGGGGCGGATAAACCGTCCATCCGGAGGAAGCCGGTCCGCTTTCCACAAAGAGAGAGATAACCATAAGGAGAGTTGACACAAAGAACAGCCAATAAGAAAGCATGTTCATAAAAGGGTTCACCATATCGCGCACGCCCAATTGAAGGGGTATAAGCAAATTGGCGAAAGTACCGGAAAGTCCGGCTGTTAACACGAAGAATACCATTAAAGTACCGTGCATAGTAACGAGACTAAGATAAAAATTCGGGTCTAAGACACCATCTTCGGCCCATTTTCCGAGGAATACCTCAGAAATCTTAAACGATTCACCCGGCCAAGCCAATTGCAAGCGAAAGAATAAAGAAAGAACAAAAGCTAAAACAGCCATTGCAATTGCTGTAAGCAAATATTGCTTAGCGATCATTTTATGATCTTGGCTAAAAATATATTTGGTAATAAAATGTTCTTTGTGGTCATGATGGTGTGTAGCATCATGAGCAAAATCTGCGGATAGGTTATGTGTACTTTCCATGGACATAATATTTCTAGCGTGTCAATTAATTCAAATTAGCGATTTGTGATTCAGGGCTTGATTTTTCGGCAGCGGCTTTCAATCCGTCTCCAAAAGATTTTTGCGAAGCAAGCCATCTTTCGTATTGTTCTTCGGTTTCCACAACAATTTTCAATTGCATATTGAAGTGGGCATTTCCGCAGATATTATTACACAAAACAACATAATCGAAAGCGTCATTATTCAATTTAGCTTTCATTTCTTGTGAAGTGATTGTAGGAACAAAAGTGAATGTTGTAGCCATACCGGGCACACAATACATGTGAACGCGGAAATGGGGTAAATAAGCCGAGTGAATTACATCCTGAGACCTCATTTTCAGCGTAACCGGTCTACCTACAGGCAGGTGCAATTCGCCTCCTGAGGGAACGATAACATCATCATAAGCTTTAGTAAATTTTTGATTTTCACTTTTACGTTTGAAATCAGAAACCGTTTTAAGTTGGTGAATCAATCTACGTTGTGTAACTTCCAATTCTTTCAATTCATCGGCTGTTGGGAAAGAAGCGAGGGCTTTATTCGTTTCGGCCAATTTAGCATTCACCAATGTCAATTGTTCATTAATGGTTTCTTCGGTAACCAAACCGAGTGGATTTTTATCATTGATAAGTGTATAATTTGCTTCGCCCAATTCGTTATCGGCTCCGGTATAGCGGCCGGCCCATTCGAATTGTTTGGCATATAATTCCACCGTAATAGGCTCGCCTTCAATTTCTTTAGAGAAGATATCGCTCCAAATTTTAAGACCATAAAAAATCAACACACAGAAAATGAGCGCGGGGATAACCGTCCACACCATTTCGAGTTTATTATTATGAGCAAAGTGGAAGGCTTTTTTATCCTTTTTATAGCGGTATTTAAAAGCGAACAACCAAAGTACGGGTTGTACTAATAAATAGGCCAAAGAGATAATCACAAAAGAAATGGTTTGCAAAGTATCGATATCTTGGCCGTGGAGAGATGCAGCTTCCGGCAATAATTTTCCTTCTGCTACATATTCAAAGTGGAAATAAAAATAAATCACATAACCAAACACCATAAAAGCCAGAGCCAGCAATGCGTTCATGTTATTTTCACCTTCGGTGATTTCATACGGTTTACGTCCGCGCACACGATTCACCAGATTACCTACACTTAACAGTTTTACAACTGTTACGAGCGTAAGTGCTGACACAAGTACAAAAAGAATCGTCGTAAGGTTCATAATATTAAGCTAATTAAATTCTATACAGATTAAATGGAATGGTGTTTACTTTCTTCAAGGAAGGTTCCTTTAGGAGGTTCAACGACAGATTTAGTAAGCGCATTAAAGGTGATGAAAGTGAATAAACCACCAAAGAAAAGCAAGGATCCAATTTCAGGAATAGACCAACCCCAGTTATCAGCAACGGCTCCGGGCATAATCATTTGGAAAGTATCCATATAGTGACCGAAGATTACGATAAGCGCAACAACAGTAAGCCAGGTTGCATTACGTTTCGAGTCGCGGGTCATCAATATCAATAAAGGCAAGACCAGATTAATAAATACCATAAAGAGCACCCATGGGCGGTATGAAGTATCATATCTTTCCATGAAATAGATAATTTCTTCGGGCATATTGGCATACCAAATAAGTAAGAATTGAGAGAAATAGAGATAAGCCCAGAAAATAGAG
This sequence comes from Bacteroidota bacterium, assembly GCA_023432985.1. GTDB lineage: Bacteria > Bacteroidota > Bacteroidia > CAIKAF01 > CAIKAF01 > JACVCJ01. The sequence goes on along the minus strand of JAEZEQ010000016.1, from coordinate 4,027 downwards.
AAAGCGAATAAGAATTTACCCAAATCTTGGATATGGCTCATATTCACATTAGGTAGATATCCATTTCTTTTGAGGTGCAACACAATAATAAGCATTACAGCGATACCTGAAACAAAATAACCAGCAAAGGCATACCAACCAAAAAGAGTAGAATACCAGTGAGCGTCAACAGACATCACAAAATCCCATGCAGATGTTGAAGAAGTAACCGCAAAAAGCACTAGGAAAGTAGCTGCTAAATTTCTTTGTTTGATATAATGTTGGAAAGTACCCAAATTATCATCTTGAACGGATAATTTACGCAACCAGATAGAGAATCCAATCCATACAGCGGCATAGAAGAAGAAACGAATCAGGAAGAAAGGGATATTAAGGTATCCGCTTTTGCCTTGAATAATGGTATCATGTGCAACAATTTCGGGGTTCATCCATTTATAGATATCGTGCATTCCGAAAACGCCGGCAAGAATAACAATAAGCAGAAATACCAATCCGACCGGGATAAAGCTAGACATAGCTTCCGGGGTACGTTTCAGCACGGTATACCATCCACCTTCACCGATGAGGTTAACGGCAACGAAGAAGATACCGGCCAGACCAATTCCTGTAAAGAAGAAGGAATTAACCAATAGATTTGCCCAAATGCGTGTTGGGTCATCATACACAAAGAAAGAAATGGCAACTAAGATTAGTCCGACAGCCAGTGCTATCAGTGAAGCCATTTTCCATTTACCTGAGAACTCGTATTTCATCTTTATACTATTGTTCGGTTTCTAACTAATTATTTTGCTACATCGGCACTGTTGCCTGCATTGAGTGAATCGCTTGAAGCTTCAGCGGGTTTTGCATCGGCAACCTGAAGGGTTTGTACATATTGTACAATTTTCCATCTATTCAATTTGCTCAACAAGTTTTTGTGTGGTCCCATCATACCTTTACCGTAGGTAATAGAGAAGAACAATTGACCTTCGGGCATAGTAGCCAACACGCCTGTATTATATGGAGGCGGGATAAGCGCGGGGTTTTTACCACCTACTTTACCGTCACCTTTTCCATTTTCACCGTGGCAATGTGCGCAATAAATTTTAAACAACTTCTCTCCTTCTTTCACATTTTGTTCTGTGCGTGGAAGAGGGCTTTTACCATTAACCGAAGCGGCATATCCTTCATTCGTATTTGGATATTCGTATGGCAAAACATTATAAATTTTTTCGGCATCTGTTTGAAAAGGTACCGTTCCATCCACCGGTTCTCTGGCGGTAGTTCCATCAGAAAAATTCGGGTTCGATTGATAAGCGTCATATCCAACAGAGTGGTACATATCGGGCATAAATTCGAAGCCCGGACTCTGCGGATTTTTCTTACTGCAAGCAGATACAATAAAAGCAGCACTTACAAATAAAATGCTTGTTTTAGCGATCTTGGTATATGATTTTTTCATACGAATCAATTCTCCTTATTAATTTTATTCACCTCTGTTAATTTCGGACGCACCGGCATTTTTGAGGATAGTAATTATTTCCTCTTCAGATATAGGTTGATGATCGGGGTTTACTTCAATAATAAAACGATCGTCGGTGGTACGGGGATCCGGATTTTTATTCTTAGCACCCGGAAGGATTCCGCTGATAAAGAAGAAAGTCCATATCATTCCATGCGCACCGCAAAGGATAGTCAGCTCGAACATCACCGGTACGAAAGCGGGAAAGTTTTCCGAAAAACTAAAAGAGGGTTTTCCGCCCACATTCATAGGCCAATCCTGGATAAGCATATACCATGTCATCCATATTGCGAGGGTAAGTCCCATAGCTCCAAACATAAATGCAGCTACAGAAATACGTGTTCTAGGCAATTTAATTGCATCATCAATGCCATGCACGGGGAAAGGTGAATAAACGGTGTTTACTTTCACTCCGGCGTCGGTAATTGTGCGTCCGGCTTCCACAGTTACATCCGGATCTTCATAAACGGCATAAATTAGTTTACTACTCATTCTTGGTCGTATTATTAATGATGATGATCGTGTTCATGTTCTTTTTGACGTTTTTTCCATCCTTCACCGGATATCTTGAGTATAGATTTCAACTCAGCGATAGCGATTACCGGGAAAGAGCGGCTAAACAACAGGAATAAAGTAAAGAATATTCCCATAGTTCCCACATATACTCCTACGTCGACCCAAGTTGGGTAGTGCATAGTCCATGATGAAGGAAGGTAGTCGCGATGCAAAGAGGTAACGATAATAACGTAACGCTCGAACCACATACCCACGTTCACCACTAAGCTCATAAAGAAAGTAAAAGTAAGGTTACGACGTAATTTACGGATCCAGAATACCTGAGGCGAAATCACGTTACATCCCATCATTATCCAGTATGACCAGGAAAGCGGACCGGTTGCACGGTTTAGGAAGGCGTATTGTTCGTATTGCACGCCAGAATAATAGGCAACGAAAAGTTCGGTTATATAAGCTACACCCACGATAGAACCTGTAACGATGATAATCTTATTCATCGATTCAACGTGACCTACAGTGATATAATCTTCGAGGTGCAGAACCTTACGCATAATAAGCAAAAGGGTAAGTACCATTGCGAATCCGGAGAAAATGGCACCTGCAACGAAATAGGGAGGGAAAATGGTGGTATGCCATCCCGGGATTACAGATGTTGCGAAGTCGAAAGATACAATGGTGTGTACAGAAAGTACGAGAGGCGTACTCATACCGGCGAGGACTAAAGATACCTCTTCGAAGCGTTGCCATTGTTTGGCGGTACCGCTCCATCCGAAAGAGACAAGTTCATAAATTTTCTTCATCCATGGTATAACCTGACGGTCACGCACGGTAGCAAAATCAGGAATAAGACCGGTATACCAGAATCCTAAAGATACAGTAAAATAAGTAGAGATGGCGAATACGTCCCACAAAAGCGGAGAGTTAAAATTCACCCATAAGCTACCAAATTGATTTGGAAGTGGAAGTGTCCAATAACCTACCCAAAGACGACCCATGTGAATAAGCGGGAACATACCGGCACAGACAACGGCAAATATGGTCATCGCTTCAGCTGAGCGGTTCACGGCCATTCTCCAGCGTTGGCGGAATAGTAATAATACGGCCGAGATAAGGGTACCGGCGTGACCAATACCTACCCACCAAACGAAGTTGGTAATATCCCAGGCCCAGTTCACTGTACGGTTCAAGCCCCATACACCTACCCCGGTTCCGAGTAGATAAGAAATACTTCCCACACCCCAAAGTGCGGCAACAGCCGAAATGGTAAATGCCAGATACCAAAGCTTCCCTGCACGCCCTTCAATAGGCGCACAAATATCTTCCGTAATTTGATGATAGGTTTTGTCTCCCCGTATCAACGGAACTCTGTATTGCGATTCTCCGTGCATATATTTATCTATAAAATAATATTATTCAACCTATTAATTAATGTGCTTCTTCATTATGGGCCTCATGTCCGTGATCATCACCATGAGCTGCGGGAGCATGATCTCCGTGATCATAAGCCTCATCCACGTTTCTCACCTTCACATGATAAAATACATTCGGCTCTGTTCCAACTTCATCGAGCAATTTATACGCGCGCTCATCTTTACCTAAAGCAAGGATTTCAGATGCGCTATCATTTACGTCTCCAAATTTGATAGCATTGGTGCTACAAGCAAGCTGACAAGCTGTTTTTACATCACCATCGGCGATAGGCTTACCGGCTTTTTTCGCTTCCAATTTACCATATTGAATACGTTGCTGACACATAGAACATTTTTCCATAACCCCACGTCCGCGTACGGTAACATCAGGATTCAATACCATTTTACCCAAGTCATCATTCATATAGAAATCAAACTTGTCGTTATCGTGGTATTTAAACCAGTTGAATCGACGTACTTTATACGGACAGTTGTTGGCACAATAACGTGTACCGATACAACGGTTATAAGTCATTTGGTTCAAACCTTCGTTTGAGTGTGTAGTAGCCAAAACCGGACATACAGTTTCGCAAGGTGCTTG
>JAEZEQ010000063.1 GCA_023432985.1 Bacteroidota bacterium | reverse complement strand
GCAACATATAGTTGCGTTTTTCGAATTGCGGGGCATATACAAATGCATCGAGCATAATCCACTTTTTTGTCTGTGGATTATAAGATATAATATTTAAAAAAGGGCCTCCTTTAAATTCGTTTTTCATGCGCCATAGTCCTCTTTGCACCAAGGCTCTTTCTCCGGCATAAGTTATGGTCACAGAATCTGTGGGCACTATGGGTTCTGTCATCATAAAGGATCCGGGCTTGGAGCTGAGTATATATTTTTCGGTAATACTATCGCGTATGCGCAGGGCTTCCTTTCGGGTAAACAATTCGGGGCCGGTATAATTTCCGGTTGCCGCCCAAATGGAACGTTGTACTTTTGCATCGTAGCTTCCGCGGTCGGTAGCTGTTTGTCCGATCGCATCATGCACAAAATAGCTGAAGTCGACTGTATCGATCGAACTAAAAAATCCGCTTGGGATGGTGAGTTTCAATCCGCTTATTTCCTTAAGTCGGTTTTGGGCTTCCCTATTCAGAATTTTATGGTACTCTTTACGCAAGATGCTAAAATCATTTTCCCGTAAAATTGATTCTATTTCGCCTTTTACTTTCCCGAAATAAGAAAGCAATGCGCCTTCATTTGAGGCAGCCAGGGTTATGAGGACTTGTCCGCTTGCATAAACATTCTTTTCGACCTTATATGCCGGTTCTTTTTGGGCCGAACTGAGTTGCACTTTAATCACATTGCGGTGCACCTTAAAAAGGTTGTTAAAGCTCGAAGGACCGACGCGAATAACGTCCCAGGCGGCTTCATCCTGCGGCAAAATGGGCATTGGACGAGAGAAAAAATATTGGATAGAATCTGCCCAGCTTTTTTTCAGATCATTGTCCTGAAAGACAAGAACTACTTCGGCCATTCTTCCTCCGGCTCCGGGTTTCATATGCGAAATATCTCCCGCACATGCGCTCCAAAAAATGAGAAAAAAAAGACAAAAAAAAGACAAATTCCGAGGCATATTATCCTACTTTAATTTTCAATTTGGCTCCGGCTCGAATATTTTTGGATTTCAGATTATTCCATTTCATAATATCAGCCACACTAACCTTATACATACTAGCTATTTTGTATAACGTATCTCCTGATTTTATGGTATAATACTTATACTTTGCCGGGGGTGGTGTTGGATTAAGTTTGGGTTGTTCAACGACAGGAATGACTTGATTCATCTCTTTTTGGGCCGCGATAAGATCATCATTCTTTACATACAAAAGCAGTTTTTGTCCCACATACAAGGTCTGACTACTCAGCTTGTTCCAGTCCATAATATCCGTCACGCGCACTTGATAGCGTTTGGCAAGAAGCGAAATATATTCCCCTTTTTTCACCACATAGTCGACTCGGGTAGTTCCCGTATCAATCGAACTCGGCACGTTAACCTCAATCGCTTTTTGTCCGCTCGTATCCTTAGATACAGGCATTTGAGCCACATATAACTTCTCCTCATTTGCCAAAAAGTCGCCTATATATTTTTTGGGTAACCAAAGCGGGTAGGGTTTTGCGCTACCCGGAATTACTCCCTTAATATACATGGGATTCAAAAAAGCAAGATCCTCTTTGGGAACATTAATCAGATTTACAATCTGATCGAAACTTATATTCTTTTTAATAAAAACCGAATCGATTTCATAATTAAAATACTTGGGTTCCACCGGAAAAATATTATGCTCTTTATGGTAATGCATTACATAGACCACAGCAATAAAAGCCGGCACATAATTTTGGGTTTCTTGGGGTAAATAGGCCCTCACCACCCAATAATCGGTACTCCCTCCTGCGCGGCGGATGGCTTTATTTACATTGCCCGGTCCGGCATTATAGGCAGCCAAAGCCAGATTCCAGTCGTTATACAAACCATGTAAATATTTTAAATATCGACAGGCTGCTTCTGTTGCCAATTCCGGATCACTTCTTTCGTCGACATAACTATTGGCATGCAAGCCGTACATCAATCCGGTTCTATACATAAACTGCCATAAGCCTTTTGCACCAACCCTTGATGTGGCGGTCGGATTCAATGCCGATTCTACTATGGCCAAATGTTTTAATTCGAGCGGAATATTATGCTTGGCCAATTTCTCTTCAAAAAGCGGGAAATACAACTCGCCCAAGCCCAACATACGTGAAACCAAATTCTTTCTTTTCTTGGCATAGAGTTCCACAAAAGATTTGACACTGGGATTGTATTGCAAACTAAAAGGCGATAAGGCATCGAGTTTCTCGAAACGTTTGCGGTATTCTTCTTCGGAATAATCAGGCACATCGTCCACTTTGAAATTGTAAATATTCAAATCGGCTCTTTTGCTACTGAAATCATTTTGCTTAAAAAATCGCACCAAATCAAGACTGTCAAGCATTTCCACAATAGGGTCATCCGCCCTGATTTGTGCGTACTGCGTGGGAATAAACAGGAAACAAGCAAACAAAAAACAAACAATCTTTCTCATTAATATAGCAATCGATTATTCAAAGAAAACAAAAAATACAAATCAAGCCCCGTATAATGGGACATCTTTGTGTAAATTTAGGAAATTTCCCAAAAAATATAAAGTCCTAATCCAGCAATTAGGAAAACATTAAATCCTTTGCGGCCCGATATAGCTGCGCTTCATGAAATTTCTTACCCATTAGCTGCATGCCAAGGGGTAGATTTTTCTCATCCTTTCCGGTTGGGAAAGCCAAGGCGGGGTGTCCGGTCACATTTGCCTGAACCGTAAAAATATCCTGAAGATACATTTTCACCGGATCGTCGGAATTTTCACCGAACATAAATGCGGTATCTGTGATGCTTGGCAAAAGCAAAATATCGGCTTGCTCGAGTATGCGATCGGTTTCTTGTTTAATGAGCATACGGGCTTTTTGTGCCTTACTATAGTATGCATCATAGAAACCCGAACTCAATACAAAAGTACCGAGCATTATACGCCTTTTCACTTCCCATCCAAAGCCTTCGGAACGGGATTTTTTATACAACATATCTAAGTCTGCCACCTCTTCCTGTGTACGATGTCCGTAACGAATACCATCGAAACGAGACAGGTTTGAAGAAGCTTCCGCTGTTGTCAATACATAATATATAGGAACCAGATAATCGAAATAGTCGAAACTGGTTTCTACCAGAGTATATCCGGCCTCACGGGCTGTATCCAAACTTTTTT
>JAEZEQ010000026.1 GCA_023432985.1 Bacteroidota bacterium | reverse complement strand
TGTCTAAATATTACCTTTGCTTTGTGTCTAAAATCATACAAATCCAGCTCGAACCCGAGAAAGCCTTTAATGCCGAAATAATAGGCTCTATGCTTACAAAGTCGGGCATTTCATTCTCTTCTTTTGTAGTGCGTAAGCGCAGTATAGATGCACGCGGAGGCCGGGTCAGGTATCAACTTTCTGTTGAGTATTATGCATTGGACGAAATTCCCGATAATGCAGCTTATGAGCCGATTGAAAATCAGGTTGGACTACAAAAAGGCGTATTGATAGTAGGCGCCGGTCCTGCCGGTTATTTTGCAGCCATAGAAGCCATAGCTTTGGGATTGAGACCGGTTATTGTAGAAAGGGGCAAAATGGTTCGTGAAAGAAGAAGAGATTTGGCAAGGCTTACAAAGTTTCACGAAGTAGATAATGACAGCAATTATTGTTTTGGGGAAGGAGGAGCCGGAACCTATAGCGATGGGAAACTCTATACCCGCTCCGATAAGAGGGGCGATATAAGAAAAGTGCTCGATATTTTTTGTTTTTTCGGTGCCGATGAGGATATAAAAATCGACGCTCGTCCCCATATTGGTACGAATAAATTGCCGGCTATTATGGAAAGGATGCGGCATTTTATATTGGCAAACGGTGGCGAAATTCATTTCGAAAAAAGAGTAAATGATTTCATTCTGAAAAATGGGAAAATGACAGGCGTAAAATGTGCAGATGGAAGTGTATTCGAAGAGTCTGCACTCATCCTTGCCACCGGTCATTCTGCCGATGATATATATAGATTGCTGCGCGATAAAAAAATAGAATTGGAACTAAAGCCATTTGCATTGGGTGTGCGCGCCGAGCATCCGCAAGCCTTGATTGATTCGATTCAGTATAAACGAAAAAACAGAGGCTTGTATTTGCCCCCGGCTTATTATAGTTTGGTAACGCAAGTAAACCAAAAAGGAGTGTATAGCTTTTGTATGTGTCCGGGCGGAATTATTGCGCCATGCAGCACCGAAACAGGGACGGTGGTGACCAATGGGTGGAGTCCGAGTAAACGCAATAACCCCTATGCCAATTCGGGTATAGTTACGGAGGTGACTATGGAAGATGCAAAGGGATTTGAAGAATATGAAGGCGATCCGCTTGCTTTATTGCATTATCGCCGCAGCATAGAAGAACAAGCTTGCAAGGCGGCCGGTTCTACACAGACGGCACCGGCACAAAAGTTGGTCGATTTTATAAGCCGTAAAACCAGTCAGACCCTCCCTGCATGCAGCTATACCCCGGGTGTAGAATCGGTGAATTTGCACGAAATTCTCCCCAAAAATATTGCAGACAGACTCGCCTTGGGCTTTGTGGATTTTGGGAAAAAAATGAGAGGCTATCTCAGCGAAGAAGCCGTTTTGGTTGCCCCGGAAAGCCGTACCAGCTCCCCAATCAGAATTCCCCGCGACTCCGAAAGCTTGATGCATATACAAGTAGACGGACTATTCCCATGCGCCGAAGGAGCAGGTTATGCCGGAGGTATCGTGTCCGCAGCCATTGATGGAATGCGCTGTATACGCGCCGCTAAAAATTATTTGGAAGGCGCTTCCTGATTGGCATACTTTTCGAAAATATAAAATCCGAATGGCAATACCGAAGTAATACAAGCCAGGAATATTTTGCGCATAGACCATTTGTAACTAATTACTGCATCGGCTAATGCAAAATAATACAAGATAAAAAGCAATCCATGCGCCCATCCTCCATATTTTACCAATAAAGGATAATCTAATCCGTATTTCACCGGCATGGCTATGCCTAATAAAAATAAAAAGGATAAACCCTCAATAAATGAGATTAATGTGAAACGCGTTTCGGCAGTTTTAATGGAATATTTCATGCTTTTTTTTTGCAAAAATGCCTATTTTAAAAGGGATTTAGCAGTATTTAACGCAAATTATTTAGGTATTTCTTATACCTAATTATACCAAAATGCACCGATTTTCTGTTTGCTTTATAGATTGTTTTTGGGCTTAGGCGCATAACAGTCGCCTTCTTCCCCATTTCTGTTCCTTCCCCGTTATGTCGCCGTCATTTTCCCCGAATGACGGCTTTTGTTTAACATATTTTCTCTTTTGGATTGAATTATGTTATACAAATCCTAAACTATGAGTGTACTCATATTTTGGCACAGTTTTGGAAACTATCTTTGCAATCAAAATTATTAACATGTGTAAAATGAAAGTGGAAATATGGAGCGATTTGGTTTCTCCTTATTGTTATATGGCAAAAAAGAATTTCGAATCTGCTTTGGCTCAATTTCCCCATAAAGATCAAGTAGAAGTGATTATGCGCAGCTTCCCGCTTTTCCCCGAGTTTGAAGCGAAAGCCGGGATGACATTCCCCGATATGCTTATGGCAGATAAAGGAATTGATGCCGCAAAAGCCGAACAAATTACCACACTTGCGCAAAAGTTGAATGCTCAGTTTAATACAGGCATCCGCTTGGATCGTTTTGTGCCGGCCAATACGGCTAAGGCGCATCGCTTGCTTCAATTTGCCCGTCAATACGGTAAAACAGAGGCTTTGGAAGAAATCTTAAGTAGAAATGCATTGATAGACGGGTTGAACCTGGAAAGCGATGAACTATTGATAGATGCGACTTCGAAGCTGAATTTGCCTCTAGATGAAGTGGAAAAAGTACTGAAATCTGATTTGTTTGAAGAACAAATGACTACCGATGTTTTGCAAGCCTTGAAAAGAAATGTGCAAACCTTGCCTTTTATACTTATGAACGAATATCATGCGGTATCAGGTGCCCAAGATGTGGAGGTTTTCCTCAGTGCATTGAAAAATGCCTTTACAGAATTCGAACAGAATTCTACTCAAGAAAAAAGTAAATGCGAAAAAAATAAAAGGGAATTGTGTGTAGACAATAACGCATCCTAAAAGGATACAAATTTTTAGGGGGATAAGAGGGTCGGCTTTTTTGCCGGCCTTTCTTTTTATATAAGTTTGAGTTTTACCTTTAAATTTTCGGGCAAATCTTCCTGCATGGTCAGGCTGATTTTCATGGTGGCATCCGCAGTCTGTTGGCCTATTTTTGCTTCACGAATTTCATTTACATACATAGGGTCATAGGGCATTTCTACCTTGATATAATTTTCGCTGAAACCATACATTGTGCCCCCGTCATTTTCGGCTTCGAATAGTATGCTTTTTATTTTTCCTTTTTGCGATTCGTAAAATGCATGTCGCTTTTTTTCGGATAAAATGCGCAATCTCTGGGTTCGCTCTTTTCTTACCGCAACAGGAACTTTACCCGCCATTTTCAAAGCACCGGTCTGAGCCCGCTCGCTATAAGTAAACACATGTAAATACGAAACATCGAGCTCATTGATAAACTGATAGCTATCCTCGAAATGTGCATCGGTCTCCCCGGGAAATCCGGTTATTACATCCACTCCAATACAAGCATCCGGTACTTTACTTTTTATATAAGCTACACGCTCTGCATATAATTCTCTTTGATATTTACGTCGCATTTTCTCCAATATCTCATTGTTTCCACTTTGTAGCGGTAAATGAAAATGGGGGACGAACTTCTTGCTTTGTACACAATAATCTATGATTTCGTTCGAAAGCAAATTGGGTTCTATACTCGAAATCCGAAAACGTTGTGCGTCTACTTCTGCATCCAGTGCTTGTATAAGTTCGTAAAAAGTCTCTCCGCTACTTTGTCCGAAATCACCAATATTCACGCCGGTCAACACAATTTCGCGTGCCCCTTTTTCTACCGCCTCTTTGGCCATAGCTATCGTTTCGGCAATCGACGCATTCCGACTTTTACCACGGGCTAAAGGTATGGTGCAGAAGGTGCAAAAATAATCGCAGCCATCTTGAACTTTCAAAAAAGTACGCGTTCTGTCGCCCGATGAATAGGCGGGATTATAGGTATTTACATCCTTGATATTCCCATTTTTTATCTGAACAACTTCGCTGTTTTCTGTATCTAAATAATCGGCAATATTAAATTTTTCGGCTGCTCCCAACACTATATTCACCCCCGGTATTCCGGCAATTTCTTCGGGTTTTAATTGGGCATAACAGCCTATAACCGCAATAAAGGCATTGGGGTTATGTCGCTTGGCTTGTGCTACTACTTTCTTGCATTTGCGGTCTGCATGATCGGTAACCGAACAGGTATTGATAATATAAATATCGGCTCCGTCTTCAAAATTTACTTTTTGAAAATCGTGCTCTGTCAAGTTTTTCGAAATGGCCGAACTTTCAGAAAAGTTGAGTTTGCAACCCAGTGTGTATAAATGAAAGCTTTTCATGCGAGTGCAAAGATACATTTTTTTGTATTCATGCTACGCTGTTCCCCAGTTATCTCTGTCCAAACTTCTAAACTGTATGGCCTCGGCCAAATGATGCGTCTGTACGCTGCTACTGCCCTCTAAATCGGCAATGGTGCGGCTTACTTTTAAAATGCGATCGTAGGCCCTTGCCGATAATCCCAGTTTTTGCATAGCCGTTTTTAAAAGCATGAGTCCCGATTCCTGAATGTCGACATATTTTTCGATTTGATTTTTATTCATTTGCGCATTGCAATAATAACCGGCTTCATCTTTATACCTTTCGAGCTGTATCTTGCGTGCAGCGATTACTCTTTTTCGTATATCGACACTTTTTTCGCTTGTGGATTTCTGGGTCAGTTCCTGAAATTTGACCGGGGTTACTTCTACATGCAAATCGATGCGGTCGAGTAGGGGACCCGAAATGCGATTCAAATATTTGGATACAGTTCCCGGTGCACATATACATGGCTTTTCGGGGTGATTGAAATTGCCGCAGGGACAAGGATTCATCCCGGCAATCAACATAAACCCCGATGGATACTGTACAGAAAATCGAGAACGGGAAATAGTCATAATCCGTTCTTCCAATGGTTGACGCATTACCTCCAATACCTGCCTTTTGAATTCGGGCAATTCGTCCAGAAATAAAACCCCGTTATGGGCCAGGGATATTTCGCCCGGCTGTGGGTTCGATCCACCCCCGACCAAGGCCACGTCGCTGATGGTATGGTGCGGACTCCGAAAGGGCCTGCGGGTTATCAAAGCATCGCTTAGGTTCATTTTGCCGGCCACCGAATAGATTTTTGTGGTCTCTAATGCTTCCTCTAATGTCAATGGGGGCAATATGCCGGGCAATCTTTTGGCCAACATGGTTTTTCCCGATCCGGGAGGGCCGATTAGCAAGGCATTATGCCCACCGGCCGCCGCAATTTCTAAGGCCCGCTTAATATTCTCCTGACCCTTTACTTCCGAAAAATCGATCTTATACTCATTTGTGTTTTGCATAAATTCCAATTCCGGATTTAATACGGTCGGCTCTATGGCCAATTTTCCGGTGAAATAATCGACCACTTCTCTTAAATTGCTGACGCCATATACTTGTATATCGCGCACTATACCGGCCTCTCGTGCATTTTGAAGGGGAAGTATGATGCCCTTGAAGCCATCCGCAGCCGCTTGTATGCATATGGGCAATGCTCCTTTTATGGGTCTTAAAGTGCCGTCTAAAGCCAATTCGCCCATGATAATATATTCCCCGAGTAAGTCTGTCGGTATTTCTCCTGCCGCCGCCAGTAAGCCCACTGCCAGAGTTAAATCGTATGCCGAGCCCTCTTTGCGTATATCCGCAGGAGCCATATTGATCGTGGTCTTTTTGACGGGCAATTGAAAACCTATATTCTTAATGGCCGAATGTATCCGATGCTGACTCTCCTTAACGGCATTATCGGGCAAACCCACTAAAAAAAAATGAGTGCCATTTGTTAAATGTACCTCCACCGAAATTGTTAAGGCATGTACGCCCATTAACGCACTTCCATAGGTTTTTACCAACATGTTTTCTTGTTTTCTAATCAAAGGTAAATCCCCATTTCATGCTTTATTTTTCCCATTCAGCAAAAGGGATTTATTTTTAGTTATAAGTCCACTTACTTGCGCCAATAGCCCATGATTATTCGTAAACAAAAAATAATGAGAAATAAAAAAAGGCAAACCTTGCGGCTTGCCTCTCGAAAATTGTAAAATGAATGCAGGTTTATTGAACAACTATGCGTTCTACAAAGCTGCGTTGATCTAATTGTACTTTGATAAAGTAAACGCCAGGTGCACCAAATAGAGAACGGCTGATTTGAATCATGTGCTCTCCTTGTCCAAGCGATCCATTATAAATAGAACCTACTTGCTTTCCAACCATATCATAAGCCGAAATCTGAACGGTTTCGATTTGATTAGGTAAGGCAAATTTTAAAGTAGCATCGGCATTCACCGGATTAGGGAATACAGCAATTTGAAGATCTTCGGTTTGGAAATTGTCTACAGATAATTTCGACTCTTCATATATTTCTATATCATCTATATATAGGTTATTATTGAACTGACATCCGGAAGTGAATTCGAAACGGAAACGTACATTGGCACCACCCGCATTTGTTCCGTTTAGATTGATGGTATGTGTTTTCCATTCAACCAAATCCTGAGGTACAAAACTCCCCGGATTAACGCCACCCGAAACCAATTCTGCCATGGTAAAGCTTTTTACGGGAGACCAAGTCAATCCGCAATCCGCCGAACGAGAAATAATTAATTTATCGTCGATTACCGCATAGTAGTTTTGATCTTCAGGATCAAATGCATAATCCGATTCTGTACGCAATGCATAAGCTGCTTTGAAACGTAATTTTTTGCTTGAACCCGTAATGGAATTCATATTATAAGCAGGTGTAATAGCTGTGTATTTTGCATCTCTGATGCTGGCCACATTGCGGCAAACTAAGCTGTAATTTCCCGAATAAGAAGCTTGATCTGTCCATACCCAACCTTTATCCGCGCTAGGTTCGTTCGATAAAGCCCATTTGTTTTGAAGGAAAGGCTCACCAAATTCGAAACCTTCTCTGTAACCAAATGATTTATCTTCAATATCCGTACTCATTACTTTAATGAATTCTACTCTTTCTTTGGTAGAACTACCCGCACTGTTCGATACGGTAAATTTCACTTTATAGGTACCGGCAGTATTATAGGTTACTGTAGGGTTTTTGTCCGTACTTGTAGCCGGCGTTCCGCCTTCGAATTCCCAATTGAAAGTATGCGTTGCTGCGCTAATATTTCCGTTGAATGATCCATCAGAGAAATTAATGGTTCCGCCTTCACAGGTAATTACCTTGTTCGACCAGAAATCGGCAATAGGTTTCAAATCGGTACAAGCAGGCGAACCATCAGCAACACCTGATGCGGTTAAGTTTTCCGGCTGCCAAAGATTATTTCGGAAGCTGTAGAATTCCAATGCACTGCGCATTCTTTCTACTTGTCCTTTGGTGAACATATTCGGACAATTGTAATTGTTTACATAGTCCATAATATTTTGATAGTTTTCACCAATGCGGAAACGCATTATAGAATCGTGTTGATTGGTTGCATAATCCAAATAACAAGTGGCTTCTTTCACGATTGAGTCACATGGATTTGGCCAGGCAAAATTCGGCTCTTTCGAAATAGGCGTGTCATTTACCTGATCATCGCCACAATCTTCATCACCCCATATATGCACTAAATTCAAATAATGACCTACTTCATGCGCTGCTACAGATTGTGAAGTAGCCGCAACAGAAGAGGCTACCGTTGGTCCGTCTTTAAGAGCCTGTGCTCCTCCAGGATAATAGGCATAACCCAAAACTGTACCCGGAGTTGTGCTATTGGGCTCCTTTATGTTTTTCACGATCCATATATTCAAATATTTGGAACGATCCCAATAACTTAAACTTTTGAATCGTTTATCTTCATGTGCATTTATCGCAGCATAAGGAGCATATACGCGACGAATTCCGTCCGTACAATTGCCCCATGGATCTACCTCTGCCAATCTGAATTCGATTTCGGCATCGGTTGCCAAAGAATCAAAATGTACAGGTATATTTCCTACATTCGGATAGGATAAATTAAAACCATTATTGATATTGGTCATCATGGTATTAATCTCTGCTTTCGAAATATTGGAAGCGGGAGTGCCATCATGAATCACATGCACCACCACAGGAATAATACGCAAGTCCAATGCCTTTTCTGCAAAAGGTAAAGATTCTTTATTGGCTAAATAAGCTCTGAATTGGGCTTCTTGGGTCGCAAATTCCACAGATTGCATAGATTCGGAAAAATTGGGTGCCCCACACCTCGAAGTGTGCACGTGTTGCGCTTTTAGTCCACCTTGTATACCCACAAAAATGGCGGTTGCTATTAAAACTTTTTTCATATTACGTATTTCTTGAATACAAATTTAACGATTCATTATTTTTTATGCAATGACAAATTTTTAGGTTTGTCAGAAAATTCGAACTGCAAGTATAGTACAAATTTAATATTTCAGTAATTTTACAAGGTAATTTTTCAAGAATTAATCAATATTATTAAATAATTATGAGAATAGCAATTAATGGTTTTGGCAGAATAGGACGATATACATTGAAAATGTTGCTTCGCAAGGAAGAGTTGGAAGTGGTAGCTATTAATGACCTGACAGATACGCGGACTTTAGCACATTTGTTTAAATACGATACCGTGCATGGAAAATTCGATGGCTCTGTGGAAAATGAGGAGGGTGGACTAAAAATAAATGGGAAAAATATTCCCGTTTTTGCTCTGAAAAATCCGGCCGAATTGCCCTGGAACGATTTGAAGGTGGACGTGGTGATTGAATGTACCGGCTTGTTTCGTAGTTACGATAAAGCCTATGCACATATAGAAGCCGGAGCCAAAAAGGTAATTATTTCGGCCCCCGCAGATGGAGATAAGGTGAAAAGTGTGGTTATGGGCGTGAATGAACATATACTCGATGCAAATGATTTGATTATCTCTAATGCTTCTTGTACGACCAATAATGCCGCACCTATGATTAAGGTTATAGAAGAACTTTGTGATGCCCAAAGCGGATTTATTACTACGGTGCATTCCTATACTTCGGATCAAAGACTGCACGATAGTCCCCATAAAGACCTTAGACGCGCTCGCGCTGCAGCCGAAAATATTATTCCTACATCCACCGGTGCCGCAAAAGCGATTACCAAAATTTTCCCCGATCTCGACGGTAAAATTGGCGGTGCAGGCATACGCGTCCCCGTGAAAGATGGTTCGCTTACCGATATTACGCTTATTGTGAAAAACCCCAAATCGGTGGATGAAATCAATGCCGCATTTAAAGAGGCTTCTGAAAATGCACTTAAAGGTATTTTGCAATATGAAGTTGACCCCATCGTGTCTTCGGATGTTATCGGGAATCCGCATAGCTGCGTGTACGACGCACAGTTAACCACCGTTATCGGTAATATGGTGAAAGTGGTGGGTTGGTATGACAACGAAGCCGGTTATAGCAATAGGTTGGTCGACTTAGTGCTGTATTTATCGAAGCTAAATTGATGAAGCACTTTAAGCTGCACTTTAATTTCTTGTTTTAATGTTGGTCGACAGCTTGAATTGGAATGGGTTACTGGGATTGTTCTATGCAGTTTTTGTAATTGCGCTGTGCATACGCGTGCTCATGGAAACACGTACCTCCTCTAAGGCTGTTGCTTATATATTGCTGATTATACTCCTGCCCGCTTTAGGGATTATTATTTATTTGTTCGTCGGGCGAAATGTGAAGAAAAAACACCTTTACTCCAAAAAGTTAAGCATAGACTTCCGACAAACCTCCAATCTGAAACAATTGTTCGAAGATTATCGCACGGAAAAAGCTGCGGAGTTTAAAGCGGAATACGAACAGTTCGCCGGAAATGCCCAAATGCTCTTTTCGGATAATAAAAGCATTTTGACCCAACATAATGCGGTGACTATACATATAAATGGAGAAGAGAAATTTCCCCAATTATTGCAAGATATACGTCAGGCCAAAGAACATATACATCTCGAGTATTATATTTATGAGAACGATGGAATTGGGAATGAATTGGCCGAACTGCTCATCCAAAAAGCTAAGGAAGGCGTCAAGGTGCGTTTTATTTACGACGACTTCGGCAGCCGGAAAATAGCCGGAAATATTGCCAAAAGATTGAGAGAAAACGGGGTGGAAACCTATCCTTTTTATGAGGTTATTTTTTCGGCTCTCGCCGACCGCTTGAATTATAGAAATCACCGCAAATTGGTGATTATAGACGGACATACCGCATATTTGGGCGGAATCAACGTGAGCGATCGATATATCAATTCGGAAGAGGAGAATAAAATGTTTTGGCGCGATACACACTTGCGCATATGCGGCACTGCGGTGTGGAATATTCAGCATTTGTTTTTATGCGATTGGAATTTTGCTTCGGGCCAAAATCTGAGTTATAGTCGGACTTTTTTTAAAGATACTGCATTTTTGAAACCTATGCATCAAGAGAAAACCTGGGTTCAAATTGCATCCGGCGGTCCCGATTCCGAAATTCCGTCTATTTTATTCGCATACCTGGAAGCCATAGAATCGGCGCAATCGCATATTGATATCACCACACCTTATTTTATTCCCAGCATCAGTCTCTTGCATGCTTTACATATGGCCATTTTGCGCGGGGTGCGCGTACGCCTGCTGGTGCCCGGCATTTCCGATTCCTATATAGCCAACCTGGCTTCTTTTTCTTATTACGACGAGATTATTGAAATGGGCGTGGAATTGTATTTTTATCAAAAAGGATTTATTCACGCCAAATCCATTTGCATAGATGATATGTTTTCTATGGTTGGATCGGCAAATCTTGATATACGCAGTTTCGAATTTAATTTCGAAGTAAATGCGCTGATATATGACAGAAAAATAGCACTTCGCTTACGCGAAATTTTTGAAGAAGATTTGAAAGAAGCGCGCTTAATTAGGCATGCAGAATGGGAAAAAAGATCTTTTGTGCGCCGACTGATGGAACGCACCGTACGTATTATTTCCCCCTTGTTATAAGCCTTTGAATGTATCGTCTCCTTTGTGGAAATCGCCACTTTTGTATCCGAGGTTGAACCAATACATACGTTGCTCGGAGCTGCCATGGGTAAAGGCATCCGGTACTACATAGCCCTGACCTTTCTTTTGCAAATGATCGTCTCCAACTGCACTAGCCGCACTTAAAGCCTCTTCTATATCGCCTTGTTCCAAACTTTGAAACATTTTATGATCGTAATGCGCCCATAAACCGGCATAAAAATCGGCCTGTAATTCCATCGCTACAGATAAACGATTGGCTTCTTTGCTGCTGCTGTTTTGCTGCAATTGTCGCACGCGGGCATTGGTGCCCAATATATGTTGTATATGATGTCCGAATTCATGCGCAAGTACATATGCCATGGCAAAATCGCCTTTTTTTGCACCGTATTTACTGCTTAATTCCTCGAAAAAACTAAGGTCTATGTATATTTTCTGATCGGCGGGACAATAAAAGGGACCTATAGACGACTGAGCCTCCCCGCAAGCCGAAGAGGTAGCACCGCTGAATAAAATCAAGGTAGGCGAAACAAAGGGTTTGCCCAAATCCTGAAATATATTTTTCCACACATCTTCATTCCCGGCCATGGCAACCGAAATAAATTCGGCCATTTTATCCGACTCGGGATCGGGTGGAAGAGAGGCAGACTGCTCGTTCGCAATCTGTTCCTGCTGTTGGATTACCTGTTGCAATACTTCCTGCGGATCGCCACCCATGAGGAGTTGCCCCACTACAATCAGAACCGCTATTAATCCGCCCCCCAGAGCAATACCTTTCCCTCTGCCTCTGCGGCGGTCTTCAACATTATTGCTCCTTCTTCTTCCTTCTGTTTTCATAAGTGTATATTCTTTTCAAATATACCAAAATGAACAGAATGGAAATCGTTTGTGTTATTTTTGTGGAACCAACTTCAACGTTTCCATGTCAAAATTAACCTTACCTGTACCTATATCATGCAAACCTCCGATTATTCCGATCTCGCCCTTTTCTACCATTTCTTTAAGAATCGGACTTCGCTCCATAATCTGATTTACGGTTCTTTTCACATGCAGCCTGGTTACATTATTTACGAACTCGGGATTCGTAGAATTTCTGTTTTCTTTGGTCTGATTTTCGGCATCCACAGCGGGCCGAATTTTATTGAGCAAATCGGTCAAATTTCCCATTTCTACATGGTCGCAAGCACCTTTAATGGCTCCGCATTTGGTATGGCCAAGTACGACGATTATTTTCGATCCGGCCAGTTTGCACCCAAATTCCATGCAGCCTAATACATCGTCGTTGAGTACATTACCTGCCAAACGCACACTGAAAATATCTCCCAATCCCTGATCAAAAATCAGTTCCGACGATGTGCGGCTATCGATGCAACTCAATACAACCGCAAAGGGATGTTGCCCGTCAGAGGTCTCATTGACCTGTTGCAATAGATTGCGGTTGATTTTTAAGTTGTTTACAAAACGCTCATTTCCCGCTTTTAATAATCCTATAGCCATCTCCGGGGTTATGGATTCTTGCATCTCTTTTGTCAATGTTTTCATTTGCTTTTGTTTTATGTTTAAAAATGTAAGGTGCTTTTTTCGGATCAAATATAAATGTTTTTCCAAAAAGATAGTAAAGCTATCAAATTAAATAGTAGTTAAATTATAAAAGTTTGTTTCTTTGTAGCTGCATATACGACAGAAATGAAGCTGACCTTGCCTATACATTTGGAAATCAATAAGTCCCTTTATTTACGCAATCCGGAAGATTCGGAGTTGGGAAGGAATATTCTGAAAAACAGTATTCTTTTAATGGATGAAATGGGATTTGAAGCCTTTAATTTTAAAAAATTAGCTTTAGAAATCGGATCTACTGAGGCCGGAATTTATCGTTATTTTGAAAATAAACATAAATTATTGCTATATCTGACCGCCTGGTATTGGTCCTGGTTACGACTGCAAATTATTTTTGAAACGAATAACCTGAAAAGTGCCGATGCTAAAATCCGTAAGGTGATAAAATTACTCGCCAGTAATGTGAAGGATGATAATACTACCCATTATATCAATGAAGGTGTACTGCATCGCATTGTGGTGGCAGAAGGTTCTAAAGCTTATCTGACCAAACAGGTCGACGAGGATAATAGACAGCATTTCTTCGAACCATACGAGCAGGTATGTGAGGTTATTTCTGTTTTTATACGCGAATGCAATCCCCGCTATAAATACGCCATGTCACTCGCTTCTGCGGTTTTGGAAACAGCACATTTTCAGAATTATTTCATGGATCATATTCCGGCTATTACGAATTTTAAAAGAAAAAGCGACCAAAAAGAATTGATCGCTTTCTTAAATCATATGGTGTTTTCGGTTTTGAAATAAAACACCTTATTTTTTGCTGATTAGGCTTTTTACCAGGCCTACAATTATCATTAATACACCTCCGCCTACACCGCCGGATGCTATACTTCCGAGTATGGCCGTAAGATCAAACTCGCCCTGCGGCCCGGCATCTATGCCCAGCAACTGCAAAATCTGACCTCCCAGTCCGCCCCCTAATATGCCAACCAAAGAATTGCCTAAGGTCCCTAATGAAAATTTGGGCAATACTTTGCCCGCCCCGTTTCCGCCTATGGCGCCGGAAGCTAATTGAATAAGTAAACTTGTAATGTCCATATGGTTAGGTTTTATTGATTATACATCAATATACAACTTTTTTAAAACACAGTCTACTTTTTTTATCAACCCTATCCCCACTCATCAGGTGAATATCCACCCATTGCTCATAAATGCGTTGAATAAATATGCATTCCATATCAGTTGTCCCAAACTTAATACGATGGCCAATACATAAAATTTGGGCTGTGTAGAAAAGCGTAGGATGCTCACCAAACTGAGTATGGATAAAGCAGTGCCCAAATAGGGGAATGAAATTTTATCTCCCCCAAATTCGACATGATACAGAAAGAATATGCAGGCGGCTAAACTCCCCAAGAGCCATATGTTTATTGGCAGTGAGACATATTTTTTTCCCAATAAAATAAGGAGACTGATAAAGAAAAAGGGTGAACAAATAATGAATCGGTAAAAACTATGCATATTACCCCCCGAGCTAATTGCACTAAAAAGAAAAATACCCGCCATATAAAATGCCGATAAGACCAGCAGATAATGGCTATGATGCTGTCTGTGTCCGGATTCGAAAAAACGACTCTTATTGCTCTGAAAGAAAAATGTATAAAGCAGATAGAGAAGGGAAGGAATGGCCACAAAGAAGAGTGCAAAACTACTCATGGCAAAGCTTTCTGTAGACCAGTCAGATATTTTATCGAATGGTTTTATTCCGGCATTCCAGTGGGTCTGTGCTTCGAAAAATACGAAGGGATTGTGCGAACTTAGACTTAGTATCAGAAATACCAAGGCATATCCCAATATAAATGGGATTATTTTGCCCGCTATACGCCTTGCCAAGCCTTGATATTCTTTATTTTTTAAAGCAAAAAATAATTCGCTTGCTATAAAGGCTAAGGCTACAAAAATGGTTGCAGGGCGCACCATGGCCAATAAGATAATTCCCACGAAATAGAGGCTATAGCGTTTTTTCAAAATGCCCACTACGGCTATGCTCATACTCAGCATAAAGAGACTTTCGGAATAGGGAATGGCAAATATGATGGCTCCGGGAAAACAAAGCAAGAGGAAAAATAAAGCCTTGTTTTTTGCTGTTTCAGGTGGTAAAAGATGCAGAAAAAGTAAGCCCAATGCAATGGAAAAGAAAATGAAATTGAGCAGGGAAATGGCGAGGGGACTTGCGCTGCTAATTTTCCAAACCAGAGGAAACAAAGGGAAAAAAGCTGCGCGTATATGTCCGTAGCACGCATCTTCTATTTTGTAGCCATGCTGGCGTATACAATTGTAAATATCGGCATCCCAATGGAGTAAGTTTTCGTTTTTTACTTCCAAAAAGGGCTTTTTAACGGCATGTATACTATAGGCATTCCAGTCTCCACTCCGTTCGTAATTATGCGAAATACGACCCAGGCTGTGCATGTATATTTTCTCGTTTTGAAGTAGGGTAAACAATACGGAAAAAAGCAAAATACAGAGAAAGCTTAATGCGATATATATGCCTGTTTTTTTCATTTTAGTCTGGGCGGATTTTAGGAATGACCTATTATTTTTCCGTCTTCCATTTGTATATGTATATCGGCAAAGCCTGCCAACTCCATATTATGGGTTACAATCACAAAACTTTGTCCCCATTCATCGCGCAGGGATAAAAATAAATTATGCAGCGATTGGGCATTTTCGGTATCCAGGTTTCCGCTGGGTTCATCGGCAAAAATAACGAGGGGATTATTAATTAAAGCACGGGCAACAGCTGTACGTTGTTGTTCGCCTCCACTCATTTCCGACGGTTTATGATGCAGACGTGCGCTCAATCCCATTTTGGCCATGATTTTTTCGGCCATTGCCTGAGCTTCTGATTTCGATTTCCCGGCCAAAAATGCCGGTATCATCACATTTTCAATGGCAGTAAACTCAGGTAATAAATGGTGAAACTGAAATACAAATCCGATTTTTTTGTTTCGAAATTCGGATAAATCGGCCTCTTTTTTAAAGCTTAATTCTTTTTCCTCGAAGGCCACCGTACCCGCATCGGGCTTGTCTAAGGTGCCCAGTATATGCAATAGCGTACTTTTTCCTGCTCCCGATTTTCCGGTTATGGCTACGATTTTGCCTTGAGGTATGTCTATACTTACGTCTTTCAGTACCTCTAAATTCCCGTATTTTTTCCGAATATTTTTGGCGCGAATAATCATATTAATTCTTTTTGGTAAAATTCCGATACAAATATAAAATGGTCTGTGTAAGCCTGGGGATGGGTAAGTATATTTATATGGTCGTAGTCGACTTTATTCCCGTTTTTTTTCGAAAGTACCACGCAGCTATCTGTCCTGTATCCCGCTTCTTTCATGAGTATTTCCACATCTTTTTTATGTCCGAGCAAGGTGTCTTTTATGCCGGTTAAAAATAAAGCAGGCGGCAGACTTTGCTGTTGCAGTAAATGATCGATTCTCTGTCCGCTGCGCGCATGCACCCATTTGCGTGCATATACCCAATGATTGGTTTGAAGATAAAAATTGCGCGGCTCATTATCGCTCCCCATTTTCAATGCAATCGCCGGTAAATAACCGAAAATTAGCGTGCAACATGTACCCAAAAAGCTCCAAATCAGGTCTATTATCAATAATCGCTTCGGATTAAAACGGGCAATGCGCCTCTTGCTGCCAAAAAATGCCATGGCACCGATTTTTTTTGTCCACTCAGGTCTTACTGCCAAAAGCGCCAGTATGAGTACGCCCCCCCAAGAATGCGCTCCGATTCCGATTTTTTTTCCGGGATGCAGCGCGCTGATATGTTGCAATAATAAGGGTATTTCTTCCTCTATGGTATCGTATTGATTGGCTTTACTCTGCCGGCTAATTCGAGGCTTACTTTCTCCTTTGCCCCTGAAATCGGCACAATACACCGCGTATCCCCTTGCCGCCAAATAGGGAGCCAAACCTTTACCGCTTTTACTAAAAAAAACACGCGCATTTTCTATGCTTCCATGCAACAAAAGTATAGGCGTTGGATCCGGCTGAGATGGGATAAAACAATGCAGACAAATCTGCTCTCCTTTGAAAGGAATATAGCTTGTTTTATAGGTATAGGACATGAAAAGTGAATAAATTTTTCACAATGTACTAAAAAGCTCGACTCGAATGTTATTTTTGTATCCAAGAAGATTACAGGATGTCAGAATTTATTGTTTCGGCCAGAAAATACAGACCACAAAATTTCGAGGATGTGGTCGGGCAAAAGCATATCAGTGCTACGCTCAAAAATGCCATCCGCACCGGAAAGGTTGCGCATGCTTTTTTGTTCTGTGGTCCGCGTGGAGTGGGTAAAACCACCTCGGCACGGATTTTAGCGAAGACGCTGAATTGTATTAATCTGACGCCCGAACTCGATCCTTGTAATGCTTGTATCTCTTGTGCGGCCTTTAATGAAAGTCATTCTTTCAATATTCACGAATTAGATGCTGCCTCGAACAATGGGGTTGATGATATCCGCAAATTGGTCGAACAAGTGCGTATTGCCCCACAAGTTGGTACGCATAGTGTCTATATTATCGATGAGGTGCATATGTTGAGTACGGCCGCTTTTAATGCTTTCCTGAAAACATTGGAAGAACCTCCTGCTCACGCCATTTTTATTTTGGCGACCACCGAAAAACATAAGATTTTACCTACCATTTTATCCCGCTGTCAGGTCTTCGATTTTAGTCGCATTACCATAGAAGATATGGCCGAACATTTGGGACGTATAGCCGAAAAGGAAGGCGTTACCGCCGAAGCCGATGCCCTGCATATTATTGCGCAAAAAGCCGATGGTGCACTGCGCGATGCCTTGTCTATCTTCGACCGTATGGTCACCTTCACCGGACAAAATCTTACTTATAAAGCGGTCATCGAAACCTTGAATGTGCTCGATTACGACTATTTTTTTAAAATGGTCGATTATGCCAATCAAGGCGATGTGCGCCAACTGCTGCTTACCTATAACGACATAGTCGATAAAGGATTCGAAGGGCACCATTTTATAAGCGGATTCTGCGATCACCTGCGTAATCTCATGGTGGCCCGCGATGCACAAACGGTGAAATTGCTCGAAGTAGGCGAAAAAGCCAGAGAACAATATCTTGCGCAAGCTAAAGAAACTCCGGGTGATTGGTTGCTCGGCGCCTTAAGAGAAGCTACGAAAACCGATATGGATTATAAATCGGCCACCAATAAAAGACTGATTATTGAATTGTTTTTACTGCAATTGGTCGAACTAAAAAAAAAAGTAGCGAAGGCCTAAGGGATAGCAATATCCGCGAATATATTAGCGACAGACCCGAGAACGAACCCCATCCTTCAACCCAGCAAAAAGATAATCAAAGTTCGGTTACTTTTAAAAAAGGAATAGACGAACAAATTCTGAAGCCCGGTTTTTCAATTCACCCCGAAAAAGTTGTCGAAAAGCTTAAGAATGCCGTCGATACTCCACAGGAAACAATAAGTGTTAGTCCCGTTGAGGCTGTCCCCTTTTCGGGTCAGATTAAGGATTTTCCGGTTTTATTGGACGAGTTATGCGCATTTTATATGTCACAAAACCGTAACAATATGGCCAGTTGGCTCAAGGGACTGGAGCATAAAATGCCGGAAGATATATTGTTTGTTTTGGTCGATACCAAAGCTCAAGAATCGGAATTTAATGCCGAAAGAAGTGTTATTCTACAGCATTTCAGACAAGGAATGGGCAATGCCGATTTGCAACTAGAAATAGCACTGAAAGAGATAGACCGTGAAGCTATGGCCCGCCAACGCAGTCTGACCCCACAAGAAAAATTGGCTTATATGAAGGCTAAAAATCCGAATGTGGATTTGTTTTTACAGCATTTCGATATTCAAATCGATGGCTAATTAGTCGTTCGGCAAAAGCTGATAACTGCTCCATATATCGGGATGATAATAACGGTTGCTTGCCTCAAGAATTTCGCTCGCACTAACCGCATCAATTTCTTGCATAATTTCCGAAATACTTTGAATTTTCCCACTGTGCAAAATCGACCGCGGAGCATAATGAATGATTTTTTCTTTATTGTCGTCGCTCAATGCCAATGCGCCTTTTAATTGCTTTTTGGCTTGATGAAGCTTATTGCTGCTCAATTGTTGCGTAGCCAGTTTTTTTAATTCCTTCTCTACGATTTGTATGGCTTTGTTCAATTTCGATTTTTCCGTATTCAGAAAAATATGCATCATACCTGTATCCGAAAAGGAATGAATCTGACTTTCGACCGAGTAGGTAAGTCCGTTCTTTTCTCTTAAACTCAAATTCAAAATCGACGTAAGCGATGGACCGCCCAACATATTATTGAGCAAAATTAAGGGCATTTTATGCGTGTCTTTACGCGATGGCCCCTCTGTGGCTAAAACATAATAGGCCGAATGTACATCCGAATATTCTTGTAAATGAAAAGGAGCATTTGGTTTGAAAAGGGTTCGGTTAAGCGAGCCTATAGAAGGAGGGATTTGCTTTAGGCTATCCTCGGCATATTTCCACGCTTTTTCTGCTGTGAAATTACCAACCGTACAAAATATCATTTGATTGGTATGATAATGTTCTTGTACAAATCGAATCAATTCATTGCGCCCAATTTTCTTTACAGATTCTTCATTTCCCAGAATGGGGCGACTCAGCGGATGGTTTTTGAAAAAATGAGCATCCAGATTGTCGAATAAACTCTCGACCGGATCATCTTTGTAGGACTGAATTTCGTCGAGAATAACCCCTCTTTCTTTTTCCAATTCCTTTTCGGGAAATGTACTGTGAAAAACAATGTCACATACGATATCTACGGCTTTCTTTAAATTTTCGCGCAAAAAAGAGGCATATACAAAAGTTTCTTCTTTGGTTGTATAGGCATTGAGTTCGCCTCCACTATTGTCTATAGCCGATAAAATTTTAAAAGCCGAACGCTTATAAGTGCCTTTGAATAAAACATGTTCGAAAAAATGCGCAATACCCGACTCTGATTCCGCTTCGTCTCTTGTGCCGGCATGAATATACATACCACACCAGGCCGTAATGGTTTGTGTGGGAATATGCAAAAGCCGAATCCCGTTATCCAGTTCTTTTGTAAAATATTGCATCTATTTCCACCGTAAAGTTTGTACCAAATGATCGACGTCTTTGCTCAAAAATGCCAAAGCCGGAGAGATGGAGTCGAGGTTCGTACGCGTGTTGAAATACAAACTGCCTCTGAGGAAATGTTGTGTTGAATCGGTGAGGTGAAACTGATAATTAGAGGCTACATCGCCTTCAATTTTATACAAAATTCCATATACCGAGTGTTCGGGATCTTTTACGGGAAACTCAACAATGCCACTGGCTTTCACGGTATGCGAATATACCAGAGTCCTTGAGTCCTCAAGATAAACCTTTGGATTTTGTTTCATGGCTTCATAACTCAAATGCAGGGTAGCATTATGGAGCGGAAATTGAATGTCGAACCAGCAGGTTTTTGCCGGGTCTTTGTAAGGAGTAATATGGGAATAAACGGGATATTCGAAAATAAAAGGACATACCGAATCGTATTGCTGATAAGCTTTTTCTGGTTCGGGTAATCTAAAATACCCCAAGGGTTTAGGTGTAATCGTTTTCTCCTCGGGCAAACAAGATGATAAAGCTGTAAAGAGAAGCAATATTAGGCTGAATATGATTTTATTTTGCATGATTTTCGGGGGATAAAAGTGTAATTTTCACCTTATGAATTTTGCGATTATCGGTAGAGAGGATTTTAATTTTCAAATTTTTCACTTCAATTTCCTGACCTCTCTCGGGCAGGGTATTCAGGGTTTCAAAAATCACACCGCCCAGGGTATCTACATTATCTTCCCATTCCGCAAAAGTATCCTGGGGCAATCGCAGTTCCGATACCACATCTTTCAAATGCATTTTTGCAGAGAGGATAAATTCGTTTTCGCTGATTTGAATTTGTTGGTTGACTTCCACATCAAATTCATCGTTGATTTCGCCCACAATTTCTTCTAAAATATCTTCGAGGGTTACTATACCGCAAGTGCCTCCATATTCGTCGACAACCACGGCAAGATGCATTTTTTTCTGTTGAAATTCCTTCAATAAATCGTCTATTTTTTTGTTTTCTGGAACAAAATAAGGCTTTCTGAGCAGGGCATTCCAGTCAAAATCTTCGGATTGATTTATGTAGGGAATCAAGTCTTTGGCATAAAGCAATCCCACTATATTATCCGTATTATCGTCATAAACGGGAATGCGACTATATC
The DNA here is from genome assembly GCA_023432985.1 of Bacteroidota bacterium. GTDB lineage: Bacteria > Bacteroidota > Bacteroidia > CAIKAF01 > CAIKAF01 > JACVCJ01. Next base: position 35,782 of record JAEZEQ010000026.1, on the reverse strand, counting down.
CATTTTCAATTATTTTGGCGAGAACTTCATCGAATTGCAAATCTTTATCGAGCAAAAAAACATCTATCCTCGGGGTCATAATAGAGGATACCTCAACACTGCCGAATTTCACTATACTTTCGAGCAGTTTACCGGAATCTTTATCCTGTTTCGAAATGCCTGTAATTTCCAAAGCATGCGAGAGTTCTTCCACAGAAATGGGATAATCTTTTTTCTGAAATTTTTTGTCGACATAATTTCCAAAACTCAACATAGGCGCCGAGAGAGGACGGCATAATTTCATAAAGAAAGAAAGAATGCCCGACATAGAAAGAGAGATTTTGCGTACATTTCTATTGGCAATAAATTTGGGAATCAGTTCCACAAAAGCAAGCAGAAAAAATGCAATAATGGCGATATAGATTGTATAGATAAACCAGGTGGGATATGCATGTAAAGGCAATAAATCCAGTAATGGTTCGGCAAAAACTATAGCAGCAATCGTGAGTGTATTGTTCAGGATAATAAAGGTAGAAAGCAGAGTTTTCGGCTTATCAAGAATGTTTTTCAAGCGCTCTTTGGCTTTAGAGGGAGCCATATCTTCGAGCATTTGGGGCTTGACAGCGAAAAAAGCTATTTCGGCAGCTGAAAAAATGCCTGCAGAAATCAGCAGCAGGGCAGTAAATATTGCATGGACGATCAAATTTGCTTCAGTCGGCAGATCCGATTGATTCATTAGGGCAAAAGTGACCGTCATTCCGACCGGTACGTCCAATTTTTATCGTATTAAGTTAATAATTAGAAAGGCAATTTTGTATTTTCATTATCGTCGTTTCCAAGATCTTCGAAGTTGGGACTGCTGTATGAAGATGTTTCGGAAGAAGTATGCGGGTTTTCTTCGTGATGACTTTTTTGGGAATCTTGTCTTCTGTCGAGCATAACCAGATTTTCAGCTTCTACTTCTGTAATGGTTTTCTTTACATTATCAGCCGTATCTATTTGTCGGTTTCTCAATTTCCCTTCTATATATATACGTGCTCCTTTTTTCAAATATTTTTCAGCCAAATCGGCCAGGCCTCTCCATAAGATAACGGTATGCCATTCTGTTTTATCGATTCTTTCTCCGGCCGAATTTCTGTAAGTTTCCGTAGTGGCCAGTCTCAGTCGGGCTTTAGATACCCCGTTGTCTAATTTCCTAAATTCGGGATCCAAACCTAAATTCCCTACCAGTATTACTTTATTTACTCCGTTCATGTTGCAATATTTCCTTAAATCACTTTGTCAAATATAAAAAAGGAATTTGAGTATTGTATATTTTTCTTGAAAAATGAAAAGGACTTTTTTTGTTTCTAAAATTTTTCTTCAACAAGTTTTTGAAGTACAACAGGAAATCCGTATTCCTGCAATTTTTCATTGGCAACTGAGATGAAGTTATTTTTAGGGAGCGGGAAAGGATCTACGCTATAGATGCGTATATGCAGTTTTTGGTGACTGAGTAAGTGGGTTTTTTCGAGTAATATTTCGGGGTTTTGGAAAGGTATATGCGCTTTTTCGAGAAAATGGGAACTTTCCAGGGCGTTAAATTCGTACAATCCTTTCCAAATATCTTCCTCTTCTCTTTTACGTATCCATTGGTTTGGGTCTCTTTGGACAAAATAATGCAGATACCGTGTTTTTTTGGGTTTGGGCGCCGGTTTAAAAGGAATTTGGTCCTGCATAGACAGGGCATAGGCGGCACATGCCGAGATGAGCGGACAAGAATGGCAAAGCGGGTTTTTAGGCTTACAAATCAGTGCGCCTAATTCCATAATGGCCTGATTATGTAGACCGGCCTGCTTCGGATCCATCCATTCCACGGCTATTTCGTCGATTTTCTTTTTCGTGGCGCTGAGCTGCACCGATTCGCGTATGCCTGCAAAACGGGTTATAACCCGGGTTACATTTCCATCTACCACAGCCCGGGCTTCATTGGCGGCAAAAGAAGAAACAGCGGCCGCAGTATATGGACCAATGCCTTTAAGGGTGATTAACTCCTCGTAACGAGATGGGAAATTATTGCCGTATTGGGCATAAACGAGTTGCGCCGTTTTATGCATATTGCGGGCCCGGGAATAATAACCGAGTCCCTGCCAAAGATGCAAAATTTCGTCCTCAGGAGCTTGAGCAAGTGCGCCCGGAGTCGGATATTTTTCCGTAAAGGCCAAAAAATAAGAAAGACCTTGATTTACCCGGGTCTGTTGCAAAATAACCTCCGAAATCCATATAATATAGGGGTTGGAGCTATTTCTCCAAGGCAAATCACGCTTAATTTCGTGGTACTTTTTAATTAAAACATTTGAAATTTTCATTCCGTAGTGCAAAGTTAGAAATATGTTTGTACATTTGCACCCCCAATAAGTTGGGCTACAAATAATAGATAGTCAATGTTTAAATAAAATATAAGAAGAAATGACAAAAGCAGAAATCGTAAATCAGGTTGCTGATGCAACGGGTGTTGAAAAAGTGGCGGTACAAGCTACTGTAGAAGCAACCATGAAGGCTATTAAAGATAGTCTATCGCGGGGGGAGAATGTTTATTTACGCGGTTTTGGCTCTTTCATCATTAAAAGAAGAGCAGAGAAAAAAGGACGTAATATTTCGAAAAATACGACCATCATTATCCCTGCACACAATATTCCATCTTTCAAGCCTGCGAAAGTTTTCATGGAGCAGGTTAAGAAGAAAGTAAAATAATTCCAAACGGAGAAAATGTTTCAAAAAAGTGGCATATTTATTATTTCGGCATTGGTAACAGTGGTCACTTTTGCCGTGATGATATATATGCCCAAAACATTTTCTGATGAGCAGGTCAAAGAGCGTCAACAGAAAGAGCGTCAAACGGCATTTTTTCAGGATCTGAAGAAGATTAAATCGGAAATAGATCCAAAGATTGCAGCCCAATCCCTGATTTGGGAAGAGGAGTTGAAGTCGGGTGGAGAAATGTATGTTTACGATTCCCTGGTGCAGTTGTGGGATAGAGCCATGTATCCTCAGGTTGCGGCTTATTTTTTCGCTTCTAAAGCCGAGAAATTGCAAACGGTTGCGGATTGGAATATGGCCGGAAAACGTTTCTTAGCGGTTTCGGCATTTTCGGGCGAAGGAAACAGAGAATGGGCGCTGGATAATGCACAATATGCATTTGAACAGGCACTGAAATTGGATCCGGAAAATAAGGAAGCTCGGGTGAAATTGGCTGCTTCGATTGTGGAATCGGGTCAAGACCCCATGAAAGGAATCGGTCTTCTTCGTGAAGTAGTGGCCGAGGATCCTGAAAATGTGGAAGCACTCATGGAATTAGGTCGTTTTGCTATGGTGTCGGGGCAGCCCGATAAAGCAGTAGGCCATTTTTCGAATGTAATGGCTATAGATTCAAGTATTGCCGAAGTTAGATTCTATTTGTCGGACGCATACGGGGCGTTGGGAAATATGGATTCTTCGATGAAATATTTGAATTTATACATGAAAAAAGTGCCCAATGATTTAGTGGCACAACAAGTAAAAGATTATATGAAAACAACCTACGGGCTTGTTTCAGAATAAATAAATGATTGTCAAATTTTAAAAAATAACGTTATGCCTTGCGGAAAAAAAAGAAAAAGAGCAAAGATTAATACGCATAAAAGAAAGAAAAGATTGCGTAAAAATCGTCACAAGAAAAAGAAATAATTTACGGTAGAATATTTTCTAATGTATCATTTGGCCCCGTTCCATTTTAATGGTACGGGTATGCCTGTTTTTATTATTTCTTATGGTGAACGAACTTATAGTTGAAGTAAAAGGGAAGGATATTTATTTAGCCGTTTTGCAGGATAAGAATTTGGTAGAGTTCAACCATGAAGTAGCCGATAGCGCATATACTGTTGGAGATTTATATCTGGCCAAAGTGTCGAGAGTAATGCCCAACTTAAATGCCGCTTTTATTGACGTAGGGTATGAAAAGGATGCTTTTTTGCATTATTTCGATTTGGGACCCCAGATTCATACGCTGAATAAATTTGTATCGGATGCGATTTCCGGTAAAGCAAAATCCGGTAATCTCATGTATTTGAAACCTGAAAAGGATATTCAAAAGGATGGTAAAATTACCGAAGTTGTGAAGCCGGGTCAAAAACTTTTGGTGAAAATTGCTAAAGAACCCATTTCGCAAAAAGGCCCTCGTCTGTCTTGCGAAATCTCAATCCCCGGACGTTATCTCGTCCTTTCCCCCTTCGGATCCCGCGTTTCGGTCTCTTCTAAATTGAAAGATAGTGAAGAAAGAAAACGCCTGAAGGAAATTATTGAACCCTTATTGCCTAAAAATTTTGGCTGTATTATACGTACTGCCGCTAAAGGGGTCGATGCAAAAGAATTGCAACGCGACCTGGAAGAACAAATCCAACGTTGGCATTCGGCCGTGGAATCTATTAAGGACGGACGAACACCGGTGAAGGTTTTGGGCGAATTGAAACGTACTTCCGCCATACTGCGCGACTTAATGAATGAAAGCTTTTCTTTCGATAGCGTGGTGGTGAATAATAAAGGACTTTACGACGAATTGCGCGAATTTGTTGCCAATACCTTACCCGGTAAAGAGAAAATTATCAAATTGCACGATAGCAATGCCCATATTTTCGACGCACATAAAATTACCAAACAGGTTAAAGCTCTTTTTGGCCGACAGGTTAGTCTGCGTAGTGGTGGATATCTTATTATTGAACATACGGAAGCCTTGCATGTTATCGATGTGAATAGCGGTAATATGCTCAAAAGAGGCAATGATCAGGAAACAAATGCTATCGAAGCTAATATGGAAGCTGCGGCCGAAATTGCTCGTCAGCTCCGATTGCGCGATATGGGCGGTATTATTGTGGTCGATTTTATCGATATGCATAAATCCGAGAATAAACAGAAGTTATTCGAATTTCTGAAAAATGAAATGAAGTCGGATCGTGCCAAACATAATATTTTGCCTCCTTCTAAAATCGGTTTGGTGCAAATTACCCGCGAAAGAGTGCGTCCGGTTATCGACATCGAAACCAAAGAACTTTGTCCCACCTGCCAGGGAACCGGAAAAAGTGAAGCCCCTTTGCTTATTGTGGATGCCATAGAAAATGAAGTACGCTTTATTTTTAATGAAGGCAAACACAAAAGAATTACGCTCGAATGTCATCCTTTTCTCCATGCATTCCTTACTAAAGGCTGGATTTTCTCCGTCGCCTCTAAATGGAAAAGAAAGTATAAAGGCAGTGTGGATGTAAAATTGAATATTTCTTTGCCCCTTATGGAATATGTATATAAGGATAAGGACGGAATTGAAATTAATGTTTAAATAAATAAATCCCGCTTTGTCGGGATTTTTTATTTTTATACCCTATATCTTTTATTATGGCATTGCGCATTCTGTTTTTCATCTCCATTTTTTTGTTTTCGTTCCCATTTCTTTTGGCTCAAAATCGCATATGGAGTGTCGATGCTGACAGGGCGAATTATAGTAGTCCCCATTCCTGGGCAGCTCTGCCTTTTCGTAAGGATAAGGCCGATTTTATTCCCCGAGATGAAGTTTGGGTGCATGATTCGCTTAAAGAGGTTGATGTTTTTTATGTTTATCCGACCCTATATCAACGTGGAAAGAATTGGAATGCCGATATTCAGAATCGCAGGTTGAATAGAAAAATTGAAAAGTATCCGATTAAATTTCAAGCTTCGGTGTTCAATCGTCATGCGCGAGTGTATGCTCCATTTTATCGTCAGGCTGTTGTGGAGGTTTTTTATAAGGAAAGTCCGGAGGGAGCTCGTGCGCTGGATATTGCCTATGCGGATATAAAGGCGGCATTCGAGGAGTTTTTGCACCTCAATGCGGGTCGGCCCATAATACTTGCATCGCATAGTCAGGGCACCTATCATGCAGCTCGTTTATTGAAAGATTATTTCGATGGCACGGAATTGCAGAATCGATTGGTTTGTGCCTATGTGGTGGGACTGGAAATATATAGGGAGCAATACGATTCGCTTAAGCCTTGCAGCGATTCTGCGCAAACGGGATGTTACGTTACCTGGTCTTCGTTTTCGAAGAAATACAATCACCATGTTGATGCTCCCCCTTATTACGGAAATGTATGCGTTAACCCCATCAGCTGGGATATGAGTCAAGATTGGAGCAGTACACATGGTTCTGTTTTCTTGAGTGTCAGGAATAAGAAGCGCTATAAAACAGAAGTGAAATTGAAGGGGAATTATCTGGAAGTAAAAACCAAACTGCCATTCGTTCGCCATTGGAAAAACCTGCATTTGGTCGACTATAATTTGTTTTGGGATGATATAAGGAGAAATGTGGGTCTAAGAGTGAGTCAATTTAAAAAAAACAGTTGATTCTTTCTTTTTATGGCGAAATCAAAAAAATAAGAATAATTTTTTTCTGCTTCACATAAATAACCCTAACTTTCTATACGAATTGCGAAAATATAGGCAGCCTATTGTGATTGAAAATTTGCACTAAAAGTTGAAGATGATTTGGAGTATAAATCTTCAACACAACAATCTTCTAACACAGATAGTCAACCTGAAGTTCAATCTCAACCAGAACAATCTAATATAATTGAAGACAGTGTTAGAGAAAAACATATTTATTATGATATTAAGAATATAATTGCTCATCAAAAATCATTGTTAAAAGACCCTGAGGACATGATGGCTGAGTGGAGTATAAATACTATTAAAAAGAATTTAAAAAGAAAATACGGATTAACTGATGAAGAGATTCAATACAAAATAGATAATTTTGTTGAAAAAGAAGATGATATTCCTAGTTTTTCATTTGAAAGAGGAGATGTGAATGAACAAATTACTATAGATACTGCTATAGCTAATTTAAGAGAAATTCTTCCTACTAATGTATCTGTTCAAGAAGTTCAGCAAATATTACATAGACTTCATACTAATGGAATTCCTACCGGTTTAGTTTGGAATAAATTTCTATATTTAGACAAAGTTATTAAATCTGGAACAGAATATCATGAAGCGTTTCACTTTGTATTTAGATATTTCTTAACTACTATTCAAAAAAATGCTTTATTAAAATCTGCTAGAAGTAAATATGATAAACCTACTGCTGAACAATTAGAAGAGCTTAGAAATCAAACGGATTTAAGAAAAAGTTTTACTGATAAACAATTAAGTGATATTTACTATGAAGAGTTGTTGGCTGATGGGTTTATGGAGTTTATTATGAATCAGGGAAATGAAAAATTCCCTGGCGAAATAGAAGTTTTATTTTTGAAAATAGTTACTGGTTTTTACAAAATAAGAAGAGTATGGAATTAACTTTCGAAGAATCGCGTGTATTGGGTGTTTTGCTTGAAAAAGAAAAAAGTACCCCCGAATATTATCCCATGACGGTAAATGGAATTTTGACGGCATGTAATCAGAAAAGTGCTCGAAATCCGGTTGTACAATTTACCGAAGATGTAGTAGTAGATGCTATTGATGGTTTGAAGAAAAAAGGCTTAGTGCTTACTGTTAGCGGTGGTGGAAGTAGAAGTTTAAAGTATAAACATAATGCGGGTATAGTGCTCGATTTGGAAACTTCTGAAGAAGCTATTTTATGTTTGCTTTTACTGCGGGGTCCGCTTACTCCGGGTGAAATAAAAAGCAATAGCGGACGCCTATACGATTTTGCAGATTTAGCTCAAGTACAACTAGTATTAGAAACTCTACGAAGTAGAGAAGACGGACTCTTGCAGCAATTACCCAAGTTGTCCGGACAAAAAGAAGCGCGTTATGCTCATCTTTTATGTGGTGAAATTGACATAGATTCTTTGGTAGAAGAAATACCCGTAATCAAAAGTTCGCATTATACCGAACTGGAAGCGAAAATCGAGGCTTTAGAGGCGCGTGTAGCCAATTTGGAAGAGAAGTTGGGTGATTTGTTGTAGGTAATGTTTTAAAACACAATTTGTCTTTATGCAACACTTTACAAGACGTAATAATCTTCCTCATTTAAAGTATTTCCGCAAAGAGTTACGAGATAATTTAACTCCTGCAGAAGCTGCATTATGGCAGGAGTTAAAGGGACGGAAATTTGAAGGCAAAAAGTTTAGAAGACAGCATAGTGTCGATAGTTATATTTTAGATTTTTATTGTCCAGAAGAGCGATTAGCAATAGAATTAGATGGGAATCATCATTTTGAAATAAGTCAAGCCGATTATGATTATGAACGTGATTTATTTTTAAAAGAATTTGGTGTCCTTGTTTTGCGATTTGAAAATAAGGAAGTATGGTATGATCTAAAAGGTGTTCTTAATGAAATTAAATCAAATTGTGGCTGGCAAACTTTAAAGAAATAGTAATATTATAAATCATTTGACAGTATTAACTTCCCTCCTTATGAAGGAGGGGTGGCCAAAGGCCGGGGTGGTTGATGCACAAACATTATACATGTATATATTAATCTGGACTTTCACTTTTGAATACTATAATTAACCCCTCCGGTCTTCGACCATCTCCCCTTGGCAGGGGAGGTGTTAGTTCTTACACCGTCTAAAAATGGACCATAAGTTATTTAAATTAGTCATCGCATTTGTATCTATGAGCAATTACAATTCACTTTTATATGCTTGTTGAAATGTCTATGTTATAAATTTTAATAGTAAAGTAATATTACTTGACAGATGGAGCCAGGAACGAACTTATTCAATGCAAATAGACACTAGATATGCCCCAAAACAAAAAAGCGTTTCATGTAAAATGAAACGCTTTCTGTTTAATGTATATACTAAAATTATTTAGTGTACTGACTCATAAAGATGTCGATCGACTCTTTTACGTGGTCTATTTGTTCTTGACTTAAGCCTTGGTGGCAAGCCAATAACATACCACCACGCATTACACGATCCGCTTCTGGATATTCATTTACACGTTTACAAGCTATATTTTTAAATCCGGGCTGACGAAGGATATTCCCGGTGAAAATAGTACGCGTCATGATATTACGTTTTTCTAAGAAAATTTGTAAATCGCGGCGTAAGAAAGGCGCATTATCTTTAACCGTTACGGCAAATGCTAACCAGCCTGTACGGCTATTTGGCAATTGTTGGGGTAAGATAAAGAACTCTTCGTATTTCTCGAAGAAGCTACGCATTTGGTTATAATTAGCCTCACGCGTATCGATATTTGCGCCTAATTTTTTTAATTGAACCAATCCGAAAGCGGCTCCCATTTCGCTTGGTTCCACGTTATAACCAGGTTCTTCGAATACGAATTTTGCATCGTACGGAATACCATCTACTTCAACGTTAAAACGGTTTTCAATCTTTTCGCTTTCCACGAATAAGCTTGAGCTGCGACCCCATGAACGAAGGAGTTTAGCACGATTGACATGATCTTCGTTATTCACACAAATCATGCCTCCGTTTCCGGCACAGTTGATTACGTGAGAGCCGTAGAATGAGGTGGTACTCATATCAGTAAATCGTCCGGAGCTGGCTCCATCTATTTCGGCACCAAGAGTATCGGCACTGTCTTCCAAAACAAATAATCCGTGTTTATCGGCAATTTCGCGGAGTTTTTTCCAATCGGGTAGGTTGCCAATTAAGTTAGGAATAAACATTGCTTTTGTTTTAGGCGTAATCAGTTCTTCCACCTTATTGGCATCGATATTATAAGTTCCGGGTTCCACATCTACGAAAGCCGGTACCCATCCTTTTTTCACGAGTGGGGCAACGGTCGTACTAAAAGTTAGAACGGGCGTAATAATTTCTGCTCCTGCTTCATAATCCAACAAATCGGCTGCGAGATAAAGAGCGGTAGAGCCGGAGTTCACCATAATGCCATAATTTTTGGCATAAAGTTTAGCCACTCTTTCTTCCATTTCACGCACATGTTTTCCCATCATGGTTGAGGTGCGTAATACATTAACTACTGCTTCGATTTCTTCCTCACCATGCACACTTTTTCCGTAGGGGACGTGAATGAATTTTTGATCAACAGACATACTATAAAGATTTAATTATTTCACGAAGATGGGCAAATTTATTGGTATTCGGAATCATTCGAATGGCAAAATTTGCTTTAGGAAAAGTTAAAACAGCGAATTATTTAGGCCATGAATAGGTGCAACTAACGGCTTGTAATGGTTCGCCCGATTTAGATTGGGTGCAGATGAGTTCGCTTCCTTTTAAAAGTTCTACACGAATGCTATCCTGGGTGAAGAGTGCGGAGTCGCATGCTGCATTGAGTGGGCAAACGAGGCTTTGAGCGGCAATTTGAACGGCTTCAAACTCCTTTATTTCGATTTGGATTTCCTTTTCATTTTGCACCATTTCGTCTGTTACAAAACGTCCATCGCTATCGAAATAGCTAATGCGGCAAATTTGGCAATCGACCTTATAGGTAAAGGCTGTTTTTTTGGTACATGAAGCCAAAGTTCCGATAAGGATCAAGGCGGATGCGAAAAATAAAATGCGATTATTCATGCAATAAAAGTACAATAAATCATTCAAAAAAAATACCCCGACGAAGCGGGGTATTATTTATAATCCTTTAATAAGGTTTCGGGAAATAACCAATTTTTGAATTTCGGAAGTTCCTTCTCCTATGGTCATTAGTTTAGAATCGCGGAGGAATTTTTCTGCCGGATATTCTTTAGTGAATCCGTATCCACCCATAATTTGCACGGCTTCATTTCCGCATTTTACGCAGAGTTCGGACGCGAAATATTTGGCATAAGCGCCTGCTTGGGTTACTTTCTCGCCACGATTTTTAAGGTCAGCGGCTTTCAATGTAAGGAGTTCGGCTGCTTCGATTTCGGTGGCCATATCGGCTAATTTGAAGCCTATAGCTTGGAAATTGGCGATGGGCTGTCCGAATTGTTCACGTTCTTTAGCGTATTTCAATGAAGCTTCGTAAGCACCTTTTGCTATACCAAGAGAAACAGAAGCGATAGAAATTCGTCCGCCATCTAATATTTGCATGGCCTGCTTAAAGCCTTGTCCGACTTGTCCGATTACGTTTTCTTCCGGGATACGAACATTATCGAAGATGAGTTCGGCGGTCTCACTTGCGCGTACGCCTAATTTATTTTTAATGGGAACGGCAGAGAATCCGGGTGTACCTTTTTCGATGATGAAAGCGGTAATTCCGTTTGAGTCTAATAATTCGCCTGTACGGATAAGAACTACAGCTACATCTCCAGAATAACCATGTGTAATCCAGTTTTTGCTACCATTAATCACCCATTCGTTTCCTTCTTTAACGGCGGTACATTTCATGCGCATAGCATCCGAACCTGTATTCGCTTCAGTTAGACCCCAAGCACCGATCCATTCACCGGAAGCTAATTTGGGTAGATATTTTTTCTTTTGTTCCTCGTTTCCGTGATAGTAAATATGCCCGGTACAAAGGGAATTATGTGCGGCAACAGAAAGGGCTACTCCGCCACAAACTTTTGCCAATTCGGTTAATGCAGATACATATTCAAGATAAGAAAAGCCACTTCCTCCATATTCTTGGGGCACAAATATGCCTAATAATCCCATTTCGCCCATTTTCTTCATGACGTCCACAGGAAAAATTTCATTTTCGTCCCAATGCATTACGTTGGGTTTGATTTCTTTCTCAGCAAAATCGCGCACCATTTGGCTAATCATTTGCTGGTTTTCGTTTAATTCAAAATTCATACTGTATATATTTAGCGGTCGGTGAAATAAGGCGCTAAAGTACTAAATAGGGGGCAATTTTAAAATATATTTCTTCATTTATCAGCATATTGTCGACCAATTCTTTTTTATCTTTAAAAAAGCCCGATTTTTCGCGGTGGAGCAGGATTTGTTTTATGCTTTCATGGTCTAGATAGGGCAGTTTTTTAAACTCAGCATAGGTGGCATAGTTTAGAGAAATTTGTATTTTCTCTCCGTAATCTATGTCGATTTGTGTTTTTATATTTTCGTATACATCGTGATTCATGCCATAGACATCGAGCAATTGTGAGGGATGATGAAAGGCGCCGAGACGATTCCTGTATCGTATAATGCGCCCGGCCAATTTTGGCGTTATCCCGGGTAGTTTTGTCCACGCCGCACTGTCGCTGCTGTTGAGTTTTATACTTCCTGTAAAGTTCGAATTCTTGTTTTGGGCTTTGGTATTTGTGTTTTTTTCGGTTGAAAAAATAAGCATATTACGGTTCATATCCAGCCATGCTTCAGGTAAAGTATAGCATTTTTCGAGGTCGTCTATACTATAGAATCCATTGATTTTATTTCGGTATGTGATGAGAGACCGAGCTTGTTTTTCACTTAGTCCCATTTGCATCCATTCTTTTTCGTTCAGAAGATTTGGATCTGTTTTGCGCTTCAGTTTTTGATATCTTATTTTTCGGACTGTGCCTTTTGTGGAGGCAATATGGCTTTGATATATATTGCTATCAAAAGGAAGGGTGGAAATTTGTAGGAGTCGGCTGTATTTTTTCTGTTCGATAAAAGGTATAGTCGACACAATAAAAACAAAGCCCAAAATGAAGAGCAATAAGATAAAAAGTCCGCCGCGTTCTATATGAGGATAATGCATCAAAGAACGCAGCCACTTTTTCATAATCAGGGATTTTCGGTTTCTTCGAAGACATCGGGCATATCCGTATGTTCTCCTTCATCAATGGGTGCGGTCATCACCTTATAGAAAAAATATGCATTGATGGCTGTTACAGAGACTAGCACTGTAGTCATGAGTATAATTGCAGAAGTATTCATATTAAAACTTTTTGGTTCTTAATTTTCCGGCTCTGTATACCAGGAATGCAATAAGCATAAATGCGAAGAGCAGGATTCCTCGAGCAAATAAGGTGAAATTGAATTTTTTGACCAAGAATGCGTGTTGAACGGGATCTGTTTCGATTGCAATTTCATTTCGCAATCCAGACATGGTTATTTTCTTAATCAGGGAACCGTTATCGAGGGTCCATCCTTCGCTGAACAGGCCGCTGAAGGCTGCTATCCAATCGTTGCCTGCCGGTTTAATGATATTGGCAAGGAATACGAGAATGAGGAGGGTGGGTGTGACGAATCCAATTATATATTTATAAAATTCGGGAATTTTAATATCGGCTCCGAGTTTAATTTCTTCCCATCCTTTTTTATATCCGAATATCCATGCAAACAATATAGTTTCGGCGAGTGCAAAAATAAAGAGGGAATTGGTACCGGCCCATTCGTCATATTCATCGAAAACGCCGTAATTATAGAAGAGTACGGTAGGTAATCCGAGTAAGAGTACGAATAAACCGAAGGTCCATGCGCCGGTTTTCCGGGTCCATCCGAATTCGTCGTGCATGAATCCCATCCAGGGTGTACCCATGGCAAGACTGGAGGTAATTCCGGCAAAGAACAATAAGCCAAAAAACATGAGTCCGGCCAGTGGAGCTAAGATCGGCCCCCATTGTGCAAAGAGATAGGGCATGGTTTTGAATCCAAGTGCAAAGCTGCCTTGTTTGGCTATATCGAGCATTCCGTCTATTCCAAAATATCCGACTGTAATGGGAATAACAACACTTGCACCGATAACGATTTCCACAAATTCGTTCATCCATCCTGCGCTCATGGCATTTAGCGCCACATCATCTTTGGTATTTAGGTATGATGCGTAACAGTGTACGGTTCCCATTCCTACCGATAAAGTAAAGAATATTTGTCCGGCTGCTGCCAGCCAAACATTGGGGTTACTGAGCGAAAGAAAGTCAGGAGTCCACAAATATTCCAATCCCACCAATCCGTCAAAAACAGCTCCATCGGTTCCGGATTTCAGTGTAAATGCGCGGAATGCAAGAAATAATCCGAATAGAATAAGCAAGGGCATACCAATTTTTGCCACTTTTTCTACGCCTTTAATTCCTTTAGATAAGATATAGGTATTGAGCAGAAGGCAAAGGATATAAAATACAAGGGCTTCGTATGGAATGCCGGTTGTGGTGGTGGACAAGTCGGTATAATTATCGAAAAAGGCGGCAACACCCAATTGATCCAATCCCTGAAAAGATCCGGCCAAGGAATGCATCACATAAGAGAGAGTCCAGGATTCAATATAGCAGTAGTAAGACGCTACGGCTACATTAGTAAAGATTCCAAAAACGCCTATGTATTTCCACATATTTCTTTTTCCCATTTCGTTGAGGATAAAAGGCGTACTATGGTTTCCGTAACGGCCTCCGTAACGACCTAAGCTCCATTCTATCCACAATAAGGGTATTCCCATCAAAAGGAAGCAAACCAAATAAGGAATTATAAATGCCCCCCCACCATTTTGTACGGCTTGGGCCGGGAAGCGCAGGAAATTGCCGAGGCCGACTGCATTTCCTGCCATTGCGAGAATCAAACCAACTCTGGATCCCCATTGTTGTTTTTCTTTTGTCATAGGTATAGTTTCTTTTCTAGTGGGGTAAAATTAATAATATTATGTTTTAATCAAATTTTTGTTTTCCTCTTGACTTTGTTGAGTCTCTGCATTATCTTCCGAATCTGCACGCAGGATATGTACTCCTATTTTGCATTTCAGGCATAGTTTTTTATGACAAAAGCGGTGTAATTGATGGTAGCCGGCTTGGGAATCTAATGCATTATTTTTTGGAATAGAATCGGTGGAAAAAATGCGAGATACTTTGTTGTTTTCGAAGGGGAGCGATTGGAGTAAGTCCATGGCTTTATGGATGAGTTCGCTTTTTTGATGCTGTATTGCATCCCATACAATAAGTGGAATAACTGCATTTATTATGATTTGTTTTTTAAAATCTTTGCTGATTTGATCTTGTTTTACTTTACTTTTCTTTCCGGGCGAAAAATGATTTTGCCAATAGGGAGATAGTTCGCATTCGAAAATATTTTCTAATTCTTTACGTGATTCTGCTCGAAATATTTCTTGAATAATTCTCGGGTTTTTATGCAATAAGGCGGCTAATTGGGCGAGGCGGATTGTTGGGAAATTCCAAGGTCTGGTTTTGGAAAATTTCCACATAGACGTTTTTAATTCCTGAAGTTGAAATTGATTTTTCATATATCGAAATTCTTTTTCTAATTCTATGAAATAGGCATCTTCACTTTCCTTTGCAAGTAAACCCGACATTCCGAGTATGAGTGCCTCGAGCTGGAAACGGGAATGCATATAGCGGTAGACAAGGCGCATGGGAAGGCGCATACCCAGCATTTGAGCAGCCTCGTTATTGATGCCCCCGCCGAAACTGCGAAAGAGTTGTATGATAAAAGCATGATCTATACGATTCCCTGCCAAGTTGTATAAAACATTAAAATGTTCTGCTTTTTCTTCGAGTCTTTTCCATGCTGCAATATCCCATTGTGCTTGTATGACAGAGGCAGGTACATTTTCTATTTGTGATGCACAGGGAAAGGCTTTGTTTTGCAGAGAAAGTTTTTGATAGGTATGCCAGAATTTTTTTTCTAATACATCTCCAATTACCAAAGTAGGTATTTCCAAGCCCTTCACTATTGTTTTTTGAGGGGAATGGAATACCACATGCAGAATGACATTTTTATAGGCTTCGTCGAGATGATGCGCATGTTTGTACCAATCTTTGCCATCTATATGTAATTCTATATTTCCAACAAGGACGATTTGGTTGATTTGAATTTTTGCATGGAAGAAATCGGGACCCGAATCTGTGTTTAAGGTTCCGGCATGTATAATGCGCACAGACTCCCCATTTTCGGTTTTTAGTTTTTGTTTGTCGAAAAGACCATTTTCCCAAATAAAGTGAAGCACATTCTCTTTCATATCTAAATGTTATATGCCCCAAATTAGGTATTGCCCCCCGCATGCACAAGTCTTTGCAGATGTTCTTATCTAACGGTATTTTTGTGCACATTCTCGCAATATGATGAAATGAAAAAAGGCGAACTCTCCATGGAAAGTTCGCCCTTTTTAATGTGTATTTCAATTTTTTAATTCTTGATAAAGCGCATGATTTGTTGTTGTTTTCCATCGCTTGCTTTAATCATATAGAATCCCGGATTCAAAGATTGTATTTGGAATGATTTGGTATAATTTCCTTGCATTACAAATACTTGTTCCTGAAAGAGGACTTTACCCATGGCATCGATAATTTGAAATTGCATTTCACTGGATGCATAGGCTATAAACTGAAGGTTTATTTGATGTTGAGCCGGGTTGGGGTAGAGTTGGATATTGCCAAAAAGTTGCTCTTCCAATCCGAATAAGGAGCTAACTTGCAATGTGGTTGATGTATCGCTACAGCCATAGGAATTGGTAGCAACGAGTGCATAATTTCCCGGATAGCTTGGTTGGTGCGAAGTGCCTGTTCCATTGGGGAAAATAGCCATTCCATTATAAAGCCATTGATAGGTATAGCTTGGATCTGTAAATTGAGCAACCAAAACACCCGCATTATTCGTAAATGAAGTAAATTGTACGGCCGGTAAATGTACGATATGCGTAGTATCCGAGCTTACAAAACATCCGGTACTGAGGTCTGTTATCACTACATGAAACAATCCCGAGTCGTTTACATGCACCATATTTCCGGTTGTATCATCGAATAAAATCCCATTTTTATACCAATCATATTTATAATTCCCGGCAGGAACTTGCAGGGAAACTTGATTTCCGGCACAAACGGTATCGTTGGGGAATGCTTGTAGACTTGGAGCAAGCGGAGAATCAAATATTTCGAATGTATCGGTAGTGAAATTATTATTCATAATGGCCTTATCGATTACGATAGAGAAATTTACTCCACCGCCACCGCTGGTAATGGCGGTTGTACTGCCATTATAAGTTCCCGGACCGTTTATATTGATGGTTGTAGATCCACCCTGATCATCGGGTGAGGTAGGATCATTTTCCACGAAAGTAAAAGTAAGTGCCCAGTTTTGAAGTACAACATTTAAGTTGTTCCAAACGGGATTGGGATTATTTCCAATTTCGGAGCTGCTATAGTTCCCTGGAGGATGAGCCATGAAAAATTGCAAATCGGCTGCTGTACTCGAAAAGGGCTCTTCTATATCACCGTTGAACCAGCCACCATGCGCCTGGGCGCTGAGTGATTTCAGGCGTGTATTATACACCCGCGTATTGAGTGTGGGGGTGTAAATGCCTGAGCCCACATAATGTTGTGTGGGAGGTGTAGGCAGCGTTGAAGTTTGTCCATTCCCAAAATTCCAGTCGTACTCAACGATTTGTGGGGGACCTAAAAGAACATTAGCGCTGAAATCTACATCTGCGCTATCGCATGTATTTTGAACGGTATAATTGAAATAGGGATTTCCTGAAGCTGGAGCAGCAATAATAAAATCATATTGCAGGGTTTGAGCTTGAGTGATTCCGCCTAATACATTGGCTGTACCAACAATATTTATGGTAGCCGTATATGTACCCGGAGGGGAGAGGGGCGTACCGCAGAAACGGATACAAGCCAATTGTTCTCCTCCATAGGGATTGTAATTACAACCGTTCATGGCATTATTACATTGCCAGGTTATTCCTAATGGCAATCCGGAAATAGAAACATATTCCACATTTATGATTTGTACATTCCCAATGCCGCTGATATTGGTATCGGCAGGCATGTAAAAAGTAACATCTGTAGAATAAGGTTGATACTGATACATCAGCGGCGATTGTCCGGATAAGGGACACTGAGTACCTCCGGGGAGGTAGCAGGATGGATTTGGCGTACATGTGCCACAGGTTTGGGCATATATACCCGACATTAAGGTTGACATAATGCCGAGGAGAATGAGTGCTTTTTTCATTTTATGGGGGATTATTTCACTATAAATTTCTTAGTAATTTTTCCTGTTGGATAGCTTACCACAGCCGAATATATGCCCGGTGTAAGGTTTTCCAATGAAAGAGTATGTGTCCATGTATGATCGGTAGCATGAACTTCTGTGGTATAAAGCTTTTGTCCCAATACATTGATTACAGAAAATTCGGATACTTTTTGAACATGATTTTCTGCTTGAATTGTAAATGTACCATTATTTGGATTCGGGAAAAGGCTAAACATATTTTCATTCAGAACTTCCTCTATACCCACATTCATAACCAATACAATATTCGAGGTATCGCTACATCCTTCCGGATTTGTAATTATAACTGAGTATTGTCCGTTTGCAGTTGGAGTATAGGTTTGAGTTTGACCTGCTGGAACTATGGGCGTACCATTATACAACCATTGGTATGAAGCCATATTGTTGTAATATGTAGTCAGCGTACCCGAGAAAGTATACACGGCGCCCAGATTGGCAAATTGAGCAGGAATAGGTTCTTTATAGGTAACCGGATAAGAAATAGAAGAAGCTGCACAACCCGTGATTGTATCGGCAATTACTACTCTGTAATTTGCAGTATGCGGGAATGTGGTGGGTATACCTATAACCAGGAATGAATCTGTTTCATTCGGAATAATCGTTGTATCATTAATAAACCAGGTATAATTATATCCGCCCGGTGCGTGTAAAACTATATTTTGATTTCCGCATGCTGTAAATCCGGGTGTTGCTGTTAGTGCCGGAGCAGAAGGCAAAGGCAATACATCAATGGTATCAGTTGCATGGAAAGTTTGAATCAGCGCCGTGTCAATAACGAAGCTGAAGTTCACTCCACCTCCACCACTCGAAATGGCGGTAGTGCTTCCGGTATAAGTTCCCGGACCGGGAATGTTAATAAACGTAGCGCCTCCATTATCGTTCTGGCTTATATTATCTTCTTCCATAAACTGGAAAGTAACCCCATTTCCTGTAAGCAATTGGTTGATATTCGTCCAAGAAGGAGTCATAGTATTTGAGACAGATGAAGTGGTATGACTCAGGCCGCCGGTTGTAATAAAGTAAACGTCCGGATTACCATTCCCGCAATTTAATTCTTCAATATCACCGCACCACCATCCGCCGGTTACGGTAGCGCTTAGAGATTTCAGACGAAAATTATATAATTTGGTAGCGAGACTTGGATAAAACTGTCCTACGTTCGGATAGCTTTGTGTTTGTGTAGCTGTATCGGCCGTAAGTAAGTTTTGTCCATTTCCGAAATCCCATGAATAAGCCACCATTTGAACCGGATTATTTGGAGTGAAGTTGGGTTTAAAATTAACATTTATGCTATCACATCCGCTTCCGGGGTTGAATGAGAAATAGGAATTTCCTCCCGCTGCAGCCGTAATGGTGATGGGTAAAGTAAATGATTGAGCAAGGGTAGAACATCCCACAATCGGAATATCACAAACGGTAACAGTAACATTTACCACCACATTATAATTTCCGGGTACGAGAGGTGTACCGCATATTTTCACACAACCTCTTTGTGTAGCTACGTTTGAAGTAGGTGCATAGGAATTGGTAGGGTAAGTATTGGTAGTCCAGTATAAACCCAAGGGCATTCCTGATAGACCTACCACGGTTACATTCGTTAAATCAAGATTATTGAAACCACTGGCATCCACTTTATCGGGCATGAAGAAGGTTACATTTTCATCATAGGGTTGCATTTGCGTTCCATTGGGCAAAGTGGCCGGACAAAGAACGGGGAAGTTGGTGGTTGAGGTACAGAGAGGATCTATGTTACAACCGGGGCATTGATTGCCTTGTGCATAGGTTGAAGAATAATTTAACCCTGCAAAAGCCAGTACCATTAGTAGAGTTTTGTGTAAAGGTGATGTCATATTAAAAATGTGTTAAGTAACAAATATATAAATTGTTTATGGATTCTAACTCTGTAATACATTATTTCTGTAAAGGGTCGTGTAGAACCTTACATTGGGGGAGTGATAATTTCAGAATTTCTATTTCCTGGGCCGACAACATATTGCCTCTGATATCCAGAGATTGCAGGTTTTTTAAATAAGAAATGCCATAAGGCAAATGGGTGAGTTTATTGTTTTGGAGATTCAGGTATTGCAGTTCTTTTAAATAACCGATTTGGGTGGGGATTTTTTCAAATAAATTATTGGATAAATCGAGATGTTTTAAATGCTTTAAATTCGCCAGACTATCGGGTAATTCTTTTAGTTTACAATATGAGCAAATCAGATTTTCGAGTTGATTGTGTTTGTAAATAGAGTCGGGTAAATTATGCACATTGGCTTGAATAATTTGCATACTTTTCAATGATCGCATTTGAAAAAGTTTTGCCGGAAGTTTGAGTGAATCGGCCTCATTGTTGATTAAGCGGAATATTTCCAAACTGGCTAATTGGGTAAAAGCATCCGGTATAGAATCCAGTTTGGTACCAGTTAGTTCGAGCCACATTAAGCTGTTTGTTTTTCCGAACTCGGGGTCTATATAAATAATCTTATTGTTTTTGCAGGAGAGTATAAACAATTGAGATAATTGGTTGAACTGTGCCGGCAAATGGGCCAGTCCCGTATTGTCGAAAAGGGCTACTTGTAATTTAGGGAATCGGTTGATTTGTTCGATTTTCTTTCCCAAAAAATCCCATGACAGATTTAGTTTTTCTACATTTTTCGCTTCTTTAGAAGCATCTTTCCAGCTTTTATAAATCTTGGCATTCCCCGCTCCGATTTTATAAATAAAGTCAGGATCTGAGGTGTTGAAATCGGACTGTCCGTATACCCAAATCGGTAAGAGGAATAAGAGAAAATGGAGGGTGAATTTGCGGCTTTTTCTATTTTTCATTTAACGAAGTTTTGCTCCCAATTCGGTTTCGAATCCGCCTATTAATTGTTGCATAGTGGCATCGATAACCTCATCCCTAAGTGTTGCTTCCCGGCTCATAAAGATAAAACTTAAAGCATAGGAACGGGTATTGGGGGGCAAATTTTTTCCTTCATACACATCGAATAGGTTCACCTCTTGAAGCAAGGGGCCGGCTTTTTTCTTTGCCCATTGCTCAAGTTCACTATATTCTGTTTTTATATCGACCAATAAGGCCAAATCGCGTCTTACGCTAGGATATTTGGGAATTTCTGTATATCTGATTTTCTTTTTGAAATGATTGTTTTTCAATACGGCCATATCCATTTCGGCATAAAATACTTCGGCTTTAATGCCCATTTGTGTGGCTATATTTTCTTTCACTTTTCCTATATAACCCAATACCGTATTTTTTATAGCGAGGGCAACGCCATAGGCAAAATAATCGGGAATGGGGAGTTTGCTTTGCACGCTGCATTCCACACCCAAATGATCGAGCAGGCCGTCTACTTTATTTTTAATATGATAAAAATCTCCGGGCTTACTTCCTTGCATCCAAGATTCATCCCTGTCATCTCCCGAAATCCATATAGATAATTTTTCCTTTTCAATAAATTGATCTTTTTCTTCCGGGTGTTTTATATAGGTCTTTCCAATTTCGAAAATGCGAATATTATTCCATTTATGATTTTTGTTCACAGCCACTACTTCCAATCCGCTGAACAACATTTCGGGTCGCATAATATCGAGTTCCGAGCTGATGGGATTCAACACTTTAATCCACCCGCTTTCGGGCGTATTTTGTTGCAATGCCGCATATTTGCTGTATGAAAGAGAATTCGTGAGAATTTCATTAAAGCCTTGTGCGGCCATATAGCCGGCTATATTTTTATACAATTTCAGGGCATCTCTTTCGCCTTGTATGCCGGGGCTATACGAAATATGTTTATTCAGAGGAACCTTGTTGAGTCCGTATACACGCAGCAGTTCTTCGATCAAATCGATTTCACGGGTTACGTCTACTTTGAATAAAGGCACATGCACCAAAAAGCTGTCTTCACTTTCTTCCAAAACAGCAATTCCCAGTCCGCTCCATATTTTACGGCATATATCATGCGGAATATCTATTCCGGAAACGGCGCTGATTTTTTCTTTACGTACCCGAATTTCTCTTTTTTCCAATACATTCGGATAGATGTCAATAATCGATGATTCTATCTGCGTGTCACAATATTCCTGCATCAGCAAGGCTGCTCTTTTGAGCGCATAAACAGTAGCTTCGGGGTCTGTACCTCTTTCGAAACGGAAAGAAGAGTCGGTTTTCAAGCCTTGTTCTTTCGAGGTTTTACGCACAGATGCGGGTGCAAAGCAGGCCGATTCCAAAAAGATTTCGACTGTATTATTGCCGGTTCCGGAATCCAATCCGCCCATTACACCTGCTATACAAAGTGCTTTTTCGGAGTCGCAAATCAGCAGGTTAGATGGATTCAGTTTACGCGAAATATTATCCAGGGTAATCAATTGCTCCTCCGGCTTAGCGTGGCGCACCACAATTTTATTATCTTTCAATTTTGCGGCATCAAAAGCGTGCAGGGGTTGTCCCGTTTCCATAAGCACAAAATTGGTGATATCGACCACATTATTTATGGGTCTTAATCCTACCGCCAATAAGAAATTCTTCAGCCATTCGGGCGATTCGCCAACTTTAATATTCGTAAGATGCAAGCCGCTATAGCGTATACAGTCCTTACTTTCGAGGCTCACCGAAATGGGAGAAAGTTTATCGGGCATTTGAAAGCCTTGTACATTCGGAATGCGAAGCGGTTCCACCTCTTGTTCTACTCCCAAAAATGCCAAAATATCTCTTGCTGCTCCAATATGGCATGCGGCATCGGGTCTATTGGGGGTAATATTTATTTCGATTACCGTATCGGTATTTATACCGAAATAATCGGCAGCTTGAGTACCGGCTTCAATATGGTCGGGGAGTATCATAATGCCGTCGTGCCCCTGTCCTAATCCGATTTCATCTTCGGCACAAATCATGCCGTGAGATTCTACTCCTCTGATTTTTGATTTTTTTATTTGGAAAGCTTCGCCCGAAGTGGGATAAAGCGTAGTGTTTACGGTCGCTACCAATACAGTTTGACCCGCTTCTACATTGGGTGCTCCGCATACAATTTGCAAGGCTTCTTCGGCACCCACATCCACTTTTGTCACGCTTAGGCGATCGGCATCTGGATGTTTGATTTTCTCGATAACTTTACCGACAACAATACCGGACAGTCCGCCTTTTATCGACTCGAAACGAGAAATATCTTCTACTTCGAGGCCGGTCAGCGTAAGGATTTCGGCGATTTTTTCGGCATCGAGAGTTATAGGTAAATAGCGGGATAATTGTTTGTATGAAAGTTTCATTAGTCTAAAAAAAACGGGATTGAAATGAGCACAAAAATAATGGAATAAAACTAAAATAAACAGAGAAATAAAAAAGCCGGGATAAATAGAAGCTCTTTCCGACACAAAACTAAATATTACCTTTGCGGGGTGAATCGAATAGGCAAAGATATAGATAAGGCAGCAGCACTTTTACAGGCCGGTCAGTGCGTGGCCATACCTACAGAAACGGTATATGGATTGGCTGCAAATGCATTTGATACTAAGGCGGTTGCCGATATATTTCGCATTAAGAATCGGCCCTCTTTCGATCCATTGATTGTGCATTGCGACAGTTTAGATAAAGTAAAAGCATTGGTGCGTGAAATGCCGGAATGGGCCTTGAAGCTGGCTCAACATTTTTGGCCGGGTCCGCTCACCTTGGTTTTACCCAAATCGGAACAAGTATCCTATGCGGTAAGTTCGGGATTGGATACGGTTGGAGTGCGTATTCCCAATCATCCCCTGACCTTAGAATTGCTTGCTCGTTTGCCATTTCCGCTGGCGGCGCCCAGTGCCAATCCCTTCGGTTATGTGAGTCCGACCACCGCGCAACATGTGGCCGAATCATTACCTCTTCTGCCCGAGTATATACTCGACGGAGGCCCTTGTGCAAAAGGCATAGAAAGTACCATAATCGGCAGTGAAAATGGGAAAGCATGCCTGTATCGTTTGGGTAGTTTGTCGCTCGAAGACATAGAAAATCTAATCGGAAAAGTAGAAATAAAACTCAATGCCAGTTCAAACCCTCAGGCTCCGGGTCAATTAAAAATACATTATGCCCCCAAAGTTCCCTTGCTCGAAATGGACCTTGAAGAGGCTAAAAAAAGCTACCCCTTAGATAAAATCGGGCAGATTGCATTTAGGAATGGTGACACAGAAATAAAAGAAGAACATAGGTGTATTTTAAGTGGGCAGGGCGATTTATACGAGGCGGCTCGAAACTTATTTTCGGCATTGCGTGCACTGGATAATATGGATATAGAAGTGGCTATTTTTCGGTATGTAGAAAATACAGGTGTGGGAAAAGCCATAAACGACCGTTTGAAGCGAGCCTCTGTGGCAAGAAACAATGAGAAAAAGGGGATTGTATAAAGAAGGGATAGACTTCCGAATTCGAAAAAATTGTGTTATTTTGTAACCCTAAAAAAAGGAGATAAGGCTTTGGCAGAGGAAAAGAAAATTACATATAGCGAGGATAACGTAAAAACCCTTGAATGGAACGAACATATACGTTTGCGTCCGGGTATGTATATAGGTAAAACCGGTGATGGTTCGGCTCAGGATGATGGTATTTATATTTTATTGAAGGAGATAATAGATAATTCCATCGATGAGCATGTAATGGGTCATGGACGCCGTATCGATATTCACATTGAAGAAGGCAAGGTATCGGTTCGCGATTATGGTCGAGGCATACCATTGGGTAAGGTTGTAGATTGCGTTAGTAAAATCAATACCGGTGCGAAGTATGACAGTGCGGCCTTTCAAAAATCGGTGGGATTGAACGGAGTGGGAACCAAAGCGGTCAATGCCTTAAGTTCATGGTTTTTGGTGAAAAGTACCCGTGATGGGAAATCGAAAATAGCCGAGTTCAGTAAAGGCGTTATTACGGAAGATATGCCGGTGGCCGACGCTATGGAAGGGGAAGCCCAGGGTACCACTATGGAATTTATACCCGATAGCGAAATATTTTTGCAGTATAAATATCGCTTCGAGTATGTAGAAAAAATGTTGTGGAATTATGCCTATTTGAATCCGGGTTTAATTTTAACATTGAATGGGAAGCAGTTTATTTCCAAGAACGGATTATTGGATCTATTAGAAAACAGTATAAACGGAGAGACCGTTTATCCGATTATTCACCTCAAAGGAAAAGATATAGAAGTGGCTTTAACCCACGGAAATCAGTATAATGAAGAGTATTACAGTTTTGTCAACGGGCAATTCACCCCACAAGGCGGAACGCATCAAACGGCATTTAGGGAGGCTGTTGCCAAAACCTTGAATGCCTATTTCAAAAAAGATTTTGACCCGGGCGACGTACGTAATGGGATTATTGCGGCAGTGAGTGTGCGTGTAGTAGAGCCGGTTTTCGAATCGCAAACCAAAACCAAGCTGGGCAGTACGCATATGGCGCCGGATGGAGAGACTGTGCGTACTTTCATCAATGATTTTATGAAGAATGAGCTGGATAATTATCTCCGTCGGAACCTGGAAACGGGAAATCTGATTTTAGAGAAAATATTAGCCAGTGAGAAAGAACGTAAAGAATTGAGCGGCATACGTAAGATTGCCCGCGACCGTGCCAAAAAAGCGGCCATTCATAACCGGAAATTGCGCGATTGCAAATCGCATTTCAATAGCAATAAACCCGACAGATTAGAAACTACGCTTTTTATTACCGAGGGTGATTCGGCCTCAGGTTCTATCACTAAAGCGCGAAATGTAAATACACAAGCCGTATTTAGTCTCAAAGGAAAGCCCTTGAATGTATTCGGACTTACCAAGAAAATTGTATACGAAAACGAGGAATTCAACCTGCTGCAAAATGCGTTGAATATTGAAGATGGATTAGATCATTTGCGTTATAATAATATAGTTATAGCCACCGATGCCGATGTGGACGGAATGCATATACGTTTATTGCTCATCAGCTTTTTCCTTCAATTTTATCCCGAACTGGTGAAAGCGGGTCATGTATATATTTTGCAGACCCCTTTATTTAGGGTAAGAAATAAGAAAGAAACGCGCTATTGTTACAGCGATGAGGAGCGCAAACAAGCCATAATCGATTTGGGCCCGAATCCGGAAATTACCCGATTTAAAGGATTGGGAGAGATTTCTCCGGATGAGTTTAGAAATTTTATCGGAAAAAGTATACGTTTGGAACCGGTGATGACAAGTAAAGATTTGAACATCAAAAACTTACTTTCATTTTATATGGGAAAAAACACGCCCGAAAGGCAAGAGTTTATTATTGGAAATCTTAAAGTTGAAAAAGACGCAGCCATTGCCGAGTTGCATTGATGCGAAGAAATACTAGAGTATCATGAGTGAAATGCACAAATGGGTTGCAGAATTTGATCATCAATTGGCCGATGCAGAACGTATAAGTCTGCATGCCAAGCTAAGTTTACCCAAGAAGGAAATACAACATGTGGTGATTGCCGGTCTTGGCGGAAGTGGTATTGGTGCAACTATAGTAAGCGAATTGGCCAAAAAACACAGTCCTTGCCCGATTTATGTGAACAAGGATTATTTTTGTCCCTCTTTCGTGTCGAATCAAACCTTATTCATCGCCTCTTCTTATTCAGGCAATACCGAAGAAACCCTTGCTTGTGCCTATGAGGCTCATGCCAAGGGGGCCAAAGTGGTTATTATTACCAGCGGAGGTCGCTTTGCCGAATGGGCTGCAGAAATGAACCTCGATATAATCCTCCTTCCCGCCGGTTATCAACCTCGCGCTTGCTTGGGTTATTCCCTGTTTCAATTGATACATGTTTTCTGTTTTTATGGTGTTTTGCCAAAAGAATTTGCCGAGAAAAAAGCCGGTTTGTCCGCTTTCATTCAAAGGCATAAAGAGAGCTTGCAAGCAGAAGGGGAAAGATTGGCTCATTTTTTACGTAATTCTATTCCCGTTTTATATTCCGAATCGCATCTGGAAGGCATTACCATTCGCTTTAGACAACAGTTGAATGAAAATGCCAAAATGCTTTGCTGGCATCATGTGATTCCCGAAATGAATCATAACGAATTGGTAGGATGGACTCAGCAAAATGAGCAACTTGCTGTGGTATTTATTACCGATCCCGACGGTTATTACCGCAATAAAGAGAGAACACAGTATTGCATGCAGGAGGTGCGTAAATACACCTCGCGTATATATGAATGGAAGGCCTTTGGTACACATCCGCTCGAAAAGGTATTTGCACTTATACACAGCGGCGATTGGGCCAGTATGTATTTGGCCGATTATAACCAGGTCGATGCCATGGATATTAAGGTTATCGATTCGCTGAAAAACACATTGGCGGGACTGAAATAATGAAGAATAAAGTCTACTTTAAAGATTGTGGAAATATAGCCTACAGCGCTGCCTGGGATATGCAACAAAAATATTTTCAGGAGGCGAATGATTTAAAAATTCACAATCGTACCCATAAAGATCAGCTGAAAACGATTGCACATCATTTCTTTTTATGCGAACACAATCACGTCTACACGCTTGGAAAAAGTGGGAGCGAAGAGAATCTTCTCGTAAAAAGTGATATGCTGCTCGAGGAAGGAATCGAGTTTTTTCATATAAACAGAGGTGGGGATATTACCTATCACGGGCCGGGTCAAATCACCGGTTATCCCATTTTAGATCTGGAACAGTTTTTTACGGATGTACATAAGTATATGCGTTTTCTGGAGGATGTTATTATTCTTACCTGTGCCGATTATGGTGTAAAAGCCGGACGTATGGAAGGCTTAACCGGAGTATGGGTAAACACCGATGAGCCAAGCAGAGCCCGGAAAATTTGCGCTATGGGCGTACATTTGGGAAGGTGGATTACCATGCACGGATTCGGATTTAACGTGAATACAGATTTATCCAAATTCGATCTTATTGTACCCTGTGGTATTGTTGATTTAGGGGTGACATCCTTACAAAAAGAAACGGGAAAATATATAGATATGCAAGAAGTGAAAATGCGCATACGTGCCCATTTCGAAGAGGTGTTTTCTTGTATATTGGAAGATATGCCGGAAGGAGCCTGCGAATAATCGGCCCCGATTTAGCGAATGAGATTTATATGTCCGTAATAATCGTGTTTTTCGCCAAACACATCCCATATACGTATGCGATATACGTATACCCCTTGGGGTGAAATGGGATTATTCATATCGTTGTATTTACGTCCGTTCCACTGGGTTTTAATTTCATTCGATTCGAAAATCTTTTCGCCCCAGCGGTTAAATATATAGATATGAAAACTATCTATGCCTATACCGGTAGTTGTAAAAAATGCATTTTTATTGTCGCCATTCGGAGTAAAAGCATTGGGTACAAATAAACTGTATTCGGGTTTGATATACACGGGTTTGCGCATGGTATCGATACATCCTGCTGCATTGGTAACCGTTTGGGTCACCCAGTATAAGCCTCCGTCTAAATATTCATGCGAAGTATTGGGTTGGGTAGAGGTCGTACTGTCGCCAAAGTCATATAAAATATATTGTGCATCTATAGATTGGTCGAAGAATTGGATTACGGAGAGGTAGACGCTGGCAGTTTCGGGTGTTAGGATAAAGTTTGCGGTGGGGTTATCATTGACCAAAACGGCATCTTCCAGAAGAAGCAGGGTATCGGCTGTACACCCTGTGGGGTCTGTAATAAACAACGAAACATCGTATAATCCGGCATTGGAATATACGGTAAAGGGATTGGGCAGATTGCTGCTTTGTCCGTTTCCGAAATTCCATAAATAAACGGGATTCACATTCGAGTTATCGCCGGTATAGGTAAAGAAAGCTCTGTGTGGCACACAGCCCTGAGAGGTATCGATTTCCCAGGATGGGTTTATAGGTCCGTATACCGTAATATTTCCGGTTCGGACTTCTTCGCATTCGTATTGATTTCCGGTTAGGGTTACGGGGAAGCTGCCCCAATTATTCCAGCTTATACCATTTACGTTTGTGCCTGTGGCGGTAGATTGACTGGCAGGGCCTCCAAAATTCCAGCTGAAAGTTGCTGCGGGTTCGAATGTACCTCCTGCGGTAAAATTAAAACTGTTTCCGTCGAGGCATTGCGCCGGAGGAAGGGTGAGTTCGGGTTCGAACTGAGGTCTGATGATTAAGGTTTGAAAAGAAGTATCAGCACAGAAATAGCCCGGATTCGTAACCAACATCACCTCATATTCTCCATAAGCCGGAAATACGAAGGTAGGTTCGAATTGGGAGCTGATATCCGTATTTGTTCCCGATACGCCAAAATCCCAATGGTAGTATGATGCATTGATGCTTGTATTATCGAAGGTAACTTGTAATTCGCCGCAACTGATAAAAGTGCTTCCTGCGGTGATATTACCGGGGGTGGGGATTTCGAAAATCGATTCGGTGTTAACGGCACATTGGGTTACGTTGAATTGAAAATCGCGCATATGCGTACCGATTAAAACGCCATTTCGGTATTCTTTGGCGGCTACACCTACGACGAACTGACCCTGTTGGGTGGGATATACTTTCAGTACGCCCGTTACAGGGTCAATACTGGCTTGTGGATTCGATGAAATGGGATTATTGGTAGAAAATGGAGCTTGGAATAAAATGGGAGTAAAAGGCGGATTAGAGGCTGTCATCGGCATGGGTGCCGCAGCGGTTGCACCGGCGTAAGTCGATATAAATTCGTATACCAATGAGTCGCCATCGGGATCTGTAGCCGAATGGTCGAAAATCAATGAATCGCCGACACATAAAGCAATGGGTGGGAAATTATTGAAACGCGGACTGCTGTTGCAAGGCGCAATATTCTGATTGGGAACAGACTCGGTGTAGGTAGCGCCGGTTCCGCCCGGATCAATAATATTCAAAATAGTATTATTCCGGCAACAACGCTGATAGGCAAAAGTATAGCCGGCCGGAGAGGAATTGAGG
The DNA here is from genome assembly GCA_023432985.1 of Bacteroidota bacterium. Classification (GTDB taxonomy): domain Bacteria; phylum Bacteroidota; class Bacteroidia; order CAIKAF01; family CAIKAF01; genus JACVCJ01. The sequence continues at coordinate 6,043 of JAEZEQ010000026.1, read as the reverse complement.
GTGATGGTGGTGGTATAAATGGCCTCTTGTACGCATACATTGGGTGGTGCCTGAAAGCAGGGATTACCCGGAGTAAACGGCACATTGGTAATGGGAGGGAGGTTTAGATTTACGGTTTGAATGGGAATGCCTGATGCATTAAAAATAGTGAGATAAGCCGGATTGTCGTAGGGAGTGGTAACACCCGGACTGCAGTCTTTATACACCTTTAAGGTGATTTTATATTGGTTATTTCCTAAGCAATCATAATACAATTCGCCCCCTACGATATGCGTTGCATTTCCTGAAAAAATCGGAAAAAGAAATGCAATAAGGAGTAGTAAAATGGGATTAATTATGCGCATTATCTGATTAGGTTGACATGTCCGATATACTTATGCGTAATTCCGGTCGGGGTCAATAATTGTATTTTATATACATAAGTTCCGATCGGACAAATAGCACCTTTAAAATAGCCATCCCAACCTCTGCCATAGAGTTCGTGCGATTCGTGAATTTTCTCGCCCCAACGGTTAAAAATCAGCAATTCTTGTTGAATATAGCCTTCTCCTTTTCCATTGAAATATGGGTTTATGGCATTTCCTTCGGGCGTAAAGGTATTGGGAATATAATATTTGAACGGGGGATACGCTTTAATGATTTTCGAAATGGTATCTGTACATCCAAAAGCATTGGTCACCTCGAGTATTACTCTATAATTGCCTGTATCGGTGTAATGGTGCAGGGGGTCGATAAGGTTCGAGCTATCACCATCGCCGAATTGCCAATTCCACTGAATCACATCCGAGCTGCTTTGGTCGAAAAACTGTAGGGTCGGATTATCGACATAAGCATAAGTAAACTGTGCTTGGGGAGATTGCACGGTAACGGTGATTCCCTTTTCTATGCGTGTGCCACAGCTGTCGGTAACCGATACGGTATAGACAGTTGTTTGGGTGGGACTCACATAAATAGTATCTTTAAAAGAACCTGTACTCCATATTAAATTTTTATCTCCGATTCCGCCTGAATACTGAGCCCAAAGAGCAATAGTTTCTCCTCCACAAATGGCGGTATCCTTCGAAGTGTTTAGGCTAAGCGGAGGCTCGTCAGGCGTATAGATTGTAACCTGATCAGAAACTGAGGTATTGGTACAAGATTCGGTAACCGTAACCGTATACGTAGTGGTTTGACCGGGTTTTACCGTAACGGGATTTCCTTGAATATTTCCCGGAGTCCACACCACCACATTATTGGCGCCACCGTTGATAATTGCTTCGAGAGAAATAGGGGTATTCGTACATCGAATAGAAGTATCGGGTGGTGCTATAACCGAAAGGGGGTTAAAATCTTTAATAATAATCGTTGCCGAAGGAGGTGCAGAAGTAGGGCAGGGATTTGTGTCGACAATAGTAACCGTCAGCGATTCATTTCCTTCCGCTAATCCGTCCGACACCGCCGTGAAAGTAAGGTCTACTTGCGATTGATTGGGGGCGAAGTTCACCACACCCGAAAAGTTTGGCGTATAATCGGCAGCAGAAGCAGTTCCACTCACCACATAATTATAAGTTTGTGCTGTATTGATATTGCCTTCTCTTTCGAAACGGAAAGTGGCCGTTCCGCAGCCTTCAAAAAGTTCGTTCATTCCATTCGCAGCGGGCGAATTTATAATGGGGTAAACTTTAATCGAATTCGTTTGAAATGATTTGGCTTCAAGAAAAACGCCGCTGTCGTATTTGGCATCGCCTACATCAGAAATAGCCAGAGTAATGCGGTAGGTGCTACAGGGTACAACATCGGCTTCTGCGGTGAGTACACTTGTAAATGCGTCGAATTGTATGGTTGTTCCGCCGGTATTATTCACATAATAGGCACAATTGGTGCAGGGACCCATATTTGTTTGTCCGTTATTCACCGAATTGATAGCCACCGTTGCTCCCGTGCCGGGAATAGTGGCTATATTTTCCATGCTGTAATTTCCTCCGGCCGGATTGGGGCCACTGAGAAAAAAGCCAAAGACGTCATTAAATTCGGAATTTACATATTCGGGATATTCTTCCGAACCGAAAACATATTTGAATTTGATATGATCGCCTTGGGGAATAAAATCAAAACTAATTACCGTTCCATTGAAAAAAGTGGGACTTTCCGTTCCGCCCAAAATAGCGGCCAGCGCATTTGCCACATTGGATGGAGGTGAACCTGTTCCATTTTCTATAGTAGCACTTTCCGTATTATTGGGTCCTATAGCTACCTGTAAATTTCCTGTGGTCATCAAAACACCGCTGGGCAAGCCTATATTTGTTCCGGCTCCGTTGAAAAAACCTATGGCGCCTGGCGAACCTGAGGATGTAATATTAGAAACTTGAACCCCGCCTCCGAGCAAAACATTCTGAACTAAATTGGTTGCAGTTTGTTGTTGTACAATCAGCTGCGCATAACTTTGCTCTACTAAAATGCTTAGAAGAAAAATAAAAATAAAAGATATGCGTATGCTTAACTTCATGCCATTAAAAAAGCAAAATTAACGAAAAAAACTCGATTTTGTTGTATCAAAAATATAACGATTTTTGTATTCAAATTAGTGTAAACAATAAATTAACAAAGATGAGTGAAGTTAGAAGCTATATCGATCAGCATAAAGATCGGTTTATCGAAGAATTATTTGCGTTGTTGAGGATTCCATCTATCAGTGCCGATCCGGCATACAGTAAAGAAGTATTTAGAACAGCCGAGGCGGTGCAAGAGGCTTTAGTGCGTGCAGGAGCCGATAATGTAAAATTAGTTCCCACCAAAGGATTCCCTGTAGTGTATGGCGAGAAAATCATAGATCCATCCAAGCCTACCGTTTTGGTTTATGGCCATTACGATGTGCAACCGGCAGAGCCGTTGGAATTATGGAAGAGTCCTGCCTTTGAACCTGAAATTCGCGACGGATATATTTATGCCCGTGGATCTGCCGATGATAAAGGCCAGTTTTTCATGCATGTCAAAGCATTCGAATTGATGATGCAAACCGGAACCTTACCTTGCAATATCAAGTTTATGATCGAAGGAGAAGAAGAGGTAGGGTCTTCCAATCTGGAGGCTTTTCTTAGAGAAAACAAAGATTTATTAAAATCGGATGTTATTCTTATTTCTGACACCTCGATGATTGCCAACGATATTCCGAGTTTGACCGTTGGGTTACGCGGCTTGAGTTATGTCGAAGTGGAAGTTACCGGTCCGAACATTGACCTGCATAGTGGGGTATATGGTGGTGCGGTTGGGAATCCCGCTAATATTTTAGCCAAAATGATTGCATCTTTGCATGACGAGAACAATCATATAACCATACCCGGTTTCTACGATGATGTGGTGGAATTAAGTGCGGAAGAACGAGCCGAGATGGCCAAAGCACCTTTCGATATTGTGCAATATACTAAAGAATTGGATATAGCAGAAGCCTGGGGCGAAAAGGGTTATTCGGTGCCTGAGCGCACATCCATACGTCCGACCCTCGATGTAAACGGTATTTGGGGTGGATATATAGGCGAAGGGGCAAAAACCGTACTTCCCTCCAAAGCATTCGCTAAAATAAGCATGCGTTTGGTGCCCAATCAACATCCCGATAAAATCACCGAATTGTTCAAGAATCATTTCATGAAAATTGCACCCGCGTCGGTAAAAGTTGAAGTTCGTCCCCACCATGGTGGTATGCCGGTGGTTACCGAAACAGATACACCCGAGTATAAAGCGGCGGCTATGGCTATGAAAGAAACCTTCGGTAAAGATCCGATTCCGCAACGAGGCGGAGGTTCCATTCCCATAGTTGCTTTATTTGGTGAAGTGCTTCAGGTGAAAAGCGTATTGATGGGATTTGGCTTAGATTCCGATGCCATACATTCACCCAATGAAAAATACGGAGTATTCAATTACCTGAAAGGGATAGAAACCATACCCTATTATTTCAAGTACTATACAGAATTGAAAAAATAATGGTAATAAGGTCGGTTTGTGCCGGCCTTTTTTTTTAAATAAAATGGGAAATTTTCGTACAAAAAACCTGCAATGGGCGGGACTGATACTTGCGGTATTGGTCTTGGCAGCTATTGGTTTATATAGAGAAAAAGAAAAGCAAGAAAATAAAGCATTTGTGTTATATACCACGCATTGTGCTTCTTGTCATGGTGCCGAAGGCGAGGGTTTAAAAAAGCTGATTCCGCCCTTGCAAAATGCCGATTATGTATTGCAAAATGCCGAAAGATTGGCTTGCATAATACGCTATGGCATACATGAGCCAATCGAAGTAAACGGAGTGCCTTATCAGGCTAATATGTTGGGAAATTCTCGTTTAGAAAATGATGAAATACGCGACTTGGTAAACCTGATATATGTAGATTGGAACGGTGGAGATAAAGCATATAATTTGAAAGAGATCCGTCAGCAACTGGATCAATGCCTAATCTCTATGGATACAGATTCAGTAATGCCGTAAAACAGGGGAGGAAAAGGCTTCATGTGTATTCATAAAAAAGAACTGGGGGAACTCGTATGAAATCTGTATATTTGTCGTCCCAAAAATGTGAGCCTTGGCAAAAATAAAGCCCTATGATATTGAGCGTGAGTTTAAAGAAACCCTTCCCGAAAACGGGGCAGAGGGCTTAAGCTTTTCCTTTGTGTCTTGGTTACAGAAGGCCAATTCGGGCAATTTGGGCGAATTTGTCAAAAAAGTAAGCCAACAAGAGGTGATAGATCGCTTCATAAAAGCGGCACCCAAAATTAAGCCCATCAGCAAAGAGGAGAATTTCGAAGCACCGTTCATATTGGACGAGCCGCAACATGTAAATCGGGAAATCGTGAGCGAAACCTTGGCACGCATATATGTAGAGCAACAACATTACAGCAGAGCTCGTGAAGTTTATCAAAAACTTATTTTGTTATTTCCGGAAAAAAGTAATTACTTTGCAGCCCTTATAAAAGAATGTAAAAAACTGGAAAAAAAATCATGAACGTTTTAATAGCCATTGCAATAATAATTGTTTCCTTAGCCCTAATTGGTATCGTGTTGATTCAGAATGCCAAGGGAGGCGGACTTGCTTCCAATATGGGTGTGAACACACAGATGTTTGGTGGAGTAAAGAAGCAGCCTGAGTTGATTGAGAAAGTTACCTGGGGTTTGGTTATTGCTTTATTTGTCCTTTGTTTGGCTTCGGGCGTAAAAATGGGTTCGGGCGGTGAAGAGCGTGTAGCGCCTCGAGTAGATGGTGTGGCCACACAGCCAATGCAGCCGGGTACACCTGCTGCGCAACCTCAAAATCAGCCTCTTTTTCCGGCAGAATAATACGTATTTTGGACACATTATATAGGAAAGGCGCCTTCTAAAAGAAGGCGCCTTTGTTTTTTAGCAATATGCAAAAATATGGAATATGTTAAAATTCCTTAATTTCTTAATTTCCTAATTTCTTAATTCTTAATTTTAATTCTTAAACTTACAATTCATAGACCTAATGAAAAAAAGAAACAAAATATTATTAATCCTATTTCTTATTGCCAATATACTTATTATTCCTGCAGCCTGGTTGAAGATGCTGGGTCAAGAGACCGGAAGTACCCTGTTAGGCATTTTGATGATTATTTTATTGGGAACTGTAGTGGGAATTTGTATTAATAATTTTTCTGTTATTAGGAGGATGTGGAGTTAATCCCCCTCTCTTGTAAAAATCATTTCTGCTTAAAATCATTTCTGCTGCGCATTTCTTCGTTGGAGCAAAATTTGTGCGCAGTCACATACCATTCGTATGCTCCTTTGCCCAAATTTAGCTCCGCCTCGAACTGCTTTGCAGAAATTATTTTAACACCTTTATATTTGGGATTTTTGCACAAAAAAATGGAAAAATAATCCCATTTTTTTGTGCAGGATTTATGTACTCAAAGTAAAAGAGAGGGGGACCATACTGTGTGCAGTATACAGCTCCTCCCCAACCAAGGGGAGGTGGTCGAAGACCGGAGGGGTTTGAATACTCAAAATTCAAATTTATAATTTCTAATATAGGTTTAAACTCAAATTTAAAAAAATCCACCC